>NZ_QFQZ01000045.1 GCF_003243465.1 Caulobacter segnis
GCCGCCCAGGATGAACCACACCTGGTTGCCTTCCCAGGTCGCGCCGATGGTGTTGATCACCATCCGGCGTTCCTTGTCGGTCTTGGCGACGAAGGGCAGCAGGGCGCCCACGCCCATGTCGAAGCCGTCGGTGAGGGCGAAGCCGATCAGCAGGACGCCGACCAGGGCCCACCAGATGACGCGAAGCGTGGCGAAATCAACGGGGATATCCATAGGACTGGCTCCTCTTACGCCACGGCCGGTTCGGGTTCTGGCGAACCGTCGAGCGCGGGCTCATGCTGAGCAAAGGGCCCCTACTTGATGGTCTTGAGGATCAGGCCGATCTCGACCACCGCCAGGGCGCCGTAAAGCAGGGTGAAGGCCGCGATACTGGTCAGCAGCTGCGGAACGGTCAGGCTGGACGCCCCCAGGAAGGTCGGCAGCACGCCGTCCACCGCCCAGGGCTGACGACCAACCTCGGCCAGCACCCATCCCAGCTCCGCCGACAGCCAGGGCAGCGGGATCGCCGCCACCGCCAGCATCAGGAACCACTTGGTGTCGTGCCTGCGCAGGGTGACCAGCAGGAAGGCCGTGGCGAACAGGGCGATCATCAGGAAGCCGATGCCGGCCATGATCCGGAACGCCCAGAACATCACCGGCACCGGCGGCACCGTGTCCCAGGCCGCCTTCTGGATCAGCGCGGGCGAGGCCTGACGCGGATCGGCGACATAGCGCTTGAGCAGCAGAGCGTAGCCGAGGTCGCGGCGGTGCTGTTCGAAGGTCGCCCGCGCGGCCAGGTCGCTGGGATTGGCCTTCAGCGCCTCGACGGCGCCATAGGCGATCACGCCGGACTCGATACGGTCCTGCGCCTTGGCCACCAGCTGGAAGATGCCCTCCACCGGCTTGTCGAAGCTGCGGGTGGCGATGACACCCAGCACGTAGGGGATCTTGATCTCGTAGTGGGTCTTGCGATCGGCCAGGCTCGGCACGCCGAAGGCCGTCAGCCCGGCCGGCGCCGCTTCCGTCTCCCACATGGCCTCGAGCGCCGCGAGCTTCATTTTCTGATTGTCGGTCAGGGCGTAGCCGCTCTCGTCGCCCAGCACGACGACCGACAGCGAGGACGCCAGGCCGAAGGCCGCGGCCACCGTCATCGAGCGCTTGGCGACGCCCACATACTTGCCCTTCAGCAGATAGAAGGCCGAGATCCCCAGCACGAAGACCGCGGCGATCACATAGCCGGCGCTGACCGTGTGCACGAACTTGGCCTGAGCGACGGGGTTGAACAGCACGTCGCGGAAGCTCGACACCTCCATGCGCATGGTGTCGGGGTTGAAGCCCGCGCCCATCGGGTTCTGCATCCAGCCGTTGGCGACCAGGATCCACAGGGCCGAGAGGTTGGTGCCCAGGGCGACCATGAAGGTTACGAACAGGTGCCCAACGCGGCTGAGCTTGTCCCAGCCGAAGAACATCAGGCCGACGAAGGTGGCTTCGAGGAAGAAGGCCATCAGGCCTTCGATCGCCAGCGGCGCGCCGAAGATGTCGCCGACATAGTGGGAGTAGTAGGACCAGTTCATCCCGAACTGGAATTCCATGGTGATGCCCGTGGCCACGCCCAGCACGAAGTTGATGCCAAACAGCGTCCCCCAGAACCGGGTGACCGTGCGCCAGATCGGGCGCTTGGTCATGACATAGATGCTCTCCATGATGACCAGCATGAAGGAGAGCCCCAGCGTCAGGGGCACGAACAGGAAGTGGTAGAGGGCCGTCAACGCGAACTGAAGTCGCGACAGATCGATAACCGCGGCGTCGATCACCATCTCAAGTCTCCTAGAAGGCGCCGCCCAAATCCCACCATCTTCTAATATTCGCAATTACGTATTGATGCGGAACGCGGCGCTGATCGCCTCGGCTCTAAGGCCGCGCCGAAGGCCCAGCGTCCGCCAAAACCCGCAGCTGGCGAGCGCTCACCGTCACCTCGCCCTCGGCGGCGAGGGCTCTGGCGACCGCGCCCAGCTGGTCGCGCTCGGCGTCCAGCAGGTCCAGCAACGGCCTCTGGCCGACCCGCACCTCCTGGCGCAGGCTGTCCACAGCCCGGTTGGCGGCCGCCACCTGGTCGCGCGCGGCGAGCGCCGCCAGACGATTGGCTTGAAGGTCGCTCCAGGCGGCGATGACCGCCGTCTTCAATCCAGCGCGCGCGGCGTCGCGCTGGGCCTCGGCGGCGCGCACGCCCGCGGACGCCTCGGCCTTGGCCGCCTGGACGCGGCCACCGGCGAACAACGTCCAGCGCCCTTGCAGGCCGATCGTGACGGCGTCCGAGCGGTAGCCCGGAAAGAACTGGTCTCGCACCTGTTCGGCGCGGGCCGCGACGCTGACGCTCGGCAAGCCTTGGGCCGCGGCGGCCCTGGCGGCCGCCTGAGCCGCGCGAACCCCAGCTTCGGCGGCCCGCAGCGCGGGGCTGACGGCCTCGGCCCGGGCCAGGACCTCGTCCAGCGCGGGCATGGCGCCGTCGTCGGCGACCGGCTCGAGCGCGATAGGCTCGCCGCCGACCAGCGCCGCGTACCGGGCGCGCGCTACCGCCAGAGCGCCCCGCGCCCTCGCCGTCCCCGCTCGCGCCTCGGCTCCGCGCGCGAGCGTGAGCTCCAGATCGCTGCGCGGGATTTCACCGGCCGCGAACCGCAGTTGCGCCTGTCGGGTCCATTCGTCGAACGCTTTGGCCTGCGCCTGGCTGGCCTCGAAGAAGGCTTCGGTGGTTCGGACGCCGACATAGGCGCGCGCGACGGCAACCTGCAACGCGTCATCGGCCTGGACCAGGCGGGCCTTGGCGCCGGCCTGCCCGGCTCTGGCCTGGTCGATCCCCGCCGCGATGGCGCCGCCGGCGTAGAGAGGCTGGGCGATTTCCAATCGCGCCGAGCGCGGATCGACGTCCGCCGCCGCGAAGCCAAAGAAGCCGCCCAGATCGTTGCGGCCGCTCATATAGTCGCCAGCCAGGCCAACGCTGGGCAGCCGCGCCCCCTTGGCCGCGTCGAGGCGCGCCCCGGCCGCGTTCGTCTGGGCCCTGGCCGCGCGGAGGTCGGGATTGTAGGCGCGCGCCGCCGCGATGGCCTCCTCAAGCGTGGTCGCCCGCGCGACGAGCGGCAAGGCAAAAAGGGCGCTGGCTGCGATCAGGGCGGCGCGGCGCATCAGCGGAACGCCGTCCCCGGCTTCACGCCCAGCTTCTTGAAGATCATGGCCGCCGGGCAGATGCCGGTGAACGCGGCCTGGATCATGTTCAGGCCCGCGAAGGCCGACAGCCCAGCCCAGTACGGGTGGACGAAGTGCGCGAGCGCCAGCCCGAGCAGAACGACGAAGCCGGCGAAGGCCAGCACGGCGCGATCGAGGGTCATGGGACTATTCCTTTGGCTATCAGACGGCGGCCTTGGCCGTGGCCAAGCTCACCCAATCGACGAGTTGATCAGCGCTCATCAGGCCCGCCTTGCGGGTCATCAGACGCCCATCCTGGAAGAGCAGCAGCGCCGGGATGCCTTGGACCGCGTACTGTGCGCAGGGGCCGGGATTGTCGTCGGCGTTGAGCTTCAGAAGCCGGGCCCGAGCGCCCAGACGCGCCGCGGCCGCCGCGAACTGCGGCGCCATGGCGCGACAGGGTCCGCACCATGGCGCCCAGACATCGACGAGCACCGGCACGCCCTTGGTGCCGGCCAGATGACGCTCCAGCCCCTGGGCGTCGACATCCAGCGGCGCGCTGGAGAAGACCGCCGCCTTGCAAAGGCCGCATCGGGCGGCGGCCGGATCGCGATCCTCGGGAACGCGATTGGACGCGCCGCAAGATGGACAAGCGAACTGGCGCATCGTCAGGCGCCCTTGATCTTGTTGACGCCGAGAATATCGAGGGCCAGCTTTTCGTAGAACGGCTCGCTCTCGCCGCGCTTGACCTTGCCCAGGAAGTACTTCTCGAAGCCGACCTTGGCCAGGTGAACCCACTTGCCGCTGGCCGACCAGTTGACGTTGCGCGGCGGGATCTGCGGCTGGGCGACGAAGGCCACGCCGCCGTCGCCGAAGTCGGCCAGGCAGATGGCGTTCCAACTCGCCTCGTGCGTGGGCGCCTGCCCGTCCAGGATCTCCTTGAAGTTATGGGCGATGGCCGTGACCATGCTCTCGATCATGAAGCCGGTCTTGGGCACGCCCACCGGCACCGGCGTCTTGCCGGTCGGCGCGATGGCGACGCAGACGCCCAGGGCCATGATGTTCGGATAGGTCGGGTTGCGCTGGTGCTTGTCGATCAGGATGAAGCCGCGCGGATTGACCAGACCCTCGACGCCGCGCACGGCCTCGACGCCGCGGAAGGCGGGCAGCATCATCGAAAAACCGAACGGCAGGTCGTGACGCGCATGCACCGAGCCGTCCTCGGCGATCTCCTCGACATGCATCAGGCCTTCGTCGACCGAGGCGACCTTGGCGTTGGTCACCCACTTGATGTGGCGCTGGCGCAGCTCGCTTTCGAGCAGGCCCTTGGTGTCGCCGACGCCGTCCAGGCCCAGGTGGCCGACGTACGGCTCCGAGGTGACGAAGGTCATCGGCACCTTGTCGCGGATCTTGCGGCGGCGCAGCTCGGTGTCGAGGATCAGGGCGAACTCGTAAGCCGGCCCGAAGCACGAGGCCCCCTGCACGGCGCCGACCACGATCGGACCGGGGTTCTGACAGAACTTGTCGAAGGCGTCGGCGGCGGTCTCGGCGTGGGCCACGTGGCAGACCGACTGGGTGTGGCCGCCGTGCGGTCCCAGGCCGGGAATTTCGTCGAAGGCCAGCTCAGGACCCGTGGCGATCACCAGGTAGTCGTAGGCCAGGGCCTGGCCGTCGGCCAAACGCAGCGTGTTGGTCGCGGGGTCGACCTTGCTGGCGCCGACGCCTGTGAAGGCGATGCCCTTCTTCTGGAAGATCGGCGGCAGCCTGACCTCGATGGCGTCGCGTTTGCGCCAGCGCACGGCGACCCAGGGATTGGAGGGCACGAAATGGAAGGTGTCGCCCTGCGAGACGACATGGACATCGGCGTTCTTGCCGACGGCCTGCTTGATCTCGAACGCGGCGATGGCGCCGCCAAGACCGGCTCCCAGAACGACGATGCGAGGCTTTACCACCTGGCTTCTCCCTATGGGTTTGATCCCGATCAGCGCACCGGCCGGCCGGAGCGGCCATGATCTCCGTCAACCAGCCGCGCTTGACTTAATATTCCAATTCTCGCATATTCGCAATTACGAATTTTATTCCCATCAAGCCCCGCGACGGAGACGATCATGTTCGGTTCGAAGGTGAAGGATCTCACCCCCGCTGAAGTGAAGGCGGCCCTGGATGCTGGCCAGATTCTCCTGATCGACGTGCGCGAGCCCGCTGAATTCGCCGCTGAACGCATCCACGGCGCCCTGAACTTCCCATTGTCGACCTTCGATCCGGCCGCCCTGCCCCTGGCCGACGACAAGCGCATCGTCATGCAGTGTGGTTCAGGCAAGCGCTCGGCCACCGCCATCGATCGCTGCCGGGCCGCCGGCCACAAGCTCGACAGCCATCTGGGCGGCGGGATTATGGCGTGGAAGGCCGCGGGCCTGCCCACCGTCAGCCTGGACGCCGCGAGCGGCCAGATCAGCGATCGCGGCTGAGCCAAGAAGAAAAATCCTGGGGAGCGACGCATGACCACCAAGCCAGTGTTGATCGGCGCGTTGGGCCTAGCGGCCCTGCTCTGCGCCTGCGGCAAGGACGAAGTCTCGACCAAGCCCGCCGTGGTCATGGCCCCCGCCGCCGACCGCCTGACGGTCCGCGCCTCGGTCGTCGATGATCTCAAACCGGTCCCCGCCACGCTGACGACGCGCGACATGGCCGAGGCGCGCGCCCGCATCCCCGGAACCATCTCGCGTCTGCTGGTCAAGGAAGGCGACGTCGTGCGCCAGGGCCAGACGATCGCGATCGTCCGCGACGAGCGGATTGGCCTGCAGACCAGCGCCTATGACGCCCAGGTCGCCGCCGCCGCCGCCCAGGCCGCGCAGGCGGAGGCCGATCTCGCCCGCACCCAGGACCTCTATGATCACGGCGTCTACGCCAAGGCCCGCCTGGACCAGGTGCAGGCGGCGGCCAAGACCGCCAGCGCGGGGCTCGCCGCCGCCCGCGCCCAGGCGCGAGCCAGCGCCGAACTCGGCGCCCAGGGCGCGGTGCTGGCCCCCGCGGCCGGACGCGTGCTGACCGCCGATGTGCCCTTGGGCTCGGTGGTCATGCCTGGACAGTCGATCGCCACGATCACCGCTGGACCGCCGGTCGTGCGCATCACCCTTCCCGAAGGCGAGGCCTCAGCCTTGAAGGTCGGCGGCAAGGTCCGCTTCGCCGCCGAGGATCTGGGCGGCGCGGCCGCGTCCGGGCAGATCAGCCAGGTCTATCCCGCCGTCACCGGCGGCCAGATCGTCGCGGACGTCACCGCCGCCGATCTTCCTCAGGCGCTGGTCGGGCGGAAGGTTCGAGCCTTCGTTTCGGTCGGCCAGCGCCAAGCGGTCGTGATCCCGCGACGCTACGTCGTCACCCGCTTTGGCGTGGATTATGTCCGCCTGGTCGACAAGGGCGGCGCGGTCGCCGACAGTCCCGTCCAGACCTCGGCCGCCGCTGATCCCGGCATGGTCGAGGTCCTGTCCGGCCTTCGGCTCGGCGACGTCCTGACGCCGGCGGAGGCGGGGCGATGAACCTTGGGCTCTCCGGCCGCCTGACCAAGGCGACGATCCGATCGCCGCTGACGCCGCTGATCCTGATGGCCGCGATCGCCGTCGGCCTCCTGGCGCTGTTCTCGATCCCCCGGGAGGAGGAGCCGCAGATCAGCGTGCCGATGGTCGACATCATGGTCGCCGCCCCGGGCCTCTCCGCGCCCGACGCCGTCGAGCTGGTCGGCAAGCCGCTGGAAGCGATCGTCAAGAGTGTCAACGACGTCGAGCACGTCTACACCTTCGCCGACGACCACCAGGTGATGGTCACGGCCCGGTTCAAGGTTGGCGTCGACCCCGACGCCGCGGCCGTGCGCATCCACGAGAAGGTTCGCGCCAACTACGACCGCATCCCCGCCGGCGTCCCCGAGCCGCTGATCCAGACGCGCGGCATCAACGACGTGCCGAGCCTGGTCCTGACCCTGTCGCCCAAGCCGGGCTATGAGGGCCGCTGGACCGACGAGAGCCTGCGCGAGGTCGCCGGCAAGCTGAAGACCGAGGTCGCCAAGGTCGATGACGTGGGGCTGACCTTCATCGTCGGCGGCCGTCCCCGCGAGATCCGCGTCACGCCCGATCCGGCTCGCCTGGCTTTGCGCGGCGTGTCGATGGGCGCGCTGATGGACACCATCCGGCAGGCGACCCGCGCCTTCCCGGCCGGCGACGTGCGCAACGGCGGCGAGGCGGTCGCCGTCACCGCCGGGCGCGACCTGAAGAGCGCCGCCGAGATCGGTTTGCTGGCCCTGCCCTCGGCCAAGGGCGAGGCGGTCAATGTCCGCGACGTCGCCGACGTCGCCGAAGGGCCGCGCGAGGACCAGACCCAGGTCCGCCGCTACGCGCGTTTCGAGAACGGCTGGAGCGAGGCGCCGGCGGTCAGCCTGGCCATCGCCAAGCGCAAGGGCGCCAACGCGGTAGTCGTCTCCAAGGCCGTGCTGGATCGCGTCGAGGCCCTGAAAGACTCGCTGCTGCCCGCGACGCTGAATGTCGACGTCACGCGCGACTACGGCGCGACCGCCAACGACAAGGCCAACGAGCTCTTGTTCCACCTCGGGCTGGCGACCCTTTCCATCGTGGTGCTGATCGGCCTGGCCATCGGCTGGCGAGAGGCCGGCGTCACCGCCGTGGTCATTCCAACCACCATCCTGCTGACGCTCTTCGCCTCGAACCTGATGGGCTACACGATCAACCGCGTCAGCCTGTTCGCCCTGATCTTCTCGATCGGCATCCTGGTCGACGACGCCATCGTCATGATCGAGAACATCGCCCGTCACTGGGCGATGAATGATGGACGCGGCCGGATCGAGGCCGCCGTCGAGGCGGTGGCCGAGGTCGGCAATCCCACGGTCGTGGCCACGCTGACCGTCGTCTCCGCCCTGCTGCCGATGCTGTTCGTGTCCGGTCTGATGGGCCCCTACATGGCGCCGATCCCGGTCAACGCCTCGGCCGCCATGGTCTTCTCGTTCTTCGTGGCCGTGGTCATCGCGCCGTGGCTGATGGTCCGCTTCGCCCGCAAGGCGCTGGAAGGCGCGCCGAGCGGCCACGGCCATGAGGACGAAGGCAAGCTGGGCGCGCTCTATCGCCGGGTCGCCGGCCGGGTAATCCAGAACCGCCGCTCAGCCTGGATGTTCCTGGGCGGGGTCGGCGTCGCCACCCTGCTGGCCTGCGCCATGTTCGCCACCAAGACCGTAACCGTGAAGCTGCTGCCGTTCGACAACAAGTCCGAGCTGCAGGTGGTGCTGGACATGCCCGAAGGCACGTCGCTGGAGATCACTCAGCGCACCCTGGCTCAGGCCGCCGCCATCGCCGGAACCCTGCCCGAGACGGTCGCGATCGACGCCTATGCCGGGACCGCCTCGCCGTTCAATTTCAACGGCCTGGTTCGCCACTACTATCTGCGCGCCCGTCCCGAGCAGGGCGACCTCTCCGTGGCCCTCGCGCCAAAGGACGAACGCAAGCGCTCGAGCCACGCCGTGGCCCTGGATCTGCGCGAGCGCCTGGCGCGGATCACCCTGCCCGCCGGCGCGGCCATCAAGGTGGTCGAGGCGCCGCCCGGACCGCCGGTCATGGCCACCCTTCTGGCCGAAATCTACGGCCCCGACGCCGCCACCCGCCGCGCGGTCGCCGAGCGCGTCAAGGCGACGTTCCACGCCGTGCCCTATATCGTCGACATCGACGACAGCTGGGGCGCGCCCCGCCCCTCCCTGCGCCTGGTTCCCGACCGCTCGCGCCTGGAGGCCCTCGGCGTCTCCGACCGCGACGTGCTCGACTCGATCGGCGCGGCGTTCGGCGGCCAGGTCGTCGGCTACGCCCATCGCGGCGAAGGTCGCGATCCCCTGGAAATCTCGGTTCGCCTGCCGCAAAGCGCCCGCACCTGGGGCGAGGCCCTGGGCTCGACGCCCGTGGCGCGGGCGGCCAACGGCCGTCTGGTCGAACTCTCGGAAGTCGTCGACGCCAAGCGCGAGGCGGGCTCAACCCACGTGTTCCGCCGCGATGGCCGCGACGTCGACATGGTCATGGCCGAGCTGGCCGGCGCCTACGAGGCGCCGATCTACGGCATGATGGACGTCGACAAGCGCCTGCGCGACATGGATTGGGGCGCGACGCCCAAGCCCGACATCCGCATGCACGGCCAACCCGCCGACGAGAGCCGCCCGACCGTCCTGTGGGACGGCGAGTGGGAGATCACCTGGGTGACCTTCCGCGACATGGGCGCGGCGTTCGGCGTGGCGATCCTGGGCATCTACGTGCTGGTGGTGGCGCAGTTCAAAAGCTTCCGCCTGCCGCTGGTGATCCTGACGCCGATCCCGCTGACCCTGGTCGGCATCGTGCTGGGCCACATCCTGTTCCGCGCGCCGTTCACCGCGACCTCGATGATCGGCTTCATCGCCCTGGCCGGGATCATCGTCCGCAACTCGATCCTGCTGGTGGATTTCATCCGCCACAGCGCCGAGGACGGAAAGCCGCTACGCGAGGTCTTGCTGACGGCGGGCGCGATCCGCTTCAAGCCAATCCTGCTGACCGCCCTGGCGGCGATGATCGGCGCGGCGGTGATCCTGACCGACCCGATCTTCCAGGGCCTGGCCATTTCCCTGCTGTTTGGCCTGGCGTCCTCGACCGTCCTGACCGTCCTGGTCATTCCGGCGATCTATGTCGTCCTGCGCGATCCGGACGCTCCGGTGAAGACCAAGACCGCTTGATCCTGAAACCCATGTTTCTACATTGGCTCCAATGACCGCTCCCGCTGTTTCCTGCCATTCGCCGTCCGACGTCGCCGACCTGCGCGCCTGCGCCAGCGACGCCGCGCGGCTGCTCAAACTGCTGGCCAGCGAGCAGCGGCTGCTGCTGCTCTGCCGCCTGGCGGATGGCGAAGCCTCGGTCGGCGAACTTTCAGAGCATGCGGGCCTGGCGCAGTCGGCGACGTCTCAGCACCTGGCCAAGATGCGCGCCGAGGGCCTCGTCGCGACGCGTCGCGAAGCCCAGACGATCTATTATAGCCTCAGCGACCCCAACGCCGCGCGCGTCCTGGCCACGCTGTCGGACATCTACCGCACAGCGGGCTGAGGCTTCAGAGCACGCCCACGGCGCGCCAGGCGACATAGGCCGCCACCACCAGAACCAGGACGGCGAATAGTCGGCGCGCCAACAGCGCCCGGCCGGCCAGCAGGGTCGCGCCCTTGACACCGGCGAGCCCGCCGACCGCGCCGCCCACCACGAACACGCCGGCGATCTTCCAGTCGACCCAGCCCGACAGCGCGTAGTTGAAGGACGTCGCCGCCCCAAACAGCGCCACCGAGACCAGCGACGAGGCCGCGGCGTTGGCCATGGTCATGCCCGTCGCGGCCATCAGCCCCGGCACGATCAGGAAGCCGCCGCCGATGCCGAAGAAGCCGGCGGCCGCGCCTGTCAGCACGCCCAGGGGCGCCAGCCGCCGGACCAGAGGCCAGGTGATGTGGACGTCGGGATCGCCCTCGGAGCGCGGTCTGCGCATCATCGAGATCGCGATGGCGGCCATGGCCAAGGCGAAGAACAGCAAGAGCCTCTGGCCGTCGATCAGCTTGGCGATGCTGGAGCCCAGAAAGGATCCAGCCAGCCCGGCCGCCGCGAAGACGCTGGCGCAGGGCCATTTGACCCGCCCGCCGCGCCAGTGGCCGATCAGATTGGCCGCCGCGTTGACGGAGACGGCGGCCGCGGAGGTGCCGATCGCCAGGTGGGGATCGCGCATGCCGACGACGTAGAGCAGCAGGGGCGTGGCGAGCACCGAGCCCCCGCCTCCGAACAGTCCCAAAAGGGCGCCGACCAGGGCGCCGCTCGCCAGCGCGGTCACGATCATATGCGGATCCACGAGCGCCTCATGAGCCATTGATATATTCGCACATTCGCATATATAAAGACAAAGCCAATTTCAACTCGGAACTGGACTATGCCGTCCCAAGACCTCCCCCTTAAGGTCGCTCGCGCGCTGGCCCAATCTCGGATGGCCCCAGACGTTCGGGCCTTCTTCGACGCGGCCACCTACACGGTGTCCTATATCGTCAAGGACCCCGCCTCGAGCGCCTGCGCGATCATCGACAGCGTTCTGGACTTTGATCCGGCCTCGGGACGCACCAGCCACGCCAATGCCGACAAGATCATCGCGCACGTCAGGCGCGAGGGTCTGTCGGTTGACTGGATTCTGGAGACGCACGCCCACGCTGACCACCTTTCGGCCGCGCCTTACCTCCAGGAGCAGCTCGGCGGCAAGATCGCGATCGGCGCTCATATCACCGCCGTGCAAAAGGTGTTCGGCGCGCTCTTTGGTCTCGGCGATGAGTTTTCGGCCAACGGTCTTCAGTTCGACCACCTGTTCCAAGACGGCGAGCGCTTTCGGATCGGTGAAATGGAAGCGGTCGTGCTCCACACGCCGGGCCACACGCCGGCTTGCGTCAGCTATGTAATCGGCGACGCGGTGTTCGTGGGCGATACCTTGTTCATGCCCGACTATGGCTCGGCGCGCTGCGACTTCCCCGGCGGCGACGCGGCGACCCTCTTCGCATCGGTTCGCCGCCTCCTGGCGCTCCCCCCAGAAACGCGGATGTTCCTCTGCCACGACTACCTACCGCCCGGACGGACCGATTATCGCTGGGAAACCACGATCGCCGAGCAGCGGACCAACAACATCCATCTGCACGACGGTGTGAGCGAAACCGAGTTCGTTGCTAAGCGTCATGCCCGCGACGCCACCCTGCCCATGCCCCGGCTGATCCTGCCGTCCGTCCAGGTGAACATCCAGGCCGGCCGGCTCCCCAAGCCCGAGGCCAACGGGGTCCGTTATCTCAAACTCCCGATCGATGCGGTCTAGGCCATCGCCGCCCCGCTCGACGAATGAGGCCTGGCCCCAAGCCAAAATCGTCACAGCTTACCGCTCGCCGACCTGGCACGGTTCCATGCCGCCAGCGTCCCGGCGGACGTGACGAACCACGACACGCCTGGCGGCGTCGCGGCGGACGCTGATTTACGCCGTAGCCGCCGGGAAGATCAGGATCACCCGAAGCCCGCCAAGCGCCGCCGCGTCAAGCATCACGCGGCCCTCGTACAGGCCCACCAGGTCGCGGACGATCGATAGCCCCAGGCCATGCCCCGGCGTTCGCTCGTCGAGCCGCTCGCCAAGGCCAAAGACGTGCTCGTAGCTCTCGGGCGGAAGGCCCGGCCCGTCATCGTCGACGACGATTTCGGCGACGTCGCCCCGGCGTCGAACCACGACCTCCGTCCGCGAACTGGCCCACTTGCCGGCGTTGTCGAGCACATTGCCGAGGATCTCGCTTAGGTCCTGACCGTCCACGGCGACGATTGGATCAGCCTCATAGGTCACGGCGAAGGACACGTCCCGGCGCGCGTAGAGGCGCGACAACGCCGCGACGATGGGGTCCAGCGTCGCGCGAACGTCAGCGGCGACGCCGGGCGCGCGCTTGAGCGCCGCCGCCCGGGCGCGCGCGATCTGGTAGTCGATCTGCCGTCGCATCCGCTCGCACTGCAGGGTGATTACGTCGGCGGCCTCGACCTGCCCCGAGGCTCTCATCCGCTCGGCCTCATCGGTCAGGATGGCCAGGGGTGTCTTGAGCGCATGGGCCAGATTGCCGGCCTGGGTGCGGGCGCGCCGCAGCATCTCCTGATTGCCCTCGAGCAGCGCATTGAGGTCGATCGCCAGGGGACGCACCTCGCTGGGCAGGTCCTCGGGAAGTCGGCTGGCCCGCCCCATACGGACGGCCGACAGCGCGTGACGCATGCGGGTCAGGGGCCTGAGGCCAAACCAGACCTGCAGCATCGCCGCGGCGATCAGGCCGGAAGCGACGATCGTCAGGGATAGAAAGAGGGTCCAGTTGAACCGCCCCAGCACCTCGTCGAGGAGCCGCTGATCAACGCCGATGCCCAGTCGCAGCGGCGGACCATTCGGCGTGGCCACCGATCGCTCGACCAGACGCAACTGCCCCGAGGGGCCATCGACAAAGACATGCCGCTCGGCTCCGGAAGGCGGAAAGGGCCCGGGCAGCGGCAGGTCGCGCCCCGCCAGTGACGGCGAGGTGATCGATTGGCCGCTGCGCGCCTCGACCCGCCAATAGAAACCAGAGTCCTTGGGCAGGAAGCGGGGATCGCTAAGGCGCCGATGCAAGACGAGCTTGCCGTCCGGCGTGAGCTCGATCAGCGCCGCCAACTCGGCGGCGTGGCCGTGCAGCTCGTCATCGAACTGCTGGGTGACGTGAGCCTTGAACAGCTCCGACAGCAGAAACCCGCTAACCGCCAAGCCCGCGATGATCCAGATGACGGCGCCGACGATCAGCCGGGTGCGGAAACTGGTCCAGAGCTGGCGCATCAGGCGAACTTGTACCCCAGGCCTCGGATCGTGCGGATCGCGTCCTTGCCTAGTTTCTTGCGCAGGCGGGCCACATAGACCTCGATCGTGTTCGACTCGCGCGTCTCATCCAGGCTGTAGACGTGGTCGATCAGCTCGCCCTGGGACACGACGCGGCCCGCGCGGTGCATCAGATAGGCCAGGACCTTCAGCTCGCGGGCGGTCAGCTCGATGGCTTCGTCGCCGCGCTGGACGGTCCCCGCCTCCGGATCGAGCACGATGTCGCCGCGTCGCATGACCGGCGAAGAGCGCCCCGCCGAGCGCCGCGTCAGCGCCCGCAGGCGCGCCACCACCTCGGCGTTCTGAAACGGCTTGCCCAGGTAGTCGTCGGCGCCGGCGTTCAAGCCATCGACCCGGTCGGTCCAGCCGTCGCGCGCCGTCAGGACCAGCACCGGCATATCGCGACCTTCGCGACGCCATTGCTTCAGCACCTCCAGGCCCGGCAGGCGCGGCAAGCCCAGATCCAGAACTACCGCGTCGAAGCCATTGGTTCGCCCCAGCAGCAGGCCGGTCTCGCCGTCGCCCGCGAGGTCGACGACAAAGCTCGCCTCCGCCAGCGCCGCGGCGAGGCGGCGAGCGATCTCCGGATCATCTTCGACGAGCAGGACGCGAATGGCCAGCCTCCCTGGGTTACCCCACTCATAGCATCGGTGGCTGAAACGAACCTGACTAAGCGCTGTCAGGTTCGTTTCAGCTTCGCTTCAGACAGGCTTCAGGCTGGTGGCGCATCAGGGACGGGTTTCAAGCCCTCCCGAGGAGCCGATGCCCCCTGCTCGCCCCCTAGCCGCCGCTGCGCTTGTCGCCGCGCTCTCGACGACGTCCGCACTCGCCGCCGCGCCCGTGACCTTGAGCGCGGCGCAGGAGAAGGCGATGGGCATCGTCCTGGCCGTCGCCAAGCCGACCTCGGAGGCCCCCGTGGCCGCTCTGCCCGGCGTCGTCACCCCTCCCCTCAACGGTCGCCGCGTGGTGGCCGCGCCGTTCGCCGGCACGGTCATGCGCGTCCATGTTCTCGAGGGACAGACGGTCAGGGCGGGCGCGCCCTTGGTGACACTGTTCAGCCGAGACGCGCTGTCGGTTTCCTCGGAGCTCGTCCAGAACCAAGCCGAACTGCGAGTCGCGGAGGCTTCGGCGCGCCGCTTGCAACAGCTGGCGAGCGAAGGCGTGATCGCCGGCGCCCGCGCCGAGGAGGCGCAGGCCCGCCTCGCCCAGGCCCGCGCCATGGTCAATGAGCGTCGTCGCCTGCTGTCCGGCGCCGGTGGGACGAGCGGCGAATACGTTCTGCGCGCGCCCACCGCCGGACGGGTGGCGGCCCTCACCGCCCAGCCCGGCGGCGGCCTCGACGCCATGGCGCCGGCCGTGACGTTGGACAGCGCCGACCGGCTCTGGGTCGAGGCGCGCGTCTCGCCAGAGATCGCCCGCAAACTCAAGGTGGGCTATCCGGTGCGGGTTGGCGACGTCGGCGGCCGCATCGTCGCCCTGGGCGGCAGCATCGATCCGAAGACCCGCTCCCTGCCCCTGCGAGCCGAACTGAACACCGGCGCCGGTCTCGCGCCGGGCCAGACGGTGAATGTGATCGTGCTCAGCCCCGCTCCCGCCGGCGCCCAGGTCATCCCTCGCGGCGCGCTCGTGCAGGACACAAGCGGGGCGCGCGTCTTCGTCAAAGCCGCCGCCGGCTACGAGGCCCGCCCGGTCACCGTGCTGGGCGCCGCTGGCGCGGAGGCGGCCGTCACCGGCCTGGCGAGCGGCGCTCGCGTCGCGGCCTCGGGCGCCGCCCAGCTGAAGTCGGCGCTGGGTCACTAGGATGCGCAAGCTCATCGCCTTTGCGCTCTCGCAGCGCCTGCTGGCCGCCGTCCTGGCGATCGCCTTGGTCGGGCTGGGCGCCAACGCCTTTCTGAAGCTGCCTGTCGACGCCTTCCCGGATATCTCGCCGACCCAGGTGAAGATCATCCTCAAGGCTCCGGGCATGACCCCCGAGGAAGTCGAGAGCCAGGTCATCACGCCGCTGGAAATGGAACTCCTGGGCATCCCCAAGCAGGCCATGCTGCGCTCGACGGCCAAGTACGCCATCGCCGACCTGACGATCGACTTCGCGCCGGGCACGGACGTCTACTGGGCCCGCCAGCAGACCGCCGAACGCCTGTCGAACGCCATGGGCGCCCTGCCCGCCGGGGTCAGCGGCGGCCTGTCGCCCATCTCCACGCCGCTGTCCGACGTCTTCATGTTCACCCTTGAGGGCGAAGGCCTCACCCTGGAGCAGAAGCGCACCCTGCTGGACTGGACGATCCGTCCAGCCCTGCGCGGCCTTCCAGGCGTCGCCGATGTCAATGTGCTGGGCGGCCGGGCCAAGACCTTCGAGGTGTCGCCCGACCCGGCGGCGCTCGCCGCCTCGGGCCTGACCGCCCAGGCGATCGTCGACGCCATTCCCGCGTCCAATCGCAACGACGGCTCGGGCCGCCTTAACGAGGGCGAGGAAGCCCTGGTCGTGCGCGTGGCCGGGGCGATCACCACCCTGGATGACCTGCGCGATACGGCCGTCTCCCTGCCCGGCGGCGGCGCCGCGCGGCTCGGCGACTTGGCCCAGGTCAGCGAAGGCGCCCTGACCCGCTACGGCGCAGTCACGGAGAACGGCCGCGGCGAAGCCGCCGAGGCCATCGTCATCGCCCTGAGAGGCGCCGACGCCAAGACGGTCGTCAAATCGGTCGAAGCGCGCCTCAAGGAGCTTCAACCTTCCCTACCCAAGGGCGTCACCGTCAGTCCATTCTACAACCGCTCCGACCTGATCGAGCGCGCCACGGGCACGGTCAACGAGGCCCTGGTCGAGGCCACCGTCCTGGTCGTGATCCTGCTGCTGCTGTTCCTCGGCGACCTTCGGGCCGCGACGGTGGTGGCGGTGACCCTGCCCCTGGCGGCGCTGACCACCTTCCTGCTGATGAAGGCGTTCGGCCTGTCGGCCAACCTCATGAGTCTGGGCGGCCTGGCCATCGCCATCGGCATGCTGGTCGACGCGGCCGTCGTGGTGGTCGAGAATACCGTGGAGCGCCTCGACAACCCGGCCATGACCGGGTCGCGCCGGCTGCACGTGATCTATGAGGCCGTGGCCGAGGTCGCCGCGCCAGTCACCTCCGGCGTGCTGATCATCTGCCTGGTCTTCCTCCCGCTGCTCAGCCTGCAGGGCCTGGAGGGGAAGCTTTTCGCGCCGGTGGCCCTGACGATCGTCTTCGCGCTTGGCTCCTCGCTCCTGCTGTCGTTCACGGTGATCCCGGTCTTGGCCTCGCTGCTCTTGAAGGCTCATCCCCACAAGGAGTCTTGGATCATGCGCCGGATCGGGCCGTTCTACGAACGGCAACTGGCCCGCGCCCTGGCCCGTCCAAAGCCGGTCTTCGCGGCGGCCGGCGGCGGCATGGTCCTGGCGGCGATCGCCTATGTCCTGATCGGCAAGAGCTTCATGCCGACCATGGACGAGGGCGCGATCCTGATGCAGCTGGCCAAGCTGCCCTCGATCAATCTCGACGCCAGCGCCAGGCAAGACATGGCCGTGCAGCGCGCGATCCTGGCGCGGGTGCCGGAGGTCAAGCGGATCGTCGCCCGTGTCGGCTCCGACGAGCTGGGCCTAGACCCCATGGGCCTCAACGAGACCGACAGCTTCCTGGTGCTGGCCGACCGCAAGGATTGGCGCAAGAAGGACAAGGCCTGGCTGACCGAGGAGATCCGCAAGGTCGCCGCCCAGTTCCCCGGCGTCGAAGCCACTTTCACCCAGCCGATCGAGATGCGCGTCTCGGAAATGCTGACCGGCAGCCGGGGCGACCTGGCGGTCAAGGTCTTTGGCCCGGACCTCAAGACGCTCGGCGAGCTGGCGGGGCGGATCGAGGAGACCCTGAAGAAGACGCGCGGCGCGTCCGACGTCTACACCGTCGCCGGCGACAGCGTGACCTATCTCCAGCTGGACGTCGATCGCGCCGCGGCCGTTCGCGCCGGGCTCTCGGCCGAGGCCCTGCAGCAGGAATTGCGCGCCCAGCTCGAAGGCGCCCAGGCCGGAGTGGTCTTTGAGCAGGGCAAACGCACGCCGATCCTGGTGCGCGGTCCTCGGGATCTTCGCGAAGACCCCGCCCTGTTCGAGCAGGCCCAGATCGCCACGCCGGACGGCGGCCTGCTGCGCGCCGGTGACGTGGCGCGGATCGCCCGGCGGGAGGGGCCGGTCAAGATCGATCGTGAGAACGCCTCCCGCTTCGCCGTGATCCAGGCCTATGTCCAGGGGCGCGACCTGGTCGGCTTCGTCAAGGAAGCCCAGGCCAATGTCGCCCGCGACGTCCCCCTGCCCCCCGGCTACCGCATCGCCTGGGGCGGGCAGTTCGAGAACCAGAAGCGCGCCGCCGCCCGGCTTGGCGTGGTGGTGCCCATGGCTCTGGGCCTGATCTTCCTGGTTCTGTTCATCAGCCTGAAGTCGACGCGGCAGTCGCTTCTAATCCTGGCCAACATCCCGTTCGCCATGATCGGCGGGATCGTGGCCCTGTGGATCTCGGGCGAGTATCTGTCGGTTCCGGCCTCGGTTGGACTGATCGCTCTCCTCGGGATCGCGGTTCTCAACGGGCTGGTGCTGGTCTCCCACTTCAACGAACTGGTCCAACGGGGCCGCGACGTGGCGACGGCCGTCACCGAGGGGGCGCGCCGCCGGCTCCGGCCCGTGCTGATGACCGCCAGCATCACAGCGCTGGGCCTAGTGCCGCTTCTGACCGCCACGGGCCCCGGCTCCGAGATCCAACGCCCACTCGCCATCGTCGTGGTGGGAGGCCTTGTGACCTCCACCCTGCTCACCCTGATCCTGCTGCCCATCCTCTATCGCCGCTTTGGCGTCGAGCGCGGCGCGGCGGTGCTGGAGGCTTGATCGTGAAAGCCCTTCTTCTCGCCGCCGCGGCCGGCCTCGCCCTGGCCTCGCCCGCGATCGCCGCCGACGCTGGTTGGCGCCGGCCGGATTTTCTGCCCAGCGACGCGCATATTCTGTCGGCACTGGAGGCTTCGCCCGAACTGGCCGAGGCCCGAGCCTTGCAGCGCGGCGCCGAGGCCGAACAGCGCGGCTTGGCCGCCGGCGCCTACGAGACGACGATCGGTCTCTCGAGCGACCGCCGCCGGATCCGGGGCGAAGGTGATTTCGCCGAATGGTCCGTGCAGGCCAGTCG
The DNA here is from genome assembly GCF_003243465.1 of Caulobacter segnis. Classification (GTDB taxonomy): domain Bacteria; phylum Pseudomonadota; class Alphaproteobacteria; order Caulobacterales; family Caulobacteraceae; genus Caulobacter; species Caulobacter segnis_A. Next base: position 18,765 of record NZ_QFQZ01000045.1, read on the forward strand.
CCCTCTGCGCTCTCCAGGCAAGCGGGCGATGGACCTGGCGGCCGGCGCGGCCGGCGCCCTGGCGGCGCGCGACAGCGTGGACGACGCGCGCCACCAGGCCTCGCTGCGCCTCGCCGGACTCTGGATCGAATGGCTGGAGGCCGAGGCCCGCATCTTGGTGGATCGCGACGAAATCGCGGTCGACGAAAGAGAAGTCGCGGCGCTGCGGCGGCGGGTCGAACTGAAGGACGCCTCCCAGCTCGAGCTGGAATTGGCGCAGGCGGCCTTGGCGCGCGCCCAGGCGACCCTGGCCGAAACCCAAGGCCGCGCCGAGGCCGCGCGCTCGGCGATCGACATGCTGTACCCCGGCCTGGCTCCGCCGCGCGCCCCGTCCCTCTCCGAACCGGTGGCGCCGACACGCGCCCTGGACGACTGGATCCCCGTGGTCATCGCGCGCAGCCATGAGATCACCATCGCCAAGGCGTTGGCGGACCGCGACAGCGCCCTGGCGCGGCGAGCGCGCCTTGACCAGCGCCCCGATCCGACCGTCGGCCTTCGGGTCTTCAACGAGCGTGGCGGCGCCGAGACCGGCGCCGGGATCACCGTCAGCATTCCGTTCGGAAGCGTCGGCCGCTCGGCCACGGCCGAGCGCCAGTCCGCGTCAGCCTCCGCCGCCGAGGCGCGTTACCGGATGGTGGTCCGCAACGTCGAAGCCGAGGGACGCAACGACGTGGCCAAGGCGCGCTCGGGTCTCGCGGCCTGGGCGCGCGCCAGCCAGGCGACCGCGGCGGCCGCCCAGGCCGCCGATCGGGTTCAGCGCGCCTACGCCCTTGGCGAGCGAGACCTGACGGATGTGCTGGCGGCCCGTCGTCAGCTTTTCGATGCACGCCGCAGCGAGGTTTCGGCCCGCGCCGCCGCCCAAGGCGCGCTGCTCCGACTGGCCCTCGACGCTCACGAACTTTGGCTTTCCGAAGAGGAGGCGACGCAATGACCGCCACAGCTCTTGCCCTGGCCCTGGCGCTTTCGCAGTCCGCGCCGCCTGTCGACATCGTCGTCGGCGACATCGGAAGCCGCGCGTTCGTCTTGAAGACGGTTGGCTTCGAGCATTCCGCCGAGGGCGGCCATACCCTGCGCGGATGGTTGTGCCGGCGCGCGCCTGGCATGCCCCTTCGCCGCCTTGCCGTCATCGCCGAAGACGGTGGTGGCCATGTGATCTGGAGGTCTGTCGTCGCGCCGCCCGGCTTTGCTCCGGGGCGAACCCACGAATGTCGGGTCCTCCGGATCGACGTGCCGGCTGAAGTCGGGTCGCAGACCAAGCTTTGGCGATTGGAGAAGCCCTAGAGCGCCCTCCCCGCCTAGCGGCTCCAGAACACATGCACCGCGCCCGGCCCGGTCTCGACGGTGAACACCTCGCCATTGAGCCGCGCATCGCGGGCCATGGCCTCGTAGTCGATATAGAGCCGCAGGGTCTCCGGAATGGCCGTGGTCTCTTCGGTCAGCTCCTGGAAGCAATCGGCCAGACTGGCGAAGACGCCGTGATACTGGTCGTCGAGCGCGGCGGCCGCCGCCTCCAAATCCCCCCCGACCTCGGCCAGCACCAGCGCGCCGAGCGCCCCGCGCGCGCGCAGGAAGGTGGCGATCTCGACCACCCGGGCGATGGCGGCGTATTCGCCGATCTCGACCCCGCCAAAATCCTCGTAATCGTGGATCGCATATTCCTCGGCCCCGGCCGTGGGCGAGGCGGCCAGCATGGCGGCGATCGCCGCCAACACCTGATCTTCGTCCTCGACGTCGATCCAGGCCCCGTGCAGCACGCCGCTGTTATAGGCGGCCAGACAGGCGACATAGACGCGCGGTTCAAGCGTCTCCAAGGCTTGGGTCATGGTCCCTCTCCTCAAGGCAGGGGTTCGTCACTACGAACCCTTGCCCGTCGGCGAGACCGGGGGTGCAAGCGGAGGCGCCCGCTTCGCGGGGACCCGGCTGCAGGCCGCCGTCAGGCGGCCGAAGCTGGGCGGAAGCGGGTCCGAAGCGCGCCGGGGGCGGCGCCCCAAGCCCTCGAGGGCCGCGGCGAGCGGCCCAAAAGACCCTCCCCGCGCGCCCAGCGCCTTTCGCCTCAGGCGACCGGCTTGGCCCCGGGCGTCCCGCACTTGGCGAACTTGCCCTTGGCGTCCTTGCACTTGACCGGCTTGGCCGGGGCGGCGGCGGCCGGGCACTTGATGAACTTGCCCTTGGCGTCGCGGCACGGCGCGGCGGCGAAGCTGGCGCCGGCGGCCGAAAGGGCGAGCGCCAGGGTGGCGGCCAGGGCGATGGTCTTGCGCATGGGATCCCTCCTCCAAAAAGACCTGGGGATGATCTCTCACTTCCTGTGACGCTTTGATGGCCGCCCCGTCCCCCGCCCTGGGGAATCGCGTAGCCCGCCACCATGACCCGAGACGAGATCGACGCGATGCTGGACGCCATGGCCGCCGAAGCCGCGCAAGGCAGCGACGAGACCCTGCTGCCCGGAGCGATCAATTTCCATTCGGGGACCTGGGTGAGGATGTCCCAGGCGGATCTGCCGACCACCTGCGTCAACACCATCATCGGCATCCGCTATCGCGGGGTGTCGGTGCTGATCAGCAGCCAGCGCGACAACAAGGTGCAAAACCGCCGCGAGGACGAGGGCCAGGGCGGGCCCTATCTGGACCTCGAACCCAAAGCCTAGGGCCGGCGCGGCCGGTCAGGTCGGCCGCACTTCGGGCGGGTCCTGGCTCATGGCCAAGCCTTTACCCGAAAAGATCGGGCGGCGGGAAGTCGCGGGCCACGGCCAGGGTCCCGGCCGGGGCGGCGCGCAGGATCTCCGCCTGCGGCCGGGTCAGATCCAGCCAATCGCGGCCCTGCTCGGCGGCCAAGACCACGATCTGGCGGTCATGATAGGGCGCGATGTCGGCTCCGGGCTCCGTGGTCAGCATGGTCCAGCAGCCCTGCTTGACGATCCCGGCGATCCAGAACACCGGGCTCGCCGGCATGGTGAACTTCCAGCGGGTCTTGCGCTTTTGGCCCGGCAAGGCGTCGGTGAACTCGTAGAAGCCATCGGCCGGGATCAGCACCCGGTCGCTACGGGAAAAGTCGTGGCGCTCGCTGACATAGTTGAACACCGGCTTGCCGCTGGGCGCGCGCCAGGCCCACGGGGTCATCGACACCACCGCCTGGCCCTCGACATGGCGCACGATCGGCGCGGTCTCGGTCATCTTGATCTCGGGACGCGGCTCGAAGTTGGAGGCCTGGCCTTCCCAGACCACCGGCAGGCGCAAGACCTTTTGCCAGAGGCTGAAGAGATCGCCGGTCTCGAGGCTATAGAGGTTGCACATGAGCCGCCCCGCTCAGGGCTTCAGCCAAAGACGCGCCCACCAGTGGGACCCGTCGTCCTCGTCATACTCGACCTCATAGGCCTCCAGCCGCGGGTGGACATGCCAGAAGACGGTCGGCGGGGCGTGGCCCTGGTTATAGGCCTCCAGGTCGTGGGGCCGGTTGGGCGCGACCGGGGCGATCGACGAGACGACCTCGGGATTGGCCTCGCGCCGAAACCACAGGCGCACCAGCATCTCACCCTCGGGGCCGCCCTCGGCCGGGGCGACATCGGCCCGCGCCACCCAGGGCAGCGACCAGAGCGAGGGATCGTGAGCAAGGATGAAGAAGGCCGCGTCGGGCTGGCTGTCGGACATGGCCCCAGCCTAGTCGGACGGCGCCTGGCCCGCTAGTCTTGCCCGATGTCCCGGCCCAGCAATGACGACGCCCCGCCGTTCCTCTCCGACGACGCGGCCTTCCTGGTCGCCGAGATTCTCGAGGAATATGCGCCCAGCACGCCGGACGACTACGCGCGCCTGGCGGCCGAGGCCGAACGGCGCCCCGAGACCTTCGAGGGCGGCCCCGACATAGCCCAGGCGGTCACCGCCGAGCTTCGCCGACGCGGGCGGGCCCTGGCCGACGCCGGCGGCTAGCCCCCAGCCTCAGGAGGGGTCCATCCTGGCCTTGCCCTTGGCCCCGCAGACGCTGCAGCGCAGGGCGCGGGCAAGCTCCGCCGGCCGTCGCCAGGGTCCGGCCTTGGCGAGGATCGCCTGCTTGGTCCAGTTGACGCTGTAGCCGCAGGCGCAGCGGATGGTCAGCCGATCAAGCTTGCCGGTGCGCGGATCCATCTCGGCCATGTCAGACCCGCCCGCGCCCATCGGGGCGCCAGCCATAGCCCAGGGCCACCGGATCAACCCCGGCGGCGCGCAGGGCGTCGATCACCTGCCAGCGCAGGCGCTCGGCCAGATCCCCCGCCTCCCAGACGCCGCTGACCGTCAGCTGGGCCAGATGCGCCCCGCAGCGCGGACAGGGCGTGCGGCGCTGGATCTGCGCCAGGGTCAGGCCCAAGAGCGGCCTGGCCCGCCCCAGCATGGTGTCGCGCCGCCAGGTCTTGGTCGCCCCGCAGGCCAGGCAGCGGAACGACAGCTCGCACTGGCGCTCGAGCAGATCGACAAGCCGCGCGGCGGCCAGTTTGGGATCGAGCGCCATCAGCTTGCGGCGCTGCTGGTCGCTGAGTTCAGGCATCGGCCGGCGGCTCCACCTGGCGCACCGCCCGCCACCAGGGCCAGGCATGGCCCTCCCCGCGCTCGACCTTTTCGACCTCGAACCAGGCGACATCGCCCTCGAACGGCGGCACGTGCTCGGCGGCGACATAGTCGGCGCGGGCGTTGAGGCCGCGCTCGGTGTGCAGCAGGAAATGCAGGGTCTTTTCCACCCGCCCGCGACCGTGGCCCTCATGGGTCACGACCCTGGTCAGGCGGGCGATGGCGCGCAGATAGACCCTTGGCTTACGGGCGTGCGGTCTCGCGCGCGATTGAGCGCGTGGGGGCGGCATGGCGATCTCCGAGTTCTCTTTTTGTTCTCGCGCCACGCCCGCCGAGAGTCAACGGCGGCCCTGCCCAAAAGACAGCGACGCGACGTCGCGGGTCCCGCTAGGCGCGCTGCGAGAACCGCTCGAAGGCGGTGATGCGCCGAACCGGGAGATGAACCTCGCCGCGATAGATCTCGGCCTGCAGGAAGGCCAGTTCGGCGGCCTGGTCGGCGGCGTCGACATCGATCCACCAGGCCCGCGGACTTGGCCCCGGCTCGCCGTTCCAGCGATAGCCGCGCGCCTTGAGGACGTCCTTGAAGTCGTAGGGCGCGTTCTCGGCCCAGATCCGCACCGAGGTCTTGCGGGCCGAGACCAGGAGCGCCTGGAAGCCCGAGCCGTCGGTCCCCGGCAAGGGCGAGGCCAGGATCTCCAGGGTGGCCAGGCAGTCGTGATGGGCGCGATGGCCGTCGTGGAAGAACCCGTAGGCCGAGGCCAGGAAGGCCAGCTTGCCGCTTTCGAGGCCGCAGGCCTTCCAGTCGATCTGGCTGTAGGAACAGGCCCAGGGCTTCCGGGCAAAGGCTGGACAGAAGGCCTCGGCGAAGCGGCGGTCGAAGCTGGCGTTGTGGGCGATGATCAGGGCCGCCTCGGCGATGAAGGCCTCGACCTCGGCCGGATCGACCACCGCGCCGGCCACCGCCTCATCGGTCAGGCCGGTCAGCTGGGTGATCTCGGCCGGGATCGGGCCAGACGGCTGGCGCAGCCGCGAGAACGGCTCGCCGACCGACAAAATGCGGCCGCCGGCGTCATAGGTGAAGGGCACGAGGCCAAACTCGATGATCTCGTCCTTGGCCGGATCGAGGCCCGTGGTCTCCAGATCCAGGATGATCCCCTGGCGTAGCTGGCCGACCGGCTCGCCGCTCAAGGTGCGCGGTCCCTCCAAACGCCGCAACACGCGGTAACGGCCACTAGCCTCCAGGGCCGCCGCCATCGCCTCCAGGTCCTGGTCGGCCGGGCTCACTTCAGCCGCGCGGCCACCGGACAGTGGTCCGAGCCGCGCTCGCCGGCCGCGAACGCCTGCTCCTCGAAGCCGACGAGATCGCGGGTGGCGCGGGCGTCCAGCACGATATGATCAATGAACTCGCCATAGCGCGGATCACAGCGCGGCGTCGCCGTCCCCTCGGCCAAGGCCAGGTCGGCGTTGGCCGGCTCGGCGTCGTCGATCTCGCGCCAAACCAGATCCCCGGGCCGGGCCAGCCGGCGGTTGAAGTCGCCCAGCACCGCGAAACGCAGGCCCTCGGCGGCGCGGGCGTCGATCCAGGCCTCGAGGATCGGAACCTGGCGCATCAGGGTCTGGCAGGCGTCGCCCTTGTCGCCCGAGAAGCAGCCGGATTTGAGGTGGACGGCCAGCAGGCGCAGCGGCGCGTGGCCGGGCGCGCGGATCGTCACATCGACGCCGCCGCGCAGGTTGGGATCGCCCAGCTGCAGGTCGGTCAGGTCCGGGGCGCGGACCACGGCGATGCCCTTGCGAATAGCAAAGCCGACGGCCTGGCGGGTCAGGGTGCGGCCCTCAAGCCCGCGGCACGGGAAACGATCGCCGGGCGGCCTGGCCTCGATGAAGAGCTGGTACCTGTCCGGATCAATCACCCGGGCCGCGGCCTTGATCGACTCGACCTCCTCGAAGGCGACGACATCGGCGTCGAGCCGCTCGGCATAGGCGCGCAAGAGGGCGTAGTCGGCATCGGTGCGCGGCTTGCAGCCCTGGGCGCCGTCTTCGGAGAGATGTTCGAGGTTCCAGGTGGCCACGCGCAACGGCGCGCCGGCCGAGACGCCGGCCTGGGCGCCCGCCAAGGCCCCACAAGGCGCGAACACCAGGCCCAGCAGGGCGACAACGACGGCGGCGAGACGGGCGAGCATGGCTCTTTCCTAACCGCCCGGGCCGAGTCGAGCCAAGCCGCGCCTAGCGCAGGCTCCAGGGCCGGATCAGCAACACCATGGCGGTGAACATCCCGACATAGATCAGCGGCGTGAAGCCGGGCCAGACGGCGCGATCGACAGCCTGCACAAAGCTCGTGAGCACCGCGGTGGGCAGGACGGCGGCCATCAGACAGCCGATCCAGGCGATCGGCTCGCCCCACCGCACCTTGGCGCGCGGCTTTGGCTCATCGTTTGGTCGCATCACCCCTCCGGACACAAGCTTAACGCGCAAGCGACGATCTTGGCCAGGGGCCACCCTGCCCCGCCTGAGACTGACGCCGCGCCTAGCCGCCGCGCGGCTTGCGGCCCCGCACGAAGGCGCGGTCGGTAGCCATGAATCTCGCCAGCATCGGGGCGACCAGCCGCGCCGGCTCGGCCGCCTTGCCGCCGGTCTCGGCCGCTAGCGCCTGGGCGTAGGCGACAAGATCACGATGCAGGCCGGCGGGCAGGTCCAGGCTGACCTTCACGGGAGTTTCGTCCTCCAGGGGACCCAATTTCAGCTTGTTCATCGGCGAGCTCCAAAAAGGTCAGGGACGGTAGGGTTCCAGGACGAGGTCCTTGGTCAGCAGGACGCGCAGCGGCGTCCCGGGACGAAGGGTCAGGGTCGGGGCGCGGTCGAGGCTCTTACCCACGACCTGGCGGCCGACATCGCTCACCGCCTCGGCCCCGCCGCGCCGGATCGCGCGGACAAGATCGGACGCCTCGCGCGACGCGCCGCTCTCGGCCCCGATCGCCAGCACCGTGCTCAAGGCGGCCGCCGCCAGGACCCGGCCGCCGTGGCGATCGACCCCGTCTTGCAGGCCCGCCAGGCCTTGGGCGTCGGCGGCCGGCAACTGGCCCAGCACGATCGAGCGGCCCGACGGCAGGATCAGGCGGCTCCAGCTGACCCGTAGCCGACTCTGGCCAGCTTTGACCTCGGCCTCATAGTCACCGACCAGCCGCGCCCCGGCTGGGATCAAGAGGACGCCGCCGCCCAGGCTGTCGTGGACGTCCTGGGTGACCTGGGCGATGGCCAGACCCGGCGCATCGGAGCGCAGGCCGGTGACCAGGGCGGCCGGGATCACCGCCCCAGCCTGCAGCAGGAACGGCGAGGCCGGATCCTGAAGGCGCTCGAGACTGGTGGTGCGCGGATCGGGCCCGGCCACCCTCGCCGCAGTGGGTGAAACCACGGCGGTCGGGGCCTGGCCGGCGCGTCCGGCCGCGAAGAGACCGCTCTCCACGGCCGCGCGCCGCGCCGCCGCCCGCGCCTCGCGCGCCGCATCGGCCAGGCCCGGGGCGGGCGCGGCCATGCCCGCATCGACCGGCGGCAAGGGCGCGGTCTCCCCCGGCGCCGCCTCCCCTCGCCGAGCCGTCTCCGCCGCCAGCATCGGCCGGCCCAGATCGCCCGGCAGCGGCGGCCCCAGGACCGGAACCCCGGCCGGTCCGGCATAGCCCTTGGGCAGGGCCGTGACCCGCTCGGACGGGGTGGCGACCGGCGGGGCGTCCTCGACCTTCGGCGGGACTCGGCGATGGTCGAGCATCGACCAGCCGACCGCGGCGAACAGGCCCACGGCGACGATGGCGCTGGTGACGACCAGGGCCCGGCGCGAGATCCGGGCCACCGGCGCGGGCGTGCCGCGAAGCCGCAGCGACTTGGCGATGGCCTCCTCGGCCGGGGTGCGCTCGCCGCTCATCGCAAGACCTCCGGCGCGCTGGCCAGACGAATGATCCTCACCCGCCGCGCCTGGCGCTTGATCCCCAAGCGCAGCTCGACCCGGTCGAACAGGCGATCAAGAACGATCCGCCGTCCCTCGACGCGATAGTTGACGAGCTGGCTGCTCTTGCCGTCCTCGCCCACGCGATAGAGCGGCGGCAGGTCGCCCAGCACCACGCCCGGACCAAACTCGACATAGGCGCGCTGGCCGTCGTCGAAGACGGCGACCGGTCGCCAGGCTGGATGGTCGCCCTCGATACGGTAGGCGCGGTTGACGGCGGAGACATCGAGGCTCGGCCGCGCCGGTGGCGCGGAGACCAGCACCGGCGCCGCCGCGTCCGGATAGCTCCACGAGACCCGCGCCTGCCAGGTCCGGCCCGAGGCGCGAAGCTCCAGATGGTAGGTGCGCCGGTCGGTATTGATCAGCAGGTTGGTCGCCAGTCCGACCTGCGTCGGCTTGACCAGCACATGGACGCGCCGCGCCGGGCCAAGACCGCTGGCGGTGTCGCCGATCACCCAGCGGGCGGTGTCCCCCGCCGCGATCGCCCCGGTGGCCGCCAGACTCTCGCCGGGCTCGAGCACGATGTCGGTGATGCGGCCCGGCGTGGCGGTCAGCGGATAGACGGCGTCCTCGGCCCAGGCATAGGCGCTCATCCCGGCCGGCGCGGCCAAACGCGCATCGGGTGCCGGCTCGGCCAGAGCGCTGGAGGATAGGAGCGCGCAGGCCAGGCCCGCGCGCGCGACAAGGCCGGTCATGCGCCAAACTCCCGGGACCAGGCGATGGCGGTGACGAAGACGCCGAGCGGATTGGCGCGCAGGCCCTCGGCGGTGCGCGGCGACTTGATGGTCACGGTCAGGATGGCGGTCCAGCGCTCGGTGGCCAGGAGCTGGCCGGCCTCGAAGCGCTGCTCGGTCCAGGCCAGGCGAAAGCTATCGGGCGAGGCGCGCACCACGCTCGTCACCGCCACGATGGTCTGGGCGCGCCCGACCTGGCTGAACGGATCGGCCCGCCGGGCATGGTCGGACAGGGCGGCCGCCCCTTGCGTCGAGGTGAAGTCGTAGGCCCTAAGCCAGGCCTGCCGCATCAACACCGGGTCGGTCGACACCGTGCGCACGTCGGTGATGAAGCGCGCCAGGGTCCAGGCGATCATCGGATCGGTGGCGCGCGCGCCCTGGACGGCGGGGGCGGAGACCCGCGCCTCGCCCAGCTTGTCGACCTCGACCACCCAGGGGGTGACGCCGCCGCGCAGCGACAGGGTGACAAGGCCCGCCGACAGGCCGGCGCTGAGCGCCAAGATACCCAACGCCATCAGCCGCCAATGGAAGGCCTGGACGCGGGCCGAGCCCAGACGCTCGTCCCAGGCCTGGCCGGCGCGTTGGTGGGGGGTCTCGGGCGCGGGTGTCGCGCCATAGCGGGCAGGTCCCTTGAGCGGGCTCATGATCGATCCTCCGAAAGGCTGGGCGCGGCGCCCGCGCCGTGGTCATCGCCGCTGCCGGCGGCGTGGACGGCCATGGCCGCGCCATGGGTCAAGGCTTGGCGGTGCTCAAGGTCCCGCGCCCAGGCCGGTTGCGCGGACGGATCCTCCGGCTTGGCGGACGCGCCCGGTCCGCTGGCGCCGCCCTCCCCCATGGGGCCGCCGCCCGTCGGCGGCGAGGCTCCGCCGCGCGACGCCCCGGCCCCGCCATCGCTTGGCCCTGGATTGGGCCCTGGATTGGGCGGCGGATTGGGCGGCGGGCCGCCAGACGGGGCGGGTCCAGACGGGGCGGGTCCAGCGGGCGGCGCGCGTCCAGCGCCCGCCGCGGCGGCCGCCCCGGCCCCGGAAAGACCGCCAGCGGCCATCTGGGCGGCCGCCGCGCCGGCCATGGCCATGCCGCCAACCACCAGCCCCGTGCCGACCGCCGCCCCGGCCCCCAGTTGCGGCGCGCCCGACACCAGGCCCGAGGCCACGCCGGGGCCGAAGATCGACAGCCCCAGCAAGGTCAGGGCGGCCAAGGCCATGGCCAGCACCTCTTCCAGGGTCGGCTGCCCCCCGGCCTGCCGGGTGAATTCAGAAAACAGCGACGAGCCGATGCCGACGACGATGGCCAGCACCATGACCTTGACGCCGCTGGCGATGACATTGCCCAGCACCTTCTCGGCCAGGAAGGCGGTGCGGCCAAAGAGCCCGAACGGCACGAGCACGAAGCCGGCCAGGGTGACGAGCTTGAACTCGATCAAAACCACGAAGACCTGCACGGCGATAACGAAAAAGGCGACGATCACGAAGAGCGCCACCAAGAGCAGGATGACGATCTGGACGATGTTCTCGAAGAACCCCGGAAAGCCGCCCAGCTCGGCGGCCGCTTCCAGCAGCGGCTTGCACGAAGACACGCCCAGCGCCGCCAGCTTGCCCGGCCGCAGGAAATCCTCCGCCGAGACCCCCGCCCCCGAGGCCTTCAGACCCAGCCCCGAGAAGCTCTTCAGCACGATGAACGACAGGGCCTGGAAATTGCCGATCAGGAAGGCGAAGAACCCGACATAGAGGGTCTTCTTGATCAGCCGGGCCAGGACATCCTCGTTTGACGCCCAGGCCCAGAACAGCGCCGCCAGGGTGACATCGATCGCCACCAGGGTGGTGGAGAGAAACGCCACCTCGCCGCCCAGCAAGCCAAAGCCGCTGTCGAGGTAGCGGTTGAAGGTGTCGAAGAAGCGCTCGATGACGCCAACGTCGCTCATGACGCGGCCCCGCCGAAGAAGCGCTTGCGGGCCAAGGCCCAAGCCGCCCGGCAGCGCGCGTCCTGGCTTCCGGCCTCCCCGAGACCCTGGCAGCGCGCCAGCTCTGGATCACGCGGCGCAAGTGCCCGCTGCGCGACCGATGAAGGCTGGGACGCCCCGCCCGCCAAGACAGCGGCGCCCAGGAGGATGACGAGGGCTGCCCCCCAAACCAGGGCCTTGGTCACGGCGTGCCGGCGCTCCCCATGAACTTGGAAAAGCGGGCCTTGGCGTCGGCGCGGGCGGCGGCGCGATCGGCGGCTTCCAAGGCCTGGGCTCGTCCTTGGGCGGCGCTGAGCGCCAGAAGGTCGGCCAGTTGCTGGGCTTGCAGCGCCAGGAGTTGATTGCCGGCCTGGGCGGCTTGCAGGCCGCCGACCGCGCCCTGGCTTTGGCCGACCAGGGCCGCCAGCTGATCGCGGCTGGCGTCCATGCCGCCGACGACGCCGGCCTGGACCTTCAGGGCGTCTTGGAAGCCCGCCACCGCCGCGCCCCAGCGCGCGTCGGCCCGCTGCGTCAGGGCCGCATCCGTCACCGACACATCCACGGTTCCGTACTGGGTGCGGAAGGTTTCGCGGATCTTCGAGACGTCATAGGCCAGGCCCTGGGCTTGGCTCAAAAGCGCCCGGGTGCGATCGAGCTGGGCCTGCAGGGCCGCCAGCGACGAGTACGGCAGGCTGGCCAGGCTCCTCCCCTGGCCGATCAGCATCTGGGCCTCGTTCTGCAACGAGGTGATCTGGTTATTGACGGTCTGCAGGGCTCGGGCCGCTTGCAGCACGTTCTCGGCGTAGTTGCTCGGATCAAAGACCGTGAACTGGGCTAGGGCCGCGCCAGGAACGAGCGGCGCGGCCAGCAGGCTCGCGGCCGCGACAGCCGCCAGGCGGCGACGGTTGAGGATCATGACGACGTCTCCGGTGAAGAACTGACCGGTGCGGCCGATCCGCCCGGCAGGAGGTCGGCGGCCCAGGCCAGGTGCTTGACGCGCAGCCAGGCGGCGGCGAAGCCGGCTTGGCCGTGGCGCTGGAGAAGCTCACCGATCAGGGCCTGGTCGGCCTTGGACGAGCCGGCGCAGAAGGCCAGGGCCACGGGCCCAAGACCGAGGTCAAACAGGCGGTCGCCGATCCGGGACTGCAGGTAGTAGTCGCGGGCCGGGGTGGCGCGGGCGAGGATCTCGATCTGGCGGTCGTTAAGCCCGAACCGCGCGTAGCCGGCCGCGCCTTGCGGCTCGAGAGCGCGCGGATTGGGCAGGAAGATCCGGGTCGGGCAGCTTTCGATGATCGTCGCGGCGATGGCGCTCTGGGTAACATCGGCCAGGGACTGGGTGGCGAAGACCACCGAGGCGTTCTTCTTGCGCAGGGTTTTCAGCCACTCGCGCAGCTGGGCGCCGAAGGCCGGGTCGTCGAGCGCCAGCCAGCCCTCGTCGATCAAGATCAGGGTCGGGCGACCATCGAGCCGCCGGCCGATGCGATGGAAAAGATAGGCCAGCACCGCCGGCGCGGCCGCCACGCGGGCCAGGCCCTCGGTCTCGAACACCTGAACCGTCCCCTCCCCCAGCTGCTCGCCCGCGCCATCCAAAAGCCGGCCATGCGGCCCGCCGAGCACGAACGGCGCGAGCGCGGCCTTCAGCGGCGGACTGGCCAAGAGCGCCACCAAGCCCGTCAGGGTGCGCTCGGCCACCGGCGCGCCGGCGAGACTCCCCAGCGCCGCGCATAGGTGCTGGCGCACGGCCGGGGTGAGGACGACGCCCTCGCGAGCCAGGATCGCCGCCAGCCAGTCGGCCGCCCAGGCGCGCTCCTCGGCCGCGTCGATCATCGCCAGCGGCTGCAGGCTGGGCGCGGCGGCGGCCTCGCCCGAGAGGTCATGGACATCGCCGCCCATGGCCAGCGCGACCGCGCGGCTGGAGGCGCCGTGATCGAAGGCGAAGACCTGGGCGTCGCGATAGCGCCGAAACGACAGGGCCAGCATGGCCAAAAGCACGCTCTTGCCCGCGCCGGTGGGCCCCACGACCAGGGCGTGACCGACATCGTCGACATGCAGACTGAGGCGAAACGGCGTCGAGCCGGCCGTGCGGGCGATCAAGAGCGGCGGGCCATCCAGATGAGCGTTGCGCTCGGGTCCGGCCCAGACCGCCGACAAGGGCGCCAGATGAGCGAGGTTCAGGGTCGACAGCGGTGGCTGGCGGACATTGGCGTAGACGTGGCCAGGCAGCGTGCCGAGCCAGGCCTCGACGGCGTTGACGCTCTCGCGGATGACGGTGAGCTCGCGGCCCTGGATGACCTTCTCGACCAAGGCCAGCTTGGCGTCGGCGCGGGCCGGATCGTCATCCCAGACCACGACGCTGGCGGTGACAAAGGCGTAGGCGATCGCGTCGCCGCCCAGGTCCTGCAGGGCCAGGTCCGCTTCGCTGGCCTTGTTGGCCGCGTCGTTGTCGACCAGGGCCGAGGACTCCTGGGTCAGGGCCTCGCGCAGCAGCACCAGCACCGACTTGCGCTTGGAAAACCACTGGCGGCGGATCTTGCTCAAGACCCCCGTGGCCAGGGTCTTGTCGAGGCAGAGCGCCCGGGTCGACCAGCGGTAGGCGAAGGCCAGGCGATTGAGGTCGTCCAGCAAGCCCGGCGTCGTCGCCGGCGGAAAGCCGATGATCGTCAGGACCCGCAGGTGGGCGCGGCCCAACCGCGGCTCAAGACCGCCGGCCAAGGGCTGGCTGGCCAGCAGGCTGTCGAGATAGATCGGGGTTTGCGGGACCGCCACGCGCTGGCGGGTGGTGGTGACCGCGCCATGCAGCAGGCTCAAGGTCGCCGCGTCGTCCAGCCAGCCAAGGCTTGGCATCAGCCCGTCGAGCAAGGCCAGGAAGCGGTCGGTGCGATCGATGAAGGCGGCCAGCTGCGCGCGCCAATCGATCTCGCCGCCGCTTCGCCCTTCGACGAACAGTCGCTCGAGCCTTCCGCGCCGTTCGGCCGGCGGCAGATAGCTGAGGGTCAGGAAGAAGCGGCTCTCGTAGTGCTCGCCGCTTTCCACGAAGTCGGCGCGCCGCTCCTCGTCCACCAGGGCCGAGACCGGGTCGGGAAAGACGCTGGCCGGATAGGCGGCGGACGGATCGCGCCGGGCCTCGACGAAGATCGCCCAGCCCGAGCCCAGGCGTCGCAAGGCCCCGTTCAGCCGGGCGGCGACGGCGGCGACCTCGGTGTCGGTCGCGCTGTCCAAGTCAGGACCCCGAAACCCCGCGCTGCGCTGAAAGCCGCCGTCCTTGTTGAGAACGACGCCGGGGGCGACCAGGGCCACCCACGGCAGATAGTCGGCCAGCAGGGCCGGCCGGCGGCGATATTCGCGAAGGTCGAGCACCGGCTAGACCTCCAGATGGGCCGGCAGACGTACGTGACGGCGGCCGACCTCGACGATCTGGGGGTCATGCCGCGCGGCCCAGACCGCCAGGCCATGGCCGATCAGCCAGACCAGCAGCCCGACGATCCACAGCCGCAGGCCAAGGCCCAGGGCCGCGGCCAGGGTGCCGTTGACCAGGGCGATGGCGCGGGGCGCGCCGGCCAGCAGCATCGGCTCGGTCAGGGCCCGATGGACGGGGGCGGCAAACCCCTGGGCGGCCCCCATCAGACCAGGGCTCCGCCGCCGAACGAGAAGAACGACAGGAAGAAGGAGCTGGCGGCGAAGGCGATCGACAGGCCAAAGACGATCTGGATCAGCTTGCGCGAGCCGCCAGAGGTCTCGCCGAAGGCCAGGGTCAGGCCGGTGATGATGATGATGATCACCGCGATGATCTTGGCCACCGGGCCTTCGACCGAGTCGAGGATGCGCTGCAGCGGCTCTTCCCACGGCATGGACGAGCCGGCCGCCCGCGCGCCGGAGCCGGCCATCGCGCCGGCCAGCCCGCCGACCAAGGCCAAGGATCCCAGGCGGCCAAGATGGCCTAGCCGTTCAAGCATCGAGCCGGCCAAGAGGCGGGCGCGATAGGATGAAGTTTGTCGCATAGACATCTGATTTCTCCGGAAAATGAGGACGGGCTTTGAGGGGTCAGGCGGGGCTCAGCTGGTAGTCGCCGCCGGGGGCAAGGCCCTCCAGGCGGACAAGCTCGACGAGGCGACGCTGGTGGCCGCGCCCGTGCAGCACGGCGATAAGGTCGAGGGTCTGGGCGATCAGCCCGCGGGGCGCTTTGACCACCGCTTCCTGGATCAGCTGCTCCAGACGCATCAGCGCCCCCAGCGCCGAGCCGGCGTGCAGGGTGCTGACCCCGCCCGGATGGCCCGTGCCCCAGGCCTTGACGAGATCGAGGGCTTCTCCCCCGCGCACCTCGCCGATGACGATGCGGTCGGGCCGCAGGCGCAAGGACGCGCGCACGAGGTCGGCGAGGCTGGCCAGCCCCTCGGCGGTGCGCAGGGCCAGCTGGTTGGGGGCGGCGCATTGCAGCTCGGGCAGGTCCTCAATCAGGACCACGCGGTCGCCGCGCTCGGCGATCACCGCCAGGAGGGCGTTGACCAGGGTGGTCTTGCCGCTCGAGGTGGGACCCACGACCAGGATGTTGCGGTGCGCGGCGACGGCGTCCGCCAGCACCCCGGCCTGCGCTGCGTCCATCACCCCGGCGCGGACATAGTCGGCCAGGGTGAAGACGAGGCTGGCCGGCTTGCGGATGGCGAAGGCCGGGGCGGCGACCAGCGGCGGCAAGAGCCCTTCGAAGCGCTCGCCAGAGCCTGGCAGTTCGGCCGAAAGCCGAGGACGGCCGGCGTGGATCTCGGCCCCGACGTGGTGGGCCACCAGCCGCAGGATGCGTTCGGCGTCGCTGGGGGTGATCGTCAGCTCCGCGTCGACCAGCCCGACGTCAAAGCGGTCGAGCCAGACGCGGCCATCGGGATTGAGCATGACCTCGGCGACGCCGGGGTCTTGCAGCCGCGCCAGCAGCAAGGGGCCAAGGGCGGTGCGCAGCATCTGGCGGCTGCGGGCGAGACTGGTCTGGGCGGCTGAAAGGTCCACGAAACATCCCCGTGCTGACGGGGATGACTAAGAGGACCGCAAAAGCGCGCGGCTCAACAGCCAAATCGGCCGATCGCGCCCTGGCGTGGAAAGACAGGCGATCGGCGGTCTCGCCGAACACCGGCGGCTAGGCGGAGAGGACCTGGACCGAGGGCGACGGCGCGCCAGCCCGGCCGCCGCGACGCGCCGGGCCCTGGGCGTGCGACCAGGCGGCCGCCAAGAGCTCGGCCGCGACGCCCTCGTCGAGCCCCGACAGCCGGACCAGGATGATGCCGGCCTTGCGCCGCCGGCCCGGCTCGGGGGCGAGGCCCTCGCTCAGGGCCAGGGCCCAGGCCTGGCGGACTGGCGCGATCTTGACCACCGCCCAGCCCTCGGCGGGCCAGCCCAGGGTCGCGAACGCCTGGCCGCCGGCCCGAAACTGCACGGTCTCGAGGATGGCGCGCTGGTGAACGCCGGGGCCCATGGCCATGGCCAGGGCGGAAAAACGGTCTGGGGCCATGGCCTCCTCGTAGGCGGCGGATCAAAAGCCGAGGCGCCGCGCCAAGGCAAAGTGACCCCTCGCCACGTCAGATCCGGTCGCTGGCGAGACGCCAACGCCCCTACCCCGCTCAACCGATGAGGTCCGGCCTCGAAACCTTCACCGAACGATGGTATTTAAGGCGCGACTTTCCGGGGGGAATGGACATGAAGACGACGATGCTGGCGATCGGCCTTGGCGCGAGCCTGTTGGCCAGCGCCCCAGCCCAGGCCTGGAATGGCCGCGGCCACATGATGGTGGCGGCCGTGGCCTGGGAGGAGATGACGCCGAAGGCGAAGGCCCGGGCCGCGGCGCTGCTGCGCAAGAACCCCAACTATGGCGACTGGGTGAAGGGCGTGCCCGCCGAACTCGCCGACAAGGTGGCGTTCATGAACGCGGCGACCTGGCCCGACGACATCCGTAGCACCCACCAGGACGACGGCTATGATCCAACCGTCCCGCAGGCCGACGACAATGTCGGCTACAGCGATCCCTATGTTCACGCCTATTGGCACTTCACCAATATCGCCTTCTCGATCGACGCCACGCCGGTCCCGCCGGCCCCGGCGGTCAACGCCATCGAACGGATCAAGCTCTTTGGCGCGACCCTGGCGCCCAGCGGCGATGACGACGTCCAATCCTATGATCTCGTCTGGCTGGCCCATCTGGTCGGCGACATGCACCAGCCGCTACACGCGACCTCGCGCTATTCGCAGGCCAAGAAACGCGGCGACAATGGCGGCAACGGCGTCTTCGTCTGCAAGACCGGCCAATGCGGCAAGGGCCAGAAGCTGCATCAATTCTGGGACTATGGGGTCGGAACCAGCCAGGACTACGGCTCGGTGATCGCCGCAGCGGGCAAACTGCCCAAGGCTCCTGCGTCACAGCGCGCGATCAACGATCCGGACGCCTGGCTCAAGGAAAGCTACCAGCTGGCTCGAACCAAGGCGTATGTCGACCCGATCGGGCCGGCCAAGGGGCCCTATGTCCTGACCACCCGCTACCGCGTCGAGGCCGGCCAGACCTGCGAGACCCAGGTCGCCCTGGCCGGGGCCAGGCTCGCCGACCTGCTCAACACCCGCTTCGGCTAGGCCGACACGGACGCGAGCCCGCACGCGGCCGCCCGCTCCTCGCCTGGACGACCAGCCAGCTTGGTTTCAGGCGCGGCGCGGGTGGACTCGCCCGCGATGCGGGTCGATGATCGCCCTAACCAAGCGAGGAGACGCGGTGTGAGCGCCGAGCCTGAATTCGCCCAGATGGCGGCCGATTTCGCGGCGGGCAAAACCGAAGCGATCCTCATGCACATCGACACCGCCAAGCTCCTGACCCGCGAGGAGTGGGAGCTTCTCGAGCGCTCCGGCGCCTCCGTGGTCATGGTCCAAAAGACCCTGCCCGAGGACGCGGACTAGGCGCGTGACAGTCTGGCCAATCCCGGACCAAGGGCGCGCATTCGCCCGCCCCCGCCCCACTTCGCCGGTCGCTCGGAGACCCCCGCCAGCAGTCAACACCGCATCAAGCGGGGTGGACTACTCATAAGATTATAGTGCTTTGGAGACAGCGCGTCGCGCCAGTTGCTCTCCTTGGTTCACCTCCAGAAACGCTACGTTCGCATCTAGGTTCGTGTGAGCGCGGGAACTCTCCAAGACCGCGTCCTAAGTTCGCGGCGCGGCAGATAGGCGCGAAGCGCCAAGCGCATGCGTCCGCTAGGCGCGGGAAGCCAATTCGCCGCCATCGCCCCAACCGGACGCTCGCGCTGGATAAGGATCTCGAACGCTCCGTCAGCATCCTTGATCAGGCCAGGCGTGCGATCTCCGATCGCGTATCGGCCGATCGGATTGTCGGTGAAGAAGTAGCGTCCCTCGGGCGTGACTTCGTACATGGTTAGGGACCAGAAGGCGTCAACCGGCACGCCTCCGGGCGGCACCCGCCAGCGATAGGGCGTTTGGCCCATCAGCGGTTGGCCGGCGGCGTCGAAATTGGCGTGGAAGTACATCGCCTCCTCCTCGCCCAACGCCGCGATGCCGCCCAGCGCCACGGCGGCGCGCAGTTGGTCGTTGGTCCCAAAGTCGCCGATTCCGGGGGGCTGATAGCTCCAGCCGCCGACCGCGTAGTCGCGGAAGCGGAAGGTCTCGCGCAGGACCTCCAACGCGCCGGGGATCGTCGCCCGCCATTGGTCCAGCACCGCCCGCGACGGTAGGCCCGGCGTACCAATACCCTGGGCGGCGAACTGGCGCGCGCGGTGAAACTGGCCGCCCCCGCCGGGCGATCGGGCGATGACCTCGTTGACCAGCGCCAGGAAGCGGACGGGATCGTTCACATCGACGGCGGCCGCCGCGAAGGCGCGCGGCGGCGGACGATCCGTCGGGACGCTCAAGGTCAGCCCGCCTTGGAAAGCCCGTGCGGCGGCCAGGTCAGCCGGGCCATCCACCAAAACGCGCATCAAAGCCCAGACGTCATTGCTGGGGGCGCGGATCAGGCCGACGCCCGCCGGCGCCGCGCCCTTCCAGTTGGGCCCCACGATCCAGAACCGACCGCCCTGCCCCTTGGTCGCCCGCGTGCCGACATAGGCGAACACGTCGGTGAAGGCGCTCATGAAAGCTAGAGAGAAGTAGCGGTCCGTCGAACTAGGCACGGCCAGCTCGACCGGACCGCCCGACAGCTCCAGGAAGATCGACGAATAGATCGTATCGTTGTTGGGCGCGGTCACCTGGTGGGAGTTGTGGTCCATTAGCTGGGACCGGTGCGAGATGACGTTCAGCTTGCCGGGCTGACCGACCGCTCCCGTCCGCTCCTGCTCGATCCGCGCCTGCTCATAGAGCGGAAAGGCGTAGAAGAACGCCCGCTGGAACGGATCCTTGGTCTCCTCGCCCAAGGCGGCCAGGGCCCGTCCCGCCGGCAGCAGGACCGAGGCGGCCAGCGCGGACTTCATCAAGTGACGGCGATGCATCGGCTCTACTCCAACAGGACCTCTGTACTCAGCGGGTGTGGCGGTTGAAGAACCGCCAGATGACCTCGGTCGCGTCGACCTGGTCGT
>NZ_QFQZ01000140.1 GCF_003243465.1 Caulobacter segnis
AGGCGCAGGGCCATCTGGTCGGCCAGGCCCCGGATGCGCGCGGCCTCCTTGCCGGAGAGGTCGCGGGGCGGATGCGGTAGCACGGCGCGGTTGCCCAGAAGCTGCGGACCATCGCCCGAGAACACGACCTCCAGGTCAGGGGTCTCGGCGAGCGAACGGGCCGCGTGGGCCAGGGCGCGCTTGAAGGGTTCGGTCGGGCTTTCGGGCTTGGAGGCCATGGCGACTGGGTTACCGGCGTCCGGCGGCGAAGACAAGGAACGGCGCGCGGTCAAGCCGCGTTGATTTTCCGAACGCGCCAGATCGGCGCCTACGGAGGGAAACCGTCATGCTCAAATGGGCCATCATTCTCGCCATCGTCGCCATCATCGCCGGCGCCCTGGGCTTCACCGGCGTGGCCGGCGCGGCCGCTGGCGTCGCCAAGCTGCTGTTCTTCCTGTTCCTGATCGGCTTCGTGATCATGCTGGTGCTGGGGACCACGGTGTTCAAGGCGGTCAGCGGGCCGAAGTAGGGGCTGAACGATTTCTCCTCCCCCTCAGGGGGAGGTGGCCCAGAGGGGCGGAGGGGCAGCTCGGCCTATGCGGAGCCGCCCCCTCAGTCGCTCCGCGACAGCTCCCCCAGCGGGGGAGCAGAGGCGCTGTCCTCACTTCACCCCGTAGGCCGCCGCCTGGCGATCCACCAGCGCCACCAGGTCGCCCATGGTCAGGTTCGCGTCGATCAGGTGCAGGCCCCAATCCTTCAGCGTGAAGCCCGCCACCACGATGTCGCCGGCGATATCGTCGGCGCGCGGGTCGGCCGGGTCGGCGTTGATCTTGACCGACAGGTAGGTGAAGTCGCCCTCGCTGACGCAGCGGGCCGAGATCAGGCCGGGCATCGAGACGAACGGCGTCGTCACCGTCAGACCCTTGGCGAATGGCTTCGGGGCCTGGCCCTCGACCGCGCCGAAGCCCTTGCTGCTCAGATACGAATGCAGCGGCGTGTCCTCGGTCGAGGGTTTGCCGGCCAGCAGGGCTGCGGGGTTCACGCAACCGGCGCGATGGCCCTCGGGATCGGTCTTGCCAAACCGGCTGTTGGCCGGCGGCGGGCTGGTCGCGCGGAACGAGACGTAGGTGACGAGGCACCCGGCCTGGTCGGCCTTCTCGCACAGCGGGATCGAGCCGTACTTGCCGGCCGCGTCGACGGGCGTGTTCATGCCCAGGATCAGGGCCGAGATCATCTGCTTCTGGGCCGGCTGGCCGTCGATCTCGGCCTTCAGCAGGTTCAGCAGGACGCGCGAGCCCTGGCTGTGGCCGATCAGCACGACACCCCTTGGTTGGTTATTGGGGCCCTTGTTCTCGTGGGCCAGGTACCAGCGCCAGGCGTCGCGGACGTCGTTATAGGCCAGCTCGCCATCGCCGGGAGAGCGTCCGCCCAGCATGGCCGTGCGCAGGGCGGCCAGGGTGACCTGCCGGTACATCGGCGCGAACACCCGGCACTTGGAGGAGAAGCGCGCCAGCTGCTGGTCGACCACACGCTTCTCGGCCGGGTCGATGACCATGTCGCTGTTGCCGCCCGGATCGGTCGAGACCGTCGGATAGACATAGAAGCAGTCATAGGCGGGCGCGGCCGCGGCCTTGAAGGTCTCGGTCGAGGTCTTGCCGTCGGCCTGGATGATCGTGGTGGTCTGGTCCGAGGCGCAGGCGTCCTGGCGGCCGGGCAGGCACAGCCAGGTTTCAGGCTTGGCGTAGTCGTTGGGCGTCGTCGGCGTTGGCGTCGGTTGGGCGCAGGCCGACGCGGCCATCGTCAATACCGCCGCCAAGCCCATGGCGGCCAGCCTCATCCCGGTCATGCTCTTCCCCTCGGACAGCGTTCGAACGCTCGTTTGGCGCCGAGGATGACCGGAAAGACGCGGCCGCGCCAAGGGGAGATTTCAGAGACCGGGGACGATCGCCTTCAGTCGCGCCTCGCCGGTCAGGGCGCTGGCGCGGGGAGGGGGGCCGCCCGGCGGTCCCATGCCGCCTGGCGGCGGCCCCGGCGGAGGTCCGCCGCCCGGTCCGCCGGGAAGGTCGGGGCCAAAGCCCCGGTCTTTCCAGTCGGCGCGAGGATCGACGGCGACCGTCAGGGCGATCTCGTAGGCGTCCTTGCCTTCCTTGACCGCGGCGACCATGGCCTCGCCGCCCTGCAGGGCGATGCCATCGTTGCTGTTCAGCGTGTCGCGCTTGCGAGGGCGCTTGTAGGCCGGGACGTTCTCGTACAGGTACTCGCTCAGCGCGTCGGGCACGAAGAGTTGGCAGGTCAGGGCCGTCCGGGCGTCGAGGAAGACCTTGGCGTGGATGTGCGGGGTCCGGCCCTCGTACCAGCCTGGCCAGATGGTCCGGAAGACGGCGACGCCGCTGGCGTCCGTGAGCTGGCCGCCGCGCAGGAAGGTCTGGCCCTTGGTTCCGGCTCTCCGGTCGTCGCCTTGGCCGTCATAGCCCGAATAGAGCCCCGAGGCGTCGCAGTGCCAGATCTCGACCCGCGCGCCCCGGATCGGCGCGCCGGTCTGGTCCAGCACGGTCATCCGCACGCGGGCCGGGACGCCCGGTCGGCCCTCGGTGATCTCCGAGCGCAGCAGCTTGGGATCAAACCAGTAGGGGCCTTGCGTGACCTGGGGCGTCAGCACAAGGGCGTCGGCATGAGCTGGGCGGGGAAGGGCCGCCGCTGGCGCGAGAGCGGCCAGGGCCAGAACGCGGCGGCGATTGGTGGAGAACATCTGAGGCATACTTGGCCTCTAACCGCGGATTGGGGGCGAGCGTATTGCCCCTTTGAAACCCGCGGTTATTCGGCGTTTAGAACAGCCAGCGACGCGGATACTTGTCGCCGAGACGCCGCGCCTCGCCGGTCTTGAGGCCAAGGTCCCGCATACGATAGGCGACGAGTTCGTGCAGGGCCTCGACCGGCTCATGGCCGTCCACGGGGCTGGAGGCGATCGCCCCCTCGGCCTGGGCCAGATCGGTGGCGGCCCATTCAGCCTGGGCCCGGTCGGCCTTGCCGACGGCGAAGTAGTGGCGCACGGGCGCGCGCTCGCCTGGGACCTCGACCATGACGCCGATGACCCAGCCTTGAACGATCAGATCGGCGTCGGGACGCTGGCGGAACATGGGCGGGATGTAGCGTTGGCGAGGCGGGATTCAAACCCGGATCTCTGGCTGTTTCCGTCTTGGCATGTAACGTCAGGGTGATCGTAAGCGTGATCGTCAGGGGGAACGCCGATGCGCGCCATGGTCTTGCTGGTGATGATGGTTCTGCTCGCGACATTCGTGCGCGCGGAAGAGAGCCGAACCCTGTTTCTTCCCGCCGGACGCGCCGAAAGTCGTCTGCTTGAGAGCGCTCGCCGACACGTCGCCCGTGGCGAGACCGACCAGGCCATGGCCATCTTCGCCGAGCTGATCGAACGCCAGCCCGACTTCGCCTCGGCGATCACGGAGCGGGCCTTCCTGCGTGAGAAGCTTGGCGACCTAGCCGGCGCCAAGGCCGATTACGAGCGTGTCTTGGAACTAGCGCCCATGCGGGAGAAGTCCTGGAGCCATACAGCTTGGATTCGGGCCTTGATGAAGGCCGACTTGGAGGAGGCGGCTCGCCGCTGCGACCGCGCCCTGGCGATCTCTCGATCTCTGGATGCTATTGATAGCTGCCGCTTCGTAGCCTTCCAGCGCGGCGACTATGCGACGGCGTCGGCCCTCTACGACGAGGCTCTACGAGTTTCGCCGCGTTCTGATTCGAGCCGGTACATGCGCGGCTTGACCCACCTCAGGCAGGGGCAGGAGGCCGAAGGGCACGCCGACATCGCAAAGGCTCTGAAGGGAACGCCCTCTCTGGCCGAGCTTTGGGCAAAGCGGGGCGCGCCCGCGCCCTAGCCGATCAGCTGGAACCCCGCCTGGCTCACCAGGCCCAGCACCAGCCAGGCCGAAAGGCCCAGGACGACGACACTTGGGGAAATCCGCAGCCCGCGTTTACGCCGGGGGACGGGGTACTCACGCACGAACGACATCACGGCCTCCATGCTAGCGAAGCCGTAGCCTAACGCCGATGACGGCTTTCCGATCCGCCGGGCTCGTCGAATCCGGTGGATAGGCGGTGGATAGAAAGAGAATGGATAGAAAAAGGGCGGAGCCTTTAGGCCCCGCCCTCATCCGTTTCAGCTATTGGCTGACAGAACTTCTTAGAAGTCCATGTCGCCCATGCCGCCGGGCATGCCGCCCGGAGCGGCGCCGGCCGAGGCCTTCTTCGGGGCTTCGACGATCGCGGCTTCCGTGGTGATCAGCAGGCCGGCCACCGAGGCGGCGTTCTGCAGAGCCGTGCGGACAACCTTGGCCGGGTCGATGACGCCGTCGGTGACCAGGTCGACATACTGTTCGCTCTGGGCGTTGAAGCCGAACGAGCTGCTGTCGTTTTCCAGGATCTTGCCGACCACGATCGAGCCTTCGACGCCGGCGTTCTCGGCGATCTGGCGGATCGGAGCCTGCAGGGCGCGACGGACGATCGCGATGCCGGCGGTCTGGTCGTCGTTGTCGCCGGTCAGGCCAGCCAGAGCCTTGGAGGCCTTCAGCAGAGCCGTGCCGCCACCCGGGACGATGCCTTCGTCGGCGGCCGCGCGGGTCGCGTTCAGGGCGTCGTCAACGCGGTCCTTCTTTTCCTTCACTTCGACTTCGGTCGAGCCGCCGACGCGGATCACCGCGACGCCGCCGGCCAGCTTGGCCAGACGCTCTTGCAGCTTTTCCTTGTCGTAGTCCGAGGTGGTTTCCTCGATCTGGCGCTTGATCTGGGCGATGCGGGCTTCGATCGCTTCCTTCTCACCGATGCCGTCCACGATCGTGGTGTCGTCCTTGGTGATCGAGACCTTCTTGGCGCGGCCCAGCATGTCGAGCGAGACGTTCTCGAGCTTGATGCCGAGGTCTTCGCTGACGACTTGAGCGCCGGTCAGGATGGCGATGTCTTCCAGCATGGCCTTGCGGCGGTCGCCGAAGCCCGGAGCCTTGACGGCGGCGACGCGCAGGC
>NZ_QFQZ01000141.1 GCF_003243465.1 Caulobacter segnis
GTGGAGCAGCCCGGTAGCTCGTCAGGCTCATAACCTGAAGGTCACAGGTTCAAATCCTGTCCCCGCACCCAAGGTCCCCCCACACGCACACAACCCCGCCCGCACGGTCGGGGCTTTTTTATGTCTCTGAACTCAACCTGAGCGCGCGATTGGCGACAGTCTAGCGGCTTCCTTCACCGCGGCGCCTGCTCCGGACCGACCGCCGACACCCGCCCCTCCGACACCGAACCAGCGCTCACGACGCGCCCAGGCGCAGCGGTCGTCATGTCGTGAATCCGATGATAGGCGCCGCGGGCCACTCTCGGCGCAAACTCGCCCACCAGAACCAGCACGCAGGCAGTAAGCACGAGGGCATGGGTGCGTCGGCTCTCAGACGCACCCTGGGCGATCGTCGACAACAGAGCGCTCCTGACCGCAATTGAACTTCTGGAGATAAGACGTCGCCCTCGCTCGCCGCCCTCCACCGCGCACGAGGACTTTTAGGAGACCTGATCGCCCGGTCGGTCTCCGCGCCGGCCTGTGAGAGAGCCCTCGCGTCGTCTTGATCATTGTCAAACCTCTGTCGTCCATTCGTGTATTTTTTAACTCAGCAACGCCTAATCTTTGGAAAAATGAACATTCCATATCCGAGGCGCACATCAATTTAGAGCGCTTTGAGAGAATATGACTTGGCAAGGCCTCCGACCTAACGTTAGACCCCGTGAACGATATTCAAGTCGCGGGGGCAGCATGAGCCAGTTGTCACATCTTCAGATGCTGCGCGGCCTTGCTGCGTCTCTGGTCGTCGTCGATCACGTCATGATCAATATCGTGGACGCTGGCGGACTCTCGCGAGACGCGCTGCCCTATGCCTTCTTCACCGGCATGATGGGTGTGGTGATCTTCTTCGTGATCAGCGGCTTCCTGATGGTGCGTACGACCACCAGCGTGGTCGGCGGCCCGGCGACGGCGCTGGATTTCGCGTGGCGTCGCTTCCTGCGCATTGTGCCGCTCTATTACATCGCCACCCTCAGCAAGGTCTTCACCGCGGGCTTGAAGGGCCAGTTCTGGCCGCCTGTCGAGATCGCCAAGTCCCTGCTGTTCATCCCCTATCTGACCCCGGGCGAGACCGAGATGCGGCCGATCGTCGGCCAGGGGTGGACGCTGAACTACGAGATGTTCTTCTACGCCCTGTTCGCGCTGACCCTGCTGCTGCCGCGCGCATGGTCGGTGAAGGCGCTGATCGCCGTCATGGTCGGGCTGGTCGCGGCCGGTTCGCTGCTGAGCCCGCTGATGGCCAATCTGCCGCCGCAGACCGCCCTCGAATTCTGGACCAACCCTGTGTTGCTGTTCTTCGTGTCGGGCATGGTCATCGGCATGGCCGAGACGCGCTTCGGGCCCTGGTCCTCTGGTCGGTTCGCGCTGCCGCTGTCGGTCGGGCTGGTGGCTCTGGCCGTGGTCCTGTTCAAGGTCGGCGGCGTCAGCTTCCCCATTCCGCTCGGCTGGCAGGCGATCTTCGGCGCCCTGGCCATCGCCTCGGTCCTGTTCTGCATCATCAACCGAGCGCCCGCCGACAACTGGGTGACCAAGGTGCTGGTCGCCAGCGGCAGCGCCTCGTTCAGCACCTACCTGTTCCACACCCGCGTGCTGAGCGTCGGCTACCGGGCCTGGGACCTGTTGCCGGAGGCGTTGCGCAGCCCCGCGCCGTTCATCATTGTCGTGGTCATCGCCGCGAACCTGTTCGGCTATCTGATCTACCGGCTGGTTGAGCTGCCGATCGACAATCTGTTGCGTCGCACCGTCGGTCGCCGCAAGGTCAAGACCCAGCTGGTCGAGGCCCCCTCGACGCCCTGATCGCCGGGCTTCACCAGAACGGTTTGGCGCCAATCAGGTCCTCCACCGCAGCCTTGGCGCGATCGATCAGGTCATTGTCCGCGCCGCTCAGCGCGATCGGCCGAACCGCCCGCACGAGGTCGGCGTCGCCGTGCGCCGCCATGGCCAGCAACCCTTCGCGCACGGCCTGGTCGTTCAGCACGCCCAGCGCGTCCTGCGCGGCCTTGGCGGCCTTGATGAAGTGCTCGGCGCGCGCGGCGTGCTCCGGAAACAGCGGCGCGAGGTCCTCGGCGGCGTAGCGCAGGGTCTTGCCCTTCAGCCGCAGCCGGTGGCGGGCGTGGGCGTCCAGGTCGTCGAACGACCTGCCGCGCTTCTTCACCGCCTTGCGGCGGTCCGCCAGCACCCCGGCGGCATAGGCCTTGGCGGAGCCCTCGCGGATTTCCGAAAGACCGGGATCGCTCGTCCAGTCGCCGGCCTCGAGCCAGGCGGCGGCCTCCAGCAGCACCGCCCGCGCGCGCGGGCTCTCGAGGGCGGCTTCCATCCGCAGATAGGCGTTGGCGTGCGCGGCCTTCAGGCCCCGCTCGAACGCGTCCTTGCCGCTGAACACCACGCCGGACGCCGCCTCGCCCCAGACCTCGCCGACGAAGACGTCGAGGTCGCGGGCGGTGTCGAATTCGCCGGCCAGCCAGGCGAGGTCCTCGTCGAGGCGGCGGGCCGCCTCGCCCTTGGCCAGAGGCTTGAAGATCTTCAGCAAGGCCCGCAGCCGCCGCGTGGCGACGCGCGCCTGGTGCACGCCGTCGGCCTCGGGACGACCGCGAAGGGCTTCCAGCGCCGCGCACAGGTGACCCAGATCGGCGCGGCCCAGGGCCTGCAGCGCCTCGCCCACGGTGGATCTCTGGCTCAAGCCCGGCGCATGGCGACGCGGCGCCAGGCCCTCCTCGCCGGCGGCGAGGCCGTAGCCGCGCTCGGCCTTGCTGATCAGCGACAGCCGGAGCGGCACGCGCGCCGCCAGGGTCCGGGCCAGATCGAACAGGGCGGCGGGCGGACCGGCCTTCAGCTCCAGTTCCAGCTCGCAGACCGGCGTCCGGCGATCGGCGGCGCTCAGCTCGCCGCGATCGAGCGCGGTCTCGATGCTGGCCTGGCCGACCTCGACGAGGCGCACGACGCGCTCGACGTGGGTCGTGAAGACGGGGGCCAGCGGCCGATCCTCGAGCATCGCCGCCGCCGGCGTCAGGGCCAGGGCGTCACGGTCGGGGCCCGGCCCCTCGACGCGGGTCTCCCATTCGCCGCGCGAGAACACGCCGCCGGCCGAGGCCGATTTCAGCGTCTGCTTGCGGCCGCCCTCGCCGTCGCGGACGCGCAGGCCGTAGCCGGCGCGGCGCAAGGCGTGGTCGGGGGTGTCGAAATAGGTCGCGTCTAGCTGGCGCACGGCGCCGTCGCCGGCCTGCAGGGCCTTCAGTTCGGCCAGGGCGAGACTGGCGGCCTCCGGCGGCAGCAGGAACTTCAGCTCGATCTCGCGATCCATGACCTGATCCACTCCTGCGCGGGCCCCACAGACCCTAAGGCCTCTAGCGCTATGACCGCGAACGCCTGTCTTGCCAAGGCCTCTCCAAGCCCTTGCAAACACCCTGGCCCCGGTCCAAACGTGCGCGCCATGAGCAAGATCAACGCGCCCCGTCACGACTGGACCCTGGCTGAAGTCGAGGCCCTTTTCGACCTGCCCTTCATGGAGCTGGTCCACCGGGCGGCCAACGTCCATCGCGCCGGGTTCGATCCCTCCGAGATCCAGCTGTCGCAGCTTCTGTCGGTCAAGACCGGCGGCTGCGCTGAAAATTGCGGCTACTGCAGCCAGTCCGCCCACTTCAAGACCGGCCTGAAGGCCGAGAAGCTGATGGAGGCCGAGGACGTCGTGGCCAAGGCCCGCGCCGCCCGCGACGGCGGCGCCCAGCGCTTCTGCATGGGCGCGGCCTGGCGCGAGCTGAAGGACCGCGACCTGCCCAAGCTGGCCACCATGATCGCCGAGGTGAAGGCGCTGGGCATGGAGACCTGCGCCACGCTCGGCATGCTGACCGCCGACCAGGCCAAGGCGCTGAAGGCCGCCGGCCTCGACTACTACAACCACAACCTCGACACCGGTCCGGACTACTACAAGGACGTCGTCACCACCCGCACCTACCAGGAGCGGCTCGACACCCTGGCCCACGTCCGCGACGCGGGCATGAGCACCTGCTGCGGCGGCATCGTCGGCATGGGCGAGACGCGCCGCGACCGCGCCGGCCTGCTGCATCAGCTGGCGACCCTGCCGGCCCACCCCGACAGCCTGCCGATCAACGGCCTGGTGCCGGTCAGCGGCACGCCGCTGGGCGACAAGATCCTGGCCGCCCAAAACGAGAGCGGCTCAAGGCAGATCGACTCGATCGAGTTCGTCCGCACCATCGCCGTCGCCCGCATCGTCTGCCCGAAATCGATGGTCCGCCTGTCGGCCGGCCGCGAGGGCATGAGCCGCGAGCTGCAGGCCCTGTGCTTCCTGGCCGGCGCCAACTCGATCTTCGTCGGCGGCAAGCTGCTCACCACCCCGCTGCCAGACATGGACGAGGACAGCCGCCTGTTCCAGGACCTGGACCTGAAGCCGATGGGCTCGGTCCGGGCCGAGTTCGTGGCGGCCGCGGAGTAGGGCGGCATCCTCAGGCGGACGGGGGCGTCAAAATCTCCCGCCGCCACGCCTCCAGCTCGCGTCGCGTCTCGTCGGCGCCCGCCAGATAGAGCGCCAGAACGTGGGGCGGATATTCGCGGGTCAGCACCCTCATGTCATTCTCGGCCTCGTCCAGCACCGTCGTCACCTTGTCGATCAGGTCCAGCCAGACATCGTCGCTGCTTCTCAGGCGGCGCTTGCGGCGCCGGCCCTTGCCGAACATGCGCTCGGCGCGCGCGGGGATCAGGAGTTGGGTCATGGGAGCTCCTTTCTGGAATTCCTCCCCCGCGAGCGGGGGAGGAACTTACTGAAGCGGACATGCGGCCGCCGCTTCACGCGATCGCTCGCTGAAGGTTGGGGAGGCGACGGAGCGGCCGGGCGAACCCGGAGACCGTGAGTGTTTGCTTGCGTTTCGGCTCGTCGACCGCTCCGCCAGGCTGTTGTTTCCATGAGGACGGCGGGCGTGAGCGTTATCTGCTCGGGC
>NZ_QFQZ01000142.1 GCF_003243465.1 Caulobacter segnis
CTTAATCTGGAAGGTTTAGACCATGATCCAGATGCAAACTAACCTGGAAGTCGCTGACAATTCTGGCGCTCGCCGGGTCATGTGCATCAAGGTGTTGGGCGGCGCTGGCCGTCGCTACGCCAGCGTGGGCGACGTCATCGTCGTCTCCGTCAAGGAAGCCATTCCGCGCGGTCGCGTGAAGAAGGGTGACGTGCTTCGCGCCGTCGTCGTTCGGGTGAATCAAAATCTGAAGCGCAAGGATGGCTCGGTCATCCGCTTCGATAAGAACGCCGCGGTGATCGTGAACAAGCAGAGCGAGCCGGTCGGCACGCGGATCTTCGGCCCGGTTCCCCGTGAACTGCGCGCCAAGAACCACATGAAGATCATCTCCCTCGCTCCGGAGGTGCTGTAATGGCCGCTAAGATCAAGAAGGGCGACCGCGTCGTCGTTCTGGCCGGCAAGGACAAGGGCAAGCAAGGCGCTGTCCTGCAAGTCCTGCCCAAGGACAACCGCGTTGTCGTGGAAGGCGTGAACATGGTTTCGCGTCACACCAAGGCGACCCAGGCCGACCCGCAAGGCGGCATCAAGCACAAGGAAGCCGCGCTGCACGTCTCGAACGTCGCCGTCGTGGACTCCAACGGCAAGCCCACCCGCGTCGGCTTCAAGATCGAAGGCGACAAGAAGGTGCGCGTCGCCAAGACGACCGGCGAGGTGATCAATGGCTGATCAAGCTTACGAGCCCCGGCTGAAGACCGTTTATCGCGAGCGCATCCGCGCCGCGATGAAGGAGCAGTTCGGCTACACCAACGAGATGCAGATCCCCAAGCTGGACAAGATCGTCCTGAACATGGGTATCGGCGAGGCCGTGGCCGACTCCAAGAAGGCCCAGACCGCTCTGAAGGACCTGCAGGCGATCGCCGGCCAAAAGCCCGTCGCCACCAAGGCCCGCAAGTCGATCGCCGGCTTCAAGCTGCGCGAAGGCATGGTGGTCGGCGCGAAGGTGACCCTTCGCAAGGACCGGATGTACGAATTCCTCGACCGCCTGGTCACGATCGCGCTGCCGCGCGTGAAGGACTTCCGCGGCCTGAACGGCAAGAGCTTCGACGGCCGTGGCAACTACGCCATGGGCCTGAAGGAGCACCTGGTGTTCCCGGAAATCAACTATGACCAGATCGAACAGATCTGGGGCATGGACATCATCGTTTGCACCACTGCGAAGTCCGACCAGGAAGCCAAGGCTCTCCTGAAGGAATTCCAGTTCCCGTTCGTCAACTAAGAGAGCGGGAAGGGAAAAAACCATGGCCAAGAAAAGCGCCGTCAACCGCAACGAAGCCGTTCGGGCTCTCGTCAAGAAGTTCGCCGAAAAGCGCGCCGCGCTGAAGGCGATCGCCAACGACGAAAGCCTGCCGCTCGAGGAGCGCTTCGAAGCTCGCCTCAAGCTCGCCAAGCTGCCGCGTAACAGCGCCGCGATCCGCATCCGCAATCGCTGCGAAGTCACCGGCCGTCCGCGCGCCTATTACCGCAAGCTGAAGATGAGCCGTATCGCGCTCCGCGAACTGGGTTCGCAGGGCCAGATCCCCGGCCTCGTCAAGTCGAGCTGGTAAGGACGATCAGATGTCGATGAACGATCCCCTGAGCGATATGATCGCTCGCATCAAGAACGCCGCGACGCGCAAGCGCTCGAAGGTCTCGACGCCGGCTTCCAAGCTGCGCGCCCGCGTCCTCGACGTGCTGGCCGACGAAGGCTACATCCGCGGCTACTCGCTGGTCGAGAAGCCCGGTGCGTTCCCCGAATTCGAGATCGAGCTCAAGTATTTTGACGGTGAGCCCGTGATCGCCGAGATCAGCCGCGTGTCCAAGCCTGGCCGTCGCGTCTATTCGTCGATCAAGGACCTGAAGCCGATCAAGAACGGCCTGGGCATCTCGATCCTTTCGACGCCGAAGGGCGTCATGTCGGACACCGCCGCGCGCGACGCTAATGTCGGCGGCGAAGTCCTCTGCCGCGTCTACTAGGCGCGGGAGGGAAAGAGCATGTCACGTATCGGTAAGAAAGCCGTCGCAATCCCCTCGGGCGTGCAAGTCACGCTCGCGGGTCAGACGGTCACGGTGAAGGGCCCCAAGGGTCAGTTGTCGTGGACGATCGCCGACGAAGTCGAGGTCAAGCAAGAGGGCGCTGAGCTCCTGCTGACCCCGCGCGTCGACACGAAGCGCGCCAAGGGCATGTGGGGCCTGTCCCGCACGCTGGTGGCCAACATGGTGCACGGTGTGACCACCGGCTTCGAGGAAAGCCTCGAACTGGTCGGCGTCGGTTACCGCGCGGCCATGAAGGGCACCGCCCTGAGCCTCCAGCTCGGTTTCAGCCACGATGTGGACGTTGCGGCCCCGGCCGGCATCACGTTCGCGACGCCGAAGCAAACCGAAATCAAGATCGCCGGCATCGACAAGCAGGCGGTCGGCGAGATTGCCGCGAAGATCCGCCGCATTCGTCCGCCGGAGCCCTACAAGGGCAAGGGCGTGCGTTATGCGGGCGAGAAGGTTCGCCGCAAGGAAGGCAAGAAGAAGTAAGCCATGGCGCTCTCTCCTCGTGAATCGGCGGCCAAGCGCGCTCAGCGCGTTCGCACCCGCCTCAAGAGCCTCGCCAACGGTCGTCCGCGTCTGTCGGTCTTCCGTTCGTCGAAGAACATCTACGCCCAGATCATCGATGATGAACGCGGCGTGACCCTGGCGTCGGCTTCCACTCTGGAAGCCGAAGGCAAGGGCGCGGACAAGGATGCCGCCGCCGCTGTCGGCAAGCTCGTCGCCGAGCGCGCCATCGAAAAGGGCGTCAAGGACGTCGTGTTCGATCGTGGCGGTTACATCTTCCACGGCCGGGTGAAAGCCCTGGCCGACGCCGCGCGCGAAGCCGGCCTGAACTTCTAAGGGAACGAAAATGGCTCGTGGTGACCAACAGCGCGGTGAAGGCGGTCAACGCCGTGACCGTCGCGACCGCAACGCCCCCGAAGAGCGGGTCGACAGCGACATCGTCGAAAAGCTCGTCCACATCAACCGCGTCGCCGCCACCGTGAAGGGTGGTCGTCGCTTCAGCTTCGCCGCTCTGATGGTCGTTGGCGACCAAAAGGGCCGCGTCGGCTTCGGTCATGGCAAGGCGCGTGAAGTGCCGGAAGCCATCCGCAAGGCGACCGAAGAAGCCAAGAAGACGATGATCCGCGTTCCGCTGCGCGAATCCCGCACCCTGCACCACGACGGCGCTGGCCGTTGGGGCGCGGGCAAGGTGATGATGCGCTCGGCGCCTCCCGGCACCGGCGTCATCGCCGGCGGTCCGATGCGCGCGGTTCTCGAAACCCTGGGCGTCCAGGACGTCGTGGCCAAGTCGACGGGTTCCTCGAACCCGTACAACATGGTGCGCGCCACGTTCGAAGCCCTGAAGGTGCAATCGTCGCCCCGCCAGATCGCCGCCAAGCGCGGCAAGAAGGTTGGCGACATTCTCGGCCGTCGCGCCGACGGCGCTTCGTCGCCGGAAGCCATCGAGGGTTAAGTCATGGCTGAAGCCAAGCAAGTCACGGTGCGCCAGACCGGCAGCCCGATCCGTCGCGAAAAGGACCAGCGCGCCACGCTCGCCGGTCTGGGTCTGAACAAGCTGGGCCGCGTGTCCACGCTGGAAGACACCCCGTCGGTCCGCGGCATGATCCGCAAGGTCCAGCACCTGCTGGAAATCGTCGAGTAGTCCTCTACAAGACGCGAAATACGCCACCCCGGTGAAAGCCGGGGTGGTTTTCGTTTGAAATCCCCATTTGATTTTTCGGTCGTTTTGGGGTTTTAAGCGCGCTCTGTTTTTCAAAAGCCGAGTCCGGACCACGTCCGGGCGCAGATCTCCAAGGAGAGGCACATATGACCAAGCTGAACGAACTGGCTCCCCGCGAAGGCTCGACCAAGGGCCGCATGCGCGTCGGCCGCGGCCCGGGTTCGGGCAAGGGCAAGACCAGCGGCCGCGGCGTGAAGGGCCAAAAGTCGCGTACCGGCGTCTCGATCAACGGCTTCGAAGGCGGTCAAATGCCGCTGCACATGCGTATGCCGAAGCGCGGCTTCAACAACCCCTTCCGCCTGGAGTTCGCCGAAGTGAACCTGTGGCGCCTGGAGCAGGCCGTCGCCGCCGGCAAGCTGAAGGCCGGCGCTGACGTTTCGGTCGCCGACCTGGTCGCCGCCGGCGTGATCCGTCGCGAACTGGACGGCGTGAAGCTGCTGGGCAAGGGCGAGATCAAGACCGCCCTGAAGCTGACCGTCTACTCGGCCACCGAAGCCGCCATCAAGGCCGTCGAGGCCGCCGGTGGTTCGGTCACCGTGACCAAGAAGGTCAAGGCGGAAGCCGAAGCCTAATCCTTATAAACTGTCATCCCGGCCCAGCGCGAAGCGCGCCGAGCCGGGACCGCGGCACGCGTCGGCGTTTCCGGCGGTCCCGGCTCTCCACTTCGTTCCGGCCGGGATGACAGTTCTTTTCGAGGCTCGCCGTGACATCGCGGCGAGCCTCACCTATTTGTGGCGCTCTCCTCGGATCGAGTCCGGTCCGGGAAACCTAATTTCAGAGCACGGTCGCCGCCGAACCGGTATTGGCTTTCGGCTATCGCGCTCCTGAGTCGTGGGGATCTGTATGGCCTCGGCCGCCGAACAACTCGCAGCCAACATGAACTTCGCGTCGTTCCAAAAGGCGACCGAACTTCACAAGCGTATCTGGTTCACGATCATCGCCCTGGTCGTCTACCGCCTCGGCTCGTACGTCCCGATCCCCGGGATCGACGTCAACGCCTTCGCCCGGCTGTTCAACAGCAATTCCGAAGGCATCCTGGGCATGTTCAACATGTTCTCGGGCGGCGCCGTGTCGCGGATGGCGATCTTCTCGCTGAACGTCATGCCCTATATCAGCGCCTCGATCATCGTGCAGCTGATGGGCACGGTGTATCCGCCGTGGGAGAAGCTG
>NZ_QFQZ01000046.1 GCF_003243465.1 Caulobacter segnis
GCCCGAGCAGATAACGCTCACGCCCGCCGTCCTCATGGAAACAACAGCCTGGCGGAGCGGTCGACGAGCCGAAACGCAATCAAACCCTACGGTCACCGGGTTCGCCCGGCCGCTCCGTCGCCTCCCCATGACCTTCAGCGGCAAGCCGCGTGAAGCGGCGAAGTCGTGTTCACTCGGTCTTCGGCGCGCGTCTCAAGCCGCTCAGCAAGGCGCCAAGCAACGCGTAGGACACCACTTGATAGCCGCCGTCGATCAGCAGCAGCACGAGAGGGCCAGCCGCGTAGATGTAGTTCAGGGCCGAGACGGTCGCGCCGAAGAACAGGCCGACGAACAGCCCCAGCCTGGCGCCGGCCAGCCAGCCGCGGGTCCCCAGCCGCCGCATGGCCAAGTCCAGCGCCAGCAGGATCAGCAGCATGTTCACGACGCCCAGGGCCATCCGCCATTCCTGGCCGACGAAATCAGCCTCGGTCAGGCCCATGGCCTTGGCCCATACGGCGCTGAACAGATTTCCGTACCAGACGACGCCGAAGATCTGCCCGGCGACGAGCGCGGCCAGAAGGCCGATCCAATTCACGGATTTCATGGGCTTTCCCCCGAAAGCGGACCTTGCTCGGCCCCCGTGACCAAGGCTGTGCCCGATAACGATGTTCGGTCAACGGGCGAAAGCTTTCGTTTCATGGCCGGTCCTTCTATATGCGGACGCTTCTTTGCTTCGTCCGACTTGCCCGAAAGGCCGCGCCCGCATGGCTCGCATCCTGATCACCTCGGCCCTGCCGTACATCAACGGCATCAAGCACCTGGGGAATCTGGCCGGGTCGATGCTGCCGGCCGATGTCTATGCGCGCTTCCAGCGGGCCCGCGGCCACGAGACGCTCTACATCTGCGCCACCGACGAGCATGGGACCCCGGCCGAACTGGCGGCCGCCGCCGCCAACCAGGACGTGGCCACCTACTGCGCCGAGCAGCACGTGCTGCAGCACGACGTGGGCCGCGCCTTTGGTCTTTCGTGGGACTGGTTCGGCCGCTCGTCCTCGCCGCAGAACCACCGCCTGACCCAGCACTTCTGCCAGGCCCTGGAAGACCACGGCCTGATCGAGGAGCGGGTCGACCAGATGGTCTATTCGGTCGACGACAAGCGCTTCCTGCCCGACCGTTACGTCGAGGGCACCTGCCCGCACTGCGGCTTCGAAAAGGCGCGCGGCGACCAGTGCGACAACTGCGGCAACCTCCTGGACCCGACCGACCTGATCAATCCGTACTCGGTGATATCGGGCTCGCGGAACATCGAGGTGCGCGACACCAAGCACCTCTACCTGCTGCAGACCAAGATGCAGGACAAGATCCGCGCCTGGGTCGACAGCCACGCCGACTGGCCGCAACTGGCGCGTTCGATCGCCTACAAGCACCTGGACGAGGGGCTGATCGACCGCGGCATCACCCGCGACCTCGCCTGGGGCATCCCGGTGGCCAAGGACGGGATCCCGCGTCCCGGCTTCGAGGACAAGGTCTTCTACGTCTGGTTCGACGCCCCGATCGAGTACATCGCCGCGACCCAGGAGTGGGCGGAAGCCTCGCCAGACCGCGACTGGAAGCGCTGGTGGCGCACCGACGAGGGCGCCGATGACGTCCGCTACGTCCAGTTCATGGGCAAGGACAACGTGGCGTTCCACACGGTCAGCTTCCCGGCGACCATCCTCGGCTCGGAAGAGCCGTGGAAGAGCGTCGACATGCTCAAGGCCTTCAACTGGCTGAACTGGTACGGCGGCAAGTTCTCGACCAGCAACAAGCGCGGCGTCTTCATGGACGCGGCCCTGGACATCCTGCCGCCCGACCTGTGGCGCTGGTACCTGACCGCGAACTCGCCGGAAGGCAGCGACACCGCCTTCACCTGGGAGCAGTTCGCCAGCGCCGTGAACCGCGACCTGGCCGACGTGCTGGGCAACTTCGTCAACCGCATCCTGAAGTTCACCGAGAGCAAGTTCGACGGCGTCGTGCCTGAAGGCGGCCAGCCGGGCCCGCTGGAGGAGAAGCTGTTCGCGGACGTGTCCGCGCGTCTCGCCGACCTTTCCGAGCAGATGGACGCCATCGAGATCCGCAAGAGCGCCCAGGCGCTGCGGGCCCTTTGGGTGGTCGGCAACGAGTACCTGCAGGAGGCCGCGCCGTGGACCGCGATCAAGACCGATCGCGACCGCGCCGCCGTCATCGTCCGCACGGCGCTCAACCTGGCGGCCCTGTACGCCAAGATCTCCGCGCCGTTCATCCCGTTCGCGGCCGAGAAGATCAGCGAGGCGTTCGGTCTGGACTTCCCGTCGGCCTGGCCGTCGAACGACGCCGCCGCCGAGCTTTCCAAGCTGACGGTCGGCCAGGCGATCACGGTTCCGGACGTCCTCTTCAAGAAGATCGACGACGACCAGATCGCCGAATGGACGGCGCGCTTCGGCGGCGCGGAATAGGGTGACCGCGGGGGCGGACAATCAGGCCGAGGGGAGGGGTCTCCCGACCCTCGTCCGGCTTTGCCTGTTCTACGCCTCGCTGTTCCTGGTCTCGGGCGTCAGCCTGCCGTACGCCGGCACCTTCCTGCGTGATCGCGGCATGAGCGGCGGGGCGATCGGCCTGATCCTGGCCGTGCCGCTGCTGCTCAAACCCTTCACCGGCGCGACCCTGGCGGTCTGGGCCGACGGGTTCAAACTACGGCGCACGCCGATGGTGCTGCTGCTGATCGGGGCGGGTCTCGGCTATGCGGGGCTGCTGGTCGGCAAGAGCCTGTTCTGGCTGATCCTGGCCTGGTTCGTCGGACAGACCCTGATGTCGACCGTCTCGCCGCTGATCGACGTCATCACCCTGAGGCGGGCGCGGATCGAAGGCTTCAACTATGGGCTGGCGCGCGGCACGGGCTCCAGCGCCTTCATCGCGGCGAACCTGCTGATGGGCGTGATCCTGACCTTCGCCGCCCCGACCGTGATCGCCGCGTGGATCGTCGCCGCCTGCTTCCTTGGAGCCCTCGCGGCCGCCTGGCTGGTGCCGCCGGAACACGTCCACGCCGAGGGGGCCAAGCCGGGCAAGGCTGAGCGCTGGAAGGGCCTGGGCGACCTGATGCGCAACCGCACCTTCGTGCTGGCGGTGGTCACCGCCGGCCTGATCCAGGGCGCGCACGCCTTCTACTACGGCTTTTCGGCCATCCTCTGGCGCAAGCAGGGCATCCCCGAGCCGATGATCGGGGTGCTGTGGGGCGTGGGCGTCGCGGCCGAGGTCGGCTTCATGTTCTTTCTCGAGCCCTTGCGCCGTCGCTGGGGCCCCGAGCGGTTCCTGATCCTGGGCGCCCTGGCGGCGGTGATCCGCTGGACGGCCTACGCCTTCGAGCCGCCGCTCTGGGCGCTATTCCCGCTGCAGGCGCTGCACGCCCTGACCTTCGCCGCCTCGTTCCTGGCGTCGCTGCGCCTGATCGAGAAGCTGGCGCCGCCCGCCGCGGCCTCGCCGGCCCAGGCGATCAATTCGGCGCTGTCGTCGGGCTTCACCCTCGGGATCGCGACCCTGGCCGCCGGGCCGCTGTTCGACGCGCTGGGACCGTTCGGCTATCTGGCGACCGCCGGCATGGCGGGGCTGGGGCTGGTCGGCGCGATCGTCCTGGCCCGCCATTCGCGGAGCCTGTCTCACGACCGGCTACGATTTTGAGCCGCGAGCCTGGTCGCCGAAATCGTCCTCGACGTTCGGCGACCATGCTCGGCGCATCAGATCGTGTAGTCGATCTCTTGGCCCTCGAGCCACGCCACGATCCGCTCCGCCGCCTCGACGGGATCGATCGCGGTGGTGTCGATCCGCAGCTCGGGATTTTCCGGCGCCTCGTAGGGACTGTCGACGCCGGTGAAGTTCTTCAGCTGGCCCGAGCGGGCCTTCTTGTAGAGACCCTTGACGTCCCGCGCCTCGGCCACGGCCAGGGGCGTGTCGACGAAGACCTCGATGAATTCGCCGGGCTCCAGGATGTCGCGCGCCAGCTGGCGCTCGGCCCGGAACGGCGAGATGAACGCCGTCAGCACGATCAGGCCGGCGTCGACCATCAGCTTGGCGACCTCGGCCACCCGGCGGATGTTCTCGACGCGGTCTTCCTCGGTGAAGCCGAGGTCCTTGTTCAGGCCATGGCGGACGTTGTCGCCGTCCAGCAGATACGTGTGGCGGCCCAGGGCGTGCAGGCGCTTTTCGACCAGGTTGGCGATCGTCGACTTGCCCGCGCCCGACAGGCCCGTCAGCCAGACCACCTGGCCGCGCTGGGCCTTCAGCGCGGCGCGCGAGGCCTTGCTGACGTCGGTGTGCTGCCAGTGAATGTTGTCGGCCCGCCGCAGGGCGAAGTTGATCATCCCCGCGCCGACCGTGCGGTTGGAGAGGCGGTCGACCAGGATGAAGCCGCCCAGCTGGCGGTTGTCGGCGTAGGGCTCGAACGGGATGGCCTGGTCGAGCGAGAGGTTGCAAATCCCGATCTCGTTCAGCTCCAGCCGCTTGGCGGCCGTGTGCTCCAGCGTGTTGACGTTCACGCGGTGCTTGATCTCGGTGACGCTGGCGCCGACCGTGCGCGCGCCCAGCTTCAGCAGGTAGGCGCGGCCCGGGGGCAGGGGCTCGTCGTCCATCCAGACGAGCGTCGCCTCGAACTGGTTGGCGACCGGCGCGGGCGCGTCGGCGGCGGCGATCACGTCGCCGCGCGAGATGTCGATCTCGTCTTCCAGAGTCAGCGTCACCGACTGGCCAGCCGCGGCGCGGTCGAGATCCCCGGGCAGGGTGACAATGCGGGCCACGCGGCTCTCGCGGCCCGACGGCAGCGCGCGGATGCGGTCGCCCGGCTTGATGGTCCCCGAGGCGATCAGGCCCGAGAAGCCCCGGAAGTCGAGGTTCGGCCGATTGACCCACTGGACCGGCATGCGGAAAGGCTTGGCCTGGAGGTCATCCTCGACCTCGACGCTCTCAAGCCAGTCCATCAGGATCGGGCCGTCGAACCACGGCGTGGCTTCGCTGCGAGCGGCCATGTTGTCGCCGCCGAGGCCCGAGATCGGGATCGGCGTGAAGGCGGCGAGGCCGATCTGCTCGGCGAAGGCGCGGTAGTCGGCGACGATCTTGTCGAACACCGCCCGGTCCCAGCCGACCAGGTCCATCTTGTTCACCGCCAGCACGACGTTTCGAATGCCGAGCAGGGAGACGAGATAGCTGTGCCGGCGCGTCTGGGTCAGCACGCCCTTGCGGGCGTCGATCAGGATCACGGCCGCGTCGGCGGTCGAGGCGCCGGTGACCATGTTACGGGTGTACTGCTCGTGGCCGGGCGTGTCGGCGACGATGAACTTGCGCTTCTCGGTCGAGAAGAAGCGGTAGGCGACGTCGATGGTGATGCCTTGCTCGCGCTCGGCGGCCAGGCCGTCGACCAGCAGGGCGAAATCGATCGCCCCGCCTTGCGTGCCGACCTTCTTGCTGTCGGCTTCGAGGGCGGCCAACTGGTCCTCGAAGATCATCTTGCTATCGTACAGCAGGCGGCCGATCAGGGTGGACTTGCCGTCATCGACGCTGCCGCAGGTGATGAAGCGCAGCAGCGACTTGTGCTGGTGCTGGTGCAGATAGGCTTCGATGTCCTCGGCGATCAGGGCGGACTGGTGGGCCATCTAGAAATACCCTTCCTGCTTCTTCTTCTCCATCGAGGCGGACTGGTCATGGTCGATGACCCGGCCCTGGCGCTCGCTGGTGGTGGTCAGCAGCATTTCCTGGATGACCTGGGGGAGGGTGGACGCCGTGCTCTCGACCGCGCCGGTCAGCGGGTAGCAGCCGAGGGTGCGGAAGCGGACGCTCTTCATCTGCGGAACTTCGCCGTCGCGCAGGCGGAAGCGCTCGTCATCGACCATGATCAGCGCGCCGTCGCGCTCGACCACCGGCCGCTCGGCCGCGAAATACAGCGGCACGATCGGGATGTTCTCAAGATGGATGTACTGCCAGACGTCCAACTCGGTCCAATTGGAGATCGGGAACACGCGCAGGCTTTCACCGGGATGCTTGCGGGTGTTGTAGAGGTTCCAGAGTTCGGGCCTCTGGTTTTTCGGATCCCAGCGGTGCTCGGCGGTCCGGAACGAGAAGACACGCTCCTTGGCGCGGCTCTTTTCCTCGTCGCGGCGGGCCCCGCCGAAGGCCGCGTCGAAGCCGTACTTGGTCAGGGCCTGCTTGAGGCCATCGGTCTTCCAAAGGTCGGTGTGAAGCGCGCTGCCATGGTCGAACGGGTTGACGCCCCGCGCCTCCGCTTCGGGGTTCTTGTGGACGATCAGGTCGAAGCCGAATTCCGAGGAGATGCGGTCGCGCAGGGCGTACATGTCCCGGAACTTCCAGGTCGTATCGACGTGCAACAGCGGGAAGGGCGGCTTGCTGGGAAAGAAGGCCTTGGCGGCCAGGTGCAGCATCACCGCGCTGTCCTTGCCGATCGAGTACAGCATGACCGGGCGCTCGCACTCCGAGGCGACCTCGCGCAGGATATGAATGCTTTCGGCCTCAAGCCGCTGGAGGTGCGTCAGGCGGGCCGGCGAAATCTGAGGCGTTGTCATCAGGTCCGCTGGCGGCGCTGCTGGGGTGAATTCGGTAAGGGCCAAGGCGAGGGTCCGCGAAGCGAAAGATGTCCGGGCTTCTCGTGGTCGAGAAGGGCTCCGAACCTAGGGTGCGACCTATTCCCGGCGGGCGCATCCCGCAACCGGTGGAAATCTGGAGACGCTGTCAGTTGCCTTGGCGCCGCATGCGAGAAGCCTTGGCGTTCATGACCAAACTTTCACTCGCGTTTTAGGGGAGAGTCTCGCATAACGTTGCTATCGGTTCGTGGGGCGGGCTATGGCCTTCTTAGCGGAAATCTTGGCGGTGGCGGTCGTGTGGCTGTCCTCCTTTGCGCTGTGCCAGTTTGGCGTGGCGACGGAGACACGCGGCCACAAGGCCGATCGCGCGCACGCCGGGAAGACCGTCGCCCGGTCTCCGCGCGCCGAGGCCGCGAAGCCGCAATCGCCGGCGGCCGCGCCGCCTCAGGTCGGATCCAGGCGCGTCTAGCCCGCGATCCGGCGTCGCACCGGGGCGAACCCAACCAAAGTCGCTTTTCGTCAAGGCTTTTCACCGTTAGGTTCATCCGACACGCGAAGGAGGGGCCGGCGCGCGAAGGCTGTCTCAGCGCCCCCCGCCAACGCCCTGGGACACCGGCTGTGTATGAAGCCTAAGAAGCGACAACCGTTCGATTTCTCCGCGACGCCGACGGCTCCTTCCGACGATGGCGAGGTCACGCCCACCCTTGGGGAATCGACGTCGTTTTCTGACAGCGAGGCGCAGGTGCCGCCGACCGCCGAGCCGCTGACCCTGCGCGATGACTTGGACGTCCCGCCGCCGACCACGGTTCGCTCGCGCCGCCGTCGGGAGGCGGAGCCCGCGCCGCCCAAGAGCTTCGTCGAACCTGAGCTCAAGGTCGCTCAATCGCTGGCGGGCGCCCAGCCGCTGGCGCCAATCGTCGACTCTGAACGCGCCGCCCCCGTGACGGCGGAGAGTCGCAATCCCGCTCTAGACCTTCGGCCGCCGCCGTCCCCGGTGGCGCTGGACGATGAGGCGGCGCCGCGCCGCATGTCGGGCGCGCTGTTCTGGACGCTCGCCTCGGCGATCGCCGCTTTGTGGGCGCTGGCCCCGATCGCGTTCGCGTTCGGCTACGCCCGGGGCGTGCCGGCCTTCCAGGTCGAAGGCTTCGCCTTCAGCGTCTTCGCCAGCCTGGCCATCGGTCCGGCGCTGATGACCCTGCTGGGCGCCTATCTGTTGCGGCAGGCGACGCGGATCTCCGACGAGCTTCGCCGAACCCGCACCATGACCGACCGCATCGTGACGCCCGCGGCCCTCGCGGCCGTGGGCGCGTCCAGCGCCGCGGACGCCATGCGCCAGGGCGTCGACGACGCGGCCGCCGCCGCGCAGCGCGCCCGCGAGCACATCGTCTCGCTGCGTGAGGCGCTGGCGGAAGAGACTGCGCGACTGGCCGAGGCGGCGGCCGAATCGGCGCGCATGGCCAGCCAGCTCGCCCAGGGCCTCAGCCATGAGCGCACGGCGATGGAGACCCTGTCCCAGTCGCTCGACGCGCGCTCGACCGCAGTGGTCGACGCGATCGGCAGCCAGGCGCGGATGGTCGCCGAGGCGTCGGACCTGGCCGAGACCCAACTGCGCGAGGCGGAAGCGGCGCTGGCCGCCCGCGCCGCTGATCTGGCGGCGGCTGCGGCCGAGGCTTCCGACGCCGCCCGCGTCGGCGCGGACGATCTATCGCGGCAGGTCGCGCGGCTCGAGACGGCCGGCCACAGCGTCGGCGATCAGGTCGTCGCGATCGAGAAAAGCCTCGCCGCCCAGCGCGCCGCCCTGCTGGAAGTCAGCCAGGCGCTGCGCTCCGAGCAGGAGGACTTCGCCGCCGAGGCCGAGACGCGCACCGCCCAGCTCACCGAGTTCGTGGCCTACACCCGCGTCGGGGCCACGGAGCTGTCCGACCAGGCCGCCATGGGGGCGGAGATCCTGCGCGGCCTGATCAGTTC
The DNA here is from genome assembly GCF_003243465.1 of Caulobacter segnis. GTDB lineage: Bacteria > Pseudomonadota > Alphaproteobacteria > Caulobacterales > Caulobacteraceae > Caulobacter > Caulobacter segnis_A. The sequence goes on from NZ_QFQZ01000046.1 coordinate 8,547, forward strand.
GGCCGCCGACCAGTTCCGCGAGATGGCCGACGGCGCCAAGGCGCGCCAGGACGCCCTGGCCGAGGAGTCCCGGAAGACGCTCGACATGATCGGCGACGTCGCCGAGAACCAGCGCACCTTGCTCGAGGAAGAGCTGAAGGCGGCGATGGAGGCGATGGCCGAAGCGGCGTTGAAGGCGGCCGAGGGCGTCGAGGCGCGCGTCGAGGCCGCTCGCAGCCGGGTCGACCAACTGAACGAGATCGCGTTCGCCGCGGGCCAGAAGGCGGACGCCGTCTTCGAGGCGCGGATGGAGGAGGCGCGGGACATCATCGAGCACTCCGCGCAGATGGTCGAACAGGCCGGAGCGCGCACCTCGCAGAAGCTGGCGGACTCGGTGCAGGCCGCGCGCGCGACGCTGGACGAGCTGGAGGCGATGCTGTCGGAGATCGGCAAGCGCACGGCCGAACTGCCTTCCGAAGCGCTGGTCAAGGCCGCCGAGGTCCGGATGTCGATCGAGCAGGGCGTCGAGCAGCTGATGAATGCGGTTCGCCGCACCGCCGACGAGACCGCCGCTATCGATCAGGCCTTCCAGGAGCGCGTGCGCCGTAACTATGAAATGCTCAGCGAGGCCGCTGGCGCGGTGACCGCGGCGGGCGTCTCGACGGTCGCCGCGCGGGCGGCGTCGTCGTCGGCCGCCAAGGGACGCGGCGCGGCCGCCACGCCGCCGCCCGCCGCCCCGAAGCCCTCTCAGCCTCAGCCGCTGCCGATGGCCGAGTTCGACGACGAGCCAGAGCCGCCCGGTGACCGCCGCCGTCTTCGCCTCACGCCGACCGCGACCGACGAAGAGTTCCGGTCGGTGTTCGAGCAGGCGAGCAGCCGCAAGGCCGCGCCGCCTCCGGCCGAGGGCGAGCGGCAAAACGGTTGGAGCTGGCGCAACCTGCTGTCCGGCATCGAGACCAGCTCGCCAGGCGACGCGGCGCTGGGCGAGAAGCTGGCCGCCGAAATCACCGCCATGGGCATCGACCCGCACGCGCTCCTGCCGCGGCCGAGAATCGACGAGATCGCCGCGGCGCTACAGACCGGCGACGCCGCCGGCGCTCGCGAGGTGGTCAAGCGCCTCGCGCCGGCCGCCATCCGTCGCCTGGTCCGCCGCCTGTTCTCGGACGCCACGCTGAAGGGCAACGCCGAGCGCTTCATCAAGCGTTATGCGGGCATGGTGGATGAGGCGGCCGGGCAGGATCGCGAGGGCTTCCTGATGGCCGCGCTGCTCTCGTCGGACGCCGGCCGCGCGTACCTGCTGCTCGACGCCGCCAGCGGCGATCTGGGCTAGTCCCGGAATCAGGACTTGAAGCGCGCCTTCGACCTGATCGCGGCGGCCGTCGGCTTGGTCCTGCTGGCCGCGCCTCTGCTGGCGCTTTGGCTGCTCGTGCGGTTCACCTCGCCCGGCCCGGGGCTCTATTGGTCGCAGCGGGTAGGGAAGGGCTCGTCGCTATTTTCGATGCCGAAGTTCCGCACCATGCGGATCGACACGCCCGAAGTCGCGACTCATCTGCTCGACGACCCAGATCGCTGGCTGACGCCGGTCGGGCCGCTGATGCGCAGACTGAGCCTGGACGAGCTGCCGCAGCTGTGGAGCGTGCTGGTCGGGCATATGAGCCTGGTGGGCCCGCGTCCCGCGCTGTTCAATCAGGACGACCTGATCGCCGCGCGCAAGGACGCCGGGGTCGACGTGCTGCGACCCGGCGTCACCGGTTGGGCGCAGATTAACGGCCGCGACGAACTGGCCATTCCCGACAAGGTGGCGCTGGACGTCGAGTACCTGCGTCGCAGGTCGTTTTTCTTTGACCTGAAGATCCTGGTCAGCACCGTCGTGCCGGTGCTGACCGCCAAGGGCGTGACCCGCTAGCCGAGGTCGGCGTAGGCCTTTTGCAGCGCGGCGACGAAGGTCGCGTTGTTCGCCAGGGCCGCGGGGAAGACCGTCTCCAGCGCCAGGAAGGCCGCCACGTCAGCCTTGGCCTCGCCGGTCGCGGCGACGCCGAGCGCCGTCAGCGTTTCGGCCAGAGGATCGGTGATCGCCTCGCCGGCCTTGGCGCGCAGGGAGACGAACCGCATCCAGGCGGCCAGGGGGATCGCCAGGCGCTCGATCGAGCGGCCCGCGTCCAGCGTCTCGGTCAGGGTGCCGAGAATGCGGAACGGCAGCTTCTGCGAGCCGTCCCAGGCGATCTGCGACAGGTAGTGGCGGATTTCGGGATTGCGGAAGCGGGCCAGGATCGCCTCGGCGTACGCCGTGAGGTCCAGGCCGCGCGGCGCGGTCAGGGTCGGGATGATGTCCTTGGCCATCATGTCGCGGGCCAGGGCTTCGAGAGCCGGATCGCTGACGGCCTCGAAGACGGTCTCGTGGCCGCGCAGGATCCCGACATAGGCGAGAGTCGAATGCACGCCGTTGAGCAGGCGCAGCTTGGCCCGTTCGAAGCCGCGCACGTCGTCGGTCAGGATGACCCCGACGCTGGCGAGGTCCGGCGCATCGGCCGGCAGCATGTCCTCGACCACCCACTGGGTGAAGGCTTCGCGTTGGATCGGCCAAGCGTCTTCCAGGCCCGTCGCGGTCAGCACGCGAGCGCGAAGCGCGTCGTCGGTCGCCGGCGTGATGCTGTCGACCATCGTCCGCGGGAAGCTGCCTTCGCGCTCGATCCAGGCGGCGAGGTCGGCGTCCAGCTTGGCGGCGAACGCCACCACGGCCGCCTTCAGGCGCCAGCCGTTGTCGGCGAGGTTGTCGCAGGCGACCACGGCGTAGGGGGCGAGGCCCGCCGCGTGGCGACGGCGCAGGCCTTCGACGATATAGCCCACGGCGCTCTTCGGTTCGCGTGGGTTGGCCAGGTCGTGGACGATATCAGGGTGGCTCTCGTCGAGACCGCCCTCGGCCGACAGGGTGTAGCCCTTCTCGGTCACGGTCAGGGTGACCATCCGGGTCGTGGGCGCCGCCAAGCGCGCGAAGACCGACGGCGGATCTTCCGGCGCGACCAGCACCTCCCGGATCGAACCGATGACGCGGAACGTCGTCTCGGCGTCCAGTTGGGCCAGCGTGTAGAGGCCGTCCTGCGGCTGGAGGGCGTCGCGGACGCCTGGGCTCTTCAGCGAGACGGCGCAGACTCCCCAACGGGGATCGGTCGCCAGCAGCTGGTCGAAATAGAACGCCTGGTGAGCCCGGTGGAAGGCGCCGGGGCCAAAGTGGACGACGCCGATCTGGATCTTGTCACGGTCATACGCGGGCAGGGCGACGCCCGGGATCGCGCCCGGATAGCTGGTCGCGCTCAGACGCAGGGCGGAGGAGGTCTCTGGGGAAGCCGTCAAGGAAAGCGCCTAGGGATCGGAGGAAGGTTCAGGCCGCCTACATGCTGTAGTCCGGCTTCGCTGACAATTGGCTTGACCAATTCTAGAGGGTCACGCCGGATTTCCAGATGGCGATCTCACGCTCGCCGTTGAGCTCTGCCTTGGTTGGCTTGCCGGAGGCGGTGTCGACCACGAGATCCATGAGCGCGTTGGCGGCGTCGTCCATCGAGACGCCCGCCAGCACCTGGCCGGCGTCGAAGTCGATCCAGCCGGGCTTGCGCTGGGCGAGGCCCGAGTTCGAGGCGATCTTCAGGGTGGGGGCGGGGAAGCCGAGCGGCGTGCCCCGTCCTGTCGTGAACAGGATCACGGTAGCACCGGCGGCGGTCAGGGCGGTGGAGGAGACCGCGTCATTGCCAGGCGCCTCCAGCAGGGTCAGGCCACGCGGACCCACGCGTTCGCCATAGCGCAGCACCTCGACCAACGGCGCGCGGCCGCCCTTCTGCACCGCGCCCAGGGATTTCTCTTCCAGCGTGGTGATGCCGCCGGCGATGTTGCCGGGCGAGGGGTTCTCGTAGATCGGCTGGTTGTTGTCGATGAAGTAGCGCTTGAAGTCGTCGATCACGCAGACGGCCTGGTCGAAAACCTCGCGGCTGGCGGCTCGCGCCAGCAGCACGCCCTCGGCGCCGAAGACCTCCGGGATTTCCGTCAGCACCGGTGTCCCGCCAGCGTCGGCCACCTTGTCGGCGATGCGGCCGACCAGTGGGTTGGCCGTGACGCCGGAGAAGCCGTCCGAGCCGCCGCACTTGAGGCCAACGACCAGTTCGGACACGGGAATCGGCTCGCGGCGGTCATGCGCGGCGATCTCGACCAGGGCCTCGACGGCGGCGAGGCCGTCCTCCAACTCGTCCTCGACCATCTGGGTGGTGAAGCTCTTCAGGCGTTCGCGGTCGATCTCCGGCGCGCTTTCCAGCAGCGCCTTCAGCTGGTTGTTCTCGCAACCTAGGCCCAGCAGCAGGACGCCGCCCGCATTGGGATGGCTGGCCAGGGCCGCGATCAGCTTGCGGGTGTGGGTCAGGTCGTCGCCCAGCTGCGAGCAGCCGAACGGATGGGGGAAGGCAAAGACGCCGTCGACGCGGCCCGCGAAACGCTGGTTGGCCTTCTCGGCGATGCGGCGGGCCGTGTTGGCGACGCAGCCGACGGTGCACAGCACCCAGATTTCATTGCGCGTTCCGGCGCGGCCGTTTTTGCGCCGATAGCCCTGGAAAGTGCGCCCGGCTGCGTCCTCGCGGGGCTCGGGCGCCGCGGGGGCCCAGACGAAGTCCTCGACCCCCTCCAGTCTGGTGGTCACGTTATGGACGTGGACGTGATCCCCTACCGCAATATCCGTGAGCGCGCGTCCGATCGGCCAGCCATACTTCAGCACATCCGCGCCGGCCTGGGCGGCGCGAATGGCGATCTTGTGCCCCTTGGGAATGTCGGTTTGGGCGACGATCGCCTGACCATGGAGGTCCAGCGTCTCGCCGCGGACGATGTCTCTCAGGGCGGTGGCGACATGGTCACGCGGATCGACCGGATGAATCGATTCGCGCTGCGGCTGGAGCAAGTCGGTGGTCATAAGCTGTCGCGCTCGGGGCGGGGATCGCCAAAAGAAGAGTTCAATGACATGGTAACCGGTGTCAGCATCGCAGCAAGCGTACGTTTTGTCCCAGGTGGCGATCAACGTCTCGCTAGAGTATGACAAAAGAAAACGAACAAACCCGCTGGAAACGCCGTGACCGCTTCGAATACGCCTTTCTCGAATTCGGAAGAGAGTGAGACGGGTGTCGAAGGAGGGCGCCGCCGAGCGACGATCAACGACATCGCCCGTCTCGCCGGGGTTTCGAAGAAGACCGTATCGCGGGTCATCAACCAGTCGCCCTTCGTCCGCGACGAGACCCGCGAGCGAATTGAGGCGGTGATCGCCGAGTGGGGCTACGCGCCCGATCCCCAGGCGCGGGGCCTGGCGTTCCGGCGGTCGTTCCTGATCGGCATGATCTACGACAACCCCAACCCGCAGTACGTCGTCAACATGCAGCTGGGCCTGCTGGACGGTCTGCGCGGCTCGGGCTTCGAGCTGGTCGTTCACCCTTGCGATCGGTCCAGCCCGACCTTCTTGTCCGACATCCGAGCCTTCGTGGAGCGCCAGAAGCTGTTCGGCGTCGTGCTGCCGCCTTCGGTGTCGGAGGACGATCGGGTGGCCAAGCTGCTCAACGAGATCGGCTGCGCCTACATCCGGATCGCCTCGGTCGAACTTGACAAGCCCGAGCACATGATTGTCGGCCATGACCGGTTGGGCGGCGCCCAGGCGGCCGAGCACATCCTCGCCTTGGGGCACCGCAGGATCGCGTTCATTTCCGGTCCCGCCACCTTCCGCTCGTCCCACGAGCGGCGAGGGGGCTTCGAGGACGCCCTGGCCAAGGCCGGCCTGAAGCTTGCGCCCGAGGATATCATCCAGGGCGGCTACACCTTCGAGTCCGGCATGGCTTGCGGCGACGCCCTTCTGGCGCGCAGCCCGCGGCCGACCGCGATCTTCTGCGGTAACGACGAAATGGCGGCCGGCGTGCTGCAGTCGGCCCGCAAGGCGGGTCTGTCGGTGCCGCTGGATGTGACGGTGGTCGGCTTCGACGACTTCCAGATCGCCCAGGCAGTCTGGCCGCCGCTGACCACGGTGCGCACGCCCACCCGGGAGATCGGCCGGATGGCGGCTGAAAAGCTGATTGGCGTCGAGCGCGCCGAGCCCCGCGACCTGACGACCACCGAGCCCAGCCTGGTGGTCCGCGAGTCGTCCGGCCCCGCTCCCGCATAGGGACGGCGAGCCGTGTTCGGCTTGCATAGGAGCATGACACCGGTTACCAAGCGAGCCGAAGCGGCTCATCGCGAAGTCGCCGGTCGGACAGGGAGCAGACGTTAAGCCATGCCCAGGCCTCTGAATTTCCATGATGACCGGCTGTTTCCAGCCGATGCGACCACCCGGTCCTACGCCCGAGGCCTGTACGGCCTCGTCAAGGACCTGCCGATCATCAGCCCGCACGGCCACACCGATCCAAGCTGGTTCGCGACCAACGCGCCGTTCCAGGACGCCACCGACCTGCTGCTGGCGCCGGATCACTACCTGTTCCGGATGCTCTACAGTCAGGGGATCCAGCTCGACGCCCTGAAGGTGCGCTCCAAGGCCGGTGTGCCCGACACCGACCCGCGTGAAGCCTGGCGCGTCTTCGCCAGCCACTTCCACCTGTTCCGCGGCACGCCGTCGTGGGTGTGGCTGAACCACGTGTTCAGCAAGGTCTTCGGCTTCACCGAGTTCCTCGACGCCTCGAACTCGGACGCCTATTACGACCGGATCACCGAGGCGCTGGCCACCGACGCCTATCGCCCGCGCGCCCTGTTCGACCGCTTCAACATCGAGACCCTGGCGACCACCGAAGGCCCGCACGAGAGCCTCGATCATCACAAGGCGATCCGCGAGAGCGGGTGGGGCGGCCACGTCATCACCGCCTATCGTCCCGACGCGGTCATCGACTTCGAGGACGAGCGCAGTCCGCGCGCCTTTGAACGCTTCGCCGAAGTGTCCGGCCAGGACGTCTATAGCTGGAAGTCCTATCTCGAAGCGCACCGCCTGCGCCGCCAGGCCTTCATCGAGGCGGGCGCGACCTCGTCCGACCACGGCCACCCAACCGCCGCCACGGCCGACCTTAGCGACGCAGAGGCCGAGGCGCTGTTCGCCGATCTGGTGAAGGGCAATGTGACGCCCGCGAAGGCCGAGCTGTTCCGCGCTCAGATGCTGACCGAGATGGCCAAGATGAGCCTGGACGACGGCCTGGTCATGCAGATCCACCCGGGTTCGCATCGCAACCACAATGTCGGCCTGCTGAAATCTCACGGCCGCGACAAGGGCGCGGACATCCCGATGCGCACCGAGTACGTCGATGCGCTGAAGCCGCTGCTGACCCGCCTGGGCAACGACCCGCGCCTGTCGATCATCCTGTTCACCCTGGACGAGACGACCTACAGCCGCGAGCTGGCCCCGCTGGCCGGGCACTATCCGGTGCTGAAGCTGGGTCCGTCCTGGTGGTTCCACGACAGCCCGGAAGGCATGATGCGCTTCCGCGAGCAGGTCACCGAGACGGCGGGCTTCTACAACACCGTCGGCTTCAACGACGACACCCGCGCTTTCCTGTCGATCCCGGCCCGCCACGACGTGGCCCGGCGCGTCGACAGCGCCTTCCTGGCCCGCATGGTCGCCGAGCACCGCATGGACCTGGTCGAGGCCGAGGAGCTGATCGTCGATCTGACGTACAACCTGCCTAAGAAGGCCTACAAGCTCGATCAGCGTCCGGACTGGGCTCGTCCCGCCGCGCTGCGCGCCGCCGCCGAATAGAACGCCCTTTCCGGAGACTTCCCGATGTTCGCCAAGACCTATCACGCCACCCATCCGGACATGATGTTCGCGGTCAGCAACGACGACCTGCGCGACCGTTACCTGATGCAGGGGCTGTTCCAGGACGGCCAGATCGTCCTGACCTACAACCACGCCGAACGCTTCGTCGTCGGCGGCGTCGTGGCCACCAGCCCGATCAAGCTGCCCGACCAGACCGAGCCCGCCTCGGCCGCCGGTCACCCGTTCCTGGAGCGTCGCGAACTGGGCCTGATCAACGTTGGCGAGACCACCGGCAAGGTCACCGTCGACGGCGTCGTCTACGAGATCGTGCCGCGTGACGGCCTGTACGTCACCATGGGCGCCAAGGACGTCACCTTCGAGGGTGTCGACGGCGCCGCGCGCTTCTACCTGGTCAGCCTGCCGGCCCACGCCGCGTTCGAGACCAAGAAGCTGGCCTTCGCCGACGCCATCCCGCTGGAGCGCGGCGCGCTGGAGACCTCCAACGAGCGCACGATCTACCAGTACATCGTGCCGACCACCTGCAAGTCCGCCCAGCTGCTGCTGGGCATGACCGTGCTGAAGCCGGGCAGCGTCTGGAACACCATGCCGCCCCACCTGCACGACCGCCGCTCGGAAGCCTATTTCTACTTCGGCCTGGGCGAGAACGACCGGGTCTTCCACTACATGGGCGAGCCGGACGAGATGCGTCACATCGTCATCGCCAACGAGGAAGCCGTGATGAGCCCGCCGTGGTCGATCCACATGGGCTCGGGCACCGCCAACTACACCTTCATCTGGGCGATGGGCGGCGAGAACCTCGACTACACCGACATGAACGTGCTGGACATCTGCCAGCTGAAGTAGGGGCGTGGCCCACCGCGCTCCCGTGTCATCCCGGCCGGAGCGCAGCGTAGAGCCGGGACCCAGGGGCGGCCGCCTTGCCGCTGGCCCCTGGGTCCCGGATCGACCTTTTAGGTCGTCCGGGATGACACTCCTTTTGGACAGGAACTGACAATGGCCAATCCGTTCAGCCTCGAAGGCAAGGTCGCGCTCGTCACCGGCGCCAACACCGGGATCGGGCAGGGGATCGCCATCGCCCTGGCCGCCGCCGGCGCGGACATCGCCGCGGCGGGCCGCAGCGAACCGACCGAAACCCAAAAGGCCGTCGAAGCCCTGGGCCGCAAGTTTCTGTCGATCAAGGCCGACTTCGGCTCGATCGAGCCGGTGCAGCGCGTCGTCGACGAGACCGTCGCCGCCTTCGGCAAGGTCGATATCCTGGTCAATAACGCCGGCATCATCCGTCGCGCGGACTCGATCGAGTTCTCGGAAGCCGACTGGGACGCTGTGATGGACACCAACCTCAAGGTCGTCTTCTTCCTGACCCAGGCCTTCGCCAAGCAGGCGCTGAAGCAAGGCGGCGGCAAGGTGATCAACATCGCCAGCCTCCTGTCGTTCCAGGGCGGCATCCGCGTGCCGTCGTATACGGCGGCGAAGTCGGGCCTGGCTGGCCTCACCAAGATTCTCGCCAACGAGTGGGCGACCAAGGGGATCAACGTCAACGCCATCGCGCCGGGCTATTTCGACACGAATAACACCGAGGCCCTGCGCGCCGACCAGGACCGCAACGCCGCCATCCTGGCGCGTATTCCGGCCGGTCGCTGGGGCCGGCCCGAGGACATCGGCGGCGCCGCCGTGTTCCTGGCGTCGTCGGCCTCGGACTACGTCCAGGGGATTACTCTGCCCGTGGATGGCGGGTGGCTGGCCCGCTGACGAAACAAAAACACGCAATCGGTCGATGGTAGCGCAACCATTGTGCGGGGCGGGTTTTCTCGCCTGGTGAACAAGGCTAGAGGGCGCCCTTGCGTCAGGCCTCCCCGCCGCGACGCGCCCTCGAACCCCCTGTCCGCAGAGGATCCCACCGTCCGGGGTCCTGGGAGTCCGCGCATGCGCAACCCGCTGTCGATCGACGTCGATCGTCCGACCAGCCAACACGTCCGCAAGAACGCCACCCTGCTGAGCGATCTGCTGGTCGAGGCGATCGCCTATCTGGAAGGCGAGGAGGCTGCGGCCCTGGTGGCCCGGGCGCGCCGGGTCGCCTCGCACGAGGATGTGGCCAACGGCGACGCGCCGGTGCTGGACCGCCTGTTCTCGGACCTCTCGACCGACGAGGCCGTGTTCCTGGCCCGCGCCTTCGCCAGCCAGTCGCTGCTGGCCAATATCGGCGAGGACGTCGCCGGTCGCCGCCGCCATGCCGAGGCCGACGCCCAGCCGGGGGACGAGCGCCCCCGGACCCTGGTCGACGCCGTCAAGCTGCTGAAGAGCCAGGGCAAGACCGACGAGGCGCTGGCCAAGACCTTCGCGGCGATGAACGTCGTGCCCGTTCTGACCGCGCACCCGACCGAAGTGCGTCGCCGCAGCATGGTCGATCGGGAGACCGAGATCTCGCGGCTGATGGCCCTGCGCCGCCATCACCTGCCGCCGGACCTCGACGCCGAGATCCGCGAGAGCCTGTTCCGCGAGATCGCCCTGATGTGGCGCACGCGCCTCTACCGGCCCGAGCGGATCACCGTGAAGGACGAGATCCGCAACGCCCTGTCGATCGTCCGCACCTCGATCCTGCCGGCGATCATCGACCTCTACGCCGACTGGACCGGCAAGATCGGACAGCACGGCCATCTGGCGCCGCTGCTGAAGATGGGCTCGTGGCTGGGCGGTGACCGCGACGGCCACCCCGGCGTCAACGGCGAGACCCTGAAGCTGGCCTTCGCCAGCCAGTCCCGCGTCATCCTCGACTGGTACGCCGCCGAGGTCCGCAAGCTGTGGTCGAACCTGGCGATCTCGACGGCCTATACGCCGGTGTCCGAGGAGCTGCTGGCCCTGGCCGCCCAGACCAGCGATCCGTCGGTCCACCGCCTGGACGAGCCCTACCGCCTGGCGCTGGAGCTGATCTTCGACCGGCTGAACGCCGTCTCGCAGAAGCTGACCGGCGCACCGGTGGCCTTCGCCGCCGGCGTGACCAGCGTCGAGCCCTACGGCCATCCGAACGCCTTCATCGCCGACCTGTCGGTGATCATCGACAGCCTGGAGCGCAACGGCGGCGAGCGCCTGGTCGGCCGGTCCCTGCGCACCCTGGTCGAGGTCGCCAAGGCCTGCGGATTCCACCTGATGAGCCTGGACCTGCGCCAGAACGCCGACGTCCACGAGCGCACGATCCATGAGCTGTACGAGCGCGCCGGTTCGGGCGTCGAGTACCTGAAGCTGTCCGAGGAGGCGCGCTGCAAGCTGCTGATCGAGGAGCTGTCGCACCAGCGGCCCCTGGTCTCGCCGTTCACCGCCTACAGCGAGGAGACGACCAAGGAGCTGGCGACCATGGGCGCCGCCGCCCAGGCGGTTCGCGACTACGGCCATGGGTGCCTCGGCGCGTACATCATCTCGAAGTCGGCGACCCTGTCGGACATCCTCGAGCCGCTCGTCCTGCTCAAGCAGGTCGGTCTGGTCTGGGGCGGGGCCGCGCCGCGCGCCTCGGTCAAGGTCGCGCCGCTGTTCGAGACCATCGGCGACCTCGAGAACGGCCCGGCGGTCCTGCGCCAGTGGCTGGAGCTGCCGCTGGCCCGCTCGATCCTGGGCGACCGGCCGGTGCAGGAGATCATGCTCGGCTACTCCGACAGCAACAAGGACGGCGGCTATGTCGCCAGCCGGCGCGGCGTCGCGGTCGGGGCTTCGGCCCTGGCGTACGAGGCCGACCGGATGGGCGTCGGTTTGCAGCTGTTCCACGGCCGCGGCGGCAGCGTCGGGCGGGGCGGGGGACCGGCCGCCGAGGCCGTGCTGGCCCAGCCGGCCGGCACCGTCCAGGGCCGCATCCGCATGACCGAGCAGGGCGAAATGATCGCCCGCCGCTTCGGCGACCAGCCCACGGCCCGCCGCAACCTGGACGGCCTCGCCGCCGCCGTGCTGATGTCCAGCGAGCGGCCGGTGCTGAAGCCCGATCCTAAGATCGACGCGGCGATGACCGCCCTGGCCGACGCCTCGTTCCACGGCTTCCGCGCCCTGGTGTATGACGATCCGGCCTTCGAGGACTTCTTCTGGTCGGTCACCCCGATCAGCGAGATCGTCGGCCTCAATATCGGCAGCCGCCCGGCCAGCCGCACCGCCAGCCGCAAGATCGAGGACCTGCGGGCCATCCCGTGGGTGTTCAGCTGGTCGCAGTCGCGGTTCATGCTGCCGGGCTGGTACGGCTTCGCCGCCGGCGTCGACCGGGCGGGCCTGTCGGTCGAGCAGCTGCGCGACCTGGCCGGAAACTTCGACTTCTTCGCCTCGCTGCTGTCGAACATGGAGCTGGCCCTGGCCCAGAGCCATATGCCGATCGCCTCGCGCTATGTCGAACTGTCGCCGGACAGGGCCAACGCCGAGCGGATCTTCGCGACCATCCGGCGCGAGCACGAGCGCGCGACCGAACTGGCCCTGGCGATCCGGGGCGGCGAGCGCCTGCTCGACAACCAGCCCGACCTCGCCGAGTCCGTGGCGCTGGCGGGCCGCGTCGTCGATCCGCTGAACCACCTGCAGCTGGAGCTGCTGTCGCGCCGCCGGGCGGGGGACCAGAACGAGGAGCTGCGCCTGGCGATCCAGCTGACGGTCGCAGGTATCGCCGCGGGACTTCGCAACACGGGGTGAGCTTCATCATCCGACCTCCCCGGCGAATGCCGGGATCCAGGTCGAGCCCACTGACGAGGCGGGAAGGCGAGGCCATAAGGCGCGTCATCCCCAGACATTCCGGATCAATCTGGGCCCCGGCATTCGCCGGGGAGTTTGGGGCGTTAAAAGTCGTTCTTTCATTCCTGCAAAGTCTTTCATTATCAATCGCTTGCCGCGCCTCAAATCCTGCGTCGACCCCGCTTGCGCTGCTCGCCGCTTTCTGTTTATCTGCGCATGACACCGGTGGCGAAGTGGTCAGGCCACTTGCCTCTATCGGAGTGACACCGGTGTCATCAACGTTTCGGCCCGGCGTCTTGGTCGGTTCGTCTCGTTTGCGGCTCTTTGAGCTCGCTCCTGCGCAAACTCCGGGGCGTCGGGTCATACCGGCGCCCTCACTTTTGCGCTCGGAGGGGGCGAGGGGAGACGGTGCGAAGGTGTTGGGGAGGAAACGAGGACGTGAGATGTCCATGCGGTCGGCAGGCCGCCGGACGGATCGAGCGAGCCCGGTGGCTCGGCCCCTCATTCCAGCCTTTAGTTTGACGTTGCGGCAAGCCAGTTGTGGCGCCTGTCCGCAACGCGGTCTAAGGGAACGCCCTGAGCCGGCATCGGCGAAATTTTGCTCACGCGGACGTCTTTCCGGCGGCCCGCGCAAGAACGAGCCTTCGGGAAGGAGTTTGAGATGGTGAAAGACCGTATGGCGGTGCTGACCGCCCTGATGGACCAGGGCGTGATCCCGGTGTTCTACCACCCCGACGTCGAGGTCTGTAAGAACGTGATCCAGGCCTGCGCCGACGGCGGCGCGCCCTGCATCGAGTTCACCAACCGCGGCGATTTCGCCAGCCACGTCTTCTACGAAGTCACCCGCTACTTCGATAAGGCCGATCCGCGCGTGATCATGGGCGTGGGCTCGATCGTCGACGCCCCGACCGCCGGCATCTACATCGCCAACGGCGCCAAGTTCGTCGTCGGCCCGATCCTGAACGCCGACGTCGCCAAGGTCTGCAACCGCCGCAAGATCCCGTACTCGCCGGGCTGCGGCTCGGCCTCGGAAATCTCGTATGCCGAGGAACTGGGCTGCGAGATCGTCAAGGTTTTCCCGGGCTCGTCGGTCGGCGGCCCCGACTTCGTCAAGGCGGTGCTGGGCCCGATGCCCTGGACCCGCATCATGCCGACGGGCGGCGTCGATCCGGACGAGGCCTCGGTGAAGAAGTGGTTCGGCGCGGGCATCGTCGCCGCCGGCATGGGCTCCAAGCTGATCACGCAAGAGCTGCTGGACGCCAAGGACTACGCGGGCATCTCCAAGAAGGTCCGCGAGACCGTCGATCTGATCAAGAAGGTTCGTGGGAAGGCCTAAGACCAAATGACCGACAACATCCTGAATATCCGCCCGGCTTCGGAAACCAAGTGGGACTGCGCCAGCTTCGGCGAAGTGATGCTGCGCTTCGACCCGGGCTTCGGCCGGGTGCGCAACGCCCGCCAGTTCAACGTCTGGGAAGGCGGCGGCGAGTACAACGTCGCCCGCGCGTTCCGGAAGTGCTGGGGCAAGCGCTCGACCGTCGTCACGGCCCTGCCGAACAACGACCTGGGCTGGCTGGTCGAGGACCTGATGATGCAGGGCGGCGTCGACCAGTCCCACGTCATCTGGCGCGACTTCGACGGCCTGGGCCGCAACACCCGCGTCGGCCTGAACTTCACCGAAAAGGGCTTCGGCGTCCGTCCGGCCCTGGGCTGCTCGGACCGTGGCCACTCGGCCGCCTCGCAGATCCGCCCCGGTGAAGTGAACTGGGAAAAGCTGTTCGGCGAGGAAGGCGTGCGCTGGTTCCACACCGGCGGCATTTTCGCGGCCCTGGCCAGCAACACCGCCGAAGCCGTGATCGAGGCCGTTGAAGTGGCCCGCAAGTACGGCACGATCGTCTCCTACGACCTGAACTACCGCGCCTCGCTGTGGAAGTCGCAGGGCGGCAAGGAAGGCGCCCAGAAGGTCAACCGCCACATCGCCAAGTACGTCGACGTGATGATCGGCAACGAGGAAGACTTCACCGCCTGCCTCGGCTTCGAAGTGGAAGGCCTGGACGAGCACATCAGCTCGATCGACCCGGCCAACTTCAAGAAGATGATCGAGACGGCCGTGAAGGAGTTCCCGAACTTCAAGGTCGCCGCGACCACGCTGCGCAACGCCAAGACCGCCTCGGTCAACGACTGGTCGGCGATCCTGTACGCCGGCGGCCAGTTCTACGCCTCGATGATGCGCGAGAACCTGGAAATCTACGACCGCGTCGGCGGCGGCGACGGCTTCGCCTCGGGCCTGGCCTACGGCTTCATGGAAGGCAAGGGCCCGCAGGCCGCCGTCGAGTACGGCGCGGCTCACGGCGCGCTGGCCATGACCACCCCGGGCGACACCTCGATGGTGAAGGCCGCCGAGGTCGAGGCCGTGATGAAGGGCAAGGGCGCGCGGGTCATCCGCTAAGTCCCTCCGTCCGCGGACAGGATTGAGCCCTCGGTCGCAAGGCCGAGGGCTTTTTCTTTTTCCAGCATTCGACGGTACTCCGCCGAATTTCGGAACTTGCGCAGCGTCTTGAAGACCGCGCGGCGCAGCGCCGCGATGCGGGCTGGCGGCCATTCGCAATCGGGCGCGACGGGACGGGGCGTGGGGCTCTTCTTCTTGCGGGACATCGACTCCTCCAGGGGCGTGCGAAGGCGCTCCGACGCGGCGCGCCGGAGGGACGGGGGAGGGAGGCGGGGCGCCGGGGCGACGCCCGGAGCAGAAGGAAAAATACCGTTTCGACGAAGCCTAGACGCCCCGCGCGATCGTTCTCCGGAAGCGTGACGTCGCGACGCTATTGGCGCCTCTTCGCCCTTGAAGCCTCCGACGGGCGGGCCAGGCCGCGAAGCCCGGTCCCGGTCAGGAGCCTTTCGACTCCCCTGTCGCTCTCCTCGGCCCGCATCCACCGTCGTTTCTGTGTTCCAGGGTCGACTACCTCGGGGATGGCGCGGTTGCGGAGTTTCCCCCGCGCCGACGAGCGCGCCCGCTCGACCGCCCCCCGAAGCCGCGAAGGTCGCTGGCCGCGCGCCCTCCCCAGTGCTTCGAGGTGGAAAGAGGATAAGGCGGTTTTTGAGGGGGTGGATGAAATCGCGCGAACGCTCGTTGAATTCCCTCTCTCTTCGAGAGAGGGAGGGGCCCATGCGCAGCATGGGAGGGTGAGAGGTTTCACCCTTTCCGGACAGAGCAAGCGCGGAAGGTTTTGAACTCGTGAAGGATTTGCGGCCCGCCTGTAACCTCTCACCCTCCCACGCCTCCGGCGCGGGCCCCTCCCTCTCTCGAAGAGAGAGGGATTCCAGGCCCGTCCCTTTACGAGCGTTCGCCCCGCAGCTTCGCGTTCAGCGCCAGGCTTTCCTCCATCCGCGCCAGCTGCTCGGGCGTCGCGGGCGTCTGGCGCCTGGCCTTCCACTCGGCGGCGGGCATGCCGTGGACCGCCTCGCGGGCGGCCTCCTTGCTGATCGAGCCCTCCGAGGCTTCGCTGACCCAGTCGCCCAGGCAGTTGCGACAGAAGCCGGCCAGGCCCATCAGGTCGATGTTCTGGGCGTCGGCGCGCATCTGCAGGTGCTCGACCAGGCGGCGGAAGGCGGCGGCGGCGTGGCGGTCTTCGATCTCGATGGTCATGGCTGTTCCAAATCTCGTGTCATCCCGGCCGAAGGGCCGCGAAGCGGGCTGTAGAGCCGGGACCCAGGGGTGAGCGGCAGTGCATCGGCCCCTGGGTCCCGGCTCTCCGCTGCGCTACGGCCGGGATGACACGGAAAAGCGTGAGTTTCGAGCCTAGAGATTCCCATCTTTCAGCGCGAGAGTGCGCCGCCTTTTTCGACAGGATTCGACCATGGATTTCTCGCGGCTTCGCACGACCAGCAAGGTGACCACCGAGTGGGCCTATCCGCAGGGTGAGCCCCTGCGCACCGGCTGGCTGCGCGTCGACACCGCGCCGGACCACGAGCTCTACTGGGAAGAATACGGCAAGGCCGACGGCGAGCCGGTGATGTTCCTGCACGGCGGCCCGGGTGGGGCCTGCGCGCCGGTGATGTCGCGGTTCTTCGATCCGGATCGTTACCGGGTGATCCTGTTCGACCAGCGCGGCTGTGGCAAAAGCCGCCCGACCGTGGCCGCCGACGGGCCGCAGAAGGCCCTGGCGCACAATACGACGGACTATCTGGTCGCCGACATCAACGCCCTGCGCGAGGCGCTGGGGATCACCGGCAAGATGCACGTGTTCGGCGGCAGCTGGGGCAGCACGCTGGCCCTGGTCTACGCGATCCGCCATCCGGACAAGGTCGCCTCCCTGATCCTGCGCGGCATCTTCCTGGGGTCCAAGGAGGACCTGCTCTACATGTACCAGGGCAATGCGGCGACCTTCGCCGACAAGCCCTACGGCCTCACCGAACCCGGCGCCTACATCGCCTATCCCGACGAGTGGAAGGCCTTCGTCGAGGTCATTCCGGCCGAGGTGCGCGACGACATGATGGCCGCCTACAAGGCAATCTTCGACAGCGTTCCGACCACCGAGCCCGAGCGCCAGCGCCAGCTGCAGGCGGCCCTGGCCTGGTCGGTCTGGGAGGGGACGATCTCGAACATGATCCCGGCCGCCAGCGACCCGGGCAAGTTCGGCGAGGCCGAGTTCGCGCTGAGCTTCGCCCAGATCGAGGCGCACTTCTTCGCCAACGACCTGTTCCTGAAGCCCGACGAGATCACCGACGGCGTCGGGGCGCTGAAGGACGTGCCGGTCCACATCGTCCACGGCCGCTTCGACCAGGTCTGCCCGCTGACCCAGGCCTCGCGGCTCGTCGAAGCGCTGGAGGCGGCGGGGACTCCTCCCGCGACCTACGTGATCACCGACGCCGGCCACAGCGCGATGGAGGGCCAGACGGTGCTGGCGCTGACGGCGATCATGGATGGGCTTCCCCCAATCTAGGGAGGCGCTCGGATCACGAAGGCGCGCGCGACGGAACGAGCGGGGCCGTTCTCGGGTTGAACCGGCATGGATCAACCTTGCGAGGTCACGACGATGTCGCCGCCCGTTCAAAAGCCCTCCGTCGGCGCGCTGAAGCGCTGCGGCGCAGCCTTGCTGGCGCTGTGCGTGGGGATGGGGGCGGCCGACGCGGCGCTGGCGGGCGAGCGTCAGAAGACGCCCCAGACCTCCGCCGAGGCCAATACCGACAACCTCGGCTCGGCGATGGTCGCGCCGCTGCGGGACATCAACGTCGTCCGCTCCGAGATACCCGACCTGCTGAAGAAGGCCGTCGCAGATCCTTACGCGCCGCCCCAGGCCGGCTGCGCGCCGTTGAAGGCCGAGATCCAGCAGCTCGACGCCGTGCTGGGCGACGACTACGACGACCCCAAGGACGACAACAAGGACGAGAGCCTGTCGCGGCCGGTGCTGGGGGTGGTGGCCAGTACGATCACCGACGTGATCCCGATGCGCGGCTGGGTCCGCCGCCTGACCGGCGCCGAACGGCACGACCAGATGGTCCGCGAGGCGATCAAGGCCGGCTTCGTGCGGCGCGGCTATCTGAAGGGCCTGATGAACGCGGGGACCTGCCAGGGCGACCGGCTGGTCTATGTCTCCGCCAAGGCCGCGCCGAAACCGCCCCTGGTCGAGGCTGAGGCGGTTCCGGTCCAGGTCGCCGCCACGCCGGTTCAGGCGCCCGTGCCGGTCCAAGCCCCGCTGGCACCGTTCACCCACATCACGCGCGTGGCGACATCCGACGGCGCGCGAACGCCCTGAGGCGTGTTGCCGGAAGTCGTCAACTTGTGATCGTATCCCGGCGATGTCGGTGTCGGGGAGGGCGCTGTGCGACTGCTTGCGCTGGTGCTGTGCTTTCTCATCGTCGCGCCCGCGGGGGACGCGGCTGAGGTCGTGGGTGTCACGCCAGCCGATGGCTGGTCGATCTATGGCGCCAAGGTCGCCCATCTCCGCGACGCCGGCGCGCCGGGCGGTGGGGCGACCCGCGTCGAGGCGACCCTGACGACCGATCCCTGGAGCAGCGGGGCGACCGCGGCCTTCGCCGGCGGGGTCAAGGCGGGCGAGACCTATACGGGCGTATTCTGGCTGCGCGCCGGGGAGGGCGTCCGAATTTCGGCCCTGCTCCTGACCAACGCTCCGCCTTACCCGACCTTCGCCATCACCGAGAGCATCGGCTCGGGCGACTGGCAGCGCCTTATGGTCACCGGCGTGGCGAAGGCCGACTCCGAGGCGGGCAAGGACGCGCTGGCGCTGCATCTAGGCAGGGCGGGGCCGGTCACCCTCGGTCCGGCGATCATCCTGCGCGGTATCCCGACGCCGGGCGAGCTGGACGCGCTCGAGAAGACCTACAAGCCCGACCGGATCGCGGAAGACGTGACCGTCGCCGCGTCGAACGGCGTCAAGCTGGCCGCGACGCTGCGCATCCCGATGGGCGCGGGACCTTTCCCGGCCATCGTGGTTGTCGGCGGCTCTGGCCCTCAAGTGCGCGGCGCGTTCCGGATTCTGCAGAAGCGCATGCTGTCGGTCGGCGTCGCGACGCTTGAGTACGACAAGCGCGGCTCCGGGGAGTCGGAGGGACCGTCCAACGAACGTGTGTCGGTGCTGGCCGAGGACGCCCGCGCCATGGTGCGACTCCTGCGAAGCCGGCCGGAGATTGACCCCGGCCGCATAGCCGTTGTCGGCCACAGCCAAGGCGGCATGGTCGCGGCCCAGGTCGCGGGCGGGACAAACCCGCCGCACGCCGCCGTGCTGCTGCTGTCGCCCGCGATTCCGGGGCGCGAGCACACGATCGATCAGATCGCGCGCAGCCTGGTCATGAACTTCCCGGAGCGCGGGTCCTACGACGTTCAGCGCGGGTTCGCCGCCCGGCTCATCGCCGCCGCTCCGGACAGGGCGCTGGTCGAGGCGGTGGTGGCGTCCGGGGTCAGGGATGGTCGTATCCCCCAGGAGGCCGCCGAGCAGGTCATCACCGCCCTGACCGACAAGGTCCAGCTTCCCGCCGCCTTGGAACGGAAGCCCTTCGAGGACTTGCGGCGTGTCCGCATCCCGCTGCTGGCGGTTTATGGCGGCAAGGACGCCCTGGTCCGGCCCCAAGAGAACGTGCCCGCCGCCCGCAAGGCCCTTGCGGGCAATCCGCGCGCGGAGATCGTCCTGCTGCCCCGCCTGAACCACGCCCTGCAGGTTCCGCTGACGGATGATCCTGAGGAGTGGCGCACCCGTCCGGCGATGGATGGCGTCGAGGTGCTGGAACGGGTCGCGGGGTGGCTGGAGAAGACCCTTGGTGTGAAGCCCGGCTAACCCCGCACGAAGATATTCCGCAGCCAGTGGGCGCCTGCCTTGGCGGCCTGGCCCCAGTCTTCGTCCTCGTCGACGACCTCGGGCTTGTAGGTCCAGGGATTGAACAGCTTCAGGCGCGGGATCTTGGCGAAGGCGGCCGCCTCGCGCGTGGCCAGGGTCATGCCGTGTTCAAGCGCCGTGGCGGCCAGCAGGGCGTCGCGGCCGTCCGTCAGCGGGACGCTCGCGCGGCGACGGACCACGGCGGCGTCGATCGGCAGGATGCGCCCCTCGAAGGCGCGGGCGAAGCGATTGTCCAGCCAGTCGCGCAAAGCCGCGCCCTGCGTCTTGTCCTTGCGCTCGACGCGGGCGACGGCGGTTTCCAGCTCCAGCAGGGTCAGGGCCGAGACGAACAGGCTGGTTCGCGCCGCGCCGGCCGCCCAGGCGGTCAGCGCGGCGTCCGCCCGGCCGCTCTTGGCCGCGCGCAGGGCGTAGACGAGCTCGGTGTCCAGCAGATGCATCAGCGCTCCCAGGTCTCGGACGCGCGGGCGGCCCGCAGGTCCAGGTCGGGCAGGGGCGTGGGCATGGCCAGCAGGTCGACGATCGTTTCGGTCTGGCCGCTGAGGCGGCGGTAGGTTTCGATGCTCATCAGCACGTGGGTCGGCTTGCCGCGGTCGGTGACGAACACCGGCTCAAGCCGCGCCGCGCGCTTGGCCAGGCTGACGTCCTGATTGAACTCGCGGCTGGTGAGGACCTTCATCGCGCGCTCCCTGTCCGCGAATTGACAAGGCTGTCTGTAGAAACGTTACTACATCGTGATGTTCCGGCAACAGAAAATTCGCCAGCAAAAACAATCTACTGACGGGCGCGTCAAAAAGGCGGTCAAGGTATTGCGCGGACCATCGTTCTCTGGTCGGCATGGGGCAAGGGCGCAAAGCCGAGAACATTGCTTAGGGGGCTTATCCGGTGTCAGACCTGCTTGCCGACACGCTGAAGACTGCGTCAGAAATCCTGTCGCCGCACGGGCCCGCCACCCAGGCCGCCGCCCACAGCTACGCCCCGAACGATTTCTCCATCCACTTCTTCCTGCAACTGGCGGTGATCCTGCTGGCCTGCCGCGTCGTCGGTTGGCTGGGCAAGAAGCTGCTGGCCCAGCCGCAGGTGGTCGGCGAGATGATCGCCGGCTTGATCCTGGGACCGTCGCTGTTGGGCCTGCTGTTCCCCGACTTCCAGGCGGCCCTTTTCCCGAAGGAGACCAAGAACGTCCTCTATGTCGGCGCCCAGCTGGGCGTCGGGCTCTACATGTTCATGGTCGGGACCAGCTTTCAGGCGGGCCATTTCAAGTCCAAGGCCAGGAGCGCGATGAGCGTCTCGTTCGCCGGCATCGCCGCGCCGTTCCTGATCGCCGCGATCATCACGCCGTTCCTGCTGAAGGTCCCAGGCCTGTTCGCCCCGACCATCAGCCAGGCCAACGCCACCCTGTTCATGGGCGCCTGCATCGCCCTGACCGCCTTTCCGATGCTGGCCCGGATCATCAACGAGCGCGGCCTGGCCAAGACCTCGCTGGGCACGCTGTCGCTGACGGCCGGCGCCTTCGACGACGCGGTGTCGTGGTGCGTGCTGGCCCTGGTGCTGGCGACGTTCGGCGGCGGGCCGGGCCTGGCCGTTCTCGCCATCGGCGGCGGCCTGACCTACGTCGCTTTCATGGTCCTGTTCGGCAAGCGCATCCTCGCGCCGCTGGGCCGCATGGTCGAGCGCGACGGCGAGATGAGCCTGACCGTCCTCGCTTTGACCCTGATGGCCTTCTGCCTGTCGGCCTTCCTGATGGACGCCGTGGGCATCCACGCCATCTTCGGCGGCTTCCTGCTGGGCGTCTTCATGCCGCGCGGCCTGTTCGTCGAGGAGCTGAAGAAGAAGGTCGAGCCGATCGCAGTCGTGCTGCTGCTGCCGATGTTCTTCACCTATTCGGGCCTCAACACCCGCATGGACATGGTCAACTCGGTCGAGCTGCTGCTGATCGCCCTGGGCGTCCTGGCCTGCTCGATCCTGGCCAAGTGGGGCGCCTGCTACGCCGCCGCCCGCCTGACCGGCGAGAACCACGCCACGGCCATGGGCATCGGCGCCCTGATGAACTCGCGCGGCCTGATGGAGCTGATCATCATCAACATCGGCCTGCAGAAGGGCATCATCGGCCCGACCCTGTTCTCGATGCTGGTGCTGATGGCGATCGTCACGACCGTGATGGCCAGCCCGCTGTTCGAGGTGGTCTACGGCAAGAAAGCCCGCGCGTCTGGTGAGTTGGGAGCCGTGCCCGAGGGCGTAGGGGCGTAGAGAACTCTCGAGGCCAATTCCCGTGTCATCGCGGCCGTAGCGAAGCGAAGAGCCGGGACCCAGGGGCGGTGCGCACCGCGCTTCGTCACCCCCTGGGTCCCGGATAGCCTCTGCGAGGCTTCCGGGATGACACTTGTTTTTGGGGAGGCAGTATTCCAGCCTACTTCTTCGCTTCCTTCACGGCGTCCTTCAGCTCGCCCTGTTTCACATTGCCGGCGACCTGGTCCTTCTTGCCCTCGGCCTTGAGATCCTTGTCGCCGACGAGCTTGCCCGCGCCGGCCTCGACCTTGCCGATGGTTTCCTGCTTGCGGCCGGCCTCCTTGTCGCAAGCGGCCAGGCCCGCCACGGCGAAGGCGAGCGTCAGGGGAAGGAGAAGGCGGTGGTTCATGGAAGGGCTCCGAAGCTTGGGTGTTGCGCCCTAGAACGCAAACGGAGCCGCAAGCGATCCCCGCCTCAAGCCAGCGCCCGTTCCTCGAAGCCGAAGCGGTTGATCTGGGCGATCAGGTCGCGGTGGCTGGGCAGGTCCTGGGTCGCGCGATCGGCGAAGCCGCGGATCTTGGCGAACAGCTTGGCCGCGCCGGCTGCGTCCGGAAACTCAGCGGCGCCGTCGGCCAGATCGGTTTCGAAGCCCATGCCGTACAGGATGTACTGGTAGTTGAAGAAGGCGAAGGTCTCGAGATCAAGGATGAAATCGAACCGGGCCGGCGGGCGGTGACGCCACTGTTCGAGTAGGTCCTGAAGACGCTCAGGGATCGTTTCCGGGGCGGTGTTCTCGCGCCAGAAGCGCTCGGGCCGGCGGCTGAGCGCGTAGTGCAGCTTCAGGAAGACGATGATGTTTTCGTAGCGCGCCGCCATCAGCTCGTTGAAGCGGCGAGCGGGCGCGCTGACCGGGCCTGTGTGCGGGAAGAGCTCGGCGATCATCGCCACGGCAGCCTCGATCAGCACGACGCCCGTCGACTCCAGCGGCTCCAGGAAGCCAGCCGACAGGCCCACGGCCACACAGTTGCCGATCCACTGCTTCTCGCGATAGCCGGCCTCGAAGGCGAGGCGGCGGGTCTCGACCTCGGCCCCGCCCACATAGTCGCGCAGGATCGCCTCGGCCCGATCGTCGTCGATGTGGTCGCTGGAGTAGACACAGCCGACGCCGCGGGCGCCGGAGAGACCGATGTCCCAGAGCCAGCCGGCCTCGTGGGCGGTGGCGACGGTGAAGCTCTGGATCGGCGCGTCGGGGCGCGTGTAGGGCGCGCGGCAGGCCACGGCGCGGTCGGCGAACAGCACTGGCCGCGCCGACTTGAACGGCGCGTTCAGCGCCTTGCCGATCAGCTCGGCGCGGAAGCCGCTGCAGTCGATGTAGAGGTCGGCGGCCAGCGGGCCTTGCTCGGGCGAGACGATGCGGGCGATGGCGCCGGTCGCGTCCAGCACCGTCTCGCCGACATGCCCCTGCAGGTGGCGAACGCCGAGTTCCCGCGCGCGCTCGGCCAGCACCTCGGCCAGCTTGGCGGCGTCGAAATGGTACGCGTAGTTCAGCGGGCCGCCGAAGTCGCTCTCGTGCGGGCGCTTGGGCGCGCGGGCCGCGTCGGCGACGCGGGCCTGGATCGTCACGGCCTCGGCGAACGGCGCGCGCGAGGCTTCGTCCTGCAGCAGCCAATAGGGCGCGAGACTCACGCCGTCGGTCGAGAAGGGCGCCTCGAACGGGTGGAAGAAGCTGTGGCGGCCTTGCTCGGTCGGCGCGTGGCCCCAGTCGACGAAGCGGATGCCCTGCTTGAACGTCGCCGAGGTCTGGCGGATGAACCGCGCTTCGTCGATCCCCAAGAACTGCAGCGTGTTGCGGATGGTGGGGAACGTGGCCTCGCCGACGCCGATGGCGCCGATCTCGGGGGATTCCAGCACGGTGATCGACAGGTGCGCCTGCTCGGCGATCCGCAGCGCCTTGGCCAGATAGGCGGCCGTCAGCCACCCGGCCGTCCCGCCGCCCACGATCAGGATGCTCCGTCCGCGCTTCATGGGAGATTGATATCAGAGTTCGCGGATGGGGGAGGGGCTTTCGACGCGCGCCGAGCGAGCAGTCGCGCCGATCGGGTGGTGGGATGCTGTGTCGGGCTTGTCAGCGTCCAGGCCGATGGCCGACAAGTTCGGAGCTTGAGTCTGCGTCGGCGCCGGCTCTTGAAGTTTTGGGGAAAGCGTATGGGCGCGTTGGACAAGCTGGGGCGGCGGGGCTTCCTGGCCGGAGTCGCCGCAAGCGCGGTGGCCACGGGCGGTCGGGCCTGGGCGCGCGACGAGGGCGTCAAGAAGCTGACCGATGGCATCGCCCTGATTGGCCCCGCCGAACGTCAAGCGCGCCTGGTTCGCGCCCAGGCGCTGATGGCGCAGCTCGGCCTCTCGGCGGTGATCACCGAGGCCGGTTCGTCGATGGACTATTTCACCGGCGCCCAGTGGAGCCGCAGCGAGCGGCCGACCCTGGCGATCATCCCGCGCGAAGGGCAGGTCGGCATGGTGATGCCCAAGTTCGAGGAGGGCTCGATCCGCCAGAGCCTGTCGGTTCCCGCCGAGGTCCGCACCTGGGAGGAGGACGAGAGCCCCTACGCCATTGCCGCGGGCCTGCTGGCCGACCGCAAGCTGGCTTCGGGCAAGGTCGGCGTCGAGGAGACGATCCGGGACTTCATCGTCCAAGGCCTGGCCGGCGCCTTGCCGAACGCCAAGATCGTCCCCGGCGCGGCGGTGTTCCGCGGCTGCCGGATGATCAAGACCCCGGCCGAGATCGCCCTGATGCAGGTCGCTTCCGACATCACCGTCGCGGCGCTGCGCCATGCCCACGCCAATGTCCGGGCCGGCATGGTCCCGCGCGACATCGCCGCCCTGATGGCCGAGCGGACCACGGCGCTGGGCGGGCGGGTCAGCTTCAACCTGATCCTGATCGGCGAGGCCAGCGCCTATCCGCACGGCTCGCGCCAGCCGCAGGTGCTGAGCGAGGGGCAGGTCGTGCTGATGGATTGCGGCTGCAATGTCGGCGGCTACGAGTCGGACATCTCGCGCACCTTCGTGTTCGGCGAGCCGACGGTCCGCCAGCGCAAGGTCTGGACTGACGTCCAGCGCGGCCAGCAGATAGCGTTCGAAGCGGCCAAGATCGGGGTGGAGGCCGGGTCGGTCGATCGCGCCGTCCGGGCCTATTACGAGAGCCTGGGCTGGGGACCGCGCTACAAGCTGCCGGGCCTGTCGCACCGCACGGGCCACGGCATCGGCATGGACGGTCACGAGCCGGTCAACTTCGTCATGTCGGAGACCACCAGGTTGGCGCCGGGCATGTGCTTCTCGGACGAGCCGGGAATCTACATCCCCGGCGAGTTCGGCGTCCGGCTCGAGGACTGCATCCACCTGACGGAGCAGGGGCCGCGCTGGTTCAGCCAGCCGCCGCCGTCTCTCGAGAAGCCCATGGGCTGAGGCCGACGAGCCGCGCACTGACGAGGACCTGACGCTACCGCTTCAGGATCCTGGTTGCTTCAGTGCTGTCATCGGCGATCAGGACGCTGATCGCGCCGTCGCAGCCGGCCCGCGTGGGCGCGCGTGCTGTCGAACTTCCTATCTTCACGTCCAGATGATCGATGCGCGGCTCGCGGAAAGCCGCCTCGCTGCCGTCCGCCGGGTCCCGGTTCCGCCGCATCGTCCGCCGTCGACATAACCAACTCTTGCGGCCGCGCAACTTGTCGGACATACATTGTCTATCTTGTGAGATAACTTCCCAAAATATGGGAAATTAAGGCTTCGCGAGAGACGAACCGGAACAACCGGTCAGTTTGGGTTGGAAACGTCAGGGGCCGGTCGAACCGGTCCTGTCAGGAGGGTCGCATGTCGTCCAAGCACGGCTGGAATTCGGGCTGCTCGCTTTTCGCTTTGGCTATCGCGGGCGCGATGGCGGCGCACGGCGCCGAAGCGCAAACCGTCGAGAACAACGCCGTCGAGGAAGTGGTCGTCACGGGCTTTCGCGCGAGCCTGCAGAGCGCGCTGAGCGTCAAGCGTCAGTCCTCCGGCGTGGTCGACGCCATCAAGGCCGAGGACATCGCCGACTTCCCCGACGCCAACCTGGCCGAATCGATCCAGCGGGTGCCGGGCGTCTCGATCACCCGCGTGGCCGGCGAGGGCCGCACGATCACCGTGCGCGGCCTGCCGCCCGCCTTCACGCGCGTCCGCATCAACGGCATGGAAGCCCAGTCAACCAGTGGCGCGACCACCAGCGACCGCGGCGCGAACCTGGGGCGGGGCTTCGACTTCAACACCTTCGCTTCGGAGCTGTTCAGCGGCATCACGGTGCGCAAGACCGCGCAGGCCGAGGTGATCGAAGGCTCCCTGGGCGCGACGGTCGACCTGGAGACCGCAAGGCCCCTGGACCAGAAGGGCCGGACCTTCGTGATCGGCGCCTCGGCCGGCTACAACGACCTGTCCAAGCATTCCGACCCCAAGGTCACCGCCGTGCTCGGCGACCGCTGGGATACGGCCTGGGGCCAGTTCGGGGCGCAGGCCTCGCTGGCGTGGAGCAAGCGCAAGTTCCTGGAGGACCAGTGGGGATCGGGCGGCTGGAACCCCGCCACCGTCGACGGCGGCTTCTGTACGCCCGTGGGCCGCACGCCGCAGAACCCGGTCGACAACGCCGCCAACGGCACCGACGCCGCCAACTGCGCCGCTGGCGTGGCCCGTCCGGCCGCCAACGACACCGTCTTC
This sequence comes from Caulobacter segnis, assembly GCF_003243465.1. Lineage (GTDB taxonomy): Bacteria > Pseudomonadota > Alphaproteobacteria > Caulobacterales > Caulobacteraceae > Caulobacter > Caulobacter segnis_A. Next base: position 35,292 of record NZ_QFQZ01000046.1, read on the forward strand.
GACCAGGCCAACCGTTCGACCGTCTTCTTCCCGCGCCTGCCGCGCTATGGCCGCTTCCACCACGACCAGGAGCGCACTGGCGCGACCCTGGCCCTGCAGTGGAAGCCGACCTCGCGCACCTCGCTGAGCTTCGACGCCCTCTATTCGAACTATGACGTCAAGCGCGAGGAGAACTGGCTGGAGGGCTTCTCGTTCGCCCGCGCCATCAGCCAGAACGGCAAGCCGCAGACCGCCGTGCGCGAGCTCGTGCTGCGTAACGCCGGGACCAGCCACACCGCCGGCGTCAATCTCGGCCAGACGGTCTATGACGTCGACTTCGCCCGCTTCGACGGCGTCGACGTGCGCTCCGACACCCAGCACGACGAATTCCAGAACGTCTTCCAGCAGTTCACCCTGGCGGGCACGCACGAGCTGACGGATCGGATCACGGTCAAGGGCCTGATCGGCTACTCGAAGTCGGACTACGACCAGCCGATGACGACGACGATCATGTTCCAGCGTCCGAACACCGGAATGACGATCGACTTCCGCAAGAACCGGAACCAGCCGATCATCACCCACGGCTTCGACGTCACGGACGCCTCGCTCTACAGCTTCGCCGCCCCCAACGCCGAGGTGCGGCAGGCCCAGACCTTCACGACCAATATCTATCGCACGGTCGACCTGAACCTGGCCTGGGCCGTCGACGACGCCCTGACGATCAAGGTCGGCGGTCATTATGACGAGTTCTCGTTCGACACCTCGACCTTCCAGCGTCCGAACAACTTCCTGGTCCCCAGCTTCACCTCGGCCGAGCTGAAGAACCTGACCAAGGTGGTGTCGGGCTTCGGCGGCCACGGGATCAACGCGGGCGTCTTCCCGACCAGCTGGGCGACGATCGACTTCGACAAGTTCGTCGCCAACCAGAACATCTACAGCAAGAGCGGCCTCTACAACCTGACGCCCAACTACGGCGGCATCCGCCGCGTGGACGAGAAGGTGAGCTCGGCCTATCTGCAGGCCGACCTGAAGACCGAGATCGGCGGCGTGCCGGTCCGAGGCGACGTCGGCTTCCGCTTCGCCCGCACCGAGCTGGAGTCGCGCGGCTATCAGATCGGCCTGACCCCGCAGCAGGTCACCGCCGAGCACGCCTATGACGACGTGTTGCCCTCGGTGAACGTGTCGGTCGACGTGACGCCAGATCTGGTGCTGCGCGTCTCCGGCGCCAAGACGGTGTCGCGGCCGGATCTGGGCTTCCTGACGCCGGGCGGCAGCCTGAACCTGACCGGCACGCCGTCGATCAATTCCGGCAACCCGACGCTGGACCCGATCCGCGCCTGGACCGCCGACGTGGGGGCCGAATGGTACTTCGCGCCGGGCGCGATCCTGGGCGTGGGGCTGTTCTACAAGGACATCCAGACCTATGTGCAGAACCAGTCTCAGCAGCTGACCTTCCGCCAGACGGGGCTGCCGATGGCCTTGCTGGGCGCGTCGGGCGTCGATCCGGACAACACCCCGATCACGGTCACGCGTCCCCTGAACACGCCGGGCGGACCGCTGAAGGGCTTCGAGATCAACTACCAGCAGGCCTTCACCTTCCTGCCGGGCTTCCTGCGCCATACGGGCGCGCTGGTGAACTACACCTATGTCGACAGCCAGATCGAGTACTTCCTGGCCGCTGGCGGGGTGACCACCAACGACCTGATCGGCCTGTCGAAGAACGCCTACAACGCAACGCTCTACTACGAGGACAGCAAGTTCAGCGCCCGCGTTTCGGCCTCGTACCGCGACAAGTCGATCGTGGCCCTGCCGGCCAACAATCCGCTGCAGGACCTGGAGGGCTATTCGCCGAACCTGACCTTCGACATGGCCGCGTCATACCAGATCAACGACCACTTCAAGCTGTCGCTGGAAGGGCTGAACATCTTCGACCGCTTCAACCGGCAGTTCATCGACTCCGATCGCGACAGCACCTTCGTCTACACCCACACCGGGCGCCAGTTCAGCCTGGGCCTGCAGTACAAGTTCTAGGCCGAGACCCTCGCGGGCGCGTTTCGGCGCGCCCGCGATCTTTTCAGGTCTACCGCTTCGGCGTGATGCGGATCACCTTGCCATTGTCGTCGTCGGTGACGACGTAGATGGCGCCGTCGGGGCCGACCCTCACGTCGCGCACGCGGCCGCCGATATCGGTGAACAGGCGCTCCTCGCCGACCACCCTGCCGTCCTTCAGCACCAGGCGGTCGACGTGCTGTTCGCGCAGCGAGCCGACCAGCAGGCTGCCCTTCAGCGCCGGGAACAGGTTGGCCTGGTAGAAGGCCATGCC
>NZ_QFQZ01000047.1 GCF_003243465.1 Caulobacter segnis
CGTTGCATTCGAGCATGACCTGAGCGGCGTCGCGGGTGTTGGCGAACTGCTGCAGGCAGCGGCCCATCTGGTCTTCGAAGCCGCCGGCGGCCGAAGCGGCCTGAGCGACGAAGAAGCTGCCGGCGAGACCCGCGGCGATCGCGATCGAGAATTTCATGGTAGGCGCCCATCCCTTGCGGCGAACAAAACTGATGGGAGCTTTCTCGCACGCAGGCGCTAACGAACGACCAAGGTTCGCGGTTAATCATTTCCGAAAAATAGTGAACGGCGCGCGGGGGTTAAGCTTAAGCGCCCGCACGCCCGGCGCTCTATCGCGCCGTCCGCTCCACCAGGTCGGCCAACGCCTCGGCCGCGTCAGGCTTGGCGACCGAACGCGCGCCCGCCGCCATGCGTCCCAGCCGCTCCGGATCCTTCAGCAGCGCGTTCAGGGCCCCGGCCATGGCGTCGACCGTCAGCTCGTCCTCCAGGCACACGGCCGCGCCGCCCGCCTCTTCCAGGAGCTTGGCGTTGAAGCGCTGGTGGTCGTCGGCGGCGATCTTCAGCGGCACCAGGATCGACGGCCGGCCGGCGACCGCCAGCTCGGTGCAGGTCGAGGCGCCCGAGCGGCCGATCACCAGGTGCGACTGGCGCAGATAGCCGGCCATGTCGCGGAAGAACGGCGCGACCTCGCAGTCGACCATGGCGTTGCGATAGGTCTTGCGGGCCTGCTCCATGCTCTCGGGCCGGGCCTGCTGGAAGACCTTCAGGCGCGAGCGGATGTCCTCGGGCAGCTTGGCCACGGCCTCGGGGATCAGCTCCGAGAGCAGGCGCGCGCCCTGGCTGCCGCCGGTCACGAGAATGCGCAGCTGCACCTCGGGCGGCAGATAGGCGACGTCGTAGAGCGCGCGGACCGGCGGGCGGACGGGGTTGCCGACCACATGGGCGCGGGCCTTCACGCCGGGCTTGGCCATCTCCAGCGTCGGGAAGGCGCAGGCGACCTCGTCGACCCGTGGGGCCAGAAAGCGGTTAACCCGGCCCAGCACGGCGTTCTGTTCATGAATAACGGTCGGACGCTTCTGGCTCAGCGCGCCCAAGAGGGCCGGCAAGGCCGGATAGCCGCCGAAGCCGACCACGACCGCCGGATCGAGCCGCTTGAACGCCGCGCGGGCTTCCATCACGCCCTGCAGCACCACGAGGCCGGCCTTGACCATGCCCAGCGGGTCATTGGCCTTGGCGGTGGCGGCCGACAGGGCCAGCCGCTCCTGGGCCGGAAACTTGTCGGCATAGAGCGCGCCGCGCTCGTCGGTGGCCAGAACGATGCGCCAGCCGCGCGCGGCGAGCGCCTCGGCCAGGGCTTGAGCGGGAAACAGGTGTCCGCCGGTTCCCCCGGCGGCGACGACAGCCAGCTTGTTCATGTCAGGCGTAGGCGCCCTGCGGGGCGATCTCGCCCGTCACCCCGTAGGCGCCGGGGCGCTTGCGCACCAAGGCCAGGGCCATGCCCAGCGTCAAACCCATCGCGAGCATCGAAGAGCCCCCGTAACTGATGAACGGCAGCGTCATGCCCTTGGTCGGGATCATGTTCAAGTTCACTGCGATGTTGATGATGGCCTGTTGACCCACAAGCACGAAAAGACCGGCCGCCGCGACCTGCTCGAACGGGTCGTTCAGCTTCATGGCCTTGTAGAGGCCGCGCACCACCACGAAGGCGAACAGCGCGATCAGCGCCCACGAGAAGATCAGGCCGTACTCCTCGGCCGCCACCGAATAGATGAAGTCGGTGTGCAGGTCGGGCACGTGACGCTTCATCACCCCCTCGCCCGGCCCCCGGCCGAACAGGCCGCCGGCCCGGATCGCCTCGGCGGCGCGGGTGATCTGGTGGGTGTCGGCCTGGTCGGGGCTGAGGAACTTCTGCACCCGGGCGTGCACGTGGTCGAACAGGAAGTAGGTCGAGCACAGCCCGGCGATCGCCACCCCGCCCAGGCCCATGATCCACGAGATCGGCACGCCGGCCATCCAGAAGGCCGCGCCGAACGCCACGGTGATCAGCACGGTCTGGCCGACGTCCGGCTGCACCAAGAGCAGCGCCACGGCGATGAAGTAGAGCAGGAAGGCGATCGAGACGCCCGGCACCCCCTCGCCCTTCTGGCCCTCGGCGAACATCCACGAGACCAGCACGATCAGGGCCGGCTTCATGAACTCGGACGGCTGCAGGGTGAAGCCGCCGAACTGCAGCCAGCGCGTGGCGCCCTTGGCGTTGTGGCCGATGAACGGCAGGGCGATCATGATCGCGATCGCGCCGATATAGATGAAGAAGGCCGCCCGCCGGACGCCCTTGGGCGACAGCATCGACACGATCAGCATCAGCACCGACGAGGCGCTGGCGAAGAAGCACATGCGGATCGCGAAGTGGAACTGGTCGCTGATGCCGATGCGCTGGGCCGCCGCCGGGCTCGAGGCGAATGACAGCAGCATGCCCAACGTCGCCAGGATGGCGGTCGCGCCCAGCAGCCAGCGATCGGTGGTCCACCACCACAGGCCGATCGCGGTGCGGTCGGTGCGGGCGAAGGCGTGTGTCGCGTTGGAAGCCATGGGGCGGAGAGTCGGATCGTAGGGTTAATCAAACCTTGCTTGGCCAGAGCCAGGCGGTGGAAAAGCGGCGGATCGTGAGGAGACTCCGCCGCCCCGCTTCTAGCGCAGTTCGAAGTAGGCCGTATCGCCCCCTTCGGTATGGGCGATCACCGACACGCGCAGCACGACGCCGTCGTCCAGGGTCAGTCGGCACTCCCCCGCCCGGAAGGCGCGCCGCAGGAGATCAGGCTCGGCCACCACGCTGCCCTTGCCGCCGCGCTTGGCGCTCTGGCCATCCGCGAACAGGACCGAGAACGACACCGGCTGCGCCTCGCCCGCCAAGCCCAGGGCCCCAACGCCAGTCCGCGGCGCTTTCGCGACCTTGATCATACCCATGAAAATTCCTCGAATGAGAGAGAGTATTTAGGGCGCATTTCGCGATAAGCAAAAAATAAAACCCGAAAAACATTGCTATGCGGTCGCGCCGTATCCATACTTCGAAAGCAAAATATCCGTAATTTCGGAATCGTCGCGCGCCCGATCATCTCACATCGCGGCCCGATTTTTTACGACTTATGGCTTCGTTCGGCGCGACCTCGTCGCTTTTCACGAAATAATTCATGTTCTCATCACAAGACATCGGCCACGCGCAACGCCAGAAAACCGCCGCCGACGCCAAGGCGGCGCTTCTGGCCAAGTTCAAGCCGCGCGAGGCCAGCGTCGATCCGCGCTTCGAGGAACGGGCCACCCTGCGCGCCGCCGAGCTGAGCAAGGTTCGCCAGGATCGCGCCGAGGCCAGGGCCGCCCAACGCCAGGCCGTCACTGACGCCGCCAAGGCCCTGGCCGACGCCGCCGACGCCCTCGCCGCCGAGGCCCTGGCCGCCAAACGAGACGAGCGCAATGAGCGCAAAGCCCTGTCCGCCGCCGAGGCCAAGGCCAAGCGCGACGCGCGCTACGCCGCGCGCAAGGCGAGGAACTGACCGATGGCGCGCAAGCCCAACTACGACTTCGAGCGCAAGGAGCGCGAACGCCAGAAGGCCGCCAAGGCCGCCGAAAAGGCCGCCGCCAAGCAGGCCCGCGGGGTCGACGAGGACAGCGCCGCCGAAAGCCGCTAGAGCCGCCAGGCCTCGGCGGGAGCCGCCGAAACGTCTTCCCGTGCAAGGCTTTGCTTGAATTCCCGCACGGGAAGGTAATCATGCTCTCATAGCGGGAGTGATTTGTGGCGGGCGACGGATCTTACGAGACGGTTCTCAAGGGCGCGGGGGCCTACTTCCTCAGCGTCATCGAGGCCAGCCAGGACTGCATCCGCGTGATCAGCGCGGACGGCCGCGTCGAGTACATGAACGCCCGCGGCAAGCAGCTGCTCGAGATCGAGGATTTCGAGGGCCGCAACCGGGATCGCTACTGGCCCGACATGTGGCCGGCCGAAAGTCGCCAGAAGGTGGAGGACGCCCTGCGCGCCGCCATGGCCGGCCGAGCGACGTCGTTCCAGGCCTTCAACCCCACCGTGAGGGGCGCCCCGCGCTGGTGGGACACCACTGTCTCGCCGATCATCATCGACGGGCGGGTCGAGCGGGTGCTGGCCACCTCGCGCGACGTGACCGGCGAGCGCCTCGCCGAGAGCCACCGCCAGCTGCTGGTCAACGAGCTGAACCACCGGGTCAAGAACACCCTGGCCACCATCCAGTCGATCACCAAGCAGTCCCTGCGCAACGCCGGCGTCGACAGCGCCGTGCGCGACGCGCTGGAGGGCCGGCTGATGGCGATCGCCGCCACCCACAACGTGCTGACCGACCAGAACTGGTCGGCCGCCAGCCTGCGCCAGATCGTCGACGGCTCGGTGATCCCCTATCGCTCCAATCCTGGGCAGCTGACCGTGGAGGGGCCGGACCTCAGGGTCTCGCCCAAGCCGGCGGTGGTCATGGCCCTGGCCTTCCACGAGCTGGCGATCAACGCCCTGAAGTACGGCGCCCTGTCGGCGCCGTCGGGCCATGTGGACGTCACCTGGACGATCGAGCCGGAGGACCGCCTGCACATCGAATGGCGCGAGAGCGGCGGCCCGCCGGTGCGCCCGCCCGAACACCGCGGCTTCGGCTCGCGCATCGTCGAGGCGGCCTTGCCGGGGGAACTGGCGGGAACCGTGTCAGTGGACTACCGCGCCGAGGGCCTGCGCTGCGCGATCGACGCGCCGCTGTCGGCGCTCGACAAGGCGGACGCGTTCATGCCGCTGGGGTGAGGCGGGGGCGGACGCTTCTCGCCGACCAAAACCACCGATGGCATATGGCCCCATAGAGAGAAATACTAGTTTTAGTTGCATTTTGCAAAATTAGGGATAGTTAGTAGCCCACAACCTTAAAGATAGTCGAAATGCACGATTTCGCCGAATTTGCCCCTGCTCCCACTTCCTCGATACAACCAACCGGCGGCGTAATCAGTACGCTTGGACTGCCGCCCTCAGGCGAAGGCGTCACGCTCCCAACTGCGTTTGCATCTACCAACGGCTGGGAAGGGGGAGATATTGAGCGGGTTCCTGACGAAACGTGGGCGTCGTGGTGGGACGGAGGCTCGCTTTGGAACGGCGGCGGAGCTTTCAACAACACGCTCGCTGGATTTTCCTTCGAGATCGTGACCTACAACGCCGACGGCACAGAGGTTTCGCAGGCAACCCTTCACGCGGATAGCTTACAATCCGACGGCCTCATGTTCGGCGCCCAGGCTAAGCCTCCGAAGGAGCCAAACATCGTCGTTGAAGGGCTCATTATCACTGGCAAACGCTTAGCATCCGAATTCGAATTCGCCCGTACAATTGCGCGGCTTACCCCGTCTTATGCTGACGATCTTGTCACGACGATGGGCGCCATCGCTTTCGGCGCCGGCCCACACAGGTATGTCACGCTCAATCAGGTCGGAGACACCGCCTGTGACGCCGACGAGGCCTGGGCAGCCCTGCAGCAGTTCGCGGCGCCAGGAGCTGGACCTGTATCCGATGGACAAGTCTCCAACTTGCCACTGTTTGGGCCCGTTCAGCACTCAGTTGATGCGGCCCATATGAAAATCGTTAATTCGACATTGCCTGGACATCTGTTCTATCCGGGCACGGTGACGCGCGAAGTGGTGGTCAGTAACGGCAAGGTCTACATTCAAACGACCGGTACCGGGACCGGCCAATTTGCTGGCATCAATGTAGCGGGTTCTGGACCGTTGTGGGGTAGTCTGGATAGTCAGATCGCCGCCTACGTCGATGCCAACGACAATGGCCCTGACGACTGTTAGGAGTAGTCTAGTGGTTTCACCAGCGACTGTCCTGGCGTCTGCCACGCCGATCGTTCTTATCGCCCTGATTGGAGTGGGAGCAACCGCTGGAAGCTTTTATGCGGTCTATCATGGACCGAACCGTTCTCAGTTGGCGATCTTGGCGCTTGGAGGTGCTACTTTGGTGGGCGCCTCGCCCTTTCTAACCCTATGGCTAGGCGCTAACAGCGAATTGTGGCTGCGGGGATTCATGGTGACTGGCCTAGTGACCTTCTTCGCTGGGCTGCTGATCTTCGCAATATCGCTCGTGATGGCCCGCAGATGGATAGCGCTAGCCAGCGTCCTTCCAATGTTACCGCTCGGCTTGTGGAGCTTTTTGCTATTGGCCTTTTTCGCCAGCGGTGTCTGAGTAAAGGTCGGCCCTCTACTGAAGCGTGTCATGCAGCTTCTTAGAAGGAGACTGACTGCGCGCAAGACCAGGGCGACGCCAGGATTACGTGGAAAGACCGGACCGAGGACCAGCTTGCCTTCGAGCTGGGTTGCGCCAGCGCCGAGCTGTCCAAGCTTCGGGTAACCCTTGAGAGCCTTACCGACATCGCTGGCGTCGCGCCGATCCGCTGGTAGCGCCGGTCCCCTACCCCGTGTCCCCCGTCAGCTCCCGCCGCGCCTTCTCAAGCTCTTCCGCATACCGGCGCGTCACGTGGGCTTCGGTGATCAGGCCGATGACCTCGCCGCCTTCGTCGACCACCGCGAGCTCATCCGCGCCGGTCTCGTCGAAGGCGGTCATGATCGCCTTGATCGACAGCTCCGGCGTCAGGGCGACGTCGGCGTTGGCGGCCAGCGAGGCGAGCGGCGCCTCGCTCTCGGGCGGCTGGGCGTAGACGGCGGCGGTGGCCACGATCCCGGCGTAGCGGCCGGTCTCGCTGGTCAACACCGCGCGCTTGGTCGAGCCCAGCGGGAAGCGGCGGCGGAACTCGGCCAGGGCGGTGGCGGCCGGGATGGTCTTGACGTCGCGGCGCATCATCTTGCCGGCGGTCAGGTTGCGCATCCACGACACGTCATGGGCGCTGCGGATGGTCTCGCCGCGCAGGTGCAGGCGCCAGGTCGAGAACGAATAGCCGAAGGTCTCGCGCACCACGGCGCTGGCGATCAGCGAGGCGGCCAGGGTGGCGGCGGTGATCGTGAAGTCGCCGGTCGCCTCCAGCACCAGGAACGACATGGTGAAGGGCCCGCCGACGATCGCCACGCCCAAAGCGCCCATGCCGACCAGCGAGGCGGCGATCGGGTCCAGCCGCCCCTCCCCGCCGATCAGGTTGACGAGGTCCGAGAACGACTGGCCCATCAGCGCGCCCAGGAACAGGGCCGCGAAGAACAGGCCGCCCCGGAAGCCGAAGCTGAGCGAGATGATCGAGGCCACCGACTTCATCAGGATCAGCATCAGGACCATCTTCAGCGGCAGGTCGCCGTTGAGATCGAGGTGCAGCGCCCCGTGGCCGCCTGACAGTGTCTGGGGCGTGACCATGGCCATGGCGGCCAGGGCCAGGCCGCCAATGGCGGGGCGCGCCCAGCGCGGCGGCGCGGCCTTGGCGACCCAGCGGTCGGCGACCGCCACCGCCCGCATCAGGGCCACCCCGAACAGCGCCGCGACCAGGCCCAGCAGGCCATAGAGCAGGTAGTCGGTCCACGAGCTGATCGCCACGACCGAGGTCTTGATCAGATAGGGCGTCGAGCCCAGCGCCTTGGCGACCAGCACCCCGGCCAGGGCCGCGGCGGCGACGGGCGCGATGTTGGCCACGGTATAGGCGCCGATGACGATCTCGAACGCGTAGAAGGCCCCGGTCAGCGGCGCCCCGAACGCGGCGGCGATCGCCGATCCCGCGCCGGCCCCGACCAGGATCCGCAGGTCGCCGCGCCGCAGGCTGAGCTTGCGCCCCACCCACGAGGCGACCGCCCCACCGGCCTGGGCGTAGGCGGCCTCCAGCCCGACCGACGCGCCGCAGCCGTTCGAGATCAGGGTCTGGCCGCAGATGAAGGCGCTGTCGCGGATCGACAGCCGCCCGCCGTGCAGGGCGTTGGCCTCCACGGGGTCGACGGCGGGACTGGGCCGCAGGCGCACAACCAGAGCGGTGAACAGGCCTAGCAGCAAGCCCCCGAGGGGAATGGCCAGCAGTCGCCAGGGCGCGATCATGGCCTGGGCCGAGAGACGCTCGTCGGGGTCGAAGGCGAACAGCCAGACCTGCGTCCCGTGCGCCACCTTGCCCAGCAGCACCGCCAGGGCGCCGGCCGCCATGCCCACGACCGTCGCCACGGCGATCAGCCAGAGTTCGGACGAGCGGGTCCGCCGGCGCAGCCAGGCCAGCCAGGGCAGCGCCTGGCGGCGGGCGTCGCGGAACGCCGCGCGCTCGGTCAGGGCGGTGCGCAGCACCTGGCGCCATGGACGGGAGGCGGCGGCGGGATCGGGCTTGGTCGTCTCCGCCGGCTCGCTCATCGGGATCTAGGCCACGGCGGCCTTGCCGCCGGCCACGAGGCCGTTGACGGCGGCGCGGAACGCCTCGCCCCGGGCCTCGAAGTCGGTGAACTGGTCGAACGAGGCGCAAGCCGGCGACAGCAGCACGATCGCTTCCTCGCCGCTGGCCTCGGCGTCGGCAAAGGCTTGCTGCACGGCGCGCTCCAGGGTGCCGCTCATGGCGACCTCGGCCTTGCCGGCCAGGGTCCAGGAGAACGGCTCGGCCGCCTCGCCGATCAGATAGGCCTTGGCGACGCGCGGGAAGAGGTCCTTCAGGTCGTCGATGCCGCCGGCCTTCGCGACGCCTCCGGCGATCCAGTAGAACTTCGGATAGCTGGACATCGCCTGGCGGGCGGCGTCGGCGTTGGTGGCCTTGCTGTCGTTGACGAAGCGGACCTTGCCGATCTTGCCGACCGTCTCCATCCGGTGCGCCAGGCCCGGGAAGGTCATCAGGCCGTCGACCGCCTCCTGCACCGGGATGCCGATGGCGCGGGCGGCGGCGTAGGCGGCCGCTGCGTTCTGCCAGTTGTGGCGGCCCGGCAGGCTGCGGGCGCGCAAGAGATCGGCGACCTCGACCACGCGCTCGCCGGTGGCGTCATACAGCACGCCCTGCAGGGCGTAGACGCCGCGGCCCATCGCCTTGCCGGCGCTGATCGGCCAGATGGTCCGGCGGTTGGCGGCGGTGATCTCGGTGCAAATCTGCTGGCACCAGGGATCGTCGACCCCGATGATCGCCGTGTCGCCCTTGCCCTGGTTCAGGAAGATCCGGCGCTTGGCGGCGATATAGCCGTCCATGCCGCCGTGGCGGTCCAGGTGGTCGGGCGATATGTTCAGCAGCACCACGGCGTCGGGGTGCAGGCTGGAGGTCAGGTCCAGCTGGTAGGACGACAGCTCCAGCACATAGACCGCGCCGCCGTGCATGTCCTCGAGGCCAAGAACCCCCTGGCCGATATTGCCGCCGACCCGCGTGTCGCGGCCGGCCGAGGCGCACAGGTGACCGATCAGGGCGGTGGTGGTCGACTTGCCGTTGGTGCCTGTGATGGCGATGATCTTCGGACGCTTGTGGGCCGGCGCGGCGGCGACCGTGCGGGCGAAGAGCTCGATGTCGCCTAGGACCTCGACACCCGCGGCCTTGGCCTTCTGGACGGTCCAGTGCGGCTTGGGATGGGTCAGCGGCACGCCCGGCGACAGCATCAGGGCGGCGAACTGGCGCCAGTCGGCGGCTTCGAGATCGACCAGCGGGAAGCCCTCGGCGGCCGCCGCCTCGCGGCTGGCGACCTTCTCGTCCCACAGGGCGACCTTGGCCCCGCCCGCGATCAGGGCGCGCGCCGCCGTCAGGCCGGTGCGGCCCAGGCCGAACACCGCGACGGTCTTACCCTCGAAACCACGGACCGGGATCATCGGCGCGCCTCTCCCTACCGTAGCTTCAGGGTGGCGAGGCCGACGAAGGACAGGATCATCGACACGATCCAGAACCGGATCACGACGGTGGATTCAGCCCAGCCCAGCTTCTCGAAATGGTGGTGGATCGGCGCCATCAGGAAGACCCGCTTGCCGGTCTTCTTGAAGTAGGCGACCTGGATCATGACGCTCAGCGCCTCGGCCACGAACAGGCCGCCGACGATGCCGAGGACCAGCTCGTGCTTGGCGCAGACGGCGATCGCGCCCAGCGCGCCGCCCAGGGCCAGGGAACCGGTGTCGCCCATGAAGATCTTGGCGGGGGGCGCGTTATACCAGAGGAAGCCCATGCCCCCGCCGATGATGGCGCCGCACAGCACCGCCAGCTCGCCGACGCCCGGCGCGAAGTGCAGGTTCAGATAGTCGGCGAACTTGTAGTTGCCCACCAGGTAGGCGATCAGGCCGAAGGTCGAGGCGGCGAACATCACCGGCACGATGGCCAGGCCGTCGAGGCCGTCGGTCAGGTTCACGGCGTTGGAGAAGCCCGCGATCGTCACCGCCGCGAAGGCCACGTAGAACCAGCCCAGATTGATGACCAGCGCCTTGAAGATCGGGAAGACCACGCTGGTCTCCATGCCCGGCGTCATCGGCGACTTCGGCGCGAACAGGATCAGAATGACCGTGGCGGCGATGGCCACGATGAACTGGGCGATCAGCTTCTGGCCGCTGGAGAGACCGGCCGTGGTCTGCTTGGTGACCTTGGCGTAGTCGTCCATGAAGCCCAGCACGCCGTAGCTGCCGGTGACCAGCAGCACGACCCAGACGTGGACGTTGCGCAGGTCGGCCCACAGCAGCGCCCCGGCGAACAGGCCGGCCAGGATCATGAAGCCGCCCATCGTGGGCGTGCCGGCCTTTTCGGTGACGTGGCGGGCGATGCCGTCGGTGCGGATCGGCTGGCCCTTGCCCTGCTTGGTCTTCATCCAGCGGATGAAGCGCGAGCCCATGGCCACGGCGACGATATAGGCGGTCAGCATGGCCATGCCCGACCGGAAGGTCAGGTACTTCAAGAGGTTCAGCATCGGCACGTGCTCTTGCGAGCGCGCCAGCCATTCATACAGGAAGTAAAGCATCAGACCCGTTCTCCGAGATCGAGCGCGGCCAGAGCCTGGGCCAGAAGCCCAGCTCGGGAGCCGTTCGACCCCTTCACCATCACCACGTCGCCAGGATTGATCGCCCCCGCCAGCTCCGCCGTTAACTTTTCAGTAACCTCCGCGTAGCCGCCCCGCCGAGTCGGCGGAAGCTGCTCCCACAGCGATTTCATGTGGACGCCCGCGAGAAAAACCATGTCAACGTTTGCAGCCGCCAGGGGCTCCGCAAGCTCCGCGTGAAACTGAGCCGAACCTTCGCCCAATTCGAGCATGTCGGTCAGGGCCACGATCCGGCGCCCGGCGACCTTGCGCGCGCCCAGCGTCTTCAGCGCCGCCTGCATCGAGACCGGATTGGCGTTGTAGCTCTCGTCGACCAGGGTGAAGGCGCCGCCGTCGATGCGGACGGTCTTCTCGGCGCCGCGCCCTTCGATCGGCGCGAAGGCGGCCAGCGCCGCCAGCGCGGTTTCGCGCGGCACGTCCAGCGCTTCCAGCATCAAGAGGACGCACAGGCTGTTGGGGCCCCAGTGGACGCCGGTCTGGAGCAGGGAAAACGCGATGGGTTCACCCTTGATCACGGCCTTAACCACCGACTTCCCCGGCGAATGCCGGGGGCCAGATCCATTCTGAGCGCTCGCCGCCTTGTCATCTGGACCCCGGCCTTCGCCGGGGAGGTCGGATGAAAATGAGATCAGCTGAGCCGTGCAATCCGACGAAGACCCAAAACTCCAGACCGTCGCGCCGACCTTCTCGGCCTCGCCCTTCAGGAAGTCGAACCATTGGTTGTCGGCGTTCAGCACCGCGATCCCGCCCGGACGCAGCCCCGCGAAGATCTCGGCCTTGGCGCGCGCGACGCCCGCCTCCCCGTCCGGGAAGTTCTCGATATGCACCGGGCCGACGGTGGTGATCGCCACGGCGTGTGGCTGGACGAAGCCCGACAGCGGGAAGATCTCGTCGGCGTGATTCATGCCCACCTCGAACACCGCCCGCTCGGTGTCGCGCGGCATCCGCGCCAGGGTCAGCGGCACGCCGATGTGGTTGTTGTAGCTCTTGACCGAGGCGTGGGCCTTGCCGGCCAGGCGCAGGCCGGCCTCGATCGCGCGGGTGACGCTGGTCTTGCCGACCGAGCCGGTCACCGCGCCGCGCTTGCACTGGGGCGCGCGCTCACGGGCGGCGACGCCCAGGGCCTCCAGCGCCTTGAAGGTGTCGGCGACCATCACCGCCGGGGCGTCGACCGGCTTGGCGGCCAGGACGCCCGCCGCGCCATTGGCGACCGCTTGAGCGACGAAGTCATGGCCGTCGCGCGCGCCCACCAGCGGCACGAACAGGTCGCCCGGCTCCACCGAGCGGGTATCGATCGAGACGCCGGTCGCGGCGAAGTCGCCGGCGACCTGGCCGCCGACCGCCTTGGCGATCTCGTCAGCGGTCCAGAGCGCGTCAGACATGCTCGCCCTCCAGGGCCGCGAGGGTCTCGGCGACGTCATCGAACGGGTGCACGACGCCGGCGACGATCTGGCCCTGCTCGTGACCCTTGCCCGCCACGACCAGCACGTCGCCCTCGCCCATCAGCGCGACGGCGGCGCGGATGGCGGCGCGGCGGTCGCCGATCTCGCGCGCGCCGGGGGCGGCTTCGAGGATGGCGGCGCGGATCGAGGCGGGATCTTCGGAGCGCGGATTGTCGTCGGTGACGATGGCGATGTCGGCCAGCTTGGCGCCGATCGCGCCCATCAAGGGCCTCTTGCCCCGGTCGCGGTCGCCGCCCGCGCCGAAGACGGCGATCAGCTTGCCGCGCGTGTGCGGGCGCAGGGCCTCCAGCACCGTCTGCAGGCCGTCCGGCGTATGGGCGTAGTCGACATAGGCCTCGCCCCCGTTCAGCCCACGGCCAACACGTTGAAGACGTCCGGCCGCGCCTTCCAGGCGCTCCAGCGCCTGCAGCACCTTGGCGACGTCCTCGCCGGCGGCGACGCACAGGCCCGCCGCGACCAGCACGTTCGAGGCCTGGAAGGCGCCGGCCAGCGGCAGGCGGATCTCGTAGGTCTTGCCGGCCGCCTCGACCACCAGGTCCTGGCCTGCCGGGGTCGGCGTGCGCGAAATCAGGCGCAGGCCCTGGCCGTCCTCGCCGACCGAGAACACGCTCTGGCCCGAGGTCACGGCGGTCGACGCGAAGGTCGGGAAAGCCTCGCTGTCGGCGTTCAGCACCGCCGTGGCGCCGGCGGGCGTCAGGGTGTCGAACAGGCGCAGCTTGGCGGCGCGATAGGCCTCCATCGAGCCGTGATAGTCGAGGTGGTCCTGGGTGAAGTTGGTGAAGCCGGCGGCGCGCAGCTTCACGCCATCCACGCGGCGCTGGTCGACGCCGTGCGAGCTGGCCTCGAGGGCCAGGTGGGTGACGCCCATGTCGGCCAGGCGCGCGATCATCTCGGCGACGTCGCCGGCGTCGGGCGTGGTCAGGCCGGGCGGGGTAAGCTGCTGGTCGGGCTGGCCCGCCTCGCTGACCACCACGCCAAGCGTGCCCATGCTGGCGGCCTTGTGGCCCAGTTGGGCGAAGATCTGGCGGCAGAAGCCGGCGACCGAGGTCTTGCCGTTGGTGCCGGTGACGGCGACGCACATGGCCGGCTGCTTGCCCCAGAAGGCGGCGGCGGCGAGAGCATAGGCGCGGCGGGCGTCCTCGGAGCGGACCACCGGAACGCCAATACCTTCGAGACCACCCTCCGGGGCCAGGATGGCGGCGGCGCCCTTGGCCACCGCGCCCTGCGCGAAGTCGCGACCGTCGACCTTGGTCCCCGGCAGGGCGGCGAACAGCCAGCCGGCCGTGACCTTGCGGCTGTCGGCGGTGACGCCGGCGATCACCGGATCATTGGCGAAGGGACGGTTGAACAGGTCGGACAAACGCTTGGTCATAGGCCCGCCTCCGGAGCGGCGTTCTGGGTGGGTGCGGCGATCGTCACCAGATCCTGCTTTCTCTTCACGCCGAGGAACGGCGCGATGCGTTCGATGACCTTGCCGGCCGCCGGCGCCCCAACCCAGCCGCCGGTCGAGAAGCCGTACGAAGCGGCCGTGCCATGCGGCTCGTCCATCAGGATCAGGACGAAGTAGCGGTCAGCCTCCAGCGGGCCCTCGGTCGGGAACACCGCCGCGAAAGACGAGACCTGGCGCTGGTGATTGTAGCCGCGGATCGACGGATCATACTTCTCGCCGGTGCCGGTCTTGCCGCCGACCGACAGACCCGGCACGTCGGCCTTGCCGCCGCTGCCGCCCTCGCCGGGAACGACGTTGGCGCGCATGATCTTCAGCATCTCGGCCGAGGTCGCCTCCGACAGCACCCGCGTTCCTTCCGGACGCACGCCGTCGGGCATCTTCTTGATCGTCAGCGGCAGCATCTTGCCGCCGTTCAGCAAGGCGCCCATGGCTTGAGCGAGCGCGAGCGGGCTGACGTTCATGCCGTGGCCGAACGAGGTGGAGGCCACCGCGTCCATGTCCCACTTGCGCGGCGTCAGCGGACGCGCCGACTCCATCAGCTCGACCTTTGCCGGCTTGGTCAGGCCCAGCGCCGTGAAGTAGCGCGACAGCCGCTCGCCGCCGATCTTCTCGGCCAGCATGGCCGTGCCGATGTTCGACGAGTGCTTGAACACCTCGACCAGGGTCAGGATGGCCTTGGCCGCGTGGTAGTCGTGGATCGTCCGGTAGCCCAGCTTGAACGGCTCGCGCGCGTCGAAGGTCGAGGCGGGGGTGGCGACGCCGGTGTCGAGGCCGATCGCGACGGTGAACGCCTTGAAGGTCGAGCCCATCTCGTAGACCGAGGCGGCCGCGCGGTTCAGGCGCTGGTCGTCGCTGGCCTCGCCGGCCTTGTTGGCGTCGTAGTCAGGCAGGCTGGCCAGACCCAGGATCTCGCCGGTGTGGACGTTGGTCACAAGGCCCACGGCGCCTTTGGGCGTGAATTCGGCGGCCGCCTTGCGCAGCTCGTCCTCCAGGGCGGCCTGCACCCGCACGTCAATCGACAGCTGGACCGGACCACCGCCGTCGCCGCCCACCGCCTTGCGGATCGGATCGTCAAGGGCGCGCTCCGCGCCAGCCAGGCCCTTGCCGCCGCTGTCGACGAAGCCGACCAGGTGCGCGGCCGTCGGGCCCAGCGGATACATCCGCCGCTCCTGCTCCTCGAACGAGATGCCCGGCAGGCCGAGATTGAAGATGGCGTCCTTCTCGTCCGGCGTCAGGCCGCCGACGACGAAGGTGCGGTGATCGCCGAACACGATCTTGTCCAGGCGCTTGGCCGGCACCTGCGGCAGGGCGCGGCCCAGCGCGCGGCGCGTCTCCTTGGTGTCCCAGACTTCGCGCGGGTCGACATAGAGGGCGTAGTGGGCCAGATCGACGGCCAGCAGCTTGCCGTTGCGGTCGACCACGTCGCCCCGCGCGCCGTCGGCGCCCTGGGCGTAGCCGTTGCCGCGCCCGGCGTTCGAGAACAGCGCCGACCAGCCCGCCCCCAACGCCACGCCGACGAAGCACAGGCCGAAGAACACCATCACCAGGAAGATGCGGATGCGGGTGTCGTCCTGCGGCTTGGCCGCGGCGCGCGAACGCTCGAAGGCGTGCTCCAGCCGCCAGACGCGCTCGACCAGCCAGCGCCAGGCCGGAGAATGGAAGCCGCCGGGACCCAGGTTCGAGAGGCTCATCGCGGCGCTCCCGGCGGGGGCGGCGGCGGCGGGACGTCGTCCGGCACGGCCTCGGGCGCGTCCGCCGCCAGGGCGTCAGGGCTCTCGGGCGCGGCCGTCACCGGCGCGCGCGGCAGCTCGCGACGACGCGCGACGTCGATCAGGGCGTCCTCGGTGATCTCGTGGTCGGGCGAGATCGGCTGCAGCTGCATCATCAGCGCCAGTTGCTCGATCCGGCGGGGCTGCTCCAGGTGAGCGACCTCGGCCTCCAGCAGCCGCTTGCGCACGGCCTCGTCGTCGATGTCCTGCTGGATGCGGGCGATCTCCTGGCGCTCGCGGCCGGCGAAGGTCTTGGCCAGATAGACGCCCGTAACCAGGGTCAGCAGGATGCCAAGGCCTACGACCTCGACGACCCGGAAGCCCCGCACCCGCCGATTGAACAGCTCCATGAAGCTCATGCGCCGGTCTCCCAGACGGGAGCGTCGGTGCGGACGGCCGCGCGCAGCTTGGACGAGCGCGCGCGCGGATTGACCGCCAGCTCGGCCTCGCCCGGCGCGATCGCCTTGTTCGAGATCAGCTGGAAGCTGGGCTGGGCGCCGGCTTGCACGGGCGGCGCGTGGCGCGAGCCGCCGGGCGTCTTCCCGGCCCGCTCGGCCAGGAACGCCTTGACGATGCGGTCCTCCAGCGAGTGGAAGGTCACCACGACCAAGCGGCCGCCGGGCTTCAGCACGCGCTCGGCGGCGGCCAGCCCCGCCTCCAGCTCGCCCAGCTCGTCATTGACCGCGATCCGCAGCCCCTGGAACGAGCGGGTGGCCGGATGGACCTTGGCGCCCTTGCGGCCGCCGACGGCGCGCTCGATCACCTCGGCGAGGTCCAGGGTGCGCTCGAACGGCTTTTCCTCGCGGCGGCGGAGAATGAAGCTGGCGATGCGGCGCGAGGCGTGCTCCTCGCCATAGACGTAGAGGATCCTGGCCAGCTCGGCGTGATCCAGGGTGTTGACGAGGTCGGCGGCGGTCGGGCCGGCATCCCCCATCCGCATGTCCAGCGGGCCGTCGCGCATGAACGAAAAGCCGCGCTCGGCCTGGTCCAGCTGCATCGACGAGACGCCGAGGTCCAGCATCACGCCGTCGACCGACTCCGGGCCCAGCTCATCGAGCATTTCCGAGAAGCGGGCCTGGACAAGGCGGAAGCGGTCGGCTGGCAGACCTTCTGTGAATTGACGGACGGTCGGATCGCGGTCGAAGCCCACGACGCTGGCGCCGGTCGCCAGCACCGCGCGCGTGTAGCCGCCCGCGCCGAAGGTGCCGTCCACGACGACCTCGCCGGAACCGGCGCCCAGCGCCTCGACCACTTCGTCAAGCAGGACCGAGATGTGCGGCGCGGCGCTCACGACGCGGCGCCCAGTCGAGCGGCCCGCTGCTGGGCGCGCAGGGCGGCCAGGCCTTCGCGCGCCAGGTCGCGCTGCGCCGCGCGATGGGCCTGGAAGGCCTCGCGGGACCAAATCTGAAAACGCTCACCCATACCGACGACAGCAACCCAATCCGTGAGGCCGCACATTTCGCACAAATGGTCGGGCAAGGTAATGCGACCAGCCGTATCAAACGACAGCTTGGCCATGCCGCCCAGCACGCTGACCTCCAGCGCCGAGCGGGTCGGATCGCCGAACGGCAGCTCCTCGATCACGCCCATGTAGCGGTCGAACAGGGCCTTGCCGCCCGCCTCCAGGCAGTCGGCCTCGATCGAGGGAAAGCAGAAGATGCCGTCGAACAGGCCGGACACGGCCGCGCGGAATTCCTGCGGCACAACGATGCGCCGCTTGCTGTCGAGCTGTTTCTCGAAGGTCGAGAGAAACACGAAGCCGAACCCCGCCAGATCCACGTCGGTCGGCGACCCGCCACATCGCCCCGACGCGAATTGGGTTAACATGGGATGAATTGGGACACAATGACACCCGGCCGGGTTTCATCGGGATTTCAAAGATGTCGCACCCTCCGTCCACTGGGGGAGCAAGTTAATCAACAGAACATACACAGAACTGTTCAGTGAACAGCGTGTGCGGTGTCAGTCGAGCCCATTGGGAGGCAAGGAAATCCTCTCCCCGTGGGAGAGGTGCCGGCGCAGCCGACGGAGAGGGGAAAGGCAAGCTCGGCGGGACTTCCCCCTCCGGTCGCTTCGCCCGCTAGGGGGAGGATTTAAGGGGACCAGATGATCTGTAAGCCGGGTTCTGTTCCGCCCTCGAAAGGACGGCGACGATCATTCCTCTAGGCCGGCCATTGCTGGACGGCTCTCGCGACCTACCCGGATCCTCTTGGCCAGTGACGGCCTAGTCGACGCGAGGCCGACGCGGGATCCCTATTCGGTCTTGCTCCAGGCGGGGCTTGCCATGCCGTCCCTGTCACCAGGTCCGCGGTGGGCTCTTACCCCACCCTTTCACCCTTACCGCCGGCGAACCGGAGGCGGTTTGCTTTCTGTGGCGCTATCCCTGGGATCGCTCCCGGTGGGCGTTACCCACCGCCTTGTCACCGTGGAGCCCGGACTTTCCTCGGCGTCCGAAGACGACGCGACCGCCCGACCATCTGGTCCGGCTTTTCTTTGGCCTTCGCGGGACGGCCGGTCAATTGGCGATCCGAGCCAGATGGACTAAACTAACCAGACTTAGTTCACGGAGGCCGCCATGCGGACCGTCAACATTCACGAGGCCAAGACCCACCTCTCGCGCCTCGTCGAGCAGGCCGCCGAGGGCGAGGGCTTCATCATCGCCAAGGCCGGAAAGCCCATGGTCAAGGTGGTGCCGCTGGAGGCCCAGCCAGAACGGAAGCCGCAACGCATCGGCTTCATGGCGGGCGAGTACGAGGTCCCGGACGACTTCGACTCGATGTTCGCCGAAGAAATCCTTGAGATGTTCGAGGGCAAGGATTGATTCTCCTCGCTGATACGCACCTTCTGCTTTGGACGGCGCTGAAGCCGAACAGGCTCTCGCCGCTGGCGCGCGAATTGATCGAGTCCGGCGCCAATCAGCCGGCGTTTAGCGTCGCAAGTCTGTGGGAGATCAGCATCAAACGCGCCCAGGGCCGAGAGGATTTCCAGGTCGACCCGAGACGGTTGCGACGACGTCTTCTGGAAAATGCTTGGCGCGAATTGCCCATTGACGGCGAACAGGCGGTCGTGGCTGGCGAGCTGCCGCCAATCCATAAGGACCCGTTCGATCGGATGTTGCTCGCGCAAGCGATCGTGGAAGGCGCTCAACTGCTGACGGTGGATGGCCAGCTGGCGCGCTATGGCGCCCCGGTGGTCAGAGTCTAGCGGCGATCCCGCATCAACCCAGCGATCGGGTGTTCGCCCAATCCCTTCGCCCCACCCAGGCGATCGGCGTCGCTCTTGTTCTGCGACAGCTTGAAGGTCCCTTCCAGCCGCTCGACGAACAGGCGCCCGCCCACGATGCCGCGCAGCAGGGCCTCGAACTTGCCCGCCTTCATCTTGTCGCGGGTCCAGGGCTTTTTCGGCGAGAGCCGCGCCTCCTCCTGGGCCGACAGGTCGTCGAGCTGGGCGATCAGTTCGGCCTCGTCCAGCGGCGCGACCGAGCCCTCGGCCTCGACGGACTGGTAGTTCCAGGTCGGGACCTGGTCGGCGCTCTCGTACCAGTCGGGGCTGACATAGGCGTCGAGGCCGGTCGCCAGGACCACCGCGCGGAAGCCCTGGGTCAGATGCGGCGTCAGCGCGTTGCCGCGCGACAGGTGGAAGTCGAGCGCGATCTCGCCGTCCAGCTCGCGGATCACGACCGGCGACTGGGCGACCATCGGCCGGCCGCCGACGCTGGCGGCGATCGTCACGAACGGATGCGCCCGCAGGAAGTCCAGCAGGACCGCCCGATCCTCGATGTGGAAGGCCGGAGCGGGATGCATCAGTCGGCCGCCGCGCGCAGCAGGCCCACCAGGCGCGCCCGGGTCTCGCCGTCGGCGATGCCGTCGAAGCGGCTCTGCAGCCAATGGCGCTGGAAGGCGGCGACGACGGTCGTGGTCCACTCGTCGTACTTGCCGGTCGGCGCGCAGTCGAAGCCCAGGCGCGTCAGGCCCGCCTGCAGGGCGAACACGCCCGTCCCCTCCTCGCCCTGGCCCAGCGGCGCGCCGGGCGACGGCGGCGGCTCGATCCAAAGGCCGTGACCGCTTTCGGCCAGGCGCTTCCACGGGAAGAGCTCGCCGGGATCGATCTTGCGGGCGGGGGCCACGTCGGAGTGGCCGAGGATACGGCTGTCGGGGATCATCCAGCGCGAGCGGACGTCGGCCAGCAGGTTGATCACCGCGGCGATCTGGGCCTCCGGGAACGGGCGATAGCCGAACTCGTGGCCGGGATTGACGATCTCGACGCCGATCGAGGCCGAGTTGATGTCCTTGACGCCCTTCCAGAAGGCCGCGCCCGCGTGCCAGGCCCGGCGCTCCTCGGGCACGAGGCGGAAGATCCGTCCGTCTTCCTCGACGACATAGTGCGCCGAGACCTTGGCTTCCGGATCGCGCAGGCGCTCGATCGCGCCCTCGCCGGTCTCCATGCCCGTGTAGTGCAGGATCACCGTGTCGGGCACCGCCTTTCGGGCGTCGAAGTTGGGCGAAGGGGCCTCGATAAGGGACAGGTTCATTGGACGCGGTTCCGGATCGACATCAACAGCGGCATGACCTGATTCCGCCGAAGCGCGATGATCAGAACGCCCAGCAAGGCCAGGGCCGCGCCGATCCCCATCCGCAGATCGAAGTGGTCGTGGGTGACCACCACGCCCAGGCCGATCGTGAAGAGCGGCGTCATCAGGGTCAGCGGCGCGATCAGATTGGCCTCGTAGCGCTGGATCAGCCCGTAATAGGCCGTGTGGGCCAGGACCGAAACCACCAGGGCCGAAAACACCACCGCGCCCACGAAAGGCCAGCCCGCGTGCAGGCCCGCCGCCACCTGCCCCGGCTCCATGACCGCGCTCATCAGCCCGAGCGGCCACAAGGACGAAAAGCCGACCCAAGCCTGGAACTGCAGCGGTTTGACGCCCTCGATCTGCTTCATCATCACCGCGCCCAGCGAGCCGGTGAAGGCCGCGGCGACGATCAGCCAGAGGCCGGCCGACAGCTCGATGCCGTGCGGGCTCCACATCACGACCACCGCGCCCAACAGGGTCAGGGCGATCCCCGCGCCGCGCCGCCAGCGGATCCGCTCACCCAGCATCAGCACCGAGAGCACGGTCGTGAACGGCACGCCCAGCTGGATCACCACCGCCGCCGCCGAGGGCGAGGCCGTGGTCAGCCCCATGAACAGCAGCGCGAAGTTGCCGCCGCCCATCAAGAGGCCCACCAGCACCATCCGCCAGGTCGGACGCGGCGCGGGCAACAGCCAAGGCAGGGTGATCGCCGCCACCAGGGCGAAGCGCACGGCCGCGTAATACAGCGGCGGCACGCCCCAGTTGGCGACCACCAGCTTGGAGACGATATTGCTGCCGGCCCAGGCCAGGCAGATCAGGACCAGAAGGCCGAAGTCGCGCAGAGACATGGACCACCGCTTAAGCCGCCGCCGCCTCCGTACGCAATCAAAACCCGCGACGCTTCCCCCAACGCGGGGCGCGATCGCGGTTGACGTTCGGTCAAAACGGTCGTTTTGTTCCTGAACACTGTTCACCTATCGCCACGTCGGATCAACCGCCGGGCGTCGAACCGGGGCGGAAATCTGATGGAACATGTCGACGTGCTGATTGTCGGCGCCGGCCTCTCGGGCATCGGCGCGGCCTATCACCTGCGCAAGCACTGCCCGGGCAAGACCTACGCGATCCTCGAAGGGCGAGACGCGATCGGCGGCACCTGGGACCTGTTCCGCTATCCGGGCATCCGCTCCGACAGCGACATGTACACCCTGGGCTACAGCTTCAAGCCGTGGAAGGCGGCCAAGGCGATCGCCGATGGCCCCTCGATCCTGTCCTATGTCCGCGAGACCGCGCGCGAGCACGACGTCGACCGCCACATCCGCTTCCGACACAAGGTCAAGCGCGCCAGCTGGTCCAGCCAGACCGCGACCTGGACGGTCGAAGCCGAGCACGACGGCCAGGTCGTCCAGTACAGCTGCGGCTTCCTCTACATGTGCTCGGGCTACTACCGCTATTCGGCGGGCTATACGCCGGACTTCGCCGGGACCGAGGATTTCAAGGGCCGGATCGTCCATCCGCAGCTTTGGCCGGAGGATCTGGACTACGCCGGCAAGCAGGTGGTGGTGATCGGCAGCGGGGCGACCGCCGTGACCCTGGTGCCGGAGATGGCCAAGACCGCCGCCCACGTCGTCATGCTGCAGCGCTCGCCGACCTACGTGGTCTCGCGCCCCGCCGAGGACGGCCTGGCCAACTGGCTGCGCGCCAAGCTGCCCGCCATGACCGCCTACGGCCTGACGCGGTGGAAGAACGTCATCCTGCAGCTGCTGTTCTTCAACCTGGCCCGCAAGAAGCCCGAGAAGACCAAGGCGCGACTGCTGGACCTGGTGCGCGAACAGCTGGGCCCCGACTACGACATCGCGACCCACTTCACGCCCAAGTACAATCCCTGGGACCAGCGCCTGTGCCTGGTGCCGGACGCGGACCTGTTCGCCTCGATCAAGGCTGGCGCGAGCTCGGTCGTCACCGACCAGATCGAGCGCTTCACCCAGGACGGGATCCTGCTGAAGTCCGGCAAGACCCTGGAGGCCGACGTGGTCGTCACCGCCACCGGTCTTCAGCTGCAACTGCTGGGCGGCATGGAGGTGGTGGTCGACGGCGAGGTCGCCGATCTGTCCAAGGCGTTCAGCTACAAGGGCATGATGTTCAGCGGCGTCCCGAACCTGGCCTCGGCGTTCGGCTACACCAACGCCAGCTGGACGCTGAAGGCGGACCTGACCAGCGAATATGTCTGCCGGCTGCTGAAGCACCTGGACCGGACGCGGACGGACTACTGCGTCCCCCGCGCCGACGATCCGAACATGCCCATCGCGCCGTGGCTGGACTTCTCGTCGGGCTACGTCACCCGCTCGATCGGCATGTTCCCCAAGCAGGGCCCCAAGGCCCCGTGGAAGGCGCACCAGAACTACGCGCTGGACCTGATGACCCTGCGCTTTGGCAAGGTCGACGACGGGGTGATGGAATTTGGGCGCAAGACGGGCGTGGCGGCGGCGGCGGGCGCCGCGAGAGCGGCCGCGTAGAGAACGCCTCCTCTTGAGGATCGGCGCTTACGGTCCTGAGGGATGGACAGCCTCCCGACCTCGGCTAACCTCGCGCGATGATCCTTGAGTTTCTCACCGCGACGAGCGTTGCCGCCTCTGCCATCGAGGTCTGGACGGCGGGCGATGACGGCTTAACACAGCGCTTCGCCGAGAACTTTCGCACCGCGACGCGGGAAATCCACGGGCGACCTCTGAACGCGACCGTCGCGCAAATCACACCCGCTCCCGGCGGCGGATGGCTGACCGTCGTGACCTTCAGTCGCGAAGGCGAAAAGCTCTACACGGCCAAATGCGCTCGGGATGAGGCCGAAATCCAGCAGTGCGTATTGGAAGCGGCGTCGGCCGCCAAACGGCTTACACAATAGGTCTGCTGGGGGTGGAAACCAGACCTAGATCGACGGCCAGGGCGCGCCAGTGAGATTAGGCTGACTGTTTGCGAAGCGCTCTTCATAACCTTCTTCCCACGGGAAAATCCCTTGGCTATCCGGCCAGATGAGTTGAAGGCAAGGCCAGTCATCGCCAGCGTAAAACCAACGACTCCACCCAAGATAGGCGGGATAGAAATCCTTCGACACAGGAAGGAGTACAGCTTCGATATTTGAGAACACCGTAGATAACCGTTGACCGATCGGGAAACTCTCGCCGGCTTTCAGGTCACGATAAACATCCCATAGAACATCGTGCGCGATCTCCGACTTCAGCGAAAACACGATGATCTCCGGCGCTTCTGCACCCGCCCAGAAGCCAGTCGTATAGGAGAAACCCGGCCCAGTTTCGTCCTCGAAGATGTTGCTCCGAAACCAGCCGTGGTTGCGAATTTGAGCGACGAAGTTTGCCTCTTGATCGTCAAGTTTTTCGGCGGGCGCGTCGAGTGCGGTGAGCATCCATCTAGCTACGCCGCTTCATTGGCGAAACACAACCGTAAGGAAGTTAAAGTCCGCAATGGGCCGTAAGCCGGCATCAAAATCAAAACACCCGACCGCTAGACCTCAGTTCCCTATCCGCCCTTCCGCTTCACGAACCGCAGCGCGGTATGGCTCGCCGAAAACCCGCAAACCTTGGTGTCCGTAAACCCAAGGCCCCGCACCGCCTCCAGGATCTCGACGTCCTTCAGCGGCGCGCCCTTGCCCTTGCGCGAGACCACCCAGATCGCGCCCTTATCGGCCAAGGCGCCCTTCCAGTCCTCCATGCGGTCGAGATCGGCCAGGTCCTCGGCGGCCAGGAACAGCAGGTCGATCCCCTCCTCGGCTTCGACCGGCTCGACGCGCGCGGCCAGCTCTTCCAGGAAAGCCTCGTCCTCGACGCCGTCGATCACCACGGTCATGCCCGGCTTCACGCCCAGCTTGTCCAGGCGCGAGGGCGGGTTGAGGATCGCGTGGACCCACTTGTCGGCCTGGCCGGGATCCAGCGTAAAGCGCGTACCGTCGCTGAGCACCAAATCATCGCCTTCGGCGCGGACGTTCTTCAGGGCGTGGCCCTGGTAGATGCCGCGATAGGCGCCGCGAAAGATCAGCTTGGGCGGCTCCCACAGGAGCTTGCCCTCGCTCTCGCCGTCGGAAAGCTGCCCCCAGACGCCGCTGGCTTCCTTGCCCATGCTCAAGCGCCCTTGAACGTCGGCGCGCGCTTTTCGAGGATCGCCTCGACGCCTTCCATGTGGTCCTCGGTGTGGTGGGCGATGGCCTGGGCGGCGGCGCTCATCTCCATCAGCGTGTCGTAGCTGGCGGTCTGGCCGTGCTTGAGCAGGCTCTTGGCCATGCGCAGGGCGTGCGGCGGCTGGGCCGCGATCCGCTCGGCCAGGGCCAAGGCCTCGCCCATCAGGTCGGCGGGCGGCACCGCCTTGCTGACCAGGCCCCACTCGGCCGCTTTCCCTGCGTCGATCACGTCGCCGGTGAACAGCAGTTCCGCCGCGCGGCTCATGCCGATCGTGCGCGGCATCAGCCAGGCGCCGCCGTCGCCAGGGATCAGGCCGAGCTTCAGGAAGGTGACGCCGAACTTGGCCGTGTCGGCGGCGATGCGGATATCGGTCATGCAGGCCACGTCGCAGCCCAGGCCGATCGCCGCGCCGTTCACCGCCGCGATCGACGGGACCTCCAGGCCGTAGATGGCCCGGACGATGCGGTGGATGTTCTTGCGGTAACCGTCGCGGACCATGACGCCGTTGCCGGCGAAGGCGCCTTCGCGGGCCTTCATCGCCTTGACGTCGCCGCCGGCCGAGAAGGCCTTGCCCGCGCCGGTCAGGATCACGCAGCGGATATCCTGGTCGTCGTTGATCGCCTCGCAGGCGGCCGCCACCTGGTCGCCGTCGCCCGGCGCGCCCAGGGCGTTCATCGCCTCCGGCCGGTTCAGGGTCAGAATGGCGACGTGGCCGCGTTTCTCGGTCAGGATCAAGGGCTGGGACATCGACGAAGGCGCTCCTGCGGATCTTGTTTTGTGTGACCGTGCATAGCGCGGTTTACCGGCGCGCGCAGCCATGCCCTTGCGGCGACACAACCCAAGGATTATCTCCAATCACGAAAACGCGACTGGCGCGGCCGACCGGGTCGTCCTTGATATGTCGTGGGACTCGATAGAAAGCAGCGGCGATGACCGTGCACGCAAAGGCCCGACATGTCTTGATCATCGAGGATGAAATCCTCGTGGCCTTTGAGGTCGAGGCTCTTCTTGCCGAGCAAGGCTTCACCAGCTTCGATATCGCCGACTGTCCCGCCGACGCCTTGGCCATGGCTGTCGCTCATCCTCCCGACCTGATCACGGCGGACTACCGTATTGTCGGCGGCACGGGCGTGGAGGCGGTCGAGGCGATCCGGAACCGCCTGGGCCATATCCCCGTCGTCTATGTGACCGGCAACGCCGACCAGCTCAGGGGACGCGTCAAGCCGATCGTCGACAAGCCGATCTCGCCCCGCCACCTGGCCGAGGCCTGCGCCTGCGCCTTCGCCGGCTGATTTGCCCCTCGCCCCGGTCGCCCCTAAGCTTGAACAGGGAGGACGCGGCATGGACATCACCACGATCGAGGCGCTCGAGGCGCTGTACCAGCCCGCCCCGCTGCCGGCCTCGACGGTCAAGGTCAGCGACCACATCACGCCGCACTACGCCGCCCTGATCGAGGCCTCGCCGTTCGTGGCCCTGGCCACGGTGGGGCCGGAAGGCCTGGACTGCAGCCCGCGCGGCGACCTACCCGGCTTCGTCCGCATCGCCGATCCCAAGACCCTGATGCTGCCGGACCGGCGCGGCAACAACCGCCTCGACACCCTGCGCAACATCATCCGCGATCCGCGCGTGGCGCTGCTGTTCCTGATCCCGGGCTCGGGCACGACCTTCCGCGTCAACGGCCGCGCGAGGCTGAGCGCCGATCCCGACCTTCTGGAAAGCTTCGCCGTCGACGGCAAGGCGCCCCGCACGGTGACGATCATCACCGTCGAGGAAGCCTATTTCCAATGCGGCCGCGCCATCGTGCGCTCCGGCCTCTGGAAGGCCGAGAGCCAGGTCGATCCAAAGACCCTGCCCTCCCCCGGCGCCATGCTGGCGGCCTTCACGGCCGGAGAGGTCGGCGGCGAGGCCTATGACGCGGGCTGGGCCGAGCGGGCCGCCAAGACTCTGTGGTGAGCCCGAACAAAAGCGGCCCCAGGGTCGCCCCCGAGGCCGCTTGAAAACACAGAGTGGCCGAAGCCGTCGCTTAGTCGTCGCGGTGGACGCGTTCGCGGCGCTCGTGGCGCTCCTGGGCTTCCACGCTCATGGTCGCCGTCGGGCGGGCTTCCAGGCGGGCGAGGCCGATCGGCTCGCCGGTCTCCTCACAGTAGCCGTAGGAGCCGTCCTCGACTCGGCGGAGGGCCTGGTCGATCTTGGAGATCAGCTTACGTTGGCGGTCGCGGGTGCGGAGCTCAAGGGCTCGGTCAGTTTCCGAGGACGCGCGATCGGCGAGATCGGCGTGGTTCTCGGTTTCCTTCTGGAGATGGGTGACCGTCTCGCGAGATTCGCGGAGGATCTCCTCCTTCCAGGCCAGCAGCTTGTTCTTGAAATACTCAAGCTGCCGGTCGTTCATGAAAGGCTCGTCCTCGGAAGGACGATAATCGGATTTCTCGACTAGAACAGTGGCCGTCTGCATCAACGCCTCACGCCCCAATGAACTCAGCCCTCAAGGGCCGGGTGCTTATACCAAAAGGTGAGCCGCGTTCAATGAACCTCGCATGAAGCGCGAAAAGCCCTTCATCCGATCGCCCCGAACGGCGGCATGGACAGGTGTAAAACGCGCGGAAACGCCAAGCGCTGCGGGACCGGCGATCATTTGCGCATCCGGTCCCCGCCATGTCAGCCCCCCCGGGCCTGCAGCTTGGCCAGCTCGACGGCGGCGCGGGTTTCGATCTCGTTCAGCACCCCTTCCAGGCGCGGATCGTCGGTCTGGTCGCGCTGCTCGCGAATCGCGCGGGTCAGGCGGTCCAGCGTGGCGTGCGAGATGTCGCCGTCGATCAGGGCGATCCGGACCTCGCCCAGGACGTCGAGGATGCGATCGGCGCGGCGCACCGCGCGCTTCTTGCGCTCCAGGGGATCGCCGACCGTCCCGGCCGCCTGCAGGGCCAGGAGCGCGTCGACCGAGCCGACGCCCGAAAGGCCGCCGACCGAGGCCGTGCTGGCCGCGCCGCTGGCGGCGTTCACCGACGGCAGGGAGAAGCCCGAAGCCCCGCCCGAGGACTTGGCCCGAGACGGTCCCGCCGCCCCCACGCCCCCCGTGCTGGAAACCTTCATCCGACAAGCTCCAAAAGCTCAGACACGCGAGTCACTTGTCTCGTCGCACAATCATAGTCGGTTTGCGCGCTTGAAGTATGGTTAATGCCGGGCAGAATCTGCCTGGAGGCGCCGGCGGGACCTGCCCCGCGCCCGGAATCCCTTGAGTCACAAGCGCTTGAAACTGGCCCGGTTCTGGCATGGGGCGGCGCGGGGACGTCTCCCCGCCACGGGACCACCATGCCGCGTTCATTCTTTCGCACCGTTCTTCGCTCAGGCCTGACCGCCCTGGTCGCCGCCTCCGCCCTCATGGCGGCCCCGGCCTTCGCCAAGTCGCGCATCAAGGACATCGTCGCCTTCGAGGGCGTGCGCGAGAACCAGCTGGTCGGCTATGGCGTCGTGGTCGGCCTGAACGGCACCGGCGACTCGCTGCGCAACGCGCCGATGACCAAGCAGAGCCTGGAGGCGATGCTGGAGCGTCAGGGCGTCAACGTCCGCGACGCGACCCTGAACACCAAGAACACCGCCACGGTCATGGTCACCGCCAGCCTGCCGCCGTTCTCGGCCGCCGGCTCGAAGCTGGACGTCACCGTCTCGGCCCTCGGCGACGCCAAGAGCCTCTTGGGCGGCACCCTGCTGGTCACCAGCCTGCAAGGCGCGGACGGCCAGACCTACGCCGTCGCCCAGGGCACCGTCCAGACCGGCTCGGTTTCGGCCGGCGGCGCCTCGGGCAGCTCGGTCACCAAGGGCGTGCCGACCGCCGGCCGCATCGCCTCGGGCGGCATCATCGAGCGCGAGACCGGGTTCCAGATGGTCAATATGGACATCCTGCGCATGACCCTGCGCAATCCGGACTTCACGACCTCGCGCCGCATCGCCGACGCCGTGAACAAGAAGTTCCCGGGCTGCGCCCAGGCGCAGAACCCGACCATCGTCGCCGTGCGCCCGCCGCCCGGCATGGACATGATCAGCTTCATGACCAACATCGAGAACCTGGAGGTCGAGCCCGACTTCCCGGCCAAGGTGGTCATCGACGAAGTGGCCGGCGTCATCGTCATGGGCGACGACGTCCGCATCAGCCAGGTGGCGATCGCCCAGGGCAACCTGACGATCACTGTCCAGGAAACCCCCGCCGTCAGCCAGCCGGCGCCCTTCAGCCAGGGCCAGACCGCGGTCGTCCCGCAGTCGACCGTCAAGGTCGAGGAAGAGAAGGGCAAGCAGCTGATCACCCTGGGCGGCGCGCCGTCGCTGAAGAGCCTGGTCGGCGGCCTGAACGCCCTGGGCGTCACCCCGCGCGACATGATCTCGATCCTGCAGGCCGTGAAGGCCGCCGGCGCCCTGCAAGCCGACATCGAGGTGATGTGATGAGCGCCTTCTCGACGATCTCGACCTTCGTTCCGCAACTTGGCGCCACCACCGCCGCCGTGAAGACCGCCGCCCAGGCGGTGAAAGGCGCGGCCGCCTCCGTCGAGGACGCGGCCAAGGACGCGGCCAAGCGCGCCAAGATCAAGGAAACGGCCCTGAACTTCGAGGCCTCGTTCCTGTCGGTGATGATGCAGCAGATGTTCGAGGGGGTGAAAACCTCCGAACCGTTCGGCGGCGGCCAGGGCGAGGAGATGTTCAAGTCGGTGATGGCCGACGCGATGTCCAAGCAGGTGGCCAAGGCCGGCGGCATCGGCCTAGCCCCCACTGTCGAGCGTGAAATGTTGAAGCTTCAGGGTCTCAAGGAGTAACCGCCATGGCCATCGCCGCCATCGACGCCGACGATCGCGTCAACCAGCTGATCCTGCTGACCGAGCGCCTGACCGACCTGATCGCCAAGGAGGCCCAGGCCTTCGAGAACCGCCGCCCCCACGAGGCGGCCAAGTATGTCGAAGAGACCGCCAAGCTGGCCAATGTCTATCGGCACGAGTCGATGCGGGTGCGCGCCAATGTCGCCCTGGTCGAGGCGGCGCGTCCGGAACTGCGCCAGCGGCTGAAGCGCGCCACCGAGGCCTTCGACGCCGTGCTGGCCCGCCAGGCCCGCGCCGTCGACGCGGCCCGCATCGTCACCGAGGGCCTGGTGCGGGCGGTGGCCGAGGAGATCGCCAGCCAGCGCGCCGCGCCGGCCACGACCTACGGCGCCGGCGGCGCGGTCAACGACCGCCCCGCCATGGGCGCGGCGATCACGCTGAACCGTCGGGCCTAGGCCAAGAGCGAGAAGACGGCGGCGTTTCGCAGGACGCCGCCGGGATCGCCGAAGTCGGCGACGGGATACTCTGCGAGTGTTTGCAGCCGATCGGCCGGCAGGTGCGCGCGCCAGGGATCGCCGATCAACACCGCGACGCCCGCCGACGCGCAGCGCTCCAGGAACGGCAGCACCGCGCCCGCGAGATCGGCGTCATAGAAGAGGTCGCCGACCAGCATCAGATCGACGTCCGAAGGCGGCGCGCCGTCGGTGAGATCCGCCGTCCGGGTCTCCACGAGCACCGCGTTGGCCTCGGCGTTGAGGCGCGTGGCGACCACGGCGTAGGGATCGACATCCACCGCCAGGACTCCCGCCGCTCCGGCCTTCATCGCCGCGATCGCCACCAGCCCCGAGCCGGCCCCGAGGTCGAGGACGCGCTTGCCGGCGACGGTCTCGGGATGATCCAGCACATGCCGCGCCAAGGCCAGCCCGCCCCCCCAGCACCGCGCCCAGTACGGCGAGGCGAAGTCGGGATCGGCCTCGGCCAGGCGCATGAGCCCGCTGCGGGGCCCAGCCATATGCAGCAGCACTTCGGGAACGCCCGGCGCGGGCGCCAGCGGCAGGTTCGCCGGGATGAAGGCGTCGAGATCCATTCGCCCTCTATAGGGACCTCAGGATGGCTCGTCTTCGATCAGGCGCTTCTTGCGCCGATGCAGCGTCGCGGCCACGGCGATCAGCACCAGCGGAACCAGGGCCGACAGCACCCACTCCCCACCGCCCGGCCAGCCGTGCAGCCAGGGCTTCAGCAGATAGCCCAGCAGGCCCAGCACATAGTAGCCGACGGCGAAGATCGACAGGCCCTCCACCAAGCCCTGCAGCTTGGTCTGCAACTGCAGGCTGGCGTCCATGCCGCGCAGGGTCTCCTGGTTCTGGCGGTCCTGGGCTAGGCCCAGCTTGGCGCGCAGCAGGTCGCCGCAGCGCGCCACCCGCTGCGAGAGGTCGTCCAGCCGGCGATCGGCCGCCTCCCGCGTGCGCATGGCCGGCAGCAGGCGGCGGGCGATGAACTCGCTCATGGTCGAGTGCCCCGGCAGCCGCCGCTCGCGCAGGGCCTCGAGGCGATCCAGGGTCAGCTGGTGGTAGGACTCCGTCGCGCCCCGGCGAAAGCGGCTGGTCGCCGCCCGGGCCTCGACCTCGGCCGACAGCTTCAGAAGATCGTCGAGCACGCCCTGGCTGTCCTCGCCGGCCGCCAGGTCGCCGGTGATCGCCGCCAGTCGGGCCTCCGCGCCGTCCAGCCAGGCCAGGGTCTCGCGGGCGGGGGCGAAGCCCAGCAGGGCCAGCTTCCGGTAGTTGCCGATCTCCAGCAGGGTCTGGACCAGCCGCGAGACCTCGTCATTGGCCAGGGTCTGGTTGTGGACATGGATGCGCCCGGCCCCGCCCTCGCGCAGGCGGAAGTCGGTCCAGATCCGCGCCGCGCCGTCGAAGACCTCGCACGAGACGCAGCGGCGCAGGTCGATATGGCGGCTCAGCGCCGTCTCGCCAGGCGGCGGATCGCCGGCGGCCCCGACCGAGATCTCGACGCCTCGAAACACCTGGCCCGGCGCGCCGTGCAGCCAGAAGAAGCGCTCGTCGGCCTCGGCCTGGAAGCCGAGGTCGTCGCCCAGCGCGCCGTAGGCGAACCAGGTCCAGGTCGAGAACTCCTGATGCCGCTCCCACAGCCAGCCGCCGGTGTCGGTGATGCTGACCGCCCGCCCCAGGGCGGGCTCCTGCCCTGGGGCGAACAAGCCGACGAAGGCCGACTCGGCGTCGCGATCGGAAGGCTCGACCAGAAACACCCATTGGCGCAACCGGACCGGGGCCCGGTCCAGGGGCAGCGCCCGCAGGTGCATCAGCTCGCTCAACGCCACCCGGAGGGGGTGATCACGACGCTCGTCCATCTCGTCCTCGCCCTGCGCACGGGTCATCGGATCAAGTCCGATGTTACCGGTCACATAGAGGTAGCGGACTCCGGGCCGCGCGTCACGGAGTTTTCAACACGATCCGCCGATCAAGACCGATGGCGTCCAGGAAATCCTCGTCGTGGCTGACCACCAGCAGCGCGCCGTCATAGCCGGACAGCGCCGCCTCGACCGCCCTCACGGAGTCGAGATCGAGATGGTTGGTCGGCTCGTCCAGGATCAGCAGTTGCGGCGGGGTCGCCGCGCACAGCACGCAGGCCAGGGCCGCGCGCAGGCGCTCGCCGCCGCTCAGCGTTCCCGCGACCTGCAGGGCCGCGGCGTTGCGGAAAAGGAAGCGCGCCAGGGCCGCGTGGGCGTCGTTGAGGCTGGCGCCCGGGTTCAGGCGGCGGAAGTTCGCCAGGATCGTCTGTCCGTCATCCAGCACCGCCGCGCGCTGGTCCAGCAGGGCGAACGGAACGTGCAGCCGAACCTGGCCCGTCGTCGGGGTCAGGTCACCGGTCGCCAGGCGGATCAGGGTGGTCTTTCCGGCGCCGTTCGCGCCCAGGATCGCGACGCGCTCTGGGCCAGTCATGGCCAAGGACAGGCCCTCGAACACGGGTCGCCCGTCCGGCCAGGCGAAGCCGACCGCGTCGAAGGCCAGCACCAAGCGTCCCGCCGGCAGGCCGCTGGACGGAAGATCGAAACCTAGAAGGCGCGCCCGCTCCACCCGCGCCTCGGCCAAAGCGTGGGCCTCCTCCGCCTGTGCGGCCAGCTTTCCCGCCAGCCTGCCTTCCCTGGCCCCGCTGTTCTCGGCGCGCTCGGCCATCCGGCCCAGCAGGATCTTCGGCGTCCCGCCGCGGTCGGCGAAGCGGCGCCCGGCGGCGTCGCGTCGGTCCTTGCGCTCGCGCGCGACCTGGGCCTCGCGGGCCACGCGCCGGACCTCGCGTTCGGCGTGGTCGAGATCGCGCTGCGCCGCCTCGGCTTCCAGCGCCTTGCGCTGGGCGTAGAGGTCATATCCCCCGCCATACGACCGCGCGCCCAGCGGCGACAGCTCGACGATGCGATCCATCTGGCGCAGCAGGGCGCGGTCGTGGCTGACCACCACGGCGCCGCCGCGCCAGCGCTTCAACAGGCCAAGCACGAGCGCCCGCGCCTCGGCGTCGAGATTGTTGGTCGGCTCGTCCAGCAGCAGTACGTCCGGCCTGGCGATCAGCAGCCGCGCCAGGCCCGCCCGAGTCGCCTGGCCGCCCGATAAGGACCCCGCCGGGCGTTCCAAGTCGAGCTCGTCCAGCCCGACCTCGGCCAAGGCGTGATCGATCCGCGCTGGCAGCTCCCAGTCAGCCTCGGCGAGATCGACCGCATCGCCATCGCCGCGCTCGATGCGCGCCAGCCGGTCCCAGGCGGCGCGGACGCCCAGCAGGTCGACCAGCCGCGTGTCCGCGCCCAGGTCAGGCGCCTGCTCCAGCATCGCCACCGCGCCGGTGCGCGAGACGACGCCGCTGATCGGCGCGCGCGCGCCGGCGACCAGCGCCAGCAAGGTCGACTTGCCCGCGCCGTTGCGGCCCACCAGGCCGACGCGCTCGGCCCCGATGGACAGGTCCAGATTTTCGAAGAGAAGCCGGCCGTCAGGCGTGGCGGCGGAAACGGAATCCAGGGTGACGAAGGACATGCGACCCCACGGTCAGGGAAACGGAAAGGACGAAGCGGTCTTCCGTCTTGCTGATCATGAGAGCCTCCATCGGGTGGGAAGCGAGGTTGGTAAGACCTCGGCGGGCGTTCGGCAAGCTTAGCCGGCGCCGGCCTTACGGCGTCATGTGGCGCAGGACCCAGAGCAACGAGCCGACGCCGCCGATGAACACCAGTCCGTCGATAACCACCGAGCGCGGCTTGCCGGCGTTGAGGGCTTTGAACGCCTCGCGCTTGGCGTCTTGCTTGGCGGTGTCCTGCGACATGGTCGATATTCCGGATCCTCGAGCTCCAGGCCCGATCGCCAAGCTTTTCGAAAATCACGCTGAACAGGCGGCTTCGAAAGACGGTTGAGCAAAAGCGAACGGCCCCGGCATGGGCCAAGACGGCCCTCTCCTAGAAGCAGCCGCCCTCGCGGAGGCTGGGCGGCGGCGCGCCCGTAGAGCTCAGATTTCGTTCGGAAAATCCGGGCGTTCGCCCGCGCCAGTAGTCGCGACAGCGCTGCTTGCGATCCCCCTCGCGCTCGAACCGCGACTTGCTGTCGCGGGTGAGCGTTTCCCACCGCGTTTCGTCGATCGGGCCGATGAAGGCGGGCGAGGGACGCCTGTCCTTGCGGCCGCTCCACCCGCCGTAGCAGCGGTCCTTTTCCTCGGGCGCAATGTGTTCGTTCGAGAGGCCCTTGCAGGCCCGATAATAGCGCCCCCATCGCCATTCCGGGACGCCTTCGGTCAGTTTCCAGCGGTCGATGGCCTTCGAGTCCAGCCGCCACCTTTCCTCGATCCCAGGCGGCGTTTCCGCCGTCGACTGAGCCGAGCCGCCCTCCCCTTTGGCCGCCGCCGACGGAATAGGCGCGGCGTCAGGCCGCGAGGACGCCAAGCGGCGGGCAGGCCGGGACCGGGACGCAGAGGTCGCGGCGCGAGACCTAGACGCTCGCTCAAGGTCGAGCATCAGCACCGGGGTCTCGTCCACCATCAGCGGCGGAGGCTCCAGCATGATCAGGGCGCCAAGCAGCAGGCCGTTGATCATCAGGCCGCCCGACACGGCGAGCCAGCGCCTGGCCTGCTTCCCCCACGCCATCGCGCCCTCCCCCGGTCAAGCTGGGAGAGACGTCACATTCGGATAACGCCGTTTTCGCGGCCTCGGCGTGGCGGGCCGGCGCCCTCCCGGTCCGTCAGGGGATCGCGCGCGCCTAGTTCGGCGCCATGTTGCCCAGGACCCAGAGCAGCGCCCCGACGCCGCTGACGAACACCAGCCCGTCGATCACCACCGAGCGCGGCTTCGGCGGACGCAGGTTGTTGAACGCGTCGCGCTTGGCTTCCTGCTTGGCGCTTTCGGCCTCTGGCTTGGCCATGGCTCCGGTCCCTCTCCGGCGGGCCCCAACTCGACCCAAGATGGAGCGATAGCCCCCGTCCGCTGAACAACCCGCTTTCAAAGACGGTTGAGCAAATACGAACAGCCGAGCGTGCGAGGCCCGGAATCGCGCGTCTGGCGTCCGTCCTGCTGACATCCGCTGTCAGCAGAAGCTTGGCCTCGCGCGCGCGACATTTGTTCGCATCTTGTTCTTGTGTTAATTCCCGGATCGAGCCCTACATATAGCCGCTGCGCCGCCACCAATCGGGCGGCCCAACGTTCCGGAAAACATGGCCGAGCAACTGAACTTCATCCGCGTTCGCGGCGCCCGTGAGCACAATCTGAAGGACGTCAGCGTCGACATCCCCCGCGGCGAGCTGGTCGTGCTGACCGGCCTGTCGGGCTCGGGCAAATCGTCGCTCGCCTTCGACACGATCTACGCCGAGGGCCAGCGCCGCTATGTGGAGAGCCTGTCGGCCTACGCCCGTCAGTTCCTGGAGCTGATGAGCAAGCCGGACGTCGACCTGATCGAGGGCCTGTCGCCCGCCATCTCGATCGAGCAGAAGACCACCAGCCGCAACCCGCGCTCGACCGTCGGCACGGTGACCGAGATCCACGACTACATGCGCCTCTTGTGGGCGCGGGTCGGGGTCCCCTACTCGCCCGCCACCGGCCTGCCGATCGAGAGCCAGACCATCAGCCAGATGGTCGACAAGATCACCGCCCTGCCCGAGGGCACGCGTCTCTACCTGCTGGCTCCGGTCGTTCGCGACCGTAAGGGCGAGTACAAGAAGGAGATCGCCGAGTGGCAGAAGGCCGGCTTCCAGCGGCTGAAGATCGACGGCGAGTTCTATCCGATCGAAGACGCCCCGGCCCTCGACAAGAAGTTCAAGCACGACATCGACGTGGTCGTGGACCGCGTGGTGACCAAGCCCGACATGGAGCAGCGCCTCGCCGACTCCATCGAGCAGGCGCTGCGCCTGGCTGATGGTCTCGCGGTCGCCGAGTTCGCCACGATCGAGGAAGGCGAAAAGGAGCCCAAGCGCATCCTGTTCTCGGAACGCTTCGCCTGTCCGGTCAGCGGCTTCACGATCGCCGAGATCGAGCCGCGCCTCTTTTCATTCAACAACCCGGCGGGCGCCTGCCCGGTCTGCGACGGCCTGGGCGCGAAGCTGGCCTTCGACGCCGACCT
The DNA here is from genome assembly GCF_003243465.1 of Caulobacter segnis. Classification (GTDB taxonomy): domain Bacteria; phylum Pseudomonadota; class Alphaproteobacteria; order Caulobacterales; family Caulobacteraceae; genus Caulobacter; species Caulobacter segnis_A. The sequence goes on from NZ_QFQZ01000047.1 coordinate 35,752, forward strand.
CGTCGTGCCCGACAAGGACAAGAGCCTGCACAAGGGCGCGGTGGCCCCTTGGGCCAAGGGTCCGTCGCCGCTCTACACCCAGACCCTGCAGGCCCTGGCGCGCCACTACGGCTTCTCGATGGACGAGCCGTGGCACAAGCTGTCGCCCGACGCCAAGGACGTGGTGCTGAACGGCTCGCGCGGGACCAAGATCAAGTTCACCTACGACGACAACGCCCGGAAGTACGAGGTCGAAAAGCCCTTCGAGGGCGTCCTGCCGAACCTGGAGCGCCGCTGGCGCGAGACGGACAGCTCGTGGGTCCGTGAAGAGCTGGGCCGCTACCAGTCCGACACGCCGTGCGAAACCTGCCACGGCAAGCGCCTGAAGCCGGAAGCCCTAGCCGTGAAGGTCGACGGCAAGGACATCGCCGAGGTCTCGAACCTCGCGATCCGCCCGGCCCGCGACTGGTTCACCGCGCTGGAAGGCCGGCTGACCGACAAGCAGATGGAGATCGCCCGGCGGATCCTGAAGGAGATCAACGACCGCCTGCGGTTCCTCGTCGACGTCGGCCTCGACTATCTCAACATGTCGCGCGGCTCGGGCACGCTGTCGGGCGGCGAGAGCCAGCGCATCCGCCTGGCCAGCCAGATCGGCTCGGGCCTGACCGGCGTGCTCTACGTGCTGGACGAGCCGTCGATCGGCCTGCATCAGCGCGACAATACGCGCCTCCTGACCTCGCTGCAGGGCCTGCGGGACCTGGGCAATTCCGTGCTGGTGGTCGAGCACGACGAAGAGGCGATCCTCACCGCCGACTACGTGATCGACATGGGCCCGGCCGCCGGCGTCCACGGCGGCGAGATCGTCGCCGAGGGCACGCCCGAGCAGATCATGGCCAATCCCAAGAGCGTCACCGGCCAGTACCTGACCGGCGTCCGCGAGATCGAGGTGCCCGAGCAGCGCCGGCCGATCAGCAAGAAGAAGGCGCTGAGGGTCGTCGGCGCCACGGGCAACAACCTGAAGGGCGTCACGGCCGAGATCCCCGTCGGGACCTTCACCTGCATCACCGGCGTGTCGGGCGGCGGCAAGTCGACCTTTACGATCGAGACGCTCTACAAGGCCGCCGCGCGCCGGCTGAACAACGCCAGCGACGCCCCCGCCCCGCACGAGCGGATCGAGGGGCTGGAGCACTTCGACAAGGTCATCGACATCGACCAGTCGCCGATCGGCCGCACCCCGCGCTCGAACCCGGCGACCTATACCGGCGCCTT
>NZ_QFQZ01000048.1 GCF_003243465.1 Caulobacter segnis
TGATCGTCGGCGTCGACATCAATCCCGACCGCGAAGAATGGGGCCGCAAGTTCGGCATGACCCACTTCGTCAATCCGAAGGACGTGCAGGGCGATCTCGTCCAACACCTGGTGGCTCTGACCGACGGCGGCGCCGACTACACCTTCGACGCCACCGGCAACACCGGCGTCATGCGCACGGCGCTGGAGGCTTGCCACCGCGGCTGGGGCGAAAGCATCATCATCGGCGTGGCCGAGGCGGGCAAGGAGATCTCCACCCGTCCGTTCCAGTTGGTCACCGGCCGGGTCTGGAAGGGCACGGCTTTCGGCGGCGCGCGCGGCCGCACCGACACGCCCAAGATCGTCGACTGGTACATGGACGGCAAGATCCAGATCGACCCGATGATCACCCACGTCCTGCCGCTGGAAGAGATCAACAAGGCCTTCGACCTGATGCACGCGGGCGAAAGCATCCGGACCGTGGTGACGTTCTAGCGATGACCGTCGAAACCCTCTCCACCCACCGCGTGCACGGCGGAACGCTGCGCTACTGCAAGCACGACAGCACCAGCACCGGCACGCCGATGAAGTTCACGGTGTGGACGCCGGACGGGGAGGGGCCTTTCCCCTACCTCGTCTGGCTGTCGGGCCTGACCTGTACCGAGGACAATTTCACGGTGAAGTCGGGCGCATACGAGCACGCCGCCAAGCACGGGATTGCGATCGTCGCGCCAGACACCTCTCCGCGCGGCGAAGGCGTCGCCGACGACCCGGCCTACGACCTGGGGCAGGGGGCGGGCTTCTATGTCGACGCCACGGAGGCCCCGTGGGCGCCGCACTTCAAGATGCACTCGTACGTCACCGGTGACCTCCTGGAGGCGGTGGAGGGCGCGTTCCCGCTGGACGGCGCGCGCAAAGGGATTTTCGGCCACTCGATGGGCGGCCACGGGGCCCTGACCATCGCCCTGAAGCATCCCGAGCTCTTCAAGTCGGTCAGCGCCTTCGCGCCGATCGTCTCGCCGCTGAACTGCCCTTGGGGCGACAAGGCGCTGACGGCGTATCTGGGCCCGGATCGCGCGGCCTGGCGGCCCTACGACGCCTGCGCCCTGATCGAGGACGGCAAGGGCGGAAGCTTCGACGACATCCTGATCGACCAGGGGCTTTCGGACAACTTCCTGGAAAGCCAACTGAAGCCCGAACTGATCGAAGCCGCCGCCGCCAAGGCCGGCCGGAAGGTCACGGTCCGGCGGCGGGAAGGCTACGACCACAGCTACTTCTTCATCACGAGCTTCATCGGGGATCACCTGGCGTTCCACGCCGCGTGCCTCTAGGCGCGGGCGGGGACCGGAGCCTGTTCCGCGACCAGGCAGGGGGCGTGGAACAGGACGCCGCTCCAGGCGCCGCGGACGGTGCGGACCGCGACGATCACCCAGACGGCGGCCAGCACGGCGATCAGCGATTGACCCAGGGCGCCGAGCGCAGGGATGGGCAGGAGGCGGGCCAGCTTCAGTGTGGCCAGGGTGAAGACCCCCAACGGGAAGGTGTAGCCCCACCAGCCTAGGTTGAAGGGCAGGCCGATGCGCAGCTGGCGCATCGTGATCAGCGCCGCCATCATCAGCCACCACAGACCATAACCCCACAGCAGCAGGCCGCCCAGCAGACTGGTCCCGCGGAAGACGCCGGCCAAGGCGGTCAGGTCTGCCTGGCCCAGCACGTTTGGTGCAGCGTCGCCGAGCAGCAGCAGAGCGAGGGCGCCGGTGCCGATGGGACCCAGCGCCAGCCAGCTGGTCGCCGCCATGCCCGCCTCGGGCAGCTTGTGCAGCGCCATCCGCAACACCAGCACGGTCAGGATGCTCAGCGCCAGCGGGACGGAGAGCGCCCAGAGCACGTAGCTTGTGACCAGCACGTCCAGCCTGGCCGTCGGGTCCGCAAGATGGGGGATCAGCAGGCCGCCGCTGGCCGCCGCCACTTCCGCCGGCACGATCGGCAGCAGCCACACGGCCGTCATCCGCTCGATGCCGTGCTCCTGACGGGTGAACATCATCAGCGGCACGGCCAGGCCGCAGGCGATCGCCAGCAGGACGTCGATCCGCCACAGGGTCTCGGCGATCGCGATGGCCGACGGGCCGATCAGCTCGGGCCCAAACGTCAGGAAGCCGTTGACGATCGTCGCCAGGCCCATCGGCGCGCAGCCGAAGAACATCGACATGACCGGATGCTCGAAAATCTTCCGCGCTTCGTGTGGAAACAGCGTCCAGCGCGCGGCGTAGAGGCCGCTGAACAGGCAGAACAGCGCGATATTCACCAGCCAGAGTATCTGGCCAAGCGTCCGCAGCGGTGTCTGCGCCAAGGCGAGGGCGAGCACGCCCGTGCCCATGGTGACCGCGAACCAGTTCGGCGTGAACTGCCGCACGACGTCGCGCTGGGTGGCGAAGGGGATACGAGGGGCAGTCATGGAACGATCCTTTCGACCGCCGTCATGCACCCACAATGATCATTCGTTCCAACGTGTTATTTAGATAATTCCGTTCTGTATTATCGAACAATCCTCAGCTCCGCTAGGAAGGCCTCTCCTGCCTTCCCACGCCAGCGGTCTTTGTGGCGTACGAGCCAATAGGCGCGAGGCGGCAAGTCGAACGGGACCTCGACCAGCGTGCCGGCCGCGAGGCTCGCCGCCGCGACACTGCGCGACAGCACGCCCGCGCCCATGCCGGACTCGATCGCGCCTCGAACCGGTTCATTGTCGGGGAGAGTTATGGCGATCGAGACGGCGGCGGGATCGATATCGGCCCGCTCCAGCAAGAGGTCGAACGCCGCTCGCGTGCCCGAGCCCGGCTCGCGCAGCACCCATGCCGTATCCAGGAGGTCGGCCGCGCGGGGAGGGGACCTCGCCCAAGGGTGATCGGGCGCAACCAGGATAACCGGCTGATCCTGGTCGACGACGCTGACGTCCAGCGCCGGATTTTCGACGGGGCCCTCGACGAAGCCGAGTTCGGCCAGGCCCTCGGCCACGGCTTCGGCGACCTGACGCGTATTGCCGATGGTGACGTCCAGGACGATCCCCGGCCAGGCGCGACGGAAGGCGGCCAGGCGCGCCGGCAGCCAATAGCTGGCGATCGTCTGGCTGGCCTGTATCGACAGCCGCCCACGCGACAGGTCGCCCAGGTTCGTCAGCGCGGCTTCCGCCGCCTCGGCGCGCGACAGCACCGCCTTGGCTTCCGCAAGGAAGACTTGTCCGGCCGGGTTCAGGACGATGTTGCGGCCGACGCGGTCGAACAGCGCAACCCCGTGTCGGTTCTCGAGCGCCGCCACCGCGCTCGAGACCGCCGACTGGGTCAGGTTCAGCTCACGCGCGGCCTGGGTCACATGCTGCCGCTCTGCCACGGCGACGAAGATGCGGAGCTGTTCCAGGGTCATGTCGCAGGTTTAAGGCCGCGGTCCTCGCCGGTCCACGCCGCCCGGTTGTGACTCTTTCGTAATTCATCCTGGGTTCAGGCGGTGGGCGCTCTTCTCACGGTCAAGCTGACTGGAGGGGAAATCCATGAAACTCGCACCGCTCGCCGCCGTGATCGCCCTGGGCCTGAGCACCTCGGCCTGCGTCATCATCGACGCCGACGAGGGCCATCACGACATCTCCGTGACCAAGGGCTTGTCCGAGAGCCTTGAGCCGCTGCAGGCGGTTCGGGTGGAGCGGGACGATCTCGTCATTCGCGTCTCGTCCAACGGCTGCACGCGCTCGGACGACTTCGCCGTCGAGAGCCAGCGCCGCGACGGCCTGGCCGCCTTCACCTTCACTCGCAAGCGCCCGGACATGTGCCGCGCGCTGGTCGCCGAGGGTGTCGAGCTGCGCTATCCGCTGGAGACGTTCGGCGTGGCTCGTGGCGACAGGATCCGCGTGCGCAATCCGCTGGTTCGGCCGTAAGCGCGGGCAGGGCGGGGAAGATTGACTCCCCGCCCGCCATCCATCATAAACCGCGCCTTCACGCCGCCGGCTCGCCGCGCGGCGCGATGACCTTATGACGGATTGACCCGAAGCCGCCGTTGCGATCGCACCTCTCTCGAGGGGAGCCGGCCCGGATCGTTAGAAAGAACGACTATGTCGAAGCGCCATAGCGCCAAGTACAAAATCGACCGCCGCATGGGTGAAAACCTGTGGGGCCGTCCGAAGTCCCCGGTCAACCAGCGCTCGTACGGTCCCGGCCAGCACGGCCAGCGCCGCAAGAGCAAGGTGTCGGACTTCGGTCTGCAGCTGCGCGCCAAGCAAAAGCTGAAGGGCTACTACGGTAACCTGACCGAAAAGCAGTTCGCCCGCACCTACGAGGAAGCCGCCCGTCGCAAGGGTAACACCTCGGAGAACCTGATCGGCCTGCTGGAATCGCGCCTGGACGCCATCGTCTACCGCGCCAAGTTCGTGCCGACCCCGTTCGCGGCTCGCCAGTTCGTCAACCACGGCCACGTCCTGGTCAACGGCAAGCGCGTCAACATCCCGTCGTACCGCTGCAAGGCCGGCGACGTGATCACCGTCCGTGAAAAGTCGCGCAACATGGCCCTGGTGCTGGAGTCGCTGGCCTCGAACGAACGTGACTTCTGCGAGTACGTCTCGGTCGAAGCCAAGTCGATGACCGCCACCTTCGTCCGCGCTCCGGAACTGTCGGAAGTTCCGTATCCGGTGAAGATGGAACCGAACCTCGTCGTCGAATTCTACGCTTCGTAAGCGTCGGATCCGAAACGACACGGAAAAGGCCCCGGAGCGATCCGGGGCTTTTTTTGTTTTCCGGCCCTTGAACCGCGATGGGCGGCTGCATAGGTCTGGATCAGCGGGACCGGGCCCCTCTGGCGAGCGATGCAAGCGCTCGTGATGTCGGACCGCATCGGGTGTTCTCGATGTCTTGGGTCCGGCCGCCTATGCCCCCCTCCCCAAAAGGCGCCGCCTCAGGCCGGGAACACCCGATCCATCCTTTTTGGACCGGAGGTTCCTTGAATGCCGCTTCTGATGTGCCCCAATTGCGACGGCTCCATGCAGACCGTGCAACGCGCCGGCGTCGAGTTCGACATGTGCCCGCGCTGCCGCGGCGTGTGGCTGGACCGGGGCGAGCTCGAGAAGCTGATGACGCTGGAGCGCGAAGAGACCCAGGCCATCTACGGCCAGCCGCGCCCCTATAGCCGCCCCGACCATCACCACGACCACCGCGCCAGCGGCTACCGTCGAGACGATGACGATCACCATCGCGGCGGAGCCTATGGCTACAAGAAGAAAAAGCGTTTCGACCTGTTCGACATCTTCGACTGACGGCTAGACCGATGAACCACTTCAAGACCTACATGCTGCTCGCGGGCCTGACGGCCCTGTTCGCCGGCGCCGGCTACCTGATCGGCGGTCCGACCGGCATGGCGATCGCCCTGGCCCTGGCCGTGGCGATGAACGCCTTCTCGTACTGGAACGCCGACAAGATCGTGCTGCGCACCTATGGCGCGGTCGAGGTCGACGAGACCCACCCGGAGCCGCTGATCCGCAACTACGCCGCCGACGTGGTGGAGATGGCGGCCAAGGCCGGCCTGCCGCGCCCCCGCATCACGGTCATCGACAGCCCTCAGCCGAACGCCTTCGCCACCGGCCGCGACCCCGCCCATGCGGCCGTGGCCGCCAGCACGGGCCTGCTGTCGCTGCTGACCCGCGACGAGATCCGGGGCGTGATGGCCCACGAGTTGGCCCACGTGAAGAACCGCGACACCCTGACCATGACCGTGACGGCGACGATCGCCGGCGCGATCTCGGCCCTGGCCAATTTCGCCTTCTTCTTCGGCGGCTCACGCGACGAGGAAGGCAATGGCGGCGGGATCGGCGGCATGATCGGCGCCATCGCCATCGCCATCCTGGCGCCGATCGCCGCCATGCTGGTGCAGATGGCCATCAGCCGCGCCCGCGAGTATGAGGCCGACCGCGTCGGCGCCCAGATCGCCGGCGATCCGGACTCCCTGGCCCGCGCGCTGGAGAAGATCGAGGCCTACGCCCGCGGCGGCTACGAGAACGTCCAGGCCGAGCGCAATCCGGCCACGGCCCACATGTTCATCATCAACCCGCTGGCGGGTAAGGGCGCTGACAACTTGTTCTCGACCCACCCGGCGACCCATAACCGCGTCGAGGCCCTGATGAAGCTGGGCGTCTCGCGCCAGGCCCGGCGTCCCGTCGCGACGATGGCGACCGTCTCCGCGGTCCCGCCCAGTTCCGGCCGCGAACCTGGTCCCTGGGGGTAGCCAGTCGTCCCCCCTTGGGGGATGCTGAGGCTCCCGACGGTTCGAGCGTGTGGAGTGGATGGCGAGCGGAGGCTCACGCAGGGGTTTCATGCTCGCCGGCGCGGCTTTCGCGCTGGCCGGCTGCGCGACCAGGCCCCGACTGATCGCCGGCGAGACCTGGCCGGAACTCGAGCCGTTGCTGGCCGTCTCGCTGGAGCGACGCGCGGTCACGATCCGGATCGAAAGCCGAGGCTGCGCCGACCGCGCCAACATGGTGTTTCGTGTGGACCGTAAGGAGGGACGGGCGGTGGTCGCCTTCGCCCGTCGTCGGCTGGAGACCTGCAAGGGCCCCAGGAGCTGGGCGGACATCACGTTCAGCTACGAGGAACTCGGCTTGAAGCGGGGCGAGCAGATCGTGATCGCCAATCCAATAAGGTCCGATCGGTAGCGGCGAGGGGGCTCTGATGTTCGGAAAAATCCGGAAGGCTTTCGGCAACTTCGCGGAAGATGTGGTGCGGGAGTCCCACGCGTGGAAGATCCAATGCACGAGCTGCGGCCGTCAACGCTCGCTGGCCTCGGTCGGCGGCATCCGTTACGGCGGCTTTGGAACGAGCTACACGCTCGGCATGTGTTCGCAGTGCGGCGGCTTTCGCATGCTCCGAATCTACAAGCCGGAAAAGCCGCCTGCTAGCCCTTCGGCGTGAAGCGCTCGATCATCCACGGCAGGACACGCGCGGGCTTCTTGGCGGCGATGTCGATCAATACCCAGTCGGTGCGGCTCTGGGCGCACATCTCGCCGTCGGGACCGTCGATGCGGACATAGCGCTCGAAGCGCGGTCCCTTCAGTTCGCCGACCCAGGTGTAGCCGACGGCGGTCTCGCCCAGCAGCAGTTCGCGGCGGTAGTCGATCTCGTGGCGGCGCGCGACCCAACTCCAGGGGGCGCGCTGCTCTTCGGTGGCCCAGGCCTCCCAGTGGGCGATCGCCAGGTCCTGCGCCCAGCCCAGATAGACCACGTTGTTGACGTGGCCGTTGGCGTCGATGTCCGACGCCCTGGGCTGGAAGGGCGCGGAAAAGGAGTCGCGCGGAGGCTCGAAGAGCTTCACGCGGCCAGGACGCCCTGTTCGCTCAGGAAGGTCTTCAGTTCGCCCGACTGGAACATCTCGCGGACAATGTCGCTGCCGCCGACAAATTCGCCCTTCACGTAGAGCTGCGGGATAGTCGGCCAGTCGGTGAAGGTCTTGATGCCCTGCCGCAGGTCATCGTCCTGCAGGACGTCGACGCCGACGAACTCGACGCCCAGGTGATCGAGGATCTGCACGACGACCGACGAGAAGCCACAGCGGGGCTGGTCGGGCACGCCCTTCATGAACACCACGACCGGATGCTCGGCCACGGTCTTGGCGATGAAGTCTAGGGCGGGGGAGGCGGCGGCGTCGGTCATGGAGAAGGATCCTTGGCGAAGGCCCTCAGCTAGGCGCCCGGGCGATTGGGGTCAAGTGCGGCGATCAAGCCCGGCCGGCCGCCTTGTCGCGTTCCTGGGCCGAGAAGCGGGCGAGTTCGATCTGGGCGCGGACGCTGTCGGGCAGGGCGCGGTCGACGACGGCGACCAGACGGCGCAGGTCGTCGGGATGCTCGGCGGAGACACAGACCGAGGTCAGGGTCGGCTCGGTCAGGGCGTAGGCCAGGCAGATTTCTTCGCTGGTCCAGCCGGGCGTGTCGCTGAGGAAGTCATAGCCGCCGATGCCGGCCAGGGGATCGGTCCGTCGCCGCCAGAGCGAGGGACGCGGCAGGGTTCTGGCGCCGTCGCGCAGGGTCTGCGGCCAGAAGTCCTCGCCAAACACCAGGAGGCCCCGGCGATCGGCCTCGCGCAGGCGCTGGCGTTCGGCCAGACCTGAGGTCAGGTCGAACGGCGAGACGATGGCGACCACCAGATCGTGGTCCAGCAGGCGAGGGTCGATTTCGCCCCGCGCGGCGACGCCGAGACCGCAGCCCTGTCCAGCGGCTCGCCGCGCCCGCAGCGCGTTCTCGAGCGCCGCTGGCGGCGCCGGTCCCTGCGGATCGTTGATCAGGAGCAGATCCGCCGCCTCCAGGCCCAGCGCGTCCAGCGTGGACGCGAGCATGGCTTCAGGTGCGCCGCGCGCGCGGAGGGTCACGAACAGCTGGCGCCGCTCGATCCGCGCGAACGCCTCTCGGGCGCCGCGCAGCAGGTCGTCAGAGGCGCCGTCGATCTGGACGCTGGTTATCCCGCAGGCTGCGGCGGCCAGCAGCAGCGCGCGCGTGTCGTCGGCGCTGGGACGCGTGGCGTCACCCAGGCGCAGGGTCAGGGCCGAGAGGGCGGGGCCCGAGTTTCCCAGGGGACGATAGCGCACCGGCCGGAGTCCTAGTCGGCCGGGGCGGCGGTTTCGAGCGCCAGGGCGTGCAGGGTCCCGCCCAGCACGTCGGCCAGCGCCTTGTTGACCAGCTGGTGCTGGCGCACGCGCGGCAGGCCCTTGAAGGCCGGCGAGACGATTCGCGCCTTCCAGTGATCGTTGTCGCCCGCGAGGTCGGTCAGCACGATCTCGGAGTCCGGGAAGGCCGCCGTCAGGCGGGCTTCAAGCTCGGCGTGGGACATGGGCACGGCGGCGACTCCGATCTGAAAAGCATGACGCGGGCAGGACGCGGCGGGCGGCGACCGCTCTGCGTCCAGACACCCTCGGAGATTTAGTTGAATTCGTCGCGCGGCGCACGGCATGTAAGCGACATGATCAAGCTTTCTCACGCCCGCGCCCTGCTGCTCGCCCTGATGGCCGGCGCCATCGCCGCCCAGCCCGCCTTCGCCGGCCCCGGGGACAAGGCGCTGGACGACATCCGCACCCTGTCCGCCGACGACATGCAGGGCCGCGCGCCCGGCACGCCCGGTTCGGAGAAGGCCCGCGCCTATATCCTCTCACGCTTCGCCCAGATCGGCCTTACCCCGGTCGGCGAGCGCTTCGAGCAGCCGTTCAGCTTCACCAAGCGTGATGGTTCGACCGCCCAGGGCGTGAACCTAGTGGCGCGGATCAAGGGGACCGTCGGCGGCAAGGCGATGGTGGTCTCGGCCCACTACGACCATCTGGGCGTCAGGGGCGGCGAGATCTACAACGGCGCCGACGATAACGCTTCGGGCGTGGCGGGCCTGCTCGCCGTGGCCGAGGCGTTCAAGGCCAAGCCGCCGAAGCATGACGTGATCTTCGCGGTGGTCGACGCCGAGGAAAGCGGCCTGCGCGGCGCGCGCGCCTTCGCCGCCACGCCTCCCGTTCCGCTGGAGACCATCGCGCTGGACGTCAATTTCGACATGCTCAGCAAGAACCCGAAGAACGAGGTCTACGTCTCCGGGACCGCGCCGTTTCCCTATCTGAAGCCGATCCTGGTCAAGGTGGCGACGACCGCGCCGGTCACCCTCAAGCTCGGCCACGACACCGACGCCGACGGCAAGGAGAACAACTGGACCAACCAGTCCGATCACTACGCCTTCGGCGAGAAGGGCGTGCCGTGGGTCTATTTCGGCGTGGAGGACCATCCCGAGTACCACAAGCCGACCGACGACTTCGCGACCGTGCCGCAGGATTTCTTCAAACGGTCGGTGGCGACCGTGGTCCAGGCCAGCCTCGCCTTGGAGGGCGCGCTGGACGACGTGGCCAAGGCCTCGGGGCGCTGATCGACGCAAAAGGCTGGGATCTCTCCGCGACAACCCTCATTTCTCCTTAAACCGAACCGAGGCATGGTGAGGCGGAGACCGGAAGGAGTCGCAAGATCGACACCGTGAGCGTAACAGGCCGCCTTGCGCGAACCGCGCCCACGGTCGCGCTGATCGTGGGGGCGGCCCTGGCCGCCGACTACGTCCTGAACGTCCTGATCCGAGGCGTTCCCGCCGATTTCACGCCGATGACAACCGTGATCATCGCGTCGGTCGTCGCCACGCCCCTGGCCTACTGGCTGCACAGCCAGCGGCTGCGCCTCGAGGAATTGCGCGACGCCCTGTCCGTCAGCCTCGAAAGCAAGCAAAAGGCCGTCGAGGAGGCGCAGGAAGCGCTGGCCAAGTACCGCGAGGCCGATCGGCTCTACCGCCTGCTGGGCGACAACCTGACCGACCACGTGGCCTTGTGGAGCCCCAAGGGCGAGCGGATCTACAGTTCCCCGAGCATCGAGCGGATTTCCGGCTACGGGGCCGAGGAGTTCCTTAGGCTGCCGCCCCAGGCCATGGTCTCCAAGGCCGACTTCGGCCGGGTGCAGAAGATCATCCGCGGGCTCACGCCCGGCGGCGCTCCAGTCAGCGCCGACTATGAATGCGTTCGCAAGGACGGTTCGGTGATCTGGCTTGAGAGCACCTACTCGTTGCTGGGCGACGGGTCGGGCATCCTGCTGGTCACCTCGCGCGACATCACCGAACGCAAGCGCCTGGAGCTCGACATCGCCAAGGCGCTGGAGCTGGCCGAGGCGGCCTCGGCCGCCAAGTCCGACTTCCTGGCCAACATGACCCACGAGCTGCGCACGCCGCTGACCGCGATCATCGGCTTCGCCGAGGTGCTGCGGCGGTCACGGCGGCTGGACGAGACGGCGGCGCGGCAGGCCGGCCATATCCTCGACGCCAGCAACACCCTGCTCAGCGTCGTCAACGACGTGCTGGACTTCTCGCGACTGGAGGCCGCGGGCCTGGAGCTGGATCCGGCGCCGTTCGATCCGGCCGCCATGGCCTCGTCGTGCGCGGCCCTGGTCGAGGAGCGGGCGGACGCCAAGGGGCTGACGGTCGTTGTCGAGGCGTGCGACACGATCGCGCCGATGAACCTGGACGGGTCGCGCCTGTCCCAGGTGCTGCTGAACTTCCTGTCCAACGCCGTGAAGTTCACGGCGCGCGGCGGCATCACCGTCCGGCTTTGCCAGACGGTCGAGGGCGACCAGGCCCTGCTGCGGGCCGAGGTCATCGACACCGGCATCGGCGTGGCGGCCGAGAACCGCGAGGCGATCTTCGACCGCTTCTCGCAAGCCGACGCGGCCGTCTCGCGACGGTTCGGCGGCACCGGACTGGGCCTGGCGATCTCGCGCCGGATCATCGAGCACATGGGCGGGCGGATCGGCGTCGACAGCGTCGAGGGCGAGGGCTCCACCTTCTGGTTCGAGGTGCGCGGTCCCTTGGCCGACGCGCCCGCGGCGCCCGCCGAGAGCGTCGAGCCTCTGAACGCCGAGGCCGGCGTGCGGCTGTTGCTGGTCGAGGACAACGCCGTGAACCGCGAGCTGGTCAAGGCGATGCTGGAGCCGTTCGGCGTGGTCGTGGAGACCGCCAATGACGGCGTCGCCGGCGTCGAGGCCATGCGCCAGGGCGAGTTCGACCTGGTGCTGATGGACGTGCAGATGCCGGTCAAGGACGGCCTGACGGCCACCCGCGAGATCCGCGCCCTGGAAGGCGCGCGGGGCGCGGCGACGCCGATCATCGCCATGACCGCCAATGTCCTGCCCGAGCAGGTCGCCAACTGCCTGGCCGCCGGCATGGACGATCACCTGGGCAAGCCGATCAGCCCTTCCAAGCTGCTGGAGGCGGTGGCGCGCTGGGCGGGCAGGAGCCACGCGGCCTAGCTGGACACCGCCCTCGGAGGCGTCATTCTTTAAGGAGCGGCTGCGGTCCGACCGCCGCGCGCTCCACTGTTGGGGCCGGCCTGTGGTCGTGGTAAATTCAGGCGCCAAGACCGCGTGAGAAGATCCTAGGTGCCCAAGAGCATAGACGAGTTCGATTGGGCAAATACGCCGCTTGGTCCCAAGGATTCCTGGCCCGCCGCCTTGAGGACAACCTACGATATCATGATGGGGACCGAGTTCGCGACCTGCGCAACCTGGGGTCCCGAGCAAACCCTGATCTACAACGGCGCGTATATTCCGTTCCTGGGCGCGAGGCACCCGGAGGCCTTGGGGCGGCCGATCCACGAGGTCTGGTCGGATGTCTGGGACGACATCGCGCCTTTGGTCGCCAAGGCCATGGCGGGCGAGCGCGTCTACATGGAGAACATGCACCTGGTGATGACCAGGAACGGCGCGCCCGAGGACACCTACTGGACCTTCTCCTACAGCCCCCTGCGCGACGGGGACCGGGTGGAGGGTATTCTCGACATCGCCATCGAGACGACGAGTCGCGTCATGGCCGAACGCGAGCGCGCCCTGCTGATGGGCGAGACCACCCACCGACTGAAGAACACCCTGGCCCTGGTGCAGGCCATCGCCCAGCAGACCCTGCGCGACGTGTCCGACAAGGAGCGCGTGCAGACTTTCGATGATCGGCTGCACGCCCTGGCCAGCGCGCACGACGTGCTGCTGCGGGACGACTGGAACGGAGCCGACCTGCGGGGTCTGGTCGAGACCGCGGTCGCGCGTGTCGCCGACCGGTCCCGCGTCGAGGTCGACGGACCGCCGCTGATCGTCAAGGCGCCGATCGCCCAGAATGTCTCGCTTCTGATCCATGAGCTGGCCACCAACGCGATCAAGTATGGCGCTCTGTCCGTCGGCGGCGGGCGTGTGTTCGTCAGTTGGACGCGCGAAGGCGACGCCGTGCTGATGGAGTGGCGGGAGCGGGGCGGGCCGCCGGCCAGCCTGCCCAAGCGCAAGGGCTTCGGCTCCCGGCTGGTCAATCTTGGCCTGACCGGCGCTGGCGGGGTCGAGAAGGACTACGCGCCGGAGGGACTGACGGTCCGCCTGCAGGCCTCGGTGGAGAGCCTCCTCGAAAGCTGAGCGCGGTCCTAGTCGACGCAGATGGCCGCCGTCGCCTTGCCGCCGACGACCTTGGCGTAGCAGCCGAACTGGCGGTCGGTCTTCTGGCACTGGCCGGTGACGGGCCCTTGCGGCTCCAGATTGCCTTCCAGGATGCACGCGCCCTGGCACTGGCTCTTGTCGGTGCAGGCCTTGCCGGCGTCGGCGTAGGGCGTGACGCAGGTCGGGATCTGCGCCTTGCCGACCGGCTGGATCTTGCCGCCCTTCGCCCCGCAGGCGGAGGCCAGGCTGGCCGCCGTCGGCGCGGCCGGCTCGGCGGTCGGCGCGCAGCCCGCGAGCAGCAGGGCGGCGAGGGCGGTCAGGGTCAGGCTACGCATACTGTGGTCCTTCGATCAGGCCTTGGGGGCGTTCATGTAGCCAGGCAGCCAGGCCTCATGCGCCGTCCGCAGCGTGTCCAGCGGAATGCTGAAAAGGTCCTTGGAGGCGAAGTCGTTCCCGCCTGCAATGCCTGCGACGATGGCGTGGACGCCGGCTTCCTTGGCCGCGTCCAGCACCGCGTCGGGGTCGGGCGTGGCGATCAGGTAGCGGGCCTGGTCCTCGCCGAACAGGTACGGGTGGGCGTGCGCTTCGCTGGTGGCGTTCAGGGTCACGCCGACCTTGCTGGCCAGGGCCACGTCGGCTGCTGCGACCAGCAGGCCGCCGTCCGACAGGTCGTGGACGCCGGCCACCAGGCCCGAGGCGATCAGGCCGCGCACGAAGTCGCCGTTCTTCTTCTCGGCGGCCAGGTCGACCGGCGGGGGGGCGCCGTCCTCGCGGCCCAGGATCTCGCGCAGATAGATCGAGGCGCCCAGCTGGCCGTGGGTCTCGCCGATCAATACCAGCGTGTCGCCCTCGGCCACGTTGCCGAAGCCCGTGCGCAGGTCGTAGTCCTCAAGCAGGCCCACGGCGCCGACCGTCGGGGTGGGCGGAATGGCGACGCCGTTGGTCTCGTTGTAAAGCGACACGTTGCCCGACACGACCGGGAAGTCCAGCGCGCGGCAGGCCTCGGCCATGCCATCGGTGGCGCGGACGATCTGGCCCATGGTCTCGGGCTTTTCGGGGCTGCCGAAGTTCAGGTTGTCGGTGATGGCGATCGGCAGGGCGCCGGCGGCCGTCAGGTTGCGCCAGGCTTCGGCGACGGCCTGCTTGCCGCCTTCATAGGGGTCGGCCTGGACATAGCGCGGGGTGCAGTCGCTGGTGACGGCGATCGCCTTGCCGGTCTCGTGGATGCGGACGATGCCCGCGTCGCAGCCGGTGGCGCTGTCTTCCAGCGTGTCGGCCATGACGTGGCGGTCGTACTGCTCCCACAGCCAGCGCTTGGAGGCCATGTCGGGGCAGCCGACGACCTTCAGCACCGCCTGCGTCCAGTCGGTCGGACCGGGGACTTGGCCCGGGTCGAGGCGCGGGTCGAGCTTGGGCTGGACCCACGGGCGATCGTACAGCGGCGCGTCGTCGAACAGCGGCGCCAGCGGCACGTCGCAGACCGTCTCGCCGTGATGCTTGAGCACCAGGCGGCCGGTGTCGGTGGTGTGGCCGATGACGGCGGCGTCCAGGCCCCATTTCTCGAAGATGGCGTGGCCGTCCTGCTCGCGACCGGGCTTGAGGACCGCCAGCATGCGCTCCTGGCTTTCCGACAGCATCATCTCGTAGGCGCTCATGCCCTCTTCGCGCTGAGGGACCATGTCCATGTTCAGCTCGATGCCGACGCCGCCCTTGCCGGCCATCTCGACCGACGAGGAGGTCAGGCCCGCCGCGCCCATGTCCTGGATGGCGGCGACCGCGCCGGTGGCCATCAGCTCCAGCGTGGCCTCGATCAGCAGCTTCTCGGCGAAGGGGTCGCCGACCTGGACTGTGGGGCGCTTCTCCTCGGAGTCCTCCGAGAACTCGGCCGAGGACATGGTCGCGCCGTGGATGCCGTCGCGGCCGGTCTTGGAGCCGAAATAGACGACCGCCAAGCCCGGGCCCGGGGCGGCGGAGTAGAAGATGCTGTCGGCCTTGGCCAGGCCCACGCACATGGCGTTGACCAGGATGTTGCCGTTGTAGCCCTTGTGGAAGTTGGTCTCGCCCGCGACCGTAGGCACGCCCACGCAGTTGCCGTAGCCGGCGATGCCGGCGACCACGCCATCCACCAGGCGCTTGGTCTTGGGATGGTCGGGCTCGCCGAAGCGCAGGGCGTTCAGCAGCGCGATCGGCCGCGCGCCCATCGTGAAGACGTCGCGCATGATGCCGCCCACGCCCGTCGCCGCGCCCTGATAGGGCTCGATGTACGAGGGGTGGTTGTGGCTCTCCATCTTGAAGATGATCGCGTCGCCGTCGCCGATGTCGATCACGCCGGCGTTCTCGCCCGGACCGCAGATCACGCGCGGACCGCTGATCGGGAACTTCTTCAGCTGGTTCTTCGAGGACTTGTACGAGCAGTGCTCGGACCACATGACCGAGAATACGCCCAATTCCACGAGATTGGGCTCACGGCCCAGGCGCTTCAAGACGACGTCGTACTCGGCGGGTTTCAGGCCGAACTCGGCGGCCAATGCGGCCATGGGCTTTTGGGTCGTGCTCATGGACGCGGGGTCTAGCGGATTCCAAGAGCCCTGTCAGCGGCGGAGGTCCCGCGACCTCACGCGCTACAGGCCAAACTCGACCCACAGCGGATAGTGGTCGGAAATCCGCCAAGACAATTCGGTGCGGTTCAGGTCTTTAAGCACCACGCCCTGGAAGTTCACCCCGCCGGCCTGGCGGTACTTGAGCGACAGATAAGGCTTGCCCTTGACGGTCTCGAACCACGCGATCTGGTCGAAGAAGCTCTTCAGGTCGGGGGCGTCCAGCGACGACGACAGGGTCCTCGGCACCTTCAGCAAGCCGGGCGCGGGCGTGAGGCCCGTGGACGTGAAGGCCTGCCAGAGCGGATCGCCATGGCGGTCGATGTTGAAGTCGCCCATGGCGATCAGGTTGTGACCGTAGTCGTCTTCCTGTTCGGCCCATTGGCGCAGCCACTTGGCGATGCCGGTCAGTTCGGCGATGCGGTCCTGGCTGGCCGCGCCGTAGATGATGTGCAGCGTGACCAGCACGAGGGTCTGGTCGCCGGCCTGGAAGCCGACCGCGTAGGGCGTGCGGACGAACTGGCGCTGGAAGGCGTTGGCGGGCGAGGAGAAGGGGGTGTCGATGTCTTCAGGCACCACCAGTTCGCACGCCAGACCCGAGAGCTTCACCCGCCGCGTGTCGAAGATATAGGCCAGTCGCTCGCCGTTGCCCGGCTGGCCATAGGTGACGTCGGTCATCACGAAGCCGTAGTCCGGCCCCATTCGTTTCAGGGTGTGGCGCAGGGCGCGGAGATTGGCCTTCACCTCCTGGATCGCGACGATGTCGAACCGCGACAGCACCTCGGCGATCAGCACGCAGGCGTGGAAGTCGCGGCGCGGAGAGTCTCCGGGCTGGCTGGCCCAGGTCTTGGTCAGGTTGCCGAAGGCGCGGATGTTCCATGTACCGATCAGCAGGTTGTCGCCGTCGGTCTTTGGGGGAATTTGCGCCAGCACGGTCGACAGAGCCGACAGGTCGTCCAGAACGACTTGGGGCGGAGGATCGGTGATCTCTGCCATGGCGATCATCCCGCGAGAGTTAGAGAAGATGGTCATCCTCTCGGTCAGTATTGGCAAGCCGCGTGACAGTTTCGCGACTGGCGGCTTCCCTGGCGGGCTCAGAGGTTGGCGCCGCCGGCGCGCGTCGCGGTGATAAACTCTGGCCGAACCCGCGTGAAAGGCGTGAATATGCGACATTTCATGAGCTTAGCTGCAATTAAGGCGGCTTGACCGGAGGAACACAGCGAGTCCGCGCTCGTTTCCCTATCGTGCGTCACGAGCGCGCTGTGAACTGAAGGAGAAGCCGCCATGGCTGAACAGAACCGTAATCCGCAGCAGCAGCAGAACGACCAGCAACGACCCGCTCCGGGCCAGCAACAGCAACAGGGCCAGCCGCGCCAGAACGAGCAAGGCCGCGACCAGGGCGGCCAGGCCGGGCAGGCGGGCCAGACCCAGGAACGGCGCGACCAGCGCTGACCTCTAAGATCTCTCCGTGGAGGAAAGGCCGGCGGTGATCCGCCGGCCTTTCTTTTGGGCTATTTCAGATCGACCACCGGCAGCTCGATGAAGCTGGCCGTGTCGCCGGCGTGGAACACTCGCTGCGTCGCCTTCACGTAGTCGTTCGGCTTGGCGAAGAAGATGTTGGGGACGAACGTCTGAGGATTGCGGTCATAGAGCGGGAACCAGCTGGACTGGACCTGGACCATGATCCGGTGACCCGGCTTGAAGACATGGTTCGCCGTGGGCAGCCCGAACCGGTAGACGAGGGGCTTGTCAGGCGTGATCGCCTTCGGCTCCGAATAGCTCTCGCGATAGCGCCCGCGGAAGATGTCCATCGACACCGCCAGCTGATAACCGCCCATCTCGGGCTGCGCCGGCACCATGTCGGGATAGACGTCGATCAGCTTGACCACCCAGTCGCTGTCGGTCCCGCTGGTCGAGGCGACCAGATTGACCAGCGGCTCGCCGGAGATCTGCACCGGCGCGGTCAGCACATCGGTGGTGAAGGTCAGCACGTCGGGGCGCCCGGACGGCTCGCGCTGGTCGTCGACCAGCCACTGGGTCCAGGTCAGCGGCGGCTCGTAGCCGACCGGCTGGCTCGGGCGCGCCCGATAGGGGACGGGCTTGGCCGGATCGGAGACGTATTCGTCATAGGCCACGCCGCCGGCCGCCGGCGGCGCGAACGACAGCTTGCCGCCCGCCTGCAGGTAGAGCGGCTTGGGCTTGGCGGCGCAGGTCTCGCAGGACACCGGCCAGGCGTTCAGCTTGCGCCAGGTGTTGGTTCCGGACTCGAAGGCGTTGACGGTGGCGATGTCGGCGGCCGGGGCGTCGTCTTTCAGGTAGCGGGCCAGGAACGGCGCGAGGATGTCGCGCCGGAACTGCTTGGCGGTGTCGGCGTCCCACTTGATCGCGCCCAGGGCCGAGCCGTCCTCGATCTGCTGGCCGTGGAACCAGGGGCCCATGGTCAGGAAGACCTTGTCGCCATGGATGTCCAGCGGCTTCAGCGCCTTGTAGACCGCCGGCGCGCCGTAGATGTCCTCCTGGTCCCACAGGCCGTGGACCAGCATCACCGGCACCTTCAGCGGCTGCTTGGCCAGGACCTTGTCCATGGCCTGCTGCTGCCAGAAGGCGTCGTAGGCCGGGTGCTCGATGATCTTCCGCCAGAAGCCGACCTGCTCCAGGCCCCGCTGACGGCCCAGCTCGCCGGCCGAACCGGCGCGCATGTAGAGGTCGTAGTCGTCGTGGGTGTTGCTCCACCACTTGGCGCTGTTGTCGCGCGTGGCCTGCTGTTCCCAGACGTACGGCATGTTCTGCTGGCGGAAGGCGCCGTGGTGGAACCAGTCGTCGCCCATCCAGCCGTCGACCATCGGGTTCATCGGAACCGAGACCTTCAGGGCCGGGTGCGGATTGACCAGGGCCATCAGCGGCAGGAAGCCGTCATACGAAATACCCAGGATCCCGACCTTGCCGTTGGTCTCGGGGATGTTCTTCACCAGCCAGTCGATCGTGTCCCAGGTGTCAGTGGCGTGATCGACCTTGGTGGGGTTCAGCGGCCCCTGCAGGGGGCGGTTCATCACGTAGTCGCCTTCGGAGCCGTACTTGCCGCGAACGTCCTGGACGACGCGGATATAGCCCCCCTCGACGATCACGTCGGTGGCGTTGTCATAGCCTTCGAGCACGGCGGCCAGCGTGCCGCTGGCGGCGTGGCTGGTCAGTTCGGTGGCGTTGTAGGGCGTGCGGGTCAGCAGGATCGGCGCGCGCTTGGCTCCCTTGGGGACCAGGATGACCGTGTGCAGCTTCACCCCGTCGCGCATCGGGATCATCACGTCCCGCCGCTCGAAGTCGAAGCCTTCGGTCGACGACGTCAGCGTGGCGGGGGTCTCGTTGTAGGCGGGCGGCTTGGCCTTTTGCGCCAGGGCCGCGTTCGCGCTCGTCAGCATCAGCGCCGCGAGGCTCGCGGCGCCCAAGGTCTTTGCTAGGCTCATGGATTGGTCCCTCTCCCGGTCGAACGTTGGCGCGTCCGACCGGGATTGGCAACCAAGGCGCCGCTACTTGGCGTCGACGACCGGCAGCTCGATGAAGCTGGCGTCCGGGCCGGCGTGGAACACTCTCTGGGTGGCCTTCACATAGTCGCCGGGCTTGGCGAAGAAGATGTTGGGCACGAAGGTCTGCGGGTTGCGATCATAGAGCGGGAACCAGCTGGACTGGACCTGCACCATGATCCGGTGGCCCGGCTGGAAGGTGTAGTTCGCGGTCGGCAGGATGAACTGGTACTTCAGCGGCTTGTTGGGCGTCAGGGCCTTGGGCTGGCTGAAGCTCTCGCGATAGCGGCCCCGGAAGATGCTCATGCCGACGGCCAGCTGGTAGCCGCCCAGTTCGGGCTGGCTGGCGACCTCGTCCGGATAGACGTCGATCAGCTTGACCACCCAGTCGCTGTCGGTCCCGCTGGTCGAGGCGACGAGGTTCACCTTGGGCACGCCGGCGATCTTCAGCGGCGCCGTTAGCGGCTCGGTGACATAGGTCAGGACGTCGGGACGGCCGTCGACGCTGCGTTGGTCGCTGACCAACCAGGTGGTCCAGCGGCTGCGGTCGGAGAACTGCAGAGGACGCGGGATGTACGGCACGGGCTTGGCCGGATCCGAGACGTATTCGTCATAGGCCGCCTCGCCCTTGGCCGCCGTCGGGGCGGTGAAGTCGAGGCCGCCCTTGGCCTCCAGGTAGAGGTTCTTGGTCGTCTTGGCTTGCGGCCAGCTGGCGTAGCGGTTCCACCTGTTCTGGCCCGGATCGTAGATCAGCACCGGCGGGGTGTCGGCCTTGGGGCCGTCCTTCAGGTGCTGGTCGAAGAAAGGCTTGAGCACGTCGCGGCGGAACTGCAGCGCGGTATCGCCGTCCCACTTGAACGGGCCGAGGTTGTAGCCGTCGTAGTTCACCTGGCTGTGCCGCCACGGGCCCAGCACCAGGTAGTTCATGTCGTTGTTCTTGTCCTTGGACTCCAGCGCCGGGTACGAGTGGACCGCGCCCCACATGTCCTCCTGGTCCCACAGGCCCTGGATCCACATGGTCGGCACCTTCAGCGGCGTCTTCTCCATGGTCTTGTCGAGGGCCTGCTCGCTCCAGAAGCTGTCATAGGCCGTGTGCTCGGCTAGCTTCTTGAACCAGGGCAGCTGGTCCAGACCGTGGTTCTTGGCGTAGTCGCCGGCCGAGCCCTCGCGCAGGAAGTTGGAATAGTCGTCATAGCCCTGGCGCTGGACGCTCTCGCCCGCGCCGCGCACCGTCGTCTGGCCGGTGAAGTAGTCGAAGTTGATCTGGCGGAAGGCCCCGAACTGGAACCAGTCGTCGCCCATCCATCCGTCGACCATCGGGCTCATCGGCGCGGCGGCCTGCAGGGCCGGGTGCGGATTGACCAAGGCCATCACCACCGTGAAGCCCTCGTACGAGCTGCCCAGCATGCCGACCTTGCCATTGGTCTCGGGCACGTTCTTCACCAGCCAGTCGATGGTGTCGTAGGCGTCGGTGGAGTGGTCGACCTCGGAGCTGTTCAGCGGTCCCTTCAGCGGGCGCGTCATCACGTAGTCGCCTTCCGAGCCGTACTTGCCGCGGATGTCCTGGAAGACGCGGATGTAGCCGCCGTCGGCGACAAACGGCTCGTCGCCCTGCGGCAGGGTGGCGACCATGCGCGGACTGTCGGCGCGGGCGGCGCGCTTGGCGGCGTTGTAGGGGGTGCGGGTCAGCAGGATCGGCAGGTTCTTGCCGCCCTTGGGCACGACGATGACCGTGTAGAGCTTGGTCCCGTCGCGCATCGGGATCATGACGACGCGCTTGTCGTAGTCGTAATTGACCTTGGCCGCGACGTACTTGCCGTCGATGTCCGGCGTCATCGGCGAGATCTGGGCGTGCGCCACGGCGGCGAACACGGAAAGCGCCGCGGCGGCGAGCAAGCCGGCGCGCAAGGCGGAAACGAAACGCATGAATGGCCCTCCTACAGAGGGCGGCACCTTAGGACCCGGATTTGCGGGCTGCTACACTGTAACAGCCGGTTGGGCCCATTTTTCTCCGCGAGCGGAAGAGCTAGGCGCTCTGGAAGATGCTGCGGAACAGCACCGCGCCGTCTTCCGAGCCGAGGTCGGCGTCGAAGGCGCGGTCGGGGTGGGGCATCAGGCCCAGGACGTTGCCCTTGGCGTTGACGATGCCGGCGATGTCGCGCGCCGAGCCGTTGGGGTTTTCCTTGTAGCGGAACACCACCTGGCCTTCGCCCTCGATCCGGTCGAGGGTCTCTTCGTCGGCGAAGTAGTTGCCCTCGCCATTGCCGACGGTCATCACCGCCTGGCGCTGCTCGCCATAGCCGGCCGTGAAGCGGGTCTGGCCGTTGACGATGTCGAGCTCGACGGGCTTGCAGACGTACTTGAGGCCGGCGTTGCGCAGCAGGGCGCCGGGCAGCAAGCCGACCTCGGTCAGCACCTGGAAGCCGTTGCAGATGCCGACGACCGCCACGCCCTTGTTCGCGGCGGAAACGACTTCCTTCATTACGGGGCTCAGCGCCGCCATGGCGCCGCAGCGCAGATAGTCGCCGTAGGAGAAGCCGCCGGGCAGGACGATCAGGTCCAGGTCGTCCGGCAGGGCCGTCTCCTGGTGCCAGACCATTTCGACACGCGCCCCAGCGGAGCGCTCGATGGCGACCTTGCAGTCACGATCGCAGTTCGAACCCGGAAAAACGATGACGGCGGCTTTCATGGCGCGGGCCTGTATCACCGTTCGGACGGAATGTCAGTCACGCAAGGCCGATATTACGCGCACGCGTCCAATTCCGGCTCTACCGCCTCGCCGCTGGGCGGCGGGAAGGGCGTCTTGAAGGTGAAGGCCGCGGGCGTCGGACCGTGGGCTTCCAGGTGGGCCAGCTTCTCCAGCGCCTCCTCGACCGTCGGCGTATGGCCGGCCGGGACCCACCACAGCGTCATATAGAGGTCCATGTGCTCGAACCACTCGCGGCGGCGGCGCATGATCTCAATGTGCCCGCTGCGATAGACGAAGGCGCCCAGGGACGGGATGTCGGTCCAGACCGAGAGGTTGGGGATGAACAGCGGATCGTCGCCGATCGCCAGGTCCGTAGCGTTGTTGCCATCGCCCTTCAGTCGCCAGACGAAACCGGGCGAACCCTCGGCCAGCGCGTTGATGCGGTCGAGGTTGTCGGCGAAGTCCTTGATCATCGGGTGATCGATCGGCGCCTTCAGGCGTCCGACATTGACCTGGGCCAGGTGGAACGTCTCGCTCATGAGGGTCTCCCTTCCGCTCGTCGTCGAACATTGTGCTGCGAAGCTTCGAGCGGAAGGGGAGGTAGAGAATTTTGCCGGACCGTCCTGGGTGCGCTGTCGTCTCAGTCGGCTGCCTCCGAGCGCAGCCAATCGATTACGGTCGAGGCTGCGCGAGACGGCCTACGGCCGCTCGCTATGACGATCCAATAGGCCGCTTCCCGGGTTTCCAAGACGAGGTCGTAGGGCGCGGTCAGCACGCCTTGCTCAAGCGCGGATCCCATCATGCGCAGGCGGCCCAGCGCGACGCCCTCGCCCTGTAGCGCCGCTTGCGCGACGACATTGTAGTCGGTCAGCTGAACCTTTCGTGCGGCCGCGAAGTCGAAGCCGGCGGCTGCGCTCCACAGCGTCCAGTCGAAGGCTTTCCGGGTGATCAACAGCGGCAGGTCCGCGAGCGTCGAGCCCGTCTTGGCCACTGGCGTCAGGCGCTCGGTCATCAGCAGGGTTGCGTCCACGCCGTCCCACACGCCGCCCCCGTAGCGGATAGCGAGGTCGTGGCGACCCGCGCGCAGATCGGCGGCGTCCAGGCTGGGGTCGAGTTCGACGGTCAGGGTGGGATGAGCCTTGCGAAGCCGGCCCAGCCGCGGCGCCAGCCAATGGGCGGCGAACGAAGGCAGCACGCTGATCCGCACGACCGCGTTCGCTTCGCTGGCCAGGGCGGCCGTCCCGTCGGCGATCAAGGCGAACGCCCGGCCGACCGTGTCGTAGTAGCGCTCGCCCGCCGGGGTCAGGTCCATGCCGCGGGCGTGGCGGACGAACAGCGTCACGCCGAGGTCCTGCTCCAGTTTGCGGACATGATGGCTGACAGCGCTCTGGGTGATCAGCAGTTCGCGCGCCGCTCGTGAGACGCCCCGCAAACGCGCCACGGCCTCGAATGCTCGCAGAGCGGGGATGGGCGGCAGAAGCGGAGCGGAACGCATGACGGAGGCATGAGTCAGATCGAACGCTGCGCCTGTCAATTCGAATGAGCGGCCAAGCCGGCTTGGCGTTAAGACTGTGCGCATGACGCCAGACCGCCGCGCCCTGCTATCGCTGATCGCCGCCGCGCCATTCGCCGCTAGCCGAGGAAACGCCATGACCAGCGCCCGTCACGACCTGATCTCCGACCGCATCGCCGCGCTGGGGATTGATCTCGGGAAGTCGGCGCCGGGCGGCGCCTATGCCTCGGTCGTCGAGGATCGCGGCGTGCTTCAGGTCAGTGGCATGGTGCCCAGTCTTGACGGCGTGCTGGTCGCGACCGGCGCAGTTGGAGCCGAAGTGACCTTGGAGCAGGCGCAATACGCCGCCAAGGTTTCCGCCTTGCGCTGCCTGAACGCCGTGCGGGTCTACCTCGGCGACTTCGGCCGCGTCCGCCGCGTCACCAAGATGACGGTCTATGTCCGCACGGCGCCGGGCTTCTATCAGATCAGCGAGGTGTCTAATGGCGCGTCCGAACTCCTGAATGCGATCCTGGCGCCGGAGGGCCAGCATGCTCGCACCTCGGTCGGCGTCTTCGCCTTGCCCCGCAACGCGCCGCTGGAGTTGGACATGACGGTCGCCATCGATCCGGCGTGACTTGAAGGCGCCGACTACAGTTCGATCATGTCGAAGTCGGACTTCGGCGTGCCGCACATCGGGCAGATCCAGCCCGCGGGGATGTCGGCCCAGCGGGTGCCGGGCGCGAGGCCCTCGGCGGGATCGCCCTGTTCCTCGTCGTAGATGTAGCCGCAGGTGCGGCACTGCCAGACCTTGAGGGGTTCCGCGCTCATCGCCGCCTCAGTGCATCTTGAAGCGGATCGGCACGGCCTTGGGGCCGCAGACGAAGTTGGCGGTCATGCGGGTGGGCGTCCCGTCCAGCTCGACGCTGTCGAGGCGGGCGAACAGCTCTTCCCACAGCACCCGCATCTCCATCCGCGCCAGGTGCTGACCCAGGCAGATGTGCGCGCCGTAGCCGAAGGCGATGTGCTTGTTGGGCGTGCGGTCGACCTTGAAGCTGAACGGGTCGTCGAACACCGTCTCGTCGCGGTTGCCGGACGGATAGGACAGGAACAGCCAGTCGCCCTTGGCGATCTTCCTGCCCGCCAGTTCGGCGTCGGCCGTGGCGGTGCGCATGAAGTGCTTCACGGGCGTGACCCAGCGGATCGATTCCTCGATCAGGCCGGAGATCAGCGACGGGTCGGCCTTCACCTTGGCGAACTGGTCGGGGTTCTCGGCCAGCGCCCACAGGGCGCCGGCGGTGGTCGAGGAGGTGGTGTCGTGCCCCGCGGTGGCGGCGATGATGTAGTAGCTCATCGCCTCCAGGTGCCCCATCGGCTCGCCGTTGATCTTGCCGTTGGCGATGATGCTGGCCAGGTCGTCGCGCGGCCTGGCGCGGCGATCCTCGGTCATGGCGTTGAAGTACATCATGAAGTCCATGACCACGGACTGGATGCTGTCGACCCCTTCGCCGGCGTCGGTGATCGTCTTGCCGCTGCGGTTCAGGTCGGGGTCGGCGTTGCCGAACAGCTCCTGGGTCAGTTTCAGCATGCGGGGCTCGTCGCTCTCGGGGACGCCCAGCACCTCCATGATCACGTGCAGCGGATAGAGGAAGGCCACGTCCCGGGCGAAGTCGCAGTGGTCGCCGTGCTCGGCCATGCGGTCGACGAAGCCGCGGGCGATCTCGCGGATGCGGGCCTCCAGCGCCCGCAGATTCTGCGGCAGCAGCGACCCTTGCGTGATCTTGCGATAGGCGAAGTGGTCGGGATTATCCATCTGCACCAGCGAGCGAACGAGGTGAGGGGACCCGCCCATCATCTCGCGCACCTTGCGGTCCGCCTCGATCGTGGTCAGCACGGTGGCGCGGTCGCCGTTGTGAAACAGTTCGTTCTGGCGCTCGACCTCCAGGATGTCGGCGTGGCGCGTGACGACCCAGAACGGATCGAAGCCCTCGGGCTGGGCGACATCCAGCGGCGCCTCCTTGCGCAGCCAGGCGAAGGCCTGGTCGACGCGATCGCCGTCGGCGTAGGCGGTGGGGTCGACAATGTCCTTGGCGATGTCGGCGGGGATCGTCATGCAGGCCTCCTGGCTCCTCCCGAGGATGGCTCTGCGGCCATCTCAATTATTTGCTTGTTGTCCAACAAATAACTAAGTTCGGCAAGATGACATCGTCCCTTAAGGTCCCCGAGCGCCGCACCCAGTCCGATCGCCGCCAGCAGTCGGAGGCCGAACTGCTGCGCGCCGCCGCCGAGCTGATCGCCGAGCAGGGGGTGGCCGCCGCCACCTTCGAGAACATCGGGCTTAGGGCCGGCTACAGCCGCGGGCTCGTCACCCAGCGGTTCGGCTCCAAGCAGGGCCTGATTGAGGCGTTGATCGCCCGCCTGCAGGCGAGGCTGGCGGCGCAGATGGACGATCGGCGCCTGGACCAGCTCAACGGGCTGGAGGCGGTGCTGGGTTTCGTCGACGCCTTCCTGACGAACCTGTCGCGCGACGGGGAGATGCGGGCCTATTTCGTGCTGCTGGCCGGCGCGGTGGCCGACGTCTCGGAACTGCGCGCGCCGTTCGCGGTGGCCCACAAGGGCGCCGAGGAGCGGCTGGAAGCCATGGTGCTGCGCGGTCAGGCCGAGGGCCTGATCCGCCCGGGGCTCAACGCTGACGCAGCCGCCTTGATGGTGGGGTCATTGCTTCTGGGGCTTTCGACCCAGCTGCTGATCGATCCCGGCATGGACCTGGAGCCCATCCGGGAGACCAGCCTGGCGATGCTGCGGCGCAGCTTCGCGGCCTAGATTGAAGAAATCCTGTCTGGGATTTCATTTGAACCGCCCCGCCCGTGATTGTGAGATCCTCGCTCTTTCAACGCGAGTTCAATCCATGTCCCGTGCGCTGCTTGCTTCCGTTCTTTGTCTGGTCCTCTCATCGACGGCGCCGGCCTTCGCTCGGGACGCCGAGCCGGCGCCCGACAACGCGGCCATGACGGAGATCTTTAACGCGGACCAAGCCATCCGGCAGGGCTTTACGGTGGGCCAGAAGCCGGACCGCGCGTTCGTCGAACGGATGACCGCCGAAGACGCCGCGCGTCGGCTTAAGGTTCGGGCTCTGCTGGAGGCCGGCGCGCTCAAGACGGGCGAGGACTTCCGCAAAGCCGCCTTCGTTTTCCAGCACGGGCTCCGGCCGGACGACTTTCTCATGGCTCACAGCCTGGCGATCGCCGCCGCCGCTAGAGGATCGCAGCAAGCCGCCTGGATCGCCGCGGCCAGCCTCGACCGCTACCTGCAAATGACTGGAGGGGCGCAGATCTACGGCACCCAAACCACGGTTCGGCAGGGCGAGGCGCCGACGTTGGACCCCTATAACCGGGATCTCATTCCAGACGCCCTGCGATCGGCGCTGGGGGTTCCGGCGCTGGCCGAACAGCAGGCCAAGCTTGAGAGCGTCCAGAGCGCGATGAAGGCCGCGCGGCCCGGAACGCCAACGCCGTAAAGCGGGCCGGCTCAGCGGCGCGCCGGTCCGCCAGCCCGCGCCGTCTGGGCTGGGCCCTAGGCGACGTCGATGCGGTAGCTTTCGATGACCGTATTGGCCAGCAGCTTGTCGCACATGGCCTTGACCTCGGCCTTGGCGGCTTCGGCGTCGGTGGCGTCCAGGTCGAACTCGATGACGCGACCGACGCGGGCGTCCTTCACCGAAGGCCAGCCCAGGCCATGCAGGGCGTTCTCGACGGCCTTGCCCTGGACGTCGAGCACGCCGGGCTTCAGGAACACGTGGACGGTGGCTTTCATCGTCTTGCCTTTTCGCGACCCTCTCCCCGAGGGAGAGGGAGGGACCCATGCGCGGCATGGGAGGGTGAGGGGTTACGGGGCCGTCCGGATGGGGTGAAACCCCTCATCCTCCCACGCGTCCGGGGACGCGCGGGCCCCTCCTTCTCCCGCAGGGAGAAGGGGTCCTTTTTAGTGCACGCCGCCTTGGATGACGGTCGGCATTTCCTTCATGATCCCCAGGCGGCGGGCCACCTCGGTATAGCTCTCGATGACGTTGCCGAGGTCGCGGCGGAAGCGGTCCTTGTCCAGCTTCTCGTTGGTCGCGGCGTCCCACAGGCGGCAGCTGTCCGGGCTGATCTCGTCGGCCAGGATGATGCGCGAGAAGTCGCCTTCGTAGACGCGGCCGAACTCGATCTTGAAGTCCACCAGCGTGATGCCGACGCCGCTGAACAGGCCCGACAGATAGTCGTTCACCCGCAGGGCCATGGCCATCATGTCGTCGATCTCCTGGGTCGCGGCCCAGTTGAACGCGGTGATGTGCTCCTCGGAGACCATCGGATCGCCGAGCTTGTCGTCCTTGTAGTAGAACTCGATGATCGAGCGGGGCAGGGGCTGGCCCTCGGTCAGGCCCAGGCGCGTGGCGATCGAGCCGGCGGCGATGTTGCGCACCACGACCTCTAGCGGGACGATCTCGACTTCCTTGATCAGCTGCTCGCGCAGGTTCAGGCGGCGGATGAAGTGGTTCTGGACGCCGATCGAATTCAGGCGAGTCATGATGTACTCGCTGATCCGGTTGTTGATCACGCCCTTGCCTTCCAGGACGGCCTTCTTCTGCGCGTTGAACGCGGTGGCGTCGTCCTTGAAGTACTGGATCAGGGTGCCGGGCTCGGGCCCTTCGTACAGAATCTTGGCCTTGCCTTCGTAGATCTTCTTGCGACGGGTCGTCATGGCTCTCGTCGAGGCCCTTTTTGGAAGCGCGCGCCGCCCATACCCGAAAACTTCCCGGAGACCGGAAAAACTTCCCGTGAAACGAAAAGCGCGCGCGGCGGATAGCTGCGCGCGGCGTTCGACTCAAGGCCGCTCACTAAAAAATGTCCGCCGGAACCTACCCGAATGAGCGCGCGCGCGCAAACAAACGCAGGTAGTTTGGTCTATGATCGTCGCCGGAAACGTCGCGTCGGCTCCACAGCCCGATTGCGGACCGAAGCGGCACGGGATATGCAGCCGGCGTAGGAGCATGATTGCCGAAAGTGGACGCCGGCTTTGGCGACCGTCATGCTCTAAATGTTTGGAATTAGGGCCTGCCGCGGCCAAATCGGTTGATTTGGCTTCAGACAGGCTGGCGACTTTGGGGCCTTCATGACCACCTTCGACGAACGCGAGCAGGGTTTCGAACGCAAGTTCGCGCTGGACCAGGAACTGGAATTCAAGGCGTCGGCGCGCCGCAACCGCCTGCTGGGCGAATGGGCGGCGGGCCTGATGGGCCTGGCGACGGTCGAGGAATATGCCCGCGCCGTGGTCAAGTCTGACTTCGAACAGCCGGGCGACGAAGACGTGCTGCGCAAGGTCTTCGAAGACCTGAAGGGCTCGGGCGTCTCGGTCAGCGAGGGCGAGGTCCGCATGAAGATGGACGAGCTGATGGCCATGGCGCGCGAGCAGATCAAGGCCGGCGAATAACCGAACCGTTTTTCCTCAGCCGGAAGACATGAAAAAGGGCCGCTCGATCGAGCGGCCCTTTGTTTTTGGATATGTCGCGTTACCAGATGCGCGAGCGCTTCTCGGGCGGCAGGTAGAACTTGTCGCCGGGCTTCACGCCGAACGCCGCGTACCAGGCGTCGACGTTGCGGGTCGGGCCGATCACGCGGAAGTTCGACGGCGAGTGCGGGTCGGACGCCATCTGCTGCTTCAGCGCGTCGTCGCGCGTCTTGTCCTGCCAGGCCTGGGCGAAGGCCAGGAAGAAGCGCTGGTCGCCGGTCATGCCGCCGATCACCGGGGCGGGCTTGCCCTTCAGCGAGGCGTGGTAGGCGTCGTAGGCGACCTGCAGGCCGGCCAGGTCGGCGATGTTCTCGCCCATGGTCAGGGCGCCGTTGATCTTCATGCCCGGCACGGGCTCGTAAGTGTTGTACTGCGCGCCCAGCACCGCGGCCTGGGCCTCGAAGCGCTTGGCGTCCTCGGCCGTCCACCAGTCGCGCAGCTTGCCGGTCTCGTCGATCTTGCGGCCCTGGTCGTCGAAGCCGTGGCTGATCTCGTGGCCGATCACTGCGCCGATCGCGCCATAGTTCACGGCCGGATCGGCCGCTGGATCGAAATAGGGCGCCTGCAGGATGCCCGCCGGGAACACGATCTTGTTTTCCAGGCCGCCGTTGTAGGCGTTCACGGTCTGCGGGGTCATCGCCCACTTGCCGCTGTCGACCGGCTGGCCCAGGTCCTGGAGCTTGTAGGCCCATTCGAAGGCCCCGCTGCGGCGCACGTTGCCGTACAGGTCGCCGGCGTCGATCTTCAGGCCCGCATAGTCGCGCCACTTGTCCGGATAGCCGACCATCACCTTCATCTTGGACAGCTTGGCCAGCGCCGCCTGCTTGGTCGCCGGGGCCATCCAGGGCGCCTTGTTGATCCGCGCGGCCATGGCGACCTTGAGGTTGTCGGTCAGGACCTGCATCTGCGCCTTGGACGACGGCGGGAAGTACTTGGCCGCGTAGGCCTGGCCGACCAGTTCGCCGAGGCTGCCGTCCACCAGCACCACGCCGCGCTTCCAGCGCGGACGCAGCTGGGTCTGACCGGTCAGGGCCTTGATGTACTCGAAGCGGCTGTCGACGAACCGCTTGGAGAGGTAGGGCGACATCTCGACGACGCCCTGGACCACGCGCCAGGCTTTCAACGTCTCCAGCGGCGTGTCGGCGAACAGCTTGGCCAGGTCACGGACGGCGGTCTTCTCGCCCAGCACCACCTTGGTCAGGCCGGGCATGCCGGCGGCGGCGAGGTAGTCGGCCCAGGGAAACTCGGGCGCGTAGGCTTTCAGCTCGTCCAGCGTGACCGGGTTGTAGGTCTTCTCGACATCGCGCCGGTCGGCGACGGCCCAGCTGATCTTGGCGATCGCCGTCTCGAACGCGACCACGTCGGCGGCGGCCTTGGCCGGCTCCGGATAGCCGGCCATCGTCAGCGCGCGTGTCGCGAGAGCCTTGTAGGCCTCCAGTTGCGGCTTGAACCCCTCGGTCAGGTAGTAGTCGCGGTCCGGCAGGCCCAGGCCCGACTGGCCGATATAGAGGACGTTGATCTCGGGCGTCTTGGCGTCGGGATAGATGTCCAGCGAGAACAGGTCTGGGCCGAAGCCGCCGTGGGCCGCGCCCAGGGCGCGCGCCATCTCGGCCTTCGAGGACACGGCCATGGCGGCCGCCACGTCGACCTTGAGCGGCGCGTCGTCGACCGCCTCGACCTTGGCCTCGTCAATGAAGCTGCGGTAGAGGCCGCCGATCTGCGAGCTAGGCGCGGCCGTCTCGATCAGGGTCCGAAGCTGGTCCTGCGAGCGGTTGTAGACGTCGTAGCCGACGCCGGCCGAGGCCTGGTCGGCGGGGATCGTCGTCCGCTTCTCCCAGGCGCCGTTGGCGTACTTGTTGAAGTCGTTTCCGGGCTTCACGGCCAGGTCGCGGGCGGTCAGGTCGACGCCCCAGGCGCCGTACATCGGCTTGTCGGCGGCCGTCGCCACGCCGGAGATCGCCACCGCCGAAACGGCGGCCAGCAGGAAGATGCGCATGCTTTTAGGTTCCAATGCCCCTCTAGGAGCCGGGATGCTGCACCAGACCCGCCCCGGGCGCAGATGAATTTCGCGTAATGTGGGTCAGCGGGCGAGATAACGCCTGATCTCGTACCACGTGCTGGCCTTCTGCTCGAAGCTGCGCGCCGCGTGGGCCGGCGACGAGGAGGGCAGGGCCAGGCTGGGGACGCGGCCGGCCAGAAGACGGACGCCCAGTCGCGCCGCCGTTCCGCCGTTGAAGGCGACCAGGCGCAGTGACGGCAGGGTTTCGATCAGCGCCGCCAGGTCGTTGGCGGCCGGATCGCGGATGGCGGCGTCCAGGCTGCCGGGGCGCTCGGCCTCGGCGATCACATCCCAAAGTCCGACGCCGTGGGCCAGCAGCGCGGAGAGGCGCTGGTCATAGCCGAGGGCGACCAGCGGCGTGTCCAGCACCCGCTCCATCAGGCGCCAGAAGGCGTTCCGGGGATTGCCGTAGTACCGCCCCGCCGCCAGAGAGGCCTCGCCCGGCAGGCTGCCCAGGACGAGGACGCGGGTGTCCGCGTCCACGACCGGGGGAAAGCCCGCCTTGCGCACGGCGGTCGGGACCTTAGGCCTGCTCGCCGAAGACGCGCTTGAAGATCACGTCGACGTTCTTGGTGTGGTAGCCCAGGTCGAACAGCTCCTCGAGCTCGGTTTCCGTCAGGGCCTTGGAGACCACCGGATCGGCCTTCAGGAAGTCGAGGAACCGGCCCTCGCCGCGCCAGACCTTCATGGCGTTGCCCTGGACCGCCGCATAGGCGTCCTCGCGGCTGACGTCCTTGTGCGTCAGGGCCAGCATGACGCGCTGCGAGAAGACGAGGCCGCCCAGCTTGTCCAGGTTCTTGGCCATGTTGTCGGGATAGATGTTGAAGCGCTCGATCACGCCGGCCAGGCGGCGCAGGGCGAAGTCGAGGTGGATCGTGGCGTCGGGACCGATGCCGCGCTCGACCGACGAGTGGCTGATGTCGCGCTCGTGCCAGAGGGCGACGTTCTCCATGGCCGGGACCACGGCCGAGCGGACGAGGCGCGCCAGGCCCGTCAGGTTCTCGGTCAGGATCGGGTTGCGCTTGTGCGGCATGGCCGAGCTGCCCTTCTGGCCCGGATCGAAGGGCTCCTCGGCCTCCAGGACCTCGGTGCGCTGCAGGTGACGGATCTCGGTGGCCAGGCGCTCGACCGACGAGGCCACGACGCCCAGGGCCGCGAAATAGGCCGCGTGGCGGTCGCGCGGGATCACCTGGGTCGAGACCGGCTCGACGGCCAGGCCCATCTTGTCGGCCACGTGCTGTTCGACGCGCGGATCGACATTGGCGAAGGTGCCGACGGCGCCCGAGATCGCGCAGGTGGCGATCTCGAACTTGGCCATCGCCAGCCGCTCCTTGGCGCGCTGGAACTCGGCGTAGTAGCCGGCCAGCTTCAGGCCGAAGGTGATCGGCTCGGCGTGGATGCCGTGGCTGCGACCGACGCAGACGGTCATCTTGTGCTCGAGCGCGCGACGCTTCAGCGCGGCCAAAACGAGGTCGACGTCTTCCAGCAGAAGATCGGTGGCGCGCGACAGCTGCACGGCGAAGCAGGTGTCCAGCACGTCCGAGCTGGTCATGCCCTGGTGCAGGAAGCGGGCTTCGGGACCCACGATCTCCGACACGTGGGTCAGGAAGGCGATCACGTCGTGCTTGGTGACGCGCTCGATCTCGTCGATGCGGTCGCTGTCCCAGACCGCGTCGCGGCCCTTCTCCCAGATCGTCTCGGCGGCGATCTTGGGGATGACCCCAAGCTCGGCCATGGCGTCGGCGGCGTGGGCCTCGATCTCGAACCAGATCTTGTACTTGGTCTGGCTGGACCAGATGGCGGCGGCTTCGGGGCGGGCGTAGCGGCTGATCATGGGGCGGCCGTTTCGACCCGACCGCCCCGGGAGTCAAGGGAAGAGGGTTATTACTTACGCCCCCGCCCGCGCCTTCATGTGCTTGACCAGCCCGATCGCCGCCAGGGCGTAGTGGACGCCGGCCCAGGCGTAGAAGCACAGCGAGACGATGATGCCCTGCTGGGTCGAGCGGGCCATGGCGGCGGCGCAGGCCTTGGCCAGCTCCGGCGCTGCGCCCTTGGGGGCCAGGCCGCCGGGGCAAGCCGCCCCGAAGCTGGCGGGGCCTGTCTCGCCGAACGAGCCGACCACGGCGTGCAGGATGCCGGTCGAGCCGGGGTTGTTGAAGTTGAACTGCGCCAGATGGTCGATCAGCCAGCCGGTGAACACGGGCCCGCCGCCCAGGGCGATCAGGTTGAGGAAGAAGAACAGCAAGGCCGTGGCGGTGGCCCGGCGGCGCGGCTCGACCGAGTTCTGCACCACGCCGAAGGTCGGGGCCAGGTAGGTGTAGTGGAATATGCCGGGGATCAGCAGGATCAGGGCCGTGGCCTGCCAGCTGGTCTGCAGATAGGCGGCGATATAGATCGGCGTGCAGATCAGGAGGCCGATGGCCGGCGTCAGGGCGTACCAGCGGGCGCTCTTCTTGCCGGCCCAGTCCGACAGGAAGCCGCCCACCAGCGTGCCGACCCCCGCCGAGAACCCGCCGATCAGGCCGACGATCAGCCCCACCTGCGCCAGGCCCAGCCCATAGGTCCGCACGAAGTAGGGCGGAACGAACGCGCCCGAGCCGTAGGAGCCGAACGAGGCGATCGTGACGCCCAGCACCATGTGCAGGACCGGCCACTTGCCGAACAGGATCTTGGTGACGGCCCAGAGCTCGGCGAACTCCTGGGCCAGGGAGAACGGCGGCTTGGCGGCCGGCTCGACCACCACGTCCTCGGCCTCGATCGGGCGCTCGACGATCTCGGAATGGCCGCGCGGCGGCTCCTTGACCACCAGCTTGACCAGCAGGGCCAGCAGCACGCCCGGCAGGCCGACGATGACGAAGGCGACGCGCCAGCTGAACTCCTGCGCCAGCCATCCGCCGGCCACCGCGCCGAACATGGTGCCCAGCGGGATGCCGAACGAATAGATCGACAGGGCCGAGGCGCGCGCCTTGGGCTCGTAATAGTCGCTGATCAGCGAGTGGCTGGGCGGCGAGCAACCCGCCTCGCCGACCCCCACGCCGAAGCGGTAGAGGGCCAATTGCGTGAAGTTGGCGGCCGCCCCGCAGAGGGCGGTGAAGCCCGACCAGATGACCAGCGAGACCGAGATGATGGTGACGCGATTGTAGCGCTCGGCCAGCCGGGCGATCGGAATGCCCAGGATCGTGTAGAGCAGGGCGAAGTAGAGGCCGCCCAGCAGGCCCAGCTGGGTGTCGGTCAGCTTGAGGTCGACCTTGATGGCCTGGCCGATGGTGGCGATGATCGTGCGGTCGATGAAGTTGAAGGTGTAGGTCGCCAGCAGCAGCCCTAGCACTGCGGCCTTGTAACCCTTGGAATATACAGGCGAATAAAGCGGCCGATCGCCGCCGGACGCACGCGCGTCGGCCATACTGACTCTCTCCCTTCAAACATTTGTTCTAATTGTTGAAGGGACTGTGACCGAGCGGAAGGCAAAGCGCCAGGGGCTAAATTTCGCGCCCCTGACGCCCTCGATTTCAGGAGACCATCTCGGCGGCGATGGTGCGCCGCGCCCGCCAGAACAGCCCGAACGACACCACGCCCATCAGCGCAGAGACGATCAGCGCCCAGCGGACGCCCTCGGCCGATCCCATGCCCAGCGGGCCGGCGAACAGGTCGCTCATCAGGCCCACGCCTAGCGGGCCGAGGCCCAGGCCGATCAGGTTGATGATGAACAGCAACACGGCGGCGGTCGTGGCGCGCATGGCCGGATCGACGATGCTCTGGGCGGTCGCGTAGACGGGGCCGTACCACAAGGCGCCGAGCAGGTAGTAAGGGACCAGCAGGATCAGGGCCGGAACGGCGCCGGGCAGGTTGATGGCGGCGATGTAGAGGGGAACCGCCGCCAAGGAGGCGAGGGCTGGCGCGATGACATAGGCCCGGATGTCCCTGGAGCCGTAGCGATCGGCGATCACCCCGCCCAGCCAAGCGCCGATCACGCCGGACGTTCCCGCGATCAGGCCCAGCGACAGGCCCAGGAAGCCGGCGGACTTCAGACCGAACTGGGCCGCCAGGCTGGCCAGCTCGGCCGTGTGGTTGCGGAAGAAGAACGAGGCGGTGAACGGCGCCTGGCCATAGCCGATGAAGGCCTTGATCGCCGCGGCCAGGGCCACCAGCCAGAAGGTCTTCTTGGCGATCAGCAGCGCCAGCGCCGCGCCCAGGCCGATCGGCTGGGCGGCGCGGGCGGCGAGATCGGCGGCCAGCTGCTTGCGCGGCTCGACCAGGGTGAGGGCGGCGATGATGGCGAACACCACGCCGGGGGCGCCGGCGACCATGAAGGCCACCCGCCAGCCATAGGCGTCGGCCACCAGCCCGCCCATGGCCATGCCGACCAGCGTGCCCAGCGGCGTGCCGATCGAGTAGAAGGCGATGGCGCTGGCGCGCTTTTCCTTCGGGACATAGTCGGTGATCAGCGAATGGGCGGGCGGGGTGCAGCCGGCCTCGCCAATCCCGACGCCGATGCGGGCCAGGATCAGGTGCCAGAAGTTCTGGGCGAAGCCGCAGAGCACGGTGAAGGCGCTCCAGGCCGCGACCGAGGCGGAGATGATCAGCGGCCGGTTCTTGCGCTCGGCCAGGCGCGCGATCGGGATGCCCAGCACGGTGTAGAAGACCGCGAAGGCCAGGCCCGTCATCATGCCCAGCTGCCAGTCGGCCAGGCCCAGCTCCTGCTTGATCGGCTCGGCCAGGATGTTGACCACCTGCCGGTCCAGGAAGTTCAGGGTATAGATGATCAGAAGCAGCCAGAGGGCGTAGCGCCTGTAGGCGGTCGACACCGGCGCGATCAGGGGCGATCCGGTAGGCGCGATGGGGCCGTCCTTGGCCATGGCGTCTCTCCCTCGAACATCTGTTCTAATCGTTGAGGCGACCATAAACGCAGGCTAAGCCCAAGGGCCAGCCGGCATTTGCGTCAGCGGAGGAAAGCCCATGGAACTCGTGATCGGCACCAAGCGGTGGTCAAGCTGGTCGCTGCGGCCGTGGCTGGCGCTGAAGGCGACCGGCCAGCCGTTCAAGGAGATCGAGATCGAGCTGCGGCGTGGCGAGGCCACCACCGCCGAGATCGGCGCCTATTCGCCCAGCAAGCTGGCCCCGGCCCTGAAGGACGGCGATCTGGTGGTCTGGGACTCGCTGGCGATCTGCGAATACCTGGCCGAGAAATTCCCCGAGGCCAGGTTGTGGCCGGCCGACCCGGCCTTGCGGGCCCTGGGGCGCTCGGCGGCCGCCGAGATGCATTCGGGCTTCCAGTCGCTGCGCGGCGAGTGCCCGATGGCGCTGGAACAGGCCCCGCGTAAGCTCGACATTTCCGAAGCCACCCAGAAGGACGTCCGCAAGATCGTCGAACGCTGGAACCAGCTGCTCAAGCGTTCGGGCGGGCCGTTCCTGCTGGGCGAATGGTCGATCGCCGACGCCTTCTTCACGCCGGTGGCGAGCCGCTTCCGCACCTATGAGATCCACCTGTCGGACTATGGCGACGCGGGCGCCGCCGGGCTCTACGCCGAGCGGCTGCTGGAGACCCCGGCGTTCCTGGAGTGGGAGCGCGCGTCACGGGCGGCCTGACCGCCGCGGGCCCCCACCTGACCACGCTCCGCGTGGTCGTCCGCCCCCGGAGGGGGCGGAAGGATCGCGCCCACTTCTTCCCCCTCCGGGGGAGGAGCGCGTCAGCGCGGAGGGGGCAAGTACGAGCGTTCGTCGCGCTCCATGATCCGCGTAGACGGAATCGAACCGAACGATTTCAACGGCTTCTCACTTTTACACGCCGCTGGATCATCCGCGTTGAAACCGCCGCCATACTCAGAGCTGTCCCCGTCGCGGGGGAGGGCGCTTGG
>NZ_QFQZ01000049.1 GCF_003243465.1 Caulobacter segnis
CAGAGGGCCGGAGGGGGCAGCTCGGCTTAGGCCGGCGACGCCCCCTCTGTCGCTCCGCGACAGCTCCCCCAGAGGGGGAGCAGAGATCCCTCTCGCCCCTCACCGCCGTCCGCCGTCGTTGCGCTCGCCCTCGACGGGGTACAGCGTCAGGAAGTCCTCGCCGGGCGAAGTCGGGAAGCCGCGGAAGTTCACGCCATTGGCGAACACGCCGACGCAGGTGCTCCAGCGCTTGTCGCAGGTCGCGCCCGGAGCGGTCGTGACGCCGCAGCGCGCGTCGCCCAGCCGCGCGTCGCACAGCCGGGTGAAGGTTCGCCCCGCCACGCGCTCCAGGGCCGCCGCCGGTCCGGCCAGGCTCGCCTTGAACGCCCGCCCCTCGCGGCTGAGCGCGGCGATCGTCGCGGTCCACAGCCGCACCAGACGGCTCGGCGCGCTCCAGTCGACGCGCCAGGCCGCGACCTTGGCGCCGTCATAGAGCCCCGCGTCCAGGTCGGCTTCGGCGATCCCGGCGTCATCGAGCACGCCCAGCGCGGCCGCCTGCCCCGGCGCATAGCCGACGCCGCCCTCGCTGGCGCCGGGGCTCCAGCCGCCGCCGGCCCGGCAGGTCACGCCGTCGACGAGAAGATCGCGGTCATGGTCGGTGAAGCCCAGCGTCACGCCGTCCGCCCGCTCGACGATCCAGGCGTGGCACAGGCGGGAAAGGTCCAGCCCCTCGGGAAGCGTCCGCATCAGTCGCGCACCTCGACCAGGGCGCAGGCGCTGACGCGGCCGGCGGCGAAGCCTTCCAGGGTGATGTCCAGGCGATCGGTGTCGAAGCGCACCGGCGTGTCGAACTCGAACCCCGCCGTCACCGCCGCCCCGGCGGCAGGGGCGGCCGCCAGGGTCACCAGGCCGGTCGTCACGTCGACAGAGACCGCGCCCGCGGCCAGGGCGACGCCGGCCACCGCGATCTGGACCGTCCCCGCCACCGGCTTGGCGATCGGCCGGGACAGCGCCGTCGCGCCGGTCCCGTAGGTCTTGGCCAGCTGGAAGACCATGCGGCTTCCATCGCCCACGCCGATCGCCTGGTCGGTCGCCGCCGGTTGCACCGAGGGCGCGCAGGACTTGAAGTCGGCCGGATCCCGAAACCGGAAGCCCGCCAGCCGGCCCCGCCGCGCCTCGAAGAAGGCCAGCAGCTCGGCCAGCTCATCCAGGGGGCGAGCGGCGGTGGCGATCAGGTAGCGGCGACGGCCGCGCGTCCAGGCGCTGGTCCGCTGCTCGGCGCCCGAGGCCAGGGCCACGATGTCGGTGCGCCACTCGACCCCGCCGGCGCAGCCGAACGCCAGGCGCGCGGGCAGGCGCGCCTCATGGAACTCGCTCATGGCGATCCTCACGAAAAGGTTTTCTGGAAATTGACGCGAAGCGCAGCCGTTAGGGCCGAACGCCATTAAGTCTTGGTCATGACCCGCTTTTCACTTCATCGGCGGGTCGTCGGCTCCTACCTATGGAGTCGAGATTGGAGACTGAAGATGGATTGGAAGACCCTGTTCCTGTCGCCGGAGGGCCGCATCGGCCGCCAGGCGTTCTGGATCGGCTGGCTCGTCCTGCTGGGCGTCAACATCGCCGTGGGCTGGATCCCGGTGATCGGCAACGTCATCGCGCTGGCGACGATCTATTCCAGCGTCTGCATCCACTCCAAGCGGCTGCACGACATGGGCCAGACCGGCTGGTGGCAGGTGCTGCCGTGGGTTCTGGGCCCCGTGCTGATCATGGGCTCGGCCCTGTCGATCGGCGTGATGCCGGCCATCGCGGCCCTGACCAGCGGCGAGCCCGAGATCGCGGCCCTGACCGCCCTGGGCGGTTTCTTCGTCTCGTGCTTCATCGCCTTCGCGATCTGGCTGGCCTTCACCCTGTGGGTCGGCTGCAGCCTGGGCCAGCCGCGCGACAACCGCTACGGCCCGCCCCCGCCGAACACCGCCGCGGTGGCGCTGTAGGGATGCTTCCATCCCCCATCAAAGGGGAGGGACTTTCACAACCGCCGCGCCCCCAGCGTCACCGCCCGGGCCAGGGCCTGGGCGATCTGGGCGTCGGAGCGGACGAGGCCCGCCGCCTCTCCGCCCTGGACGTTGACCGTCACCGACACCCCGCCGCTTCCGGCCGGTTCGATGCTCCCCGCCGAGGCCGGGCGGAACACCTCCGGCCCCCGCTCGCCGACCAGATAGGCCCCGCCCGGCAGCACCGGACCGCCGTCGGCGCGGGCGCCGGAAAAGCGCTTCGACAGCGCCTCGGCGAGGCCCCCGCCCTTCAGCGCCGCCCCGGCCGCGCCCAGCACCGCGCGCGCCAGCTCCGCCAGCGACACCTGGCCGTCCGAGGCCGCGCGGGCCAGCGACTTGACCAGCGACGCGCCGGCGCGGGCGAAGGCCTCGTCGATCGAGCGGGCGGCGCGTTCGGCCGGGGCCTTCAGGGCGTCGAGGGCGGCGGCGGCCTCGGCGGCGCGGGCGGTCACGGCCGAGAGGCCGTCTTGATCCAGGCTCATGGCGTGGGGTCCTCGTCGGGATAGCGGGCGATCAGGGCGGAGAGGTCGGCGCGGGATGGCGCTGGCGCGGCCGGGGCTTCCGTCAGCGCCCGCCACTCCTTCAGCGACAGACGCCAGAAGGCGTCGGGCGGCAGACCAAGGCTCAGCGCCAGCCGCAAAGGCGCGGCCCAGGCGCTCATGCGCAGGCCGCCAGGGCGGCGGCCAGGGCGGAGGCGGCCTCGGGGACCGTGGCGCGGGCGGCGAGCTCCGGCGCCTCGCCGCCGCCGTCCAGCAGGGCGGCCAGCACGGCGGCGAGGTCGATGGCGGAAAGCGTGGCGATGCGGTCGGGGAGCTGCGACCAGTCGGAAAGGCCCAGCGCGGCCTCGATGCGGGCCAGGGCGCCGAGCGTCAGGCACAGGCGCCGCGGCGCGCCGGCCAGGGTCACGACGACCTCGCCGCGCGCGGGGTTGGGAGGCAGCATGGATGGGTTGAACCTCAATAAGCCGTGTCATCCCGGCCGAAGCGCAGCGTAGAGCCGGACCCAGGGGGGCGCGCACGGCGCTTCGTCACCCCCTAGGTCCCGGATAGCCTCTGCGAGGCTTCCGGGATGACACGAGGTTTTGCTTTGGAGTTTGTTCTCGTCAGATCGCCGTAAAGCTCACCGCCCCGGCGCTGGCCAGGCTGATCGCGAAGGTCGCCTCGCCGTCGTGGTCGCCGGCGTATTCCAGCGCCGCGACCAGGAACGGGCCTTCGAGCTGGCCAAAGTCCGGGATCACCAGCCGCCAGGTCCGGGCCGACTGGTCGAAGAAGCTCGTCCGCACCTGGGCGTCGGAGGCGGCGTCGCGGAAGATCCCCGAGCCCGACACGGCCACCGACTTGACCCCCGCGCCCGCCAGGAGCTCGCGCCAGCGGCCGGTGCTGTCGCTGTCGGTGGCGTCGATGGTCTTGGCGTTGAGGCTGAGCGTGCGGGCGCGCAGGCCCGCGACGGTGTGGAAGGTCGGGGCCTGGGCCCCGTCGCTGATCTTCAGCAGCATGTCCTTGCCGGCTTGGGCGGCCATCTTGTCTCTCCGTTAAGGGGCTTCGGTAACCGCCCGCACGCGGACGATCCCGAGCGTGGTCTCGCGGTCGGCGCCGGTGAAGCAGTCGGCGTAGGGGACGCGGAGGTTCACCAGCCGGCGGCTCGACAACGTCGGCCGGGCGTCGTGCAGGGCCGCGCGGACGGCGGCGACCAGGGCCCTGGCCTCCTCCGGCCCGCCGAACCGGCTGGCGCAGGTGAGGGTCAGGAGGTGCTCGATCGCGTCGCCCTCCGAGACCGGACGGCCCTCGGAGCGGGTGACGACGACGCAGGGATAGGTCGGCAGGCGCGGGGCCGTGGCGTACACGCGCTGGCCGGCGAGGACGGTGACGGCGGGCGCGGCCTTCAGCGTCGCGACCAGGGCGTCGATCAGGGGCTTGTCGGTCACAGCCGGGCCTTTCGGTAAGGGGTCAGCCACGGCTCGACGAGGGCCAGCGAGGGTTCTCCCGCATCACGATGCTCGTAGGCGTGGGCGACCAGGGTGAGGACCGCCAGGCGCAGGGGCGCGGGGCTGGCGGCGGTCAGGGCGACGCTCGCGGCGGCCGCGACGCGGGCCTCTGCGGCGTCGATCAGGAGCGTGAGGACCGCGTCCTCCGCCGCGTCAGGGACGCGCAGGAACGCCCGGGCCTCGGCCAGGGTGAGGGATTGGGGCATTGGGGGCTTTCGAAAATGAGGTCACTTGCCCCCTCCGCGCTGACGCGCTCCTCCCCCGGAGGGGGAAGAAGGACGGCGGGCCTTCCGCCCCCTCCCGGGGGCGGACGACCTCGCGGAGCGAGGTCAGGTGGGGGCAAGTGACCGGGCCGGACGACTAGCTCGCCGCGAACTTCAGCAGCTTGATCGCGTCGAAGTTCTGCACGCCGCCGCCGACGCGCTTGGTGGTGTAGAAGAGGACGTGCGGCTTGGCCGAGTAAGGGTCGCGCAGGACCCGCACCCCGGCGCGGTCGACGATCAGGTAGCCCTTCTCGAAGTCGCCGAACGCCACGGCGAGGGCGTTGGCGGCCACGTCCGGCATGGCCTCGATCTCGGTGACCGGGAAGCCGAGCAAGGACGCCGACTGGCCCGGCTGCAGGGCCGCGTTCCAGATGTAGTTGCCCTGCGCGTCCTTGAACTTGCGCACGGCGCTGACCGTGCGGCGGTTCATCACGAAGCGGCCGTTCTGGCGGTACTGGGTCTTGGTCGCGTAGATCAGGTCGATCAGCTTGTCGGTCGGGTTGCTGGCGGTCCAGCCGCCGGCCACGCCGGTGGCCAGATAGCCCGTCTGGCCCCAGGTGTAGCTCGCGTCCGGCGCGGCGGTGTAGGCGAGCAGGCCCTTGGGCTTGTTCACCCCGTCGCCGCTGATGAAGGCCGTCGTCTCCTGGGCGGCGAAGGCGTCCTGCACCTCTTCCGCCAGCCATTCGTCGATGCTGACATAGGCGTCGTCCAGCAGGGCCTGGGTCGCGGCCGGGCTGGCATAGAGCTCGCCGGCCGGGAAGTCGATCACATCCAGGGTCGGGGCCGTGGTCTCCGGACGCGCGGCGGTCTCGGCCACCCAGGCGGCGGCCAGGCCCGTGGGCGAGACCGGCTTGCGGAAGGTCCCGGCGCCGATCGTGCGGACCTGGCAGATCTCGCGCATCGGCGAGGTGGCGGCCAGACGACGCAGGATCAGCCGCTCCAGCTCCGGCGGGGCGACATAGCCGCCGGCGGTGGCCGTGCCTTCGGACAGGCCCTTGGCTTCGAGCAGCGCCGCGGGCGTCTCGCCGGTCTTCACATAGCGGTCGAAGGCGGCCTTGCGCTCGTCGACGCTGGCGACCGGCGCCTCGCCGCCCAGGGCGGGCCGGCGCAGGTCGCTCATCAGCCGGTCCAGGCGGTCCTGGGCGCGGGCGACGGCCTCGTCGATGCGGCCGACCTTCTCTTCCAACAGGACGTCGGCCCGCTTGGTCTCGATGGCGGCCAGGCGCGCGTCGTTGGCGGCCTTGAAGCTCTCGAACGCGGTCAGGACGTCGGCCAGCGCCGCGCGGGCCTCGGGCGAGGCCGCGTGTTTGGTTTCCTTCATGGGGTTCTCCGGAACGAATGGCCCTTCTCCCCATGCGGGAGAAGGAGGGACCCGCCGGCCAAGGGCCGGTGGGAGGATGAGGGGTCTCGCCGGCGCCGCCGAGAAACCCCTCATCCGACCGCTGACGCGGCCACCTTCTCCCGCGGGGGGAGAAGGAAACTCGTGACTCATGCTAGCGTCGCCGCATGCCTGACCGCGCCACGCCGAATCTTCCGTCCAGTGACTTCGACGCGACCGAGGCCTTCTATGCGGCCCTCGGCTTCGAGCGGGCCTCGCGCGATCCGGGCTGGATGGTGCTGGAGCGCGGCCGCCTGACGCTGGAGTTCTTCCCGTTCCCGGGGCTCAAGCCCGCGACCAGCAACTTCGCCTGCTGCCTGCGGCTGGACGATCTCGAAGGCTTCTACGCGGTCTGCCTGGCGGCCGGGATCGAGGAGAAGACCGAAGGCTTCCCCCGCCTGCACCCGCCCGGCGACAAGAAGGTCATGGCCGCCCTGATCGACCCGGACGGCACGCTGCTCAGGCTGATCCGGAACTGAGGGTCAGGCGGGCCTGAGGCAGCATCGGGAAGGTGACGATCGACACCTCCCAGAGCTCGACGCGGGACAGCACGCGCAGGCGGCCTTGCGTCCGGGCCTTCACCTGGCGAAAGCCGATCGACAGGCCGTCCAGGGCGCCAGCCTCGACCAGGGCCGCGACGAGGCGGCCGCGCGGCGTGGACCGCAGGATCCGCCCACGCACGAACAGGCCCTTGGCGTCCTCGAACACTTCATCCCAGACGCCGATCGGCTCGGCCTCGTCGTGCTGGTGCAGCATCTTGACCGGCGTCCCGGCGGCCAGGCTCTCGGCGAAGGCCCCGGCGGCGGTGACGTCGTCATTGAGGTCGCGAGTCCAGAACAGGGACGCGTAGCCTTCGATCTTCAGGTCCTCGTCGGTCATCGCGAACGCTCCAGCTTGGCCTCGATGCGGTTCAGCGACTGGCGGGTGGCGTCGGCCTGGGCCTCCAGCCGCGCCAGGCGCTCGG
The DNA here is from genome assembly GCF_003243465.1 of Caulobacter segnis. Lineage (GTDB taxonomy): Bacteria > Pseudomonadota > Alphaproteobacteria > Caulobacterales > Caulobacteraceae > Caulobacter > Caulobacter segnis_A. The sequence continues at coordinate 6,620 of NZ_QFQZ01000049.1, forward strand.
CCACCGGGGCCTGGGCCTCGAGCCGGCGCTGCATCTCGTCGATCCGCGCCGAGGCCTTGCCGGCCCACAGCAGGGCGGCGGCGGCCTGCAGCGCCACGGCGACCAGCACGGCGGCGGAGACCTGGCGGTCCAGCCGCCAGCGGGTGGGATTGGTCATGGGGTTCTTCCGATACCGGCCCCCTCCGCGCTGACGCGCTCCTCCCCCGGAGGGGGAAGAAGGAGTGGCCTTCTGCCCCCTCCGGGGGCGGACGACCGCGAAGCGGTCAGGTGGGGGCCAGCGGCGTTGGCCGATTAATGCTCCAGCCCCGCCAGCCGCCGGCGCTCGGCGTCGGTCAGGAAGGACGCTGTCTCCAGGCGGCTCCACAGGGCGTCGCGCTCGGCCGACAGGGCCGGGACGGCGTCGAGATCGGGGGCGATCTTCGCGCCCGGGAACTTCACCGCCAGCCAGGCGGTCAGCGCCCGCGCCGCCCGCTCGGCCAGCGGAACCACCGTGCCGCGCCAGAAGGCGGCGTTGGCCTCGCGGTAGTTGGCGTAGGTGTTGTCGCCGGGAATGCCGAGCAGCTGTGGCGGCACGCCAAACGCCAGGGCGATCTCACGGGCGGCGGCGTGCTTGCCCTCGGTGAAGTCCATCTCGGCCGGGGTCAGCGACATGGCCCGCCAGTCGAGGCCGCCCTCCAAGAGCAGCGGCCGGCCGGCGTTGGCCTGGCCCGAATGGGCGTTGGCCAGCTCGGTCTTCAGCCGGTCGAACTGCTCGTCGGTCAGCCGGTCGCCGGCGTCCTTGGACGAATAGACCAGCGCGCCCGAGGGCCGGGCGGAGTTGTCCAGCAACGCCTTGTTCCAGGTGCTGGAGGCGTTGTGGACGTCGATCGCGAAGGCCGCGGCTTCGAGGGGCGAAAAGCCGTAGTGATCGTTGGTCGGATTGAACAGCTTCAGGTGCAGCACCGGCAGCCAGCCGTCGCCGTCGCGGCCGATCCGCACCGTGCGCCCGGCGGCCTGGTAGTCATAGGCCAGCGGCCAGCCGCGCGGGCCGGGGACGACGGTCATCCGGTCGGGGCGCAGGGCGTAGAGCTCGCTCGGCTGGGCCTCGCCCGCCGCTTCGAGGTAGGCGTTGCCGGCGACCTGCAGATTGCCAAAGAACGCCTCCATCAGGTCTGGCCCGCCCTGCTCCGGATTCGGCCGGTCGAGCAGGCGCTTGAGAGGGTGATCGTCGGTCCGGCGACCGTCGACGAAGACGGTGAGCGGCGTCGCGGCGGCGGCCTCGGCGATCATCCGGACGCAGCGATAGGCCACCGGGTTCTTGGCGAACCCCTCGGCCGCCAGCGCGCCATAGTCCCGCGGCGTCCACTGCGGGCGGCCGCCGGTGGTCAGCGCGATCAACCGCGCGGCGCGGGAGTCCTTGCGCTCAGGCGGGCGTGGTTTGGGGAAGAGCATGGGGGAGCTCCGGTGGGTGGAGTTGAGAACAAAAAGGGAACAATGTAGAGTTGCGAACACATCCTTCTTCCCCCCTCGGGGGAGGAGGGCCGCAGGCCCGGAGGGGGCAAGTCAGGGAGTTTGCGATGTCAGCGCCCAAGGCGACGGTGGCCAATGCGCGCCGCCTCAGGAAGGAGATGTCAAAGCCTGAGATGAACCTGTGGCACGCGCTCAGGCGCGGCGGCCTGGACGGCCACAAGTTCCGCCGCCAGCATCCGATCGGGCCCTATGTGCTGGATTTTTACTGCGCGGCGCTGCGGCTTGCCGTGGAGGTGGATAGCTACGCGCACTGTGTGGGCTCAAGACCAAGACGAGACTTGGCTCGGGACCAATGGCTGCTCGCGCAAGGTGTCCGCACGCTGCGGATTCCGGCGCATGAGGTGATGGCGTCGGTGGACGATACGCTGGCGACGATCCGCGAGCACATCACTCACTTGCCCCCTCCGGATGCTTCGCATCCTCCTCCCCCGGAGGGGGAAGAAGGTTCACTTTCCGACCCCGCTGGGGGCGGACGACCTGCGCAGCAGGTCAGGTGGGGGCCTCGTGGCGGTTAAAGCGCCCGCAGCCTCGGCGTCTGCCGTCCGCCCAGCATCAGCTCGCTCACCGCCCAGACCAGGGCGTCCGCGCGGTCGGGGCTGTGTTCCAGGTCGCCGGAGCCGAGCGCCATCAGCTCCTCCTCCAGCGCCACGAACGGTCCGCAGTGCAGCACCCGGCCCTGTTCGTACAAGGCGGCCACCGGCTCGGCGCGGGCGCGCTTGCCGACCGACGCGCGCACCAGCTTCACCCGGCACGGCGGGTCGGCCTGGGCCAGGACCGAGCGGACCATGTCGCCGCCCTGGTTGGCCTCGGCCACGAGGGCGTCGGCGGCCCAGGCGCGCGCGGCGGCCACCGCCCTCGCGGCCCAGCCGGCGGGGGACAGTCCCCGCGCGGTCTCGTCGGCCAGGACGAAGGCGCGGTCGTCGCGGCGGCCAACAACCACGATCCCGCAGGCGTCGCCGCCGGCAGTGGCGGGCGGGTCGACGGCGACGACGACGCGGTCCAGGCGGGCCGGCCGCGCGGCGCGGCACCTGGCCAGATCCTCGGCGCGGAACAGGCCGCCGTCGGTCTCGACGATGACCCCGTCCAGCTCCTGGGCGGCCAGGCGCGTGCCGCCATAGAGGCTCTCCAGCGTCCGCAGGAAGGCGGGCGCCAGGTTGCCGGCGTTGGCGGCCGTGCCTGCGCGGGTGAGCGACACGCCCGGCTCGGCCATCAGCACCTTCAGGGCCTTGTGCGGCTTGGGCGTCGTGGTCACCACCAGACGCGGATCGGTCCCCAGGCGCAGGCCGAAGCGCAGCATGGCCAGGGTGTCGCCCGGCTTGGGCCAGGCGCAGAACTCGTCGGCCCAGGCGGCGTGGAACTGCGGGCCGCGCAGGGACTCCGGGTCCTCGGCCGAGAAGGCGTAGGCGCAGGCGCCGTTGGGCCAGACCAGGCGCCGGCGGGAGGCTTCCCAGCGGGGGCGCTCGTCTGCGAGCGACAGCGCCTTGAGGCCCGAGGGCCCCTCGATCATCACCTCGCGCACGTCGTGGAAGGTGGGGCCGACCAAGGCGAGCCGAGCGCCGGCCGCGGCCTGCTCGTTCAGCCAGGCGGCGCCGGCGTAGGTCTTGCCCGCGCCGCGCCCGCCCAGGAACAACCAGGCGGACCAAGGATTAGGCGGGGGAACCTGATGGTCCGCCCGGAAGCGGATCGTTCGAAGCCTCTCCGCGAGCTGGCCCGCCAGGTCCGGACGGTCCTCGTTGATCCCGCTCAGCCAGGTATTTAAGTTCTCGGGATCCAGCAAACTTCGAAAGTCGTTCGCGCACTTCGGCATGAAGCTCGGCGATACGCTGAGCGTTCCATTGGGCGTCTGCATCCATCGGGGTCTCCGTATTAGCGCGGTCTGCGCAGTCGTCGGCTTCAAGGGTGCGCTGCAGGGCCGAAAGCGCTCGGCCGACCCGGCGGCCATTCCCACGGAACAGCTTCACCGCCCGGCCCGCCTTCGCGGCCTTGGCGGCGATCTCCATTCTCGCCTCGGAAGATTTGTCCTGACTGGCGGTTAGCGTCTCCGCCGCCGCCTGGGCGTAGGTCCTGGAGACCAACTCCTCGATGGCGTTCAGCAGGGCTTCGATGTCTTCGCTTTTCTGGGCCATGACACAAAGGTACGGCGCCAGCGGACGCGGATGATCCAGACGGCTATAAAAGTGACAAGCCTCTGATTTCCCGCCACTTCATCTCGCCAACTCCGAGCATGGAGCGCGCTGAACGCCCGTTCTTGACCTCGCGGCCGGCTCGACAGCGGCGCTGGCGGCGGCCACCCTGGCGAAAAAGGGAGAGAGCATGACAGACCTGACCGGAAGGACCGTCCTGGTCACCGGCGCCTCGTCCGGCATCGGGGCGCATCTGGCCCGCCGCGCGGCCGCCGCCGGCGCCCGGGTGGCCCTGGCCGCGCGCCGCGCCGACCGCCTGGAGGCGCTGGTCGCCGAGATCGGCCCCAACGCGGCGGCGTTTTCGATGGACGTCGAGGACGAGGGCTCGATCATCGCCGGCTATGACGCGATCGAAGCCCGCCTGGGCGCGCCGGACACGGTGATCGCCAACGCCGGGATCAATGTTCAAGGCTCGGCCCTCGACATCGCGGCCGCCGACTTCGACAAGGTGCTGGGCGTCAACACCCGGGGCGTCTTCCTGACCGCCCGCGAGGGGGCGCGGCGGATGATCCGCGCGGGCTCGGAAGCGAGCGGCCGGGGCCGCGTGCTGCTGGTCGCCTCGATCGGCGCGCACAAGGTGCTGCCGGGCGTCACCGCCTACTGCGCGTCCAAGGCCGCCACCGCCATGATGGGCAAGAGCCTGGCCCGCGAATGGGCCCGCAAGGGGATCAACGTCAACGTCCTGTGCCCCGGCTACATCCGCACCGAGCTGAACAGCGACTGGTTCGACACCGAGGGCGGCCAGCGGCTGGTCGGAAGCTTCCCCCGCAAGCGGCTGATGGACGAGGACGACCTGACGGGGACGGCGCTCTACCTGTGCTCGGACGCCGCGCGGGCGGTGACGGGGAGCGTGTTCACGGTGGACGACGGGCAGTCGCTGTAAGCGGGCTACTCGCCCCCTCCGCGCTTCGCGCTCCTCCCCCGGAGGGGGAAGAAGGAATACCTTCCGCCCCCTCCGGGGGCGGACGACCGCGAAGCGGTCAGGTGGGGGCCAGCGGCGCCCGCCGATAGACCCACGCCCCCGGCAGGCCCAGCCGCTCGCAGGCCTCGTAGGGCGGCGCGCCGGGGATGGGGACGCGGTCGGCCAGCCGCGCGGCGGCGCGGATGACCGGGCGCTCCAACGGTCTCGGCAGCCACTCGGGCCCCAGACCCAGCACCGCGCGGACATCTTCCGGAACCAACCCCACCGCCGCGCGGATCAGCGGATGCTGCAGCCGGCTGAGCGGGCCGGCGATCCGCACGCCGCGCATCAGGTCCAGGAACTCCAGCACGATCTCCGACCGCTCCAGCCGGGGCAGCATGGCCGCCAGCTGGGCCCGCCACTCGGCTTCGCTCGCCGGCGCACCCAGGGCGCCGTAGAGCCGCGCGGCCGGAGCGGCCTCGGCGTAGAAGTGGTCGCGGTCGGTTTGCGACAACGGCTCGACCAGGGCGTGGTAGGCCGACAGAAACCCGAAGCTGGCCGTGGCCTGCACCCAGTCCAGCAGGGCGACATCGTCGGCGCGATAGGCCTCGCCGCCCGGCGTCGTCCCCGCCACGCGGGCGTGCTGGCGGCCGACGCCGGCGATCATCGCCTCGGCGACCGAGCGCGCGCCGTAGACCGTGACCATGGCCGCCAGGCCCGTGCGCTTCAGGCGTCCCAGCGGATCGGCCCGGAAGGTCGAGTGCTCCCAGACGCCGGTGCGCACGCGCGGCTCGGCCAGCTCCAGGAGCACCGCCGTGATCCCGCCGACAAATAGGGAGACCGGGTTCTTGAACACCCGCCACGAGACCGAGTCCGCCGCCGCCAGGGCCGGCTCGCCGGGCGGCTGGCGAAAATCGACGCGCGGACCGCCCTTAATCTCGAACAGGGTCTTGGCGGCGTCGGCGAAACGGGGTTTCAAGAGGCGCCTCCGGGAACGGCTTTCGACACCCTAACGCTGAAAGCCGGACCGCGCGCATGGACTTGTCATGTTAGCGCTCCCATCTATAGCCATCGCAACGACAACACTGCAGGACGACCAACGTGCATCTGACCGGCCAGCTTCTGATCGGCGGCGAAAGCCGCAAGGGAACCAACGGCGAGATCAAGGGCGTCAATCCGGCGACCGGCGAGACCCTGGAACCGGCCTTCGGCGGCGCGACCAAGGCCGATGTCGATGCGGCGGCGGCCCTGGCCCACGAGGCCTTCGCCAGCTATCGCGCCCTGCCCTACGAGACCCGCGCGACCTTCCTGGAGTCGATCGCCGAGCACATCGAGGCGATCGGCGATGATCTGATCGTCCGCACCATGGCCGAGACCGGCCTGCCGCGTCCCCGCCTGGAAGGCGAGCGCGGCCGCACCGTGGGCCAGCTGCGCCTGTTCGCCAGCGTGCTGCGCGACGGCGGCTTCCTGGAAGCCCGCATCGACCCGGCCCTGCCGGAGCGCAAGCCGCTGCCGCGTCCGGACCTGCGCCTGCGCAACGTGCCGCTGGGTCCCGTGGCCGTGTTCGGCGCGTCGAACTTCCCGCTGGCCTTCTCGGTGGCCGGCGGCGACACCGCCTCGGCCCTGGCGGCCGGCTGCCCGGTGATCGTCAAGGCTCACCCGGCCCATCCCGGCGCCTCGGAGCTGGTCGGCCGCGCGATCCAGGCCGCCGTCGCCGCCTGCGGCCTGCACCCGGGCGTGTTCTCGATGATCCACGACAGCGGCTATGAGGTCAGCCAGGCGCTGGTCGCCGATCCGCGCGTCAAGGCCGCCGGCTTCACCGGCTCGCGTCGCGGCGGCCTCGCCCTGCTGGCCATCGCCCAGGGCCGCCCCGAGCCGATCCCGTTCTACGCCGAGATGAGCAGCATCAATCCGGTGATCATGCTGCCCGCCGCCCTGAAGGCGCGCGGCGCGGCGATCGCCCCGGACTTCGTGGCCGCCCTGACCCTGGGCGCGGGCCAGTTCTGCACCAATCCCGGCCTGATCCTGGCGATCGACGGCCCCGAGCTGGACGCCTTCGTCGAAGCCGCCGGCAAGGCGGTCGAAGCCGCCCCGGCCTCGGTCATGCTGACCCCCGGCATCTGCAAGGCGTTCGCGCACGGCGTCGCCGCCCTGACCGAAGCCAAGGAAGTGACGACGGTGGCGCGCGGCGTCCCGGGTTCCGACGGCAGCCACACCGGCCGCGCGGCACTGTTCAGCGTCGCGGCCAAGGACTTCCTGGCCAATCCGCACCTGCACGAGGAAGTGTTCGGCGCGGCCTCGGTCGTGGTCCGCGCCGCCGACCAGGCCGAGCTGGAAAAGGTCGTGGCCGCCGTCGAGGGCCAGCTGACCATCGCCATCCACATGGACGAGGCCGACCACGGCATCGCCGCGGCCCTGCTGCCGACCCTGGAGCTGAAGGCTGGCCGCATCCTCGTGAACGGCTTCGGCACCGGCGTGGAGGTGGCCCCGGCCATGGTCCACGGCGGCCCGTTCCCGGCCACCAGCGACGGCCGCACGACCTCGGTCGGCACGCTCGCCATCGCCCGCTTCCTGCGCCCGGTCAGCTACCAGAACCTCCCCGAGGCCCTGCTGCCGGCCGAGCTGAAGACCGAGAACCCGCTGGGCATCGCGCGGCGCGTGGATGGCAAGGTGAAAGTCGGCTGAGGCGACGGCCTCCTTCCGCCCCCTCTGGGGGCGGACCACCGCGCGTCGCGCGGTCAGGTGGGGGCAAGTAGGGAGATTTCGCTCCTGACTTGCCCCCTCCGCGCCTTCGGCGCTCCTCCCCCAGAGGGGGAAGAAGGTGCCCGCCTCTAATGCCCGCCCACCGCCGGCGGCTTTGCGATCTTGGCCACGTCCGCTTCGGTCACTGGCTTGGCGTAGCTGTTCCCGAAGTGCGTCCGGACATAGGTGATCGCCTCGGCCATCTGGGCGTTGCTCAGCGTGCCCGCGAAGCCGGGCATGGCGCCCTTGCCGCCGGTGACGATCATGATCGGATAGGCCGCCCCAGCCAGCCGTGGGTTTGAGGCCAGGGCGGGAATCGTCCCCGCCCCGCTTCCCCCCTTCGCATCGGCCATATGGCAGGCCTGGCAGACCTGGACATAGACCTGCTCGCCGGTCACCGGCTTGGGCGCGCGGACGATGCCGCCGCCGGTGTCGCCGCCGCCGGACGCGGGCGTCTGGGCCATGGCCGGGAAGGCGACGAGAAGGGCCGCCGTCAGAACGATCTTCCGCATGGTCTCAAGCCTCCAGCGCGCGCTTGTGCAGACGGGTGATGGCGTCGATGGACGAGAGCAGCGCCCCCTCCATCCAGCAGCCGACATAGCTGGCGTGCTCGCCGGCCAGCACGATCCGGCGGTCCATGCCGACCAGGGTCTGGTAGTGCTGCTTGCGGGTGTCCTCGTTCCAGCGGGCGCAGCAGCCCAGGCTCCAGGGGACGCGGCTCCAGGCCACCGAGGCGCCCGACAGGAACTCCTTGCGGTAGCTTTCCGGGTGGATCACCGAGCCCTGCGCCAGGGCGACCTCGATCCGCTGCTCGGGCGTCATGCCGGCCAGGCGATAGGCCCCCATCTCGCGGGCGAAGGCGCCCAGCAGCACGGCCGGGCCGTCCTTGAACATGTTGTTGTTCGGATAGGAGATCAGGGCGATCTCCTGGTCGGTGAAGCTGTGGCCGCCGTAGATGTAGTCGTCCTCTTCCCAGAAGCGGCGCTTCATCTCGAGGCCGATCTTCACCTGGCCGGAATAGGGCACCGCCTTGATCGCGGCCATCATCGCGTCGGTGACAGCCAAGTCCATCTGGCCCAGCACGCCCAGCGGGATCGTGCAGACGCACCAGTCGGCTTTGGCGTCGGTCGCCTTGCCGGTGACGGTGTCGGTCCAGCTGACGGTGACCCCCTTGTCGTCCTGGGCGATCTTGCCGACCTTGGCGTTGTAGGTGATCAGGCCCTCCACCTGCTTGGCGAAGCCCTTGCCGATCATGTCCATGCCGCCGACCGGCTGGAACATGGTGGTCTGCATCTCGTGGTTCATGAAGAAGCCGATCGAGGTCCAGACCTGCGGATCGAGGACGTCGTGCAGGCTGTAGAGGTCCTTGGACGGGATCGGCGCGCCGCCCACCCCGCCGCCGGGCGGCCGCTCGTAGCCGCGATGGCCCGAGGCCTTCAGGCTCGGCGCGTATTTGTAGTCGTTGTCGAGCAGTCCCCAGCCCTTCATCGCCTCCAGCAGGCGGTCGCGGTCCTCGGGGGTGACGGTGTCGTCCAGGGCCTTGGCGTTGACCGACTTGGCCAGCAGCTCGGCGATGTGGCCCTCGAAGTCGGCGGCGGCGGCGTTGAAGCGCACCGGCTTGCCGCCGAAGGCCTGGGACGAATGGATCCAGCCCGAGTGGTTGAACTGGATGAACGGCTCCAGGGCCACGCCGAACTGCTTGCAGTAGTGGAGCAGGGTGCGGTGGTGGTGCGGGATCCGCCAGGGGCCGGGGTTCAGGTAGTTGCCCGGCGAGAAGGCGACCTTCTGGGTCGCGCCGCCTAGCTCGGTGTAACTATCTCCTCCACGAAGGGACCAGTTGCGGCCGCCGGGACGGTTCTGGAACTCCAGCACCTGGACCTTATAGCCGGCCTTGCGCAGCTCGTAGGCGGCCAGCATGCCCGCCAGGCCCGCGCCCAGCAAGATGACGCTGGCGCCCGGCCGCGCGCCCGAAAGGTTGGGCGGGCCGTGGAACTGGGTCTCGGCCGCGTGGCCCAGCGTGGTCATCGCCTGATAGAGCGCCGCCGTCCCGCCGACCTTGGCGATGGCGGACAGAAGCTGGCGCCGCGTCGGCGCCCTGACACCCGAATCCATGGAAGCCCTTCCCCTCGCCCGCCGCGAAATCCGGCGCGCGGAGAACAGGGCTATCAGCCGTGGCGCCAGGGGCGAGCGCCCGCGGCGGCGCGGCCGGGCGATGCGTCCGAGACCGCGATTTTATCGGCATAAGGACGGCCTGGCTGCGCGCGAACTGGGCAGCGCGCCCGCCGGGTCTTCAGCCCACCACCCGCAGCGACGGCCGCTCGTCGGCGACGCGCTCCAGGGGGATCACGAAGTGGAAGCTGGCGCCGTGGCCCGGCGCGGTCTGGACGTCGATCGTCCCCCCCATCAGCTCGACCAGCTCCCGGCAGATCGACAGGCCCAGGCCCGCGCCGTCGTGCTGGCGGGTGGCGGAGGAATCGACCTGCGAGAAGCTCTTGAACAGGCTCGCCAGGTGCTCGGGCGCCAGGCCCGGCCCGGTGTCCTCGACCTCGAAGCGCAGGCCCTTGGCCGAGGGGCGCACCCGCACGGTCACGCGGCCCACCTCGGTGAACTTGATGGCGTTGGCCACCAGGTTGCTGAGCACCTGGCGCAGGCGCATCGGGTCGCCCCGCCAGCGCCCCCGCGCCTCGACCGCGATGTCGGTCGACAGGCCCAGGCGCTTGGCCGCCGCCGCGCCGGAGAAGGCCGCGCAGGCGGTCTCGACCAGGTCGGCCAGGTCGAACGGCTCGCTGCGCAGGCGCACCGCCTGGCTTTCCAGGCGGGCGATCTCCAGGATGTCGTTCAGGAAGGCCAGCAGCGAGCGCCCGGACTCCTCGAGGATCTGCAGGCGGCGCGCCTGGGGCTCGCTCAGGGTGTCGGCCGCCATGACCTGGGCCATGCCTAGGACGCCGTTCAGCGGCGTGCGGATCTCGTGGCTCATATTGGCCAGGAACAGGGTCTTGGCGGCGTTGGCGGCCTCGGCCTCCTCCTTGGCGGCGACCAGCTCGCAACGACCCTTCTTCAGCTGGATCAGGGCGTCCGCGACGCGGCGGAACAGCAGGACGGCGGCCAGGGTGAGCGACAGGAAGCCGGCCGCCAGCCACGGCGCCAGCGACTTCAGCAGCGACAGGCCGGGGTCGGCGGAGTCCCAGGTCAGAACCCCGATCCGGCGGTCTTCGATGTCTTGCAGCGGCGCATAGGGTTTCAAGCCCACCGGGCCGGCGCGCAGCTCGAGCCGATCCAGGCCGTAGGTCTCGGAAAAGTCGCGGATGAAGGCCGCGTCCAGGCGCCGCGCGGTGACGACCACGGCCGGCGGGCCCCGATAGGTCTCGGCGGCGGCGCGGCTCTCGGGCGTCACCGAGGCCAGGGCGACCAGGTAGGTGGCGCCGTCGACCTGCATCAGGCCGGTGCGCGAGACCTCGGCCGCCGCGCCCAGCCTGCCGGCGTCGAGGGCCCGCCGCGCGTCGTCGGCGATGTCCTCGGCCAGCGGCGCGGCGCGCCCAGGAAAGCTCCCCAGCCGCGCGGGCGCCGCCCTAAGTCCGTCGCGCGCGGCGTAGACCACCCGCCCCGACCGCATCACGAAGGTGAGGTCGTGATCGAACTGGGTCTTGTAATAGGCCGCGAAGTCGATGTCGGCCCAGGCCGCGTCGACCCTGGAGCCCATGGCCCTGTAGGCCGCATCCCACTCGGTGGCGGAGGTCAGCTCGCGCCGCGTCCGGTCGAGATCGCGGGCCAGCGAGCGGTGGGTCAGGCTGATCTCGTCCTGGGCCTCGATCCGGTCCAGCGCCCGTGCGGTCAGCGCCACCAGCGCCACCCCGCCCAGGATGGCGATCACGACCAGCACCGCCGCCGCGGCGACCAGACCATGGATCAGTCGCATCGGCCGGGTGACGGCTGGGTCGGGAGGGGGAGACGGTCGCGCCATGAGACGTGCTAGCGCGACCGTGGCTAGCGAAACGTAAAGCGCGGCTCTTGGCCGCAGGCGGGCAAAATCTTCCCCGAGAAAGGGAAGATTCCGCCTCAATCAACCGAAAGCATGCCCAGCAGCTTCAGGCGGAAGACCATGACGCTGCCGCCGGGGATCGGCCCGTTGTCCTGGTCGCCATAGCCCAGCTCCGGCGGCACGTAGAGCACCCACTCGTCGCCGACCTTCATCTTCGGCACGACCTCCATCCAGGCCTGCACCAGGCCGTCCAGCGGCATGATCGCCGCCTTTCCGCGCTCGAAGCTGCTGTCGAACACCGTGCCGTCCAGCAGCTTGCCCTCGTAGTGGACCTTGATGATGTCGCCGACCTTGGGCGAGGGACCGTCCTTGGGGCCGCTGGTCACGACCTTGTACTGCAGGCCCGACGGCAGGCGCACGACGCCCGGGGCGGTGGCGTTCTTCTCCATGAACGCCTTGCCGGCGACGGCGGCGGGCGGCGGCGCGGCGTTCATCTGCGGCGGCGGGGAAACCTGCGGCGAGGTCTGGGCGTGGGCGGCGCCGGCGGCGAGCGCGGCGGCGAGGGCCAGGGGAGCAAGAAGGCGCATAGTGAGACTCACGGACGGTGTCGGAAGCGGCACCCTAGCGGGGTTCACCGCAAGATCGCGGCGAAATTTGGGGGCCTTCTCCCCTTGCGGGAGAAGGTGGCCGCCGCAGGCGGACGGATGAGGGGTCGCACAGCGGCGCCACCGCGCGGCGGACCTGCCTTTCAACCCCTCATCCGGCGCTTCGCGCCACCTTCTCCCGCAAGGGGAGAAGGGATTCAGTTCCCCGCCCCGTGGGCATACACCCCCAGCATCGTCCCGACGAAGCCGCCGGCGACCTTGGTGCTCAGGCTCGTCCCGTCCGCCCCGGCCTTCAGCACCTCCCACTTGCCGGGCGCGGCGCCGTAGGCGAAGTCCAGAGCTCCCGCCTTGACGTCGATCTTCAGGTTCAGGGGCTGGCCGGCCTTGAGGGAAAGCGGCTTTTCAGCCACCACCACGCCGTCGACCGGATCGTCCTTGCCGGTCCGCTTCTCGACCCGCACCAGCGTCTTGCCGCCGTCGCGGACCAAGCCCACGAACCAGTAGAAGTCGTCGCTCTGCAGGGCCACCAGGCCCGCCTTGTCGCCGTCGGCCTTGGGCGTGAAGCGCACGGTCGTCGAGACCGTGGCGTTCATGTGCTGCTGGCGGCGCGCCCAGATCGAGGGCTGCTCGTGGCCGCCGATCTTGTCCTTGCGCGCCTCGATGTTCAGCGTTCCGCCCTTCACCGACCACCAGCGGCTGGTCGGGATGCGCATGGTCATCCAGCTCTTGGGCAGCTCGGGGCCCGCGAAGGTCTCGGCCGCCTTGAAGGCACCCGAGGTCGGCGGGGCCGGCGTGGCGGGCAGCTTGGGTGCGTCGGCGACGTAGGGGATGGTCTTGCCGTTCTCCAGGATCACCGGCCAGCCGTCCTTCCACTCGACCGGCAAGAGGAAGGTCTCGCGGCCGGTGTTGTAGAGATCATCGCCATAGGGGCGCACGGCCAGGAAGGTGGCCCACCACTTGCCGTCGGGCGTGTCGACGATGTCGGCGTGGCCGGCCGAGGTGATCGGCAGCGGCCGGTCCTTGGGCAGTCCGCGCTGGGTCAGGATGGGGTTGTGCTCATAGGGAACGTAGGGCCCGGTGACGGCCTTGGACCGCAGCACCACCTGGCTGTGCCCTTCGGCCGTGCCGCCCTCGGCGGCGACCAGATAGTACCAGCCGTCCTTCTTCAGGATGTGCGGTCCTTCCGGCCAGATCGGCTTGGCGGCCGGGTTGACGCCCTTGTCCAGCAGCACCGAGCGCGGGCCGATCGTCACTTTAGTCTTGGGGTCGTATTCCTGGATCCAGATGGCGCGGTGGCCGCGATACTCGGCCGGGCCGGGCGGCTCGTCGTTGTTGACGATCCAGCCCCGGCCGTCATCGTCGAAGAACAGCGAGGCGTCGATGCCGCCGACCGTCGGCAGCCACACCGGATCGGACCACGGCCCCTTCGGGTCCTTGGCGGTGATCAGGAAGTTGCCCTGGCAGTCGACGCAGGTGTTGAGGATGTAGAACAGGCCGTCGTGATAGGTGATGGCCGGGGCGAACACCGCCCGCGACAGCCCCAGCCGCTTGAAGTCCAGCATGCCCGGCCGGTCGATGGCGTTGCCGATCTGGGTCCAGTGGACGAGGTCGGTCGAGTGGTGGATCGGCAGGCCCGGGAACCAGGCGAAGGTCGAGTTGACCAGGTAATAGTCCTTGCCCACCCGCGTGATGCTGGGGTCGGGATAGAAGCCCTGGACGACCGGGTTGCGGTACTGGCCGGGGCCGGCCTTGATCGCGTCGGAGGGGTCGTTGCCCTGATAGACGAAGTTGCTGAACGCGGCGGTGTTGGGCGCGGCGTTGGCGGCCATCGGCGCCAGCGCGGGGGCGGCCAGCAGGGCCAGGGCTAGGGTCAGTCGGATCATCCGCCTATTCCTTCAACAGCATAAAAAGGCGTGTCATCCCGGAAGCCTCGCAGAGGCTATCCGGGACCCAGGGGGTGCGTGAACGCGGTGCGAGCCGCCCCTGGGTCCCGGCTCTCCGCGCTTCGCGCTCCGGCCGGGATGACACGGATGTTTGGTGCGAGAACCCTACCGCGCCGGCGCCGCGCGCAGCGCCGCCGCCACCGCCTCGCGCAGCGGCTTGGGCCTGTAGTCGTCGTCATAGAGCGTCGGGCGCTTGGGCTTGCCGTCCTCGCGCAGCCACTGGCCCTGCAGCCACGAATACTTGTCGATCATGCCCCAGGCCAAAACCTCCTTGGTCTGGCGGTAGCTGAGCATCTGGTCGAGGAAGGCCTTGGCGTAGGCCGCGACCGCCGCGTCGCGGGGCGCGAACTCGTAAGGCAGGCCCTTGTCGTGGACGTCGAACTCGGTGACCAAGAGGTCATAGCCCATGCCGGTGACGTCGTTCAGGAACGCCGTCCATTCCTTCTCCTGCGGCTTGCCAAAGCCCGTGAAGGTGTCGGCGTTCTCGGCCCCGATGTGGCTCTGGATGCCCAGGGCGTCGACGGGCGTCCCGCGCTTCCTGAAGCCCTCCAGCAGCTTGAGCACGCCGTAGCGGTGCTTCTCGTTGCCGACCTCCTGGCTCATGTAGTCGTTGTAGACGAGGCGGGCCTTGGGCGCGGCCTCGCGGGCGACGTGGAACGACAGGTCCAGCACCTCTTCCTTGCCCATGGCGTCCGACAGGAAGGTCGAGCGGATCGAACCGTCCTTGGGATCGACCGTCTCGTTGACGACGTCCCACGAGATCATCTGCGGGTAGCGCTTGCACAGGGCCTGGATGTGCTCGGTGACCATCTTGGCCGCCGCCTGGGCGGGATGGGCGCCGAAGTCGTAGGTCTTGGTCCAGGCCGGGAACCACTGCGGGTGGTGCCACAACAGGGTGTGGCCGCGCAGGGCCTGGCCGTTCTCCTTGGCGAAGGCGGCGATGCGGTCGGCGCGGCTGAAGTCGAAGCTCTCCGGACCGGCTAGGCGGACGACGTACCACTTCAGCTCGTTCTCGGGGACCAAGAGGCCGCACTCGCGGGCCAGGATCGCCTTGTAGCGCGCGTCCTCGAACGGGCCTCGCGTCGAGCCCGGCGGACCGGCCGGCACGGCCGAGCCGAAATAGAGCCCCTTGGCCTTGGCCAGGTCGCGCAGCGGCGTCTCGTCGGCGAAGGCGCGGGGGGCCGCGAGGCTCGCGGCGGCGCCGGCGGCCATCGCGAGGGCCTGTCGTCGTGTCGGATGCTCTGAAGCCATGGTCGCCTCCCGCTTATCGGCAGCACGTTACCGCTACCATTTTGACAGCAGAGGACCCTAGGCGGAGAGCCGGGTCAAGCGGTTAGAGGGAGCGAATAGCACCTCGCCCAAACAAGCGTGTCATCCCGGCCGAAGCGGAGCGTAGAGCCGGGACCCAGGGGGTGCGGGAACTCAGCGCTTGCGGCCCCTGGGTCCCGGATAACGCCTTCGGCGTTTCCGGGATGACACGGGTGTTGGTGGCTGGAGTTTACCTCCCCGTCACCGACAGCACCGCCAAGGTCATGGCCTCGACGCCGGTGCGGATGCTGGGCTCGGGCGTCGGGGCGAAGAAGGGCGAGTGGTTGGTCGGCAGCGGCTTGCCCTCGGCCTTGGCCTTCTCGATCGTGGCCTTGTCGAAGCCGCCGATGCCGAAATACAGCGACGGCACGCCGGCCAGGATGAACTCCGAATAGTCCTCGGACGCCGAGCCGGGCTTGGTCTCGGCCACGGCGCGCGGGCCGAAGGCGGCCTTGAACACCGCCGCCGTGCGGTCGGTCAGGGCTTGGTCGTTGACCACCATCTTGCCGCCGGGGTTCAGCTTGACGTCGGCGGGCGGGGCCCCGGCCATGTCGACCACCGCCTTGGCCGTGCGCTTTACCCCGTCGAGGATCTTCTCGCGCACCGCGTCGTCCTGGGTGCGGATGGTGCCGCGCACCCGGGCGTTGTCGGGAATGATGTTGCCGGCGCTGCCCGCCTGGATCGAGCCGATGGTGACGACGCCGAAGGCCGACGGGTCCTTCTCGCGGCTGATCACGCTCTGCACGTCGACGGTGAAGCGGGCGGCCATCATCACAGGGTCGATGGTCGAGGCCGGCATCGAGCCGTGGCCGCCGCGGCCGTTGAAGGTGATGTCGATGCCGTCCGAGGTCGAGGTCAGGACGCCGGCCTTGTAATAGACCTCGCCGGCCACGCCGGGACCGACATGCAGCGCAAACCCGTAGTCGGGCTTGCCGCCGATCTTGTCCCACAGGCCGTCGGCCAGCATGGCCTTGGCGCCGCCGATCGTCTCCTCGGCCGGCTGGGCGACGAAGACCAGCGTGCCCTTCCATTTGGCTTTCATGGCCACCAGTTGGCGCGCGGTCCCCAGCCAGGCGGCCATGTGAATGTCGTGACCGCAGGAATGGGCGACGAAGGTCTGGCCGTCGCGCCAGGTCGCGGTCGCGCGGCTGGCATAGGGCAGGCCCGACTTCTCCTCCATCGGCAGGCCGTCCATCTCGGTGCGGACCAGCACCTTGGGCCCGTCGCCGTTCTTGAGGATCGCCACCACGCCGGTCTTGCCGACGCCCTCGGTGACGGTGAAGCCCAGGGCCCGCATCTCGGCCGCCAGGGTCTTGGCGGTCTGGACTTCCTGGAAGGCCAGCTCCGGATGGGCGTGGATCTGCTTGTAGGTCGCCTCCAGCGCCGGATAGTCGCGGTCCAGCTGGGCGTCGATGACCTTCAGCGTCGCCGGCGCGTTGAGCGGCCCGGCCTGGGCGGAGGCGGCGAGGACAAGCGCCAGGGCGGCGGCGGCGAACAGGGGCTTCATGGGCGGTCTCAAGCTGACGGTGTCGCTTAAGATGACGCACGGCGCGCCGCGATCCGCTAGCCCCTTCCCTCTCCCCTTGCGGGAGAGGGTGGCCCGAAGGGTCGGGTGAGGGGTCGCGCGGCGACGCCGAGAAACCCCTCATCCGGCTCGCGAGCGAGCCACCTTCTCCCGCAAGGGGAGAAGGAGCTCCCCCTACCCCCCGTTCCCCGGGGCCCACTTGAACTTCAGCCCCTGATAATACTCCAGCGACTTTTCCGGCGGTTTCTCACCCGCCGGCAGCGGACGCTTCGAAAACGTCTGGAACCAGGCGATCGAGGCGTCGCGCCACCATTGCGCCTCGGCCCGCTGGATCTTCAGGAAGTCGGCGACCTCGGCGTGGCGCTGGGCGTCGACATACGGCGCCACGCTCGCCCAGGTGCGGTTCATGCCGTCCACGTACGAGACGCCGCGCGAGTAGGACTTGACCATGCCGTCCCACAGGGTGTCGCCGGACTTCAGGCGATAGTCCCAGGGCACGTGGTGGAACCACAGCAGGTCCTTCTCGTCGACGCACTTGAGATCGGCGAAGCAGGCGCCCACGGCCGGCGCGTACTGGCTGGTGGCGTTGCTGCCGGTCGGCGTGCGGTCGAAGCCGATGCCGTCGGGGCCGGCCTTGGCGTAGTAGACGCTGGTCCAGTCGGCGCGCGGGCCGCCCGACACCCAGGGGCCGGGGCCATAGTGGTGGCCCTCGCCCATCTGGTGGTGCAGACCGAGCGGGGTCATGTAGTCCACCGCCGCCTCGCGCGAGCCCATCATCATGTCCACGACTGGCTTCACGAAGCGCTCGTCATTGGTGAAGGTCATCCTGGCCCAGTCGCGGGCGATGGCGCGCGTGTCCGCTTCCGGATCCCAGGCCAGGCGGCCGAAGACGTACCAGTTGGCCTGGTCGAACTGCGAGCCGCTCCAGTTGCGGTCGGAGCCGATGTTGGCCACCCCCGCCATGACCGTCAGCTTGCGGCCGTCCAGCTGGCCGTCGACCACCTTGGCCACCGTCGAGCCCTTGCCCTTGGCCAGGGTGTCCGAGCGCAGGGTCTCCTCGTAGAGCGGACCGAGGTAGACGAGATGCGTGGCGAAGCCGAGGTATTCCTTGGTGATCTGGAACTCCATGCCGAGGTTGCTCTTGGGCATGGCCCCGAACAGCGGGTGGAAGGGCTCGCGCGGCTGGAAGTCGATCGCGCCGTTCTTGACCTGGATGACCACGTTGTCGGCGAACTGGCCGTCGAACGGCTTGAACTCCGAATAGCCCTGCTTGGCGCGGTCGTCCGGCTGCTCGTGCGAATAGACGAAGGCGCGCCAGATCACGACGCCGCCGTGCGGACCGACAGCCTCGGCAAGCATATTGGCGCCGTCGACATGGGTGCGGCCGTAGTCCTGCGGGCCGGGCTGGCCCTCGGAATTGGCCTTCACGAGAAAGCCGCCGAAGTCGGGAATGGCCTTGTAGATCTCGTCCGCCTTCGTCTTCCAGAAGGCGCGGACGGCGGGGTCCAGCGGATCGGCGGTCTTCAGCCCGCCGATCTCGATCGGGGCCGAGAAGCGGGCCGACAGATAGACCTTGATGCCGTAGGGACGGAACGCATCCGCCAGGGCGGCCGCCTTGGCGATGAAGGGCGGGGTGAGGCTGTCGGCCTTGGCGTTGACGTTGTTCAGCACCGCGCCGTTGATGCCCAGCGAGGCGTTGGCGCGGGCGTAGTCGACCATGCGCGGATCGACGTGGTCGGGCAGCTTCCACCAGTCGAAGATCGACTGGCCCGAATAGCCGCGCTCGACCGTGCGGTTCAGGTTGTCCCAGTGGTTCAGCATCCGCAGCTTGACCTTGGGCGAGGAGGCGATGTCGAGGCTGGCGACGCTCTGCCGGGTCTGGATCAGCTCCAGATAGCGGAACACGCCGTACAGGACGCCGATGTCGCGGTTGGCGGCGATCACCGTGGTGGCCTTGCCGTTCACCGGCAGGGTGCGGATCAGGTAGCCGTCCTCGCCCAGGACTTTGAGCGGCAGGTTCAGCTTGGCGATCGCCGGATCGGAGGCCGCGCCCAGCAGGATCACGCCGTCGCGCGTCCCGGCGGCGGCAGACGCCGGCTTGCCGACCAGGCCGGTAAGGCCGCGCTCCAGCTCGGCGCGGGCGACCTTGATCGTGGGAGCGTCGCGGCTCGGCGCGATGGCGGCGGCGCGGGCGGCGTAGGCGCCGCGGGCCGAGGCCTCGACCGGCTTGTAGCGCAGCCAAAGCTCATAGCCGTCCTCGGCGCGGGCGGCCGGGGCGGTCATGAGCAACAGCCCGAGGGCCAAGGCGATCAGACGCATCGTTTCACTCCCACAACACTCTTATCACCGATTTCCCCGGCGAATGCCGGGGCCCAGATGAAGGGCTGAGCGGAGCCAAGCACGGCTAAAACACGGCCTTACGATCTGGGTCCCGGCATTCGCCGGGAAGGTCGGATTATCTGAAGCTTTCGGCGCTCCGTCCCCAGACGAACACCCGCGAACGCGGCGCCCCTCCGAGGTCTGGCCTGCAGTCTTAGAGGTCAGACCACTGGGTTGACAACCTTTATGGTACCGGTACATCGATAAGGCAGGGAGGAAAGTCTTGGACCGTCGGCGCGCCCGCGTGCGCCTGGCGTCCCGCGCTTTCGGCCCGCCCGTTCACGCCCTCGCGGCCAGCCGAAGCGCCCCATGCCCAAGATCATCGCCGCCAAGACCATCGTCACCTGCCCGGGGCGCAACTTCGTCACGCTGAAGATCATCACGGAGGACGGCGTCTACGGGATCGGCGACGCCACGCTGAACGGCCGCGAACTGGCGGTCGAGGCCTATCTGACGGAACACGTCATCCCCTGCCTGATCGGCCGCGACGCCCACCAGATCGAGGACATCTGGCAGTACCTCTATCGCGGCGCCTACTGGCGCCGGGGCCCGGTGACCATGGCCGCCATCGCCGCGGTCGACATGGCGCTGTGGGACATCAAGGGCAAGATCGCCGGCCTGCCGGTCTACCAGCTCTTGGGCGGCGCCTGCCGCACGGGGGTCATGGTCTACGGCCACGCCAATGGCGAGACGATCGAAGAGACCCTCGACAACGCCGCCCACTACGCCGAGCAGGGCTACAAGGCCATCCGCCTGCAGACCGGCGTGCCCGGCATGAGCGGGACCTACGGTGTCTCCAAGGACAAGATGTTCTACGAGCCGGCCGACAGCGACCTGCCCAAGGAGACCATCTGGTCGACCGAGCGCTACCTGCGCAGCACCCCCGCCCTGTTCGAGGCCGCGCGCCTGCGGCTGGGCGACGACGTCCACCTGCTGCACGACGTTCACCATCGCCTGACGCCGATCGAGGCCGCTCGCCTGGGCAAGGACCTGGAGCCCTACCGCCTGTTCTGGATGGAGGACGCCACCCCGGCCGAGAACCAGGCCAGCTTCCGCATCATCCGCCAGCACACCACCACGCCGCTGGCCGTGGGCGAAATCTTCAACTCGATCTGGGACTGCAAGCAGCTGATCGAGGAGCAGCTGATAGACTACATCCGCGCCACGGCCGTGCACGCCGGTGGCATCACCCACCTGAAGAAGCTGGCCGCCTTCGCCGACCTGCACCACGTGCGCACCGGCTGCCACGGGGCCACCGACCTGTCGCCGGTCTGCATGGGCGCGGCCCTGCACTTCGACCTGTCGATCCCGAACTTCGGCGTCCAGGAATATATGCGCCACACGCCCGAGACCGACGCGGTCTTCCCGCACGCCTACACTTTCAAGGACGGCATGCTGCATCCGGGCGAGGCGCCGGGCCTGGGCGTCGATATCGACGAGGACCTGGCCGCCAAGTATCCCTACAAGCGCGCCTACCTGCCGATCGCCCGCCGCCTGGACGGCTCGATGCACGACTGGTGAGCCGGCAGAGAAAACGGCGCTTACTGTCTGGCCAAGCCGGCGGACCTGTCTGACCTCCGGCGCCCGCGCGGCGAGAAAACAGGCCTGACGATGCGGGGCTCGTGATAAAGGTCGCGAGCTTTACCTCAAGCCCCGTGTCTTCCGAGCGCTCCGCCCACCATGTCCGACAACGTCAAGCTCTACCGCAAGATCGCCGATTCCGTGGCCGAGGCCATCGAGGCGGGCCAGTACCGGATCGGCGACCGCCTGCCGACCGAGCGGGAGCTGGCCGAGCAGTTCGGGGTCAGCCGCCCCACCCTGCGCGAGGCGATGATCGCGCTGGAGATGCTGGGCATGATCGAGGCCCGCCACGGGCTGGGCATCTATGTCACCGGCAATGTCCGCCCCGTCGCCCCCTCGGCCGAGATCGACTTCGAGATCGGCGCCTTCGAGCTGATCGAGGCCCGCCGCCTGTTCGAGGGCGAGGCCGCGGCGCTGGCCGCCACCTCGATCACCGACGCCCAGATCGCCGAGCTGGAGACCCTCTTGCAGCGGATGCACGAGGAGGAGGAGATCCGCGGCGAGGACGCCGACCGCGAGTTCCACCTGACCATCGCCCAGGCCACCGGCAACGGCGCGATCATCGCCACGATCGAGAACCTGTGGGACTGGCGCAACCGCTCGCCCCTGGCCCGCAACATCCTGGCCCGGGCCCGCGGCATGGGCCTGGAGCCTCGCATCGCCGAGCACCGCCGCGTCGTCGACGCCTTGAAGGCCCGCGACCCCGCCGCAGCTCGCCAGGCCATGCGCGACCACCTGGAGCGCGTGATCGACCACCTGCTGCACGCCACCGAGACCGAGGCCGTGCAACGGGCGCAGCAGGAGACCAAGGCGCGCCGCTCGGCCATCGCCAAGCGGGTGGCGATCTGAAGCCGGCCTCGATTGCGGGGGCGGAAAGCGCCCGATGTTTCTAAGGGCTGGAGCTGTTGTCATCCCGGAGGCCTCGGAGAGGCCATCCGGGACCCAGGGGCCGGCGCATTGCGGTCGCCCCTGGGTCCCGGCGCTACAGCCCGCTACGCGGTCATCCGGCCGGGATGACGAAAGAGATTGAGCTCGGCTGATTGAGGACGGTCCCTACGGCGTTAGGTCTAGCGGTTAGACCAATCGAATGCGCCCCAAGCACATGAAGAGGGAGCCCACTGCGCGCGCGCCGAAGGTCGCCTTCAGACCCAGCCCGCCGGCCGTTCGGGCTCTCGCCTCGGCGGCGGCGGCGTGGCCGGCCGATGGGCCTTCAGCACCCGCCGCAGCGAGGCCGGATAGCGGTGCAGCTGCCCCTCCGGCCGGATCGGGCGGGCGACCAGGCCGCCGCCGCAGTCGGGGCACACCTCGTCGAAGCGCAGCTCGGCGCAGGCCGCGCAGAAGGTATGCTCGAAGGTGCAGATTCGCGCGGCGTCGCTGGCCGGCGGCAGGTCGCGATCGCAGCACTCGCAATTGGGACGCAACTCGAGCATGGGCCGTCCTCCCGCGTTCGTTGCGCTTCTCAGAGGGCCATGTCCGGAAGCCCTTAACTATAAGGCGTTTTTCGCCCCCCGCGCGAGGCCGCGCGTTCGGTGATCACGGGAATGTGGGAGCCCGCGAAAATCGCGTGATCGAGAGGGGTTGACCCCCTCCCCCATACCCCCTAGACACGCCGCCGTTTGCGCGGCGGGCAGGGGTGCACCTCGGCCCGCTTTTTTGCAAAAATAGACCGCCCAATTCCGGGCCATCGCGTTCAGGAGCGCTCAACAGAATGTCCAAAGACCTTCTCCCCGGCGTAACCGGCGTTCTGGCCCTGGCCGACGGCACGATCCTGCAAGGCGTGGGCTGCGGCGCGGTCGGCGACGCGGTCGGCGAGGTGTGCTTCAACACCGCCATGACCGGCTACCAGGAGATCCTGACGGACCCCTCCTACATGGCCCAGATCGTGGCCTTCACCTTCCCGCACGTCGGCAATGTCGGCACGAACGTCGAGGACGTCGAGCAGATCACCGGCGTGGCCGAGACCGCCGCCCGCGGCGCCCTGTTCCGCGACGTCCCGACCGCCCAGGCCAACTGGCGCGCCGGCGGCGACTTCGACGGCTGGATGAAGGCGCGCGGCGTCATCGGCCTGGCCGGCGTCGACACCCGGGCCCTGACCCGCAAGATCCGGGAGACCGGCATGCCGCACGGCGTCATCGCCCATTCGCCGGACGGCAAGTTCGACCTCGAGGCGCTGGTCGCCAAGGCCAAGGCCTGGGCCGGCCTCGAGGGCCTGGACCTGGCCAAGGACGCCTCGACCACCCAGACCTTCACCTGGGACGAGGGCCTGTGGTCGTGGCCGGAAGGCTACGCCAAGCTGGACAAGCCCAAGTACGAGGTCGTGGTCGTCGACTACGGCGTCAAGCGCAACATCCTGCGGGCGCTCGCCCACGTCGGTGCCCGCGCCACGGTGGTGCCGGCCTCGACCTCGGCCGAGGAGATCCTCGCCCGCAATCCCGACGGCGTGATGCTGAGCAACGGCCCGGGCGACCCGGCCGCGACCGGCCAGTACGCCGTGCCGGAAATCCAGAAGCTGGTCGCCAGCGGCAAGCCGCTGTTCGGCATCTGCCTGGGCCACCAGATGCTGGCCCTGGCGCTCGGCGCCAAGACCGTGAAGATGGAGCAGGGCCACCACGGCGCGAACCATCCGGTGAAGGACCTGACGACCGGCAAGGTCGAGATCGTCTCGATGAACCACGGCTTCACGGTCGACTCGAGCTCCCTGCCCGCGCCGGTGCAAGAGACCCACGTCTCGCTGTTCGACGGCACCAACGCCGGCATCGCCCTGGAAGGCAAGCCGGTCTTCTCGGTCCAGCACCACCCCGAAGCGTCTCCGGGTCCGACGGACAGCCTCTACCTGTTCGAGCGGTTTGCGGGCCTGATGGACAAGGCGAAGTAAGCCATTGAAATCCCTCTCTCTTCGAGAGAGGGAGGGGCCCGCCGCAAAGCGGCGGGAGGGTGAGAGGGTACGCCCGCTGACGGCCAAAGCGCGCCATCAGCCCTCGGCCATTCCACTCTGCAGGATCAGCGTGTCCCGGCGCATGGCGGACGCGGGAAGATCGCTCTGCGCGGACAGCACCTCGGCCATGGCGTCCCAGAGATCCTTGGATCGCACCGCGCCGCCCTCCCCCGCGAGGGCTCCGTAATTCAGCGCGCCGACCTTGAGGGCGAGGTCGCCCAGCGTGACGCAGCCTTCGGGCAAGCCGCCAGGATCCAGCCGTATCAGCAAGACGCCGACGGCCAGCATGGCGGCGGACGCCAGGCCGACGATGAACGCGCCCTTGATCGCGGCGATCGCCGCGCCAACCAAGGCCAGAAGAGCCAGGACGCCGCCCACCCCGCCCAGCCAGCTTCCACGCGGCTGAGGCATCTGCAGGCCGCTGGCGCGCCGCAGCGCGACGAAGAAGGCGCGGACGTTCCAACCAGCGGCAGGGGCCAACGCCGTGTCGGGCCGCCCGTCGGTTCCTGGACGCACCGCGCGCAGCGAGCGGCGAAGGCGGTAGAAGGCCATGGACGTCATGCACGCGCCCGGCTCGCCGATCCGTCCGGCGAACCGCGCCTGCAGAAGATCGTAGATGTCGCCGACAGTGTTGCAGGCGGCCGCCTCCGCATCGCTGATCCTCAGCGCGAAGGCCTTCTCAAGACCGATGAGCGCCTCGACGGGATCGAGATCGTCATCCAGACCCAAGGTGTTCGCCATCGCACGCCTTCCAGCTTCACCCAGGATCTAAGCATGGGCCGGCAGGGCTGGAAAGTTCGCGGGCGCCCCCCTTTGACCTCCCCTACGTCACCCGCGCCTATCCTCTAGAAAAGGGAGGACGCCGGGATGATCGACGACACCGACTTCAGCGGTCGGCGGGTGCTGGTCGTGGGCGGGTCCAGCGGGATCGGCAACGGGATCGCCCAGGCGTTCCGGGCGCGCGGCGCCGATGTCGCCGTCTGGGGCACGCGCGCCAGCGCCGCCGACTATGACCCCGCCGAAGGCTCGGACCTGACCGGATTGGCCTACGCCCAGGTCGATGTCGGCGATCCCGACGCCGTCGAGGCCGCCGCCGATCCGTTCGACGCCCTGAACGTCCTGGTCCTGTGCCAAGGGACCGTCGTCTACAAGCGCGGCGAGTTCGAGCGGGCCGGCTGGGACCGGGTGATGGCGGTCAATCTCGACAGCCTGATGGCCTGCGCCCGGCGCTTCAAGCCGGCCCTGACGGCCAGCCAGGGCAGCGTGATCATCATCAGCTCGATCTCGGGCCTGAAGGCCAATATCGGCAACCCGGCCTATGCGGCCTCGAAGGCCGGCGCGATCAGCCTGACCAAGACCCTGGGCCAGGCCTGGGCGCCGGAAGGGGTGCGGGTCAACGGCCTGGCCCCAGGCCTGGTCGAGACCAAGCTGACCAAGGTCACCACCGCCCATCCCGAGCGCCTCGCCGGCGCCCTGGCCGCCATCCCGCAGCGCCGGATGGGGACGCCCGCCGATATGGCCGGGGCGGCGCTGTTCCTGGCCTCTCCGCTCGCATCCTACGTCACCGGCCACACCCTGGTCGTCGACGGCGGCCTGTCGCTTTGAGGGGAGAGAACTCATGATTTCGCCGATACACGCCCCCTCGCGTGTCATCCCGGACGGCCCACAGGGCCGATCCGGGAGCCAGGGGCCGGCGCACCGCGGTCGCCCCTGGGTCCCGGCTCTACGCGACGCTACGGCCGGGATGACACGGAAAATTACCGTCTACGGAGCGCATCAAAACCGCATTGGAGCTACCCCATGAAAGCCCTGCGCTACCATGGCGCCCGCGACGTCCGCTACGAGAGCATGGACGATCCGGCGCCCCAGTCGGACCGCGACGCGATCGTCAAGGTCACCGCCTGCTCGATCTGCGGCTCGGACCTGCACATCTACCACGGCCACGGCTTCTCGGAGGACCTGGGGTTCTGCGTCGGCCACGAGGCGGTCGGCGAGGTGGTCGAGGTCGGGCGCGGCGTCCAGCGGCTGAAGGTCGGCGACAAGGTCATGCTGCCGGCGGCCGTGGGCTGCGGGCGCTGCCGCTCGTGCCTGTCGGGCGTGATCCAGACCTGCGAGACCGGCGAGGGCGCCTGTTATGGCCTGTCGGCCCGGCTGCAGGGCTCGCAGGCCGAGGCGGTGCGCGTGCCGGCCGCCGACATGAACGCCGTCCCCGTACCCGACGGCGTCTCGATGGAGCAGGCGCTGATGATGACCGACGCCCTGGCGACGGCCTGGTTCGGGGCCCGCAACGCCGAGGTCCGGCCGGGCGCCAGCGTGGCGGTGATCGGGCTTGGCCCCATCGGCCTGATGGCGGTCGAGAGCGCCTATGTGATGGGCGCGCACGTGGTCTACGCCATCGACCCCGTCGCCGGACGCCGGGCGCTGGCGCAGGAAGCCGGGGCCATCGCGCTGTCGCCCGACGACGCGCGCGAGCAGATCCGCCAGGACACCAAGGGCCGGGGCCTGGACTGTGTGATCGAGGCGGTGGGAAGCGAGGCCACGGTCGACGCCGCCCTGAAGCTGGTGCGGCCGCGCGGCGTGGTGTCGGTGATCGGGGTGCAGCAGGCCCGGCGCTTCCCCTTCCCGCTGGAGCGCGCCTTCGCCGCGGGCCTGACCTTCCGGGTGGGGACATGCTCGGTGCCGGAGGAGCTGCCGGCCCTGTTCCCGCTGGTCCGCTCGGGACGGCTGCGGCCGGAAAGGTACGTCAGCCACCGCCTGCCGCTCAGCCAGGGCGCGGAGGCCTATCGCCTGTTCGAATCCCGCGAGGCGGGCGCGCTGAAGATGGTGTTGACGCCGGACTGAAGGGGCGGCGTAAGGGGCCGCCTCCCGCGAACATAGGGGGCGCTGCGGGAGGCGGCGGCCAGGCGCCCCCGGCAAAAAGGGGGCGCGCCGAGGGCGCCTGGCGACGGGCGGAGTCCAGCGTCCATCCGGCAACCCGGACGGCGTGAACTCAAAGGCGTGGCGCGGACCTTAAGCCTTGATGTTCAGCAAGGCGCCGGACATCTGGTCGGCGACCTGGATGACCTTGGCGTTGGCCTTGTAGTCGTATTGAGCGCTGATCTGCTCGACACGCTCCTTGACGTAGTCCGTATCCTTCAGTTCCTCGACCTTCTCGGCGCGAGCGTCAGCCGATGCGACCCGCTGAGCGCTGGCGGTCAGACGGTCGGCGGCCGCGGTCATCCCCGCGGCGGCGATAGCGAGAGCCTGCATAAGGCGTCCTCCGTTCCCGTCGCGAGTTATCCGGCCCGTTGGGTTAAGCGCTCGCAACCAAAGATAGTAAAATTTACGGCTCGGTCATCTTTTTTAGCGCGAATTAACCATAAAGCGGGCCTTGGGCCCCACCGGGGACTGGGTGGAAGGCGCCTCACATCTCCCGGTCGAGCGCCGATCTCGCGCGATTTTCGGGCCGCCCGCAGCGCAAGCCGCCCCGAGATCGGCTCGTCTTAGGCAAGTTTGAACCGAAGATTACAAAACGTTCAGACGGCTGCGGCTCGACAAGCTGTCATCGTCCCGACATGGTCGCGCCCTGGCCCCGGGGGGCCGTCTTTCGATAACCGTTTCGACGCGGCGCCGCCGATCAGGCCTGGCGATCCCGTCCCGAGGAGCCTCTAGAGAATGTCGTTTACGCGTCGCGCCGCGCTCGCCAGCGCCGCCCTGCTGATGGTCGCCCAGCCGGTCCTGGCGGCCGCGCCCGCCAAGCCCGCCGCCGCCCAGAAGGCCGCCCCCAAGAAGGCTCCGGCCGGCTCGGACTTCGTCCCCTCGGCCGACGCGATCAAGGCCCACATGACCTTCCTGGCCGACGACGCGATGGAAGGCCGCGAGGCCGGCACGCGCGGCTACGACATCGCCGCCAACTACGTCGCGGCCCAGTACGCCCTGCTGGGCGTCAAGCCGGGCGGCGACAAGGGCTCGTACATGCAGCGCGTGCCGCTGCTGGCCTTCCGTCCTGGCGGTGAAGGCGCGGTGACCCTGACCGGCGCTGACGGCGCGGCGGTCGCCCTGACCTATGGCGAGGACTACCTGCCCACCGCCCAGGCCCAGGCCGCCGACCTGACGGTCGAGGCCCCGCTGGTCTTCGTCGGCTACGGCATCGTCGACGGCACGCGCGGCCGCGACGACTACGCGGGCCTGGACGTGAAGGGCAAGATCGTCGTCATGCTGAGCGGCGCGCCGTCCTCGATCCAGACCGAGGAACGCGCCCACCTCTCCAGCCCCAACACCAAGCGCGCCGAGGCCGAGAAGCGCGGCGCGATCGGCGTGATCACCATGTCGACCAGCAGCGGCGAGAAGCGCCGTCCGTTCAAGGCCGGCGTGGGCCAGATGAAGAGCTGGCGCGTGACCTGGCGGGACGCCCAGGACGTTGGCGCGATCCGCGCGCCGGGCGCGCCGTCCCTGGCCCAGATCAGCCAGGCCGGCGCGGCCAAGCTGTTCGCCGGCGCCCCGACCTCTCTCGACGCCGTCCAGGCCGAGGCCGAGACCCCGCAGGGCGCGGTCAAGGGCTTCCCGCTGGCCACCAAGCTGAAGGTCGTGCTGAAGACCGAGATCGAAAAGCGCGAGAGCGAGAACGTCGTCGGGATCATCGAGGGCTCGGACCCGACCCTGAAGGCCCAGACCGTCATCCTGTCGGCCCACCTCGACCACATCGGGATCAAGGAGAACGCCAAGCCCGGCGAGGACCGCATCAACAACGGCGCGCTGGACAACGCCTCGGGCGTGGCGACCCTGCTGGAGGTCGCGCGCGGCTTCAAGAACACCAAGGTCCGTCCCAAGCGCTCGATCGTGCTGCTGGCCCTGACCGGCGAGGAAAAGGGCCTGGTCGGCTCGGACTACTTCGCCAACAACCCGACGGTGAAGAAGGCCGACATCGCCGCCGACGTGAACCTGGACATGCCGGTGCTGCTGTACCCGTTCACCGACGTGATCGCGTTCGGCGCCGACCGCTCGACCGTCGGCGACGCCGTCAAGCACGCCGCGGCCCGCGTGGGGGTGGGCCTGTCGGGCGACCCGCTGCCGGAGGAAGGCCTGTTCACCCGCTCGGACCACTACCGCTTCGTCGAGCAGGGGATCCCGGCCGTGTTCCTGATGACCGGCTTCCAGAACGGCGGCGAGAAGGCCTTCACCACCTTCCTGAAGACCAACTACCACCACCCGGGCGATGACCTGAACCAGCCGATCGACTACCAGGCGGCCGCCAAGTTCGCCCTGGTCAACTACGAGATCGCCCGCGAGCTGGCCAACACGCCGGCGCGGCCCGTGTGGAAGAAGGGCGACTTCTTCGGCGCGGCGTTCGCTCCGGCGGGGCATCCGTCTTCCGCCAAGTGATGGAGGCGGCGAAGTAGGCCTCTAAATCCGTGTCATCCCGGAAGCGCGTAGCGCTATCCGAGACCCAGTGGCGGCGCGCGCCGCATTTCAGCCCCCCCTGGGTCCCGGCTCTACGCTGCGCTTCGGCCGGGATGACACGATGATTTTGCGGTTGGGGCATGAGCGGTTGACCCCTCCCCCATCCAGAGCGATTTTCAGCCTCAGTATCCTCCCGAGGCTCCTCCCTTGCTCCGCACCGGCGCTTTCCTGAAGATCGGCGTGATCGCGCCGGCCGTGATGGTGGCCGACGTGTGGATCGCCCAGCGATTGTTCCCCGGCTTCGACGCCGGCGCGCAGTTCATCAGCGAGCTGGGCGGGCCGGCCGCGCCGATGCCGGAAGTCTTCAACATCGGCATGGTCGTCGCCGGCATAGCGGGCCTGTTCGCCGGGGCCGGCTTCACCCACGCCCTGGAGCACGCCGGCGGCCGCCGCGTGGTCTCGGCCTTCGCGGGCCTGTTCGTGGCGCTGACGGGGCTGGGCGCGTTCTTCGCCGGCGTCTTCCACTGGCCCGACCCGATGCACCGCGCCTGCGGCGTGGGCCTGGCCATCCAGTTCGCGCCGCTGTTCACCGCCTGGGCCCTGTGGGGCAAGCCCGAGCACCGGCGCCTGGCCGCCTTCTCGCTGGGCTGGTTCTTCGGCCTCCTGCTGGTCTTCGCCCTGCTGACCGGGGTCTGGAACGTCCGCACCGGCCACGACGTCGGCTACTGGCAGCGCGGCCACGCGTTCCTGGGCCTGCTGTGGCTGGCCATCGCCGCCTGGACGCTCGAGCGCAACTGGCGCCGGACCTTCGTCGGCGATCTGGAGTC
>NZ_QFQZ01000050.1 GCF_003243465.1 Caulobacter segnis
ACGCTTCACGTTCATCAGACACTCCTCTCCAGCTCCGAAAAGCTAGCATGGGTGTCCACTGAAACGAGGGAGGATCAAAAACCTTCGAGCGCTCGGATGAGCTTCCTAAGCGTTTCCTTCGAGGGACATCGGAGCGGGCCCTGCCCCTTTTGGCTCCGCTCTTGGTTCATCTGCTCGATATCGGTGAACAGGCGAGCGTACACGTCGCCGATCGATTTGCTGGCATCGGCCCAGTACAGGAGAGCCAACTCGTTCAGCTTGTCGCGAACCAGGCCCTCCAATCGGGGCGCCCTAACGACGCGCCCGGACTGCGACATCATCTGCTTGAGCTGACGCTCACCTGGCGAACCGCGCTCAGCCAACCAACGGCGTATAGATCTTGGGTGGGGCCGAACCTTGAGAGCCCGCACCTCGTCGGGTGCTTCGGACCATAGGTTGGCCACGATCTGATTGAGCCTGGCGTCACTGCCGCCCGACACGCCAAGGCGGTCAAGCGCGCTTACGAGGTAGCGTCGCAGAATCGCGAACCTGTCCTTCTTCCGGATCTCTTCGCCATCGTACTCGCGTTTGGCGGCGAGCTTGCGCGCGGCGCCCTCCACCAAGGAAGACAGTCGGATCAGCTTGCCGCACGCGTAGGCTTCTAGAGCCCAACGCATAGTCGGCGGCTTAGGGGCCTCAATGCCGCTGTCCACAAGGAAGGGGGTCAGCGTCCTTTGGTCTGTGAAATGCAAAAGATCTTCATCGATGAACCGTTCAAAGCGAATCTCTCGCCCCTGATAGGACCAGGCTTGCGTGGGCTTAAAATTGATCGTCACAGCGCACCCTCCGCATCGAGGGCGCCAATGTGCGCGGTCGGTGGCAGATTGACGGGACTTGACCGCGTCAGTGGTGCGTTAAGATCGATGGCGACGCAGCGCCCCACCATCATGGCGCAGATCTTTGCTCGCCCGACAACCTCATCTCCGAACGCCTGGGCAAGCTCGCCAAGTGGCAAAGGCGTCGACGCCGCGGCCAGGCGCTCGTGGACAACGAAGACATCCTTGGCGCCATACTGGGCCAAGCGGTGATGCTCAATCAGTTGGATCGTCGCGTTTCGAACTGTCCGAGCGCGAAGGGGCGCCGCAAACACGATCCGAAATGACCAGCCGACAACACGGCAGACTTGGGCGACGTGGTCGAGCTTTCGGCGATAGTCGACGTCAGTGAGATCGCGTCGGTCGCCTTTGACCTCTAGGATTTCGAGCGTTCCGTCGGCGAGGATGCGCGCGCAATCTGGCACATAGCTTCGCCGGACACCGTCGAGTACAAACTCGAAGCGGCACGGCTGGCTGAGATAGTTCGCCACCCGGATGTCCACCTCGGAATGCACGAAGACCGCGCGCTCGTTCATGCTCTCGAAGGCTAGAGGGCGACCGGCCTTTCGGCTCCCGTAGCTCCCGGTCGGCCTGATATTGCGGCCCGTGATGACCTCGCGCATGGGGCCGTCCGTGCTCGGCAAGACGATCCGCGTCGCCGCGCTTATCGAGGCCCAATCGGCGCTGTCCTTGGCGCGGGTAAGTCCTGCTTGAAGCAGAGCGCGCACCGTCATCTCGGCTTCGGGGACGCTTTGGCGTTTGGGGCGAGCGATTGCTTCGCCAGGTATCTGCTTGGGCATATTGCCTCTCCCTTGGGTTCAAGAGGGGTGAGGCGACGGCCGCGCACCGTCATGTCGCACAGCCTGCTGCGCGATTGACTTTCCAACGGTGCGGGGGGAAAATCGAAGTGTCTGCAGAAGACAACTTCGGATTTTCCGAAAAGGCCTGAGCTGGTTGCCGCCAGCTCAGGTTTTTCGTTTCCGCCGCTTAGAATTTGTCTTCGAAGCTCTAAGTCTTAGACCTGCGGAAAGCTAAATCATCTCGCATACCTTTCTGGCCAAAGCTGCTCGGGCTTGAGGTTCAGCGCATGTGCGATCGCCTGCTCCAGGCGTCGGGATCGGCCGTGGCCGCGCGAAACGAGTGACACGGTCGTTGTGGCGACCTTCTCGGCTCTTGCTATCGCGCCGAGAGAGAGGCCGCGGCTATGCAGGGCGGCCTTGATCTCCGCATGCCGCTCTTCGTTCACCAACATTGGCCTCTCCGAGAAAAGCGATTCGCGAATCAACTTAGAGATAAATTGTCGCGACACGACAATCTGTCAAAGAAACATCCACAGCCGGCAAAGTCAGATAAGTGCAATCATGATTGCATCAAAAATAGATGCACAATCCTCCATAACCCCAAATACTCGATCATATATCGTCATTTTAATTTAAATCCGGTCACTAACCTTTCAAATTCAATCGAAACATACAAATCAAATGCCGCAAGCACGCTTGCACTGGGATCAGCGATAGCTCGCGTGATGGCTGTCGCCAATCACCAGGAGAAAGCGCCTTCTCCATCAAGCAGCCCTGGTGATTGACAGCATGGCGGCCTCGCCCCACCGTGGAACAGCGCACCCCAGACGCACACCTCGCGTGCGAGGGCTCCTGCAGCATTGAGGCATACGTGGCCATTTTGACGACGACGCGAGATCAGATCCGCGTTGGGGCCGCCGCAAAGAGGGCCGGCGGATACGAAGAACTCATCCGTCTCGACCGCGAGAAGAGAGCTGCAGGCCCGGGCGCGATACTCAAACGAGAGCCCGGCGGCCGCCTGCGCTATGTGCGGGCCGACACGGCCCTGAGACAGGCGTTACCAGAGGAGCAGCCTATAAGCTCGCCCCCCTCCGGCCGGGCGCTTCGCGACGGCAAAAGCCCTTTGGCGCAACTTCGCACGTGGCTGGAATCACTCAGCGGTTAGTCGATCGCGCTGAGATCCAGGCCGAAAAGGGGCCACAATGTCGACGCCCCCCCTGAATGGGAAAAAATGACTCTAAGCGGACCTTGAGAAGGTCCAGTGCTCGGCAATGCACCGTCCCCATCAAAAGGTGTTCCTCACTCGCCGCCGACGGCTACGGGTTGCAGCCAAGGCGCGATCCTGCATGGAGGTCTGTCGCACAAGCGAACCCAGCTAATCCGCCAACCCCAGGTGGCGGTGGCAGCAAATTCGACTAAGCTCTGCCGATGCACACGTGCCCAGCACCGAAAGAAGCGCTCGACGGTTGGCTCAAGCCCTACCCCAGCACCGTGGACGGCTATGGACATCTGTTGCTCGAACAGATCGAAAAGGTCGATCAGGACCTGATCGATGCCTTAAGGCCATACTTCGAGTCCGCTCACCTCGACGCCCGCGAACATTTTCACGCCCAGATTGGCATCTCTTTGCATCCGGACGCGGCGGTTGGGCCCCCGTGTGTCAGCTATCCGAACTGTCTGCCCGCTAAAGCCCATCGGGGCCTGTTCGGGGAGGTCGTCGCGGGCCTTGTGACGCAAGCCTATCAGGACAACTTTGTTGGGGGTCACGCGTGGCAAGTGCCGATCTTTCTGTTCCGGCAGCATGACGACGTCGAAAACTATCTCTGGGCGCTGCGATGGAATCCTGCGCGGAAGCGTGAAATCTACGGTCGCCACGGCTCGGATTTCATCGGCATCGCGGTGAATTCGGCAGGGGAGGTAGTGCGTGTAATCGCGGGCGAGGCCAAGTGGCGCAAGCGTTTGCAGCCAGCTGTCGTCGCGAACCTGATGCTCGGCGACAAGGAGCGCAACGCGGCGGGTGTGCTTGTCCACAACGGTCGCGGCATCTGGTTCGAGATAAACCGAGATTCACCGATCCCGCACGGCTTGCGACAGCTTCAAAGACTACTTGAACAACGGGATCCCAATGGCCATGCCGCCGCGATCTTGTCGATTGATCGCGCGGTGTTAGGCTTGGCGGCCCCGTTTGCCAGGACGAACCTTGTCCTTATCGCTGGCAACGCTAGCGCCAATCGCGAGGCGAGAACCAGCGTTATTCCCTGGGACGAGCTGCCCGAGGAATACACATCGGCCCATGATCTTCAGGTCGTGGAAGTTATCCTCTCCGGGGATGGGGATGACCTTATCGATGGCCTCTACAATACCCTTTGGCAGAATTGCTGATGGCCGAGCGCGATCAGGACAGGCTTGAGGCTGCAGAACGAGTGCGGCGCGAGTTGGCGATTGAAAACCAGCTCAGCCGAGCTCAGGCTCGAGCTTACGTCAGGTGTCTGCAATCGACTTGGCAGGTCCAGACGATCCAGTGGGACGAAAAGGACTCCCAGCGACAGCTATCGGATGCCCGTCGCTTACTGCATGCGGCTCATGTTTTCCGTTCGATCGAAGGGGCGGGCTCGCTCCGCGCAATCGACTGCTACCGAAGAACTGGTGAAATTCTCGAGTGGCTATCGCGCGCCTCGGATTCCATCCGTGGTGCGGTGCCAATCGAACTGCTCGCAGCTGGTGCCTATCAGCTTGGCGGACTGCCAGCGATGGCGAGTGGGCTTCTGTCGCAGATTCGGTCGAGACACGCCGGGGTGCGGTTGTTCAGTTCCTTCCTGAGAGCAGATTTCGATGGCGTTCTGCGTCGCGCAGGGCGGTTCTGGCGACGTCATGTTGATCTCACGGGCGCCGAATCCGGTGAGATGTTGCTCCGCGCCATGGGTGCCGAGCCTGCCGACGATGTTGATCCGCCTACGCCGGCGTGGGGGCTCAGCGTCGAGCTGGTACGGAGCCTTGGCCTCATTGCTGATTGCCTGCGGCGCGGCGACGAAGACCGGCTGCAAATTGCGCTGGCTAAGCTCCACGCCTTGGATGCACTCGCGACCCGAGTTTTTAGCGATGACGCGTTTTTGGTGATTAGCCTGATGCGAGAAGTCGCCGACAGCTTCGTCGCCGCCTCGATTTACGCGCCGCTTCGAGCGCTTTCGGCGCTTCGGCCCGAACGAAGAGCTCGGCTGCTTGCCTACGGCCGAGACCAGTTTAGCAGAGGGCGCGGCATCTTGTGGACGTCGCAGCAGCACGGATTGCAACGCCTGTTGCGCGAGGACTCCTTCGCGCTCTGCACGCCGACAGGGTCCGGCAAAACCCTCGTCGCCAACCTTGCGCTCGTCAAAGAGCTATTGTTGCGGGAGGACGACGGTTTCTTGGGGCGCTTGGCACTCTACATCGTGCCGTCTCGCGCGTTGGCAGGTGAAGTCGAAGCGAAGCTGACCTCTGAGCTAGGCCAAGATATCACCGTTACGGGACTTTATGGCGGCGCTGATTGGGGGATCACCGATTACTGGCTGACCAGCGAACAGCCTGTCGTGCTTATCGCTACCGTCGAGAAGGCCGAGGCGCTGATGCGCTATCTGGGCCAAATGCTTATGGCACGCCTGAGCCTTTTGATCGTCGATGAGGCTCACCAGGTTGTGCCCGAAGCGGACGAAGCCACGCGCCTCAGTTTTTCGGAACATAGCAACCGATCCATTCGTCTCGAGGCGCTGGTTTCGAGAATCTTAGCGCAACGTCCAGAGGTGGTCCGGATTGCCCTGACCGCAGTGGCTGGCGGCGCTGCGGGACCAGTCGCTAGGTGGGTCGAGGGGAGTCCGAATGCCGAGCCTGTCGGGGTACGCTATCGCAGCACGCGCCAGGTCATCGGTGTGTTGGAGACTACGCCGAACCGGCGCGGACGCATCCTTCTCGATCTGATGAATGGGTTGCCCCTGTACCTCCGGGGCGACGATGACCCGGTCTATTTGCGGCTCCAAATCCCAGCCATGCCGGAGTTGCCTGCCGCTTGGCGCAATAGCCTCAACCATTTCAACTCGCTCAACGTTTTGTGGACTGCACTCCACTTGGCTGGCGAAGACCAGCGCATTCTGATCTCGGTGGCGCAGGAGCCAGAGAAGACTATGCGATGGTATAAGGAGGCGCTGGCTCACGATGATTGGAGTAACGCACCAAAGTTCCGGCCGCCAGCAGCGGCAGACCGAGCTCGGTTCGACGAAGCGCGCTCAGCGTGTCTCGACTATTGCGGTGCGGAGTCATTCGAACTGTTCTTGTTGGAGCGAGGGATCGCAACTAGTCACGGACAGATGCCTCAGCGTCTGCGTCGGCTCATGGTCGATCTCATCAACCGCAAGGTTTGCCCGATCACCGTTGCGACAGCGACGTTGACCGAAGGCGTCAACCTGCCGTTTGATCTGATTTTCCTCACTTCATTGAAGCGCAGATCTTGGGACCCTGTGGAGGAAGAGCAGGTCGTTAGCCCCCTGACCACTTCGGAGTTCCGAAACCTAGCCGGCCGCGCGGGTCGTCCCGGAGCCGCTCGCGGTATTGAAGGCATGACCCTGGTTGCCCTGCCGACGCGCAACTCTTCCACGGCGGCGGGCCAGCAGACGGTCCAGAACCGTCAACGGGCCGCCCTTGCCGAGGACTATGAGCGGCTCAGGGCGGCGCTCGTCATCGAGGAGCGCGCCCCCGACGATGTCGCTAGTCCTCTCGCCATGTTACTCAATCGGATTTGGGAGCGGGCGCATGCGCTGTTGGGTGTGGCCCCGGCCGATTTCTTGATCTGGCTCGAGGCCACGGCGCCGGCCGTGGTGAGCGGCGACGTGGGCACAGGCGCCACAGCCGGCCCAGCCCGGCTCGCGGACGCTATGGATGAGCTCGACGCTCTTCTTCTGACGACGCTTGAGGAAGTCGCGCGGGCCGAGGAAGCGGATATGACCCGCGCTAGAGCCGAGCAGCATTTAGCCGAACTATGGCGCACCACGTTCACTGCTGTTGCAACCGCGCAGGAGGCTTGGTTGGAACAGGCGTTCATCCGCCGCGGTGTGGGTCTGGTCGAAAACGTCTATCCAGATCCTGATGAGCGGCGGCGTCTTTATCGTTACGGCTTGCCGCCGGCCATCGGCCGACGGTTCGAAGCTGTCGCCCGACAGATACGTGAAACGATCGAGGCGGCCGACGGTTACGGCGATCAGGACCCGACCGCGAGAGTTGATCTCTTCGAAGCCTTGGGCGAACTGATTTCTGCCGACCGCGGCTTTGGCTTCCGTGTTCGCCGGACCGATAGCGACGAGGCGATCTTAGCCCAATGGAACAATGTCCTCGGGTGGTGGATGAACGAGCCCGGCGTGGCCGGCCCTTCGGCTGAAAGCCTGCGATCCTGGCAGCGTTTCGTCGCCGACAATCTAGAATTTCGCCTTGGCGTCGCCATTGGTGCGGTGGTTGCCGACGCCTGGGCGGAAGGAGCAGCAGACGGTCTTGAAGTTCCAAGCCTCGCCACTTGGAAAGCCACGACAGGTCTGCCTTGGGTCGGTTTTTGGGCGCGTGAATTGCTGCGCTGGGGCACTCACGATCCATTCGTAGCGTTCTGCCTGGCGCAAGGGCTCGCCCCGACGAGAGAAGCAGCGGGCGCAAGGCGAGATGCATTCGAGGCATGGCTTGAAGATCAGGTGGATGTGGTCTCCGCCGAGGATCGCATCGATCCGCAGTACTTTCTTGATTGGGAAAAGTCACAACGTGCGCCCGAGGAACCGCATGCTGTCCCGCCGCCCATCCGGGCAGCTTTGACCGGCACCACTGGCGCTCGCGGGCGCTATCCCGTGATCCCGATCAAACGCCACGACGGCGTGGCTTGGCTCGATCCCGCTGGCTTCGAACTGGCAGTGACTCACGAACGCGTCCAGCTTGGACGGAACCGGTCTCGCAGTGATTACCAGCTTGCCATCGCTGGCGATGAGCCGACCGTGGCGCGATTGTTCAGGCCCGCCTAAATTAGCGTGCAGCATGAGTAAGGCTCGGCGTATGCCCGCATGAGCGCAAACTTCGACGACGATGAAGACCTTGAAGTCGAATTCAAGGCGCGACGGGTCTTTTCCTGCGACGCGGCGAACCTCGTCTCCGCGATCGTGATGTCGCCGGAAGTTGCGCTTTGTGTCTACCGTCGAACCGACTACAATCTTTTGGTGGCGAGGGAAACTGTTCGGGCGGAACTTGGCATCTTCTTTAGATAACACTGCGGGTGCGCAGGCCGCGGGCTACATCGTGCAGCTGGACAGGGCGCTCCATCACCTTGCCGTGGCCGATACGAGCGAGGCCTCCGTCGCGGTCGAGCATTTTGACGATGTCGCGGTTCTTCGCGATGGCAAGCTCGTCGTCTCCGAGCAGGACAAGCACTCCACGCGCGCGGCGGCCATCATCCTGGGCGATCGCAGTCCGGCCTTGTGGAGGACGCTGCAGATATGGCTTCGGCTCAGGGAGACCCCCGAGGGCGCCCACTGCGAACGCCACCTTTTCTTCGTCAATCACTGGGTAGATGCGCCGATCGCGGGTCTCTTGAAGGACCGGCGAGCCAAGTCGATCGATCCGGGGGTCATTCTCGAGGTGCTCCGCAAGGCCGGGGTCAAGAAGACCGGCGCCAAGATCGAGGACGTGATCGCCGACGTCCTGAGCCGTAACGACGAGACCCTGCTGCAGCTCATCGGGGCGATTGAGGTCGTGGTTGCGGGAGACCACGTCGCCGAGCGCGTGATCATCGCCAATGGGCTTGGTCTAGATCCCCGCGCCGACAAGGAGGACATCCTTGATGGCCTGCTTGGGTGGCTGACGACGAAGGTGCGGCTGGAATGGGCCGAAAGGCGTCCGGCCCTGATCACCCGCAGCGAAATCCTGATCCACGCGCGCACTCTGGAGGACAAGCAACGCAAGAGCAGCTTCCTGCCGCGGGCATCGGCCGAGATCCCCATTTCCGACGAAGAACGCCAAGGTGCCCTGACCCGAAACTTCGTCGAGCATCTGAGCCGCATTACCGCCGAGCAGGAGGACGTCGTCCAGGCGATCGACCACTTCCTGAAGTTCAACATCGAAAAGCACCGCTTGGTGCGGGCCGGCGACGTGCCGATCAAGGAGTGGGGCAACCGATCCGAAAGGCTCCGGGAGCGCTGGCGCAGCATCTTCCGTCGCCGCCGACGGGAGATGCAGGGCTCAACGGTCGGCCAGGTTGGGCAGGCGATCCTCGCCGACGTGACCTACGACCATCGCGAGAGCATCGACGGCCAACCCTGCGACGAAATCTATATGACGTCCGGCAATTACCATCGTCTCGCAGAGGGCGACGAGGTTTGGTGGGATCCGGAGTTTACGCCTGGGGGCAACGGTGCGGACTGACCACGAGGAACTCCTCGCCCATAACCCGGTGCTGCTGGCGCGCTGTTTTTGGTGTTTCGCCCGCAAACACGGCGAGGTCGCCGATGGCCGCGCGCCGCCACTGCCGGCCTTCATCATTGCTGCAGGCATGCTCTTTCACGCGGATACTATCGATAAGATCCGCGCCATGAATTTCGACAGCGGCCTGCTCAAGGTCGTGGCTGAACGGCCCGATCTGCTGGCTGGGTTGCAGGGGCGGGTGGAGGGAGCCTTTCGCCCGGCGATCGCGGCCCTTCAGGTCGCCGTTTCTTCGGACCTTTTGGTTAGAGAGGGCGGTGAAGGATTTCCGACCTTCAGGGCCCTGGGTGGGGCGGATTTGCCCCCGGCACTACGTGATCCGCCTCGCCGTGGCGACATGACCAACGCCGCCCGCCGACTTGGCGCGTGGTTCGCCCTCGAACCGCTCGCCGTAATCCAGCGCCAACTCGCCGTAAAGTTTTAGCCGATGAAGCTATTCATCAATGCCGTCATCATCTGGCCCGAGGACGTCAATCTCGAGCCGCGAGTCCTGACATTCCGGACGGACAAAGTTTCTATCGTTTCGGGCCTAAGCGGCACGGGGAAATCGTCGATCGTCGATATCATCAACTACGTGCTGGGCTCAGGGACCTGTTCGATCCCGGTCGGCCACATCCGGGACCTGGCGTCTTGGTACGGGCTGGAGATCGAAACGGCCGTGGGCCGCATGCGCATTGCTCGGCCAAAGCCCGCCGCGCGCCAGGTGTCGGACGATATCTGGCTCCAGCAAGGACAAGACGTCGAAGCCGCGCTGCCGCGACGGCCGAGGGCCAATCACAACGTCGCGCGCCTCAAGGCCATGTTCGACGACATGTCAGGACTCTCCAACCTGGACCTGCTGCCCGAGGGCGAGATGAACCGGGCCAGCTTCCGGGACATGGCTTCGTTCAACCTATTGCCACAGCACATCGTGGCCAACCCCTACACACTGCTGTTCAAG
This sequence comes from Caulobacter segnis, assembly GCF_003243465.1. Taxonomy (GTDB): domain Bacteria; phylum Pseudomonadota; class Alphaproteobacteria; order Caulobacterales; family Caulobacteraceae; genus Caulobacter; species Caulobacter segnis_A. Next base: position 10,068 of record NZ_QFQZ01000050.1, read on the forward strand.
GCCGACTCCTCCGCCCACCGCAACAAGCTCCAGCACGTCCTACCCCTGGCGATGGGCATCGTCACCAACGAGGATTTGGTCCGCACCCACCAGATGCGCCTACTTCGCGAGCAGCTACGCAAGGCCGAGGGGGAGCTGAAGACGCGGCGCGATGCGATCGATCGTTGGAAGGCCACGGCGCGGGGCGCGTTCTTCAGGGCGCAGGAACTGGGCTTGCTGGCACCGGGCGAGCCGCCCGAAAGCACCCAGCTCCTGATCGATATTCTCCGTCAGGTCGTGGCCGCCGGGGGCAACGCCGTCGGCACGGTGGGCCGGACGAGCGCGGCCGTCGACCGCCTGCAGAAAATCCAGGTCCAGGAAGACGAACTGGACCGGAAAATCGCTGGCCAGAAACGCAGACTGCGCAAGCTCAAGAGTCTGGCCGGCACCGTTCGCGCCTATGACGCCGTCCTGATCGAGCAGGACGCCAGTGTCCTGGGCGTGGGCTGGTTCAAGCACGCGACCCATGGCGAAAGCTGCATTCTCTGCGGATCCGAAACCGAAGTTGCAAAGCTGGCGCTCGCCGAGTTGGATCAGCCTATTGCAGAGCTGGCGACACTGCAGGCAAGTTCCGCCTCGGCCAGACCGATGGTCGATCGCGACATGATCGAGATCCAGGAGTCGTTGTTGCACGACGAGCGCGAATTGCTCGCGCTGCAGCAGACCCGGAAGGTCTTCGAAGTCGAGGTGGATAACGAGGCGGGGCGTAGCCGGCGTCTGGAAGAGGTCTACAAGTTCATCGGCTCGACCCAGGAAGGTCTGCGCCTCCTGGGTGAGGTCGAGGGCGATGGCGATCTGGTCAAGCGCGTCGAGGACTTGCGGAAGCAGCTCTCGGCGCTTGCCACCCTGGCCAATGAGTCCGAGCGGCTGAACCGCGCGGCCCGAGCCCATGGCAAGATCAGCGGCTATATCCCCAAGTTCATCAATGCGATGGGTGTGGCGGGCGCGGAAGGAAAGCCGATTCTGGACGAGAAGGAGCTGAACTTGCGGTTCGAACGCGAGGGAAGCAGTCGCTCCGACGTACTCTGGGAGATCGGCAGTGGCGAGAACTGGATGGCCTATCATCTGGCCGCCCTGCTTGCGTTGCACGGCGTCTTCCTTGATCGCGGTGCCGAAAATCCCGTCCCGACCTTCCTGGTCATCGACCAGCCGAGCCAGGTCTATTTTCCCAGCGACACGTTCGAGGCGATCGTGCGCGGTGAGGAGCCGCCCCCCACGCCCACCAAGCGCGGGCGCCGGCGTCACCTGACCGACTTGGAAAGCACCAAGCGCATTTTCAGCAGCCTGGCACGGGCCCAGAGCGCCTTCCACGGTCAACTGCAGATCATCGTCCTGGACCACGCCGACCGCCACGCCTGGGGGGATTTTGATGGCATTGAAGGTGTGGCTAATTGGCGGGGCGACGAGGACTTCCTAATCCCCGCTCATTGGATACCCGACGAGGACGAAGGCAGCCTCGGCGACGAAGAGCCCAAGGATAGTTGAAGGCAATGAGCTGATCCCAGATCGTGTTCATGCTGGCGCGCTCAGGGCGGCTACCCGCTCCAAGTTGTATGGCGGCGGCAACCTCCACAGATCGCCATGTTCAAGCTCTACAACGCTGATAATTTTCGATCCTCATTTTGATCGGTCCAGACGAGGCCCGTTGAGGTCGATCCAAAGGTCGGCTTCCCCCGTAGGCAGGCGTCTGTTCCGGTGAAGCAGCCGCAGTCGTGCATTGAAAAGATCGCCGGTGTAACGCAGGTCCGTCATAGTGACCCGCCAGTCCTTCCGAAAGGATCCGGTGTGTAGTGCCAGCGACCAAGGATCCTCATCGGGGCGCCTCGGGGGACTTCTCTTCAAGGCAGCCCGCAACACCAAGCCAAGATAGTCTTGACGGGCGTGAACGTTCCTGCTCCGCGCTACCCGGCGAAGCTGGCTGGCGATCAACATCCAGGCGTTTTCGGCGTTGAAGCTGAAACCGACAAGATCACGGGCTGACAGCCAGATCTCCCCGTGCTCGACAAGACGAAAGACGATGAACGGGATGTCGGCATGCTCACTGAGCTCAAGGCGGTGAGCCGCCTGGAAGTCGAAGGCCTCAATCGCCGACTGATCCGGTTCCCACGAGATCGGCGCGCGGGCGCGTTCGCCTCGCGAGACGACAATGTCTCTGGCCTCGCCTAGGACGATTTCATCTGTATAGATCCGGGCATCGGACTGGACGAGTGCTACCAAGTCACGGGCCGTATCGAAATATAGATCGTCGTGGGGGGCGAGACGAATTTGCGCAAGTACCGCGATGTCGTATTCGCGCCACGGGTTGCGTCCCGATATATCGTGCTGTTCCACAACCTCTCGGGGGCGGAACACCCGCTCGGCGACCTTACTTCGCGGGCGACGGACCCAGATATCTTCCTGGGTGCGGTTGATCAGTAGATTGACGCTGCGATGCTCGAGGTCCTGTGTCGCCATGCGATCTAGAATCTGCGCCGTCGCATCGATCTCGCGCTGAGGCCCAAAACCTCGGGCACGCATGAAAATATTGAGCTCCTCGGGAACCACGGCGTCGGTGACTAAAGACCAGTCCTGGATCGCGAGACTGATGAAGTCGCGGATCTCGCCAATGACTGTATCGGTGCGGCCGCCGAAGCCCTGGTCGTGTGGGACAACCACGACGAGCGGAGATATCTCCTCGGAAAGAGTGAGCGACTCGGGTGTGCCCCATCGGAAATGACCGCGTTCCCGCAGGACGCCGATGAAGCCGATGCCTTGGTGCCTCAAAGCCGCGGCAGCGCGCCCGGCGGCGTCGATCTCCTCCCGCGTGAAGATGACGAACGTGGGTAGGCCAGTTCGCGCTGCCTCGACCATGCCCTGCGTCTCATTGCGTTCGAAGACTTTCAGCCGCCGCGTCTGTGGTCTTTGACGCAAGCTCTGAGCCGAAAGGCCGGTTCCGAGGATCAGCGCAACGGCGTTGAAATCCTCCTCCATCGCCGAAAGAGGAGGGGCGGGCTGATCTTCAGCGACATGCAGGGAATCGGCGTCAACCAACGTGCGCTCATCGCGAAGCACTCGGTTCAGGTTCAACCCAGGTAACGCCATCCCCCGAAGATCCTGTCCCCGAATGTCCACGCCATCAAGGTTGGTGCCGATATAGAGCGTCGCGGGATCGCTGCCGGCTAGTCTTGCCAACTCGCGCAAGTCGCCGGTTTCCGCTTTGAGGATGTCGGCGAGGTTTCGAAACCAGCTCTTCGAGACCATCAGACCGCTTCCGCGACGATCGCGGCCAGGGTCATCTGTGCGTAGTGGTCGCTAACGTTGCCTTTGAAGAGGCCTTCCTCAAAGAGCTTAGTGCGGATTAGGGCCTCGGCGGCGGCTATCCTATTCCTCTGCTGGGCACCGGCCATAAGCACCGACCAGGCCGCTTCGTCCTTTAGGCGGATATCCGTGATGTGGAGGTCCTGGCGAAGGCATCGAACCTCGACATGAATCGCCGGAGCGATCGGACTCGAGCGGTCGTTGCGCTGATCGATCACCTTGAGGCGGGGTTCCTTTCCCGCGTTCCAGGGCCGCCCGAACAGGGTTTCAGAGCCGGTTGGCGTCACCGTCCATGCATGCCCGTCGTCGACCTTGCTGTGCACCAAGCTCATCGCATGCAGTTGCTGGGTAATTGCGGTGACCTGGTCACGACTGATTGAGCCCTCGACGCCGAGGTCGGCTTTCATCTGCAAGGCTTGCGGCACGGTGCTGAGCCCAAGACGCGCGCCCGCCTTGGCCCGTCCGCTGGATTGTCGCGTCTCCGTGATCTTCACCGTCTGATTGGGGGTGTCTCGCGAGACCGAGGCCGTATCGAACCGCGCGGGTTCCGCCGCCGGGATGATGACGACGACCTGGGCCTGCTTCAAGCTGAGTTGGAAACGAACGTCGTCGTCCGGTTCGCCGCCGAGGCGTCCGGTCATGAAAGCTACATCGACATGGAGATCCGTGCGGCCGAGCTTGGGGCTGAAGCTCTTGTGCCAAGCCTCTAGGCTTATGACGCCCGGCAAACTTCTCAGACGGTTCTGATTGGTCATTGCGCCCTCCCAGGCGCTTCCTTAATCGCTCAAGCGGATCATCCCGTCAAAGTCGCATTGAGGGGCATCGCGACCTAGGGGGTCGAGGTCGATAATGCACTGAGATGTCCGAGCCGATAGACCTGTAGCTCGCGAACTTCAGAACTCTGATGTCAGTGGCTAGAGATATCCAGAGCGCCCGATGTACCAAGGTCGTGTTCCTGGATCGGCGCTAATGTCCGTTGATGGCGCAAACCCGCCATCGCTGCTAACCGCCTCGCGCTCAAGATGCTCTGGATCCGTCCACGGCAGAGGGAGGCTGCTGGAACTCAACGCAGCCGGCGAGCGCCGCCCCGGGTTCAGTTCCCAGTGCGATTTCATTGACAAACCAAAATCGCGCCCCTTGCGACCAACTCGCAAAGACTGACAGTCTTAAGTTGTCAAAGTGGACAGCGTTAGGTGGTCCTTACAACCCGCTGGCGGCCCGGGAGGGACTCGAACCCCCGACCTTCGCTTTAGGAAAGCGCTGCTCTATCCTGCTGAGCTACCGGGCCGCGGCGCGCGCGGGTCAGGGTGCATAGCGCAAGTTGGGCGGCGTGCGAACCCCAGGATGGGCGCGAACCCGCTCTCGGTTTAGGGCGCGACGCGGAGGACCAGGATCTGGTTGGCCTGGCTGGCGTCGTCGTTGTCTTCGGAGGCCAGCACCAGGGTACGAGCGCTGTCCTTCTGGCGGGGTCCCCAGGCCATGGCCTCCAGGTTGTCGATCCGGATTTCAAGCTGGTCGAAGTTCAGCAGCAAACACTTGTCGATGGGCCGCACAGCCACATCGGGGAGACTGGCGCGGCGGGAGACATCATCCTTGGCCCGCGACACATCGGCGAGGTAGACCCGCGGCGCGGCCATGGCCGGAACCGCGACCCACAGCAGAAGGAGCGCGGCCAGACGCTTCACAGGCGCAGCAGCGACGCCATTTCCGGCGTGTCGTCCCAGCCAGCCATCTCGGCCTCGGCTTCGGCGCGCGCGACGACCAGGCTGAGCTTTCGGCGAAACGAATCCGGGTCGATGCGGAACGGCTGCTTTCGAGGCTCGATCGAATAGAGCCGCGCCTCGCCGTCGTCGGGCAGGATGTAGCCGACGTCGTGGCGGCGGAAGTTGGCGATGCGCGACTGCACCTCCACCAGCCAGTTCAGGGACACCACCTGGCAACCAGGCGGCGACAGCAGCGTGTTGTGCAGGCCCGAACCGAACTCGCCGGCCACGACCCGCGCGCGCGAGAAGATCCGCGCCTGCTCTTCCCAGCTCAGGGTCTCGGGCCGCAGCAGGGTCAGGCCGAGCCCTTCGGCGATCGCCTCGATCTCGGCCTCGTTCTCCATTTCCCGGAACGACTGCGGCGTGCGCACGCCCCCGCGGCTGACGAACAGCTTGTCGAAGCCGCCGCGGGGCCATTTCAGGGCCTCCCGCTCCAACTCCCAGCGCAGGACGTCGTGGAAGTAGTAGTCTTTGTGCAGCATATGCGGCAGCAGGACCGCGCCGACCTCCACGGCTTCGTGGGCCGAATTATAGGTGATGATCTCGAGCTCGGGGATCAGCGCGCGCGCGATCGTGGTCATGTAGGCTGGGGCCGAGGCCGGCAGCAGAAGCGGCGCGACCACGCCAGCCCGAATCAGCGCCCGGATCAGGAAGAGCTTGGGGTACATCTCGGTCAGCCAGTGACCCCAGACATAGTTGAAGTGGGTGATCACGAAGGCCCGGGGCAGGGTAAGCCGAACCGGCGCGGTGAAGTTCCAGGCTTCCGGCGTGATGTCGTGATCGTACCAGTGCTTGATGTACGAGGGGTACGGACCTTCGGCGTAGACCAGCACGCCGTCGAGCTTCAGGTGCGCGCCCCAACCGCCGACGACCGCGCGATGGACGACCAGCAGGTCGATGTCCGGCGCGGCGACGGGGTCGAGGTCGTGCAGCGCGTTCAGCATGTCCCCCGCACAGGGCCACAGCATGGGACGCGGCGGGATACGGCCGCTGGACTCCATGAGCTTGACCCGCGCCGCGTGATGCGCGCCGCCGAGGGCCTCGGCCAGCGAAACCTGTTCGGCTTGAGAGAGATCGATCGAAACGGTCATGGCGCGGCTAGGACCGATCGAGGAAGGCTAGGAATGCGTCGATCTCGAGGCTCCAGCTGAACGCCGAGGCCGGACGCAGATCGGCGGCAAGCCAGCCCTCGGTCCGGATCTTGGCGGAGGGCCCGACGAACGACCGCCAGTCGACGCCAGTCAGGGCGGCGAGGTCGCGCGACCAGGGAGCTTCGTCCTCGTCGGACTGGATCTCGATGATGCGGGCGCCGGGTTTGCAGAACAGCATGTTGGCCAACGCGGCGCCGCTCGGCGCGACGATGCTGTCGGCGTGGTGGAACAGGGCGATCAGCTCGCGAACCGAAAGGCTTTCGGGGCGGACGATCGCGTAGCCGCGGGCCGCCAGGGCCGTCTCCAGCTCGGGCTCGTTGAGCAGCGCCTGGCGGGTCGCGCCCTGGCGGCTGACATAGAGGTGGCGCGGGCCCTCCACGGGGGCGGCCGGCGCGGCGCTCCTCAGGATGTCGTCACGTACGGACCGGAGCGTCGGCGCGTCCGGGCCTAATCCTCGCGAGACGGCGAACACCGCCTCCCCTAGCCGCACCGCCGGCGCGTCGATCTCGATGGGCATCGTCTTCGGATCGCCGAGCATCAGGTTCAGCAGAGCGCGCTGCCACGGCAGGAGCGGCGGGCTGACGGCGGGGAACGGCTCAAGCGCCCCCGCCACCTTCAGGGCGCGCAGAGCCGGCAGGCTTTCGAGCAGGAAATGGGCGTAGTTGTGCAGGCCGCTCCAGCCCACGAACACGCTGCCTCGCGCGATCGAAGGCGCGCTCTCGGGCGAAGAGAACAGCGTCGCGCCGGCCCTCGCATCGGTGTGCGGCAGGGCCGCGAGGCTTGGTGTAAACGCCAGCGCGCTTCGGACAGAGCTGCGGAACACCCGGCCGCTGTCGTCGATTACCGCGCCTAACGCGGGCGCATGCCAGGCGTTGGCGACGCGGGCCCCGAGAATGTCCCCGGCGCCGTCGGTCGGGTCGGCCAACGGCCCAAGGACGCCTCGGCCGATCGATCCCGCGCCAAGAACGTCGGAACAGGGCGCCAGGATCTCGGCTTCGTCGACCACCGAAAGGGCGAGAGGCCGGGGCTCGGGCCGCCCGGCGCGGCGGGTCGAGGCGCGCAGGAGCCGGCGTCCCGCCTTTCGGGCGAAACTGGCCAGCCGTCTCACAGCTCGAAGCTCGCGCGGTAGCCGGCCCGGGCGGCGATGGACGCGGTCAGCCGTTCGATCGCGTGGGCGGTCGTGCCGTCCACGCGGCCGAGTTCCGGCTCGAAGCCGATCTCCGCGTCGGTCAGGGCGGCGAGCGGCGCGAAGGCCTCCGTCCGCCCCCAGAACATCGAGCCGGCGGCGAACGGGGTCTCAGGCGCCAGCTTCAGGCCCATGCGGCGCGATAGCCGCTCGACCGCGGCGCGGTTGTTGTCCATCACGTCCGGATCGCCGATCCGCATCCGCGAGCCAGCCGATGCGAGCAGGCCCAGTTTCGGGTCCTGGGCGAAGGCCCGTAGGGCCAGGGCCGCCGCCTCGCCGCCCAGCAGGCCATCGACCAGCTCGGCGCGCCAGTCGTCGCCCTTTGCGCGGTGGGGCGAGCGCTTGGAGTGGAGCTTGCAGAACACCGAATAGCCCAGGGTTCGCGCGCGGCGCAGGGTCTCGACGAACGGACGGATGTCGCGGCCGCGGTTCTCGGCGATCGCCAGGTGAGCGCCCGGAAAGGCGGCGCGGGCGCGAGCCAGGTCAGCTTCGCTCCAGGTCTCCGGCACGGTGATCATCAGATCGAGAATATCGGCCGTGGCGGCCAGGCGCTCGGCGAACCAGTCGATCAGTTCCGGATAGAAAAGGTGCAGCAGCGTCACGGCGTCGGCGTGCTTGACGAAGGCGGCCTGCGCTTCGGCGACCAGCGGATGAGCGTCGGTCAGGCGCGGCTGGTAGGCGCTGAGCGCGGCGCGGGTGGCGTGCAGGTAGCCGTGGCCGAACCAGCGGTCCGGCTCGAGATAGGCGCCCTCGCCCCACTCGTTCCAGGCGTTGACGAACACCATCGCCTCGCCCTTCGGGCGCCGCGCGACGGCGTGGGTCAGGGCGCCCGACAGCCAGGTCAGGTAGCTTTCGGGATCGGCGTTGTGGAAGGCGTGGCCGGCCCAGGGCTTGCGGGCCTGATTGTCCCAGCCCGGCATGACGCCCGGCACGAAGGCGGCGTCGACGCGCGACAGCTCGGACAGCTTGTGCCGGACCACCGCCGGATAGTCGTAGACCTTGCCCGTGAAGTTCCCGTGCAGCGTCGTCACCGCCCTGGTGATCTCGCCCTCGACGATCGCGTGGGGCGGGAAGTCGATGATTCCGTCGAAGCCGTGGCCGGCGTAGTCCTGGAACCCAAAGGCCGTCGTGCACAGCAGGTGCAGTTCGCCAAGGCCCATGGCCCGCGCCTGGGCCCGCCAGCGCTCGGTGGTGGCCTTGGCCTCGGGCAGGATCTCGGGACGGTAGAGCACCAGCACCGGCTTGCCGCCGACCCGCAGATAGCGGGGATCGCGGATATAGCGGGCGAGGTCCTCGAACACGGCCGCGTCGTCTTCTGGCGAGTGCTTCTGGGCCATCAGGACGTCGGCCTCGTCGCCGTCCCAGCGGCGCGTCCAGTTCTCGTTGGCCCAGCACAGGGCGAACGGCAGGTCCAGGGTCGGATCGGCCAGATAGAGCTCGATCGGCTTTTCCAGCAGTCGCTTGCCGGCGAACCAGTAGTAGTGGAAGCAGAAGGCGTGGACGCCCGCCCCCTTGGCCAGGGCGACCTGCTGGGCGATCACTTCGCGCTGGCGCAGGTCGTAGAAGCCAAGATCCCCCGGCAGGCGCGGCTGGTAATGGCCCAGGAACTGCGGCTGAGCCTTGGAGACATTGGTCCACTCGGTGAAGCCCTTACCCCACCAGGCGTCATTCTCCGGGAACGGATGAAATTGCGGAAGGTAGAAGGCCACGACCTTCGGCGCGTCGGCCGGCAGGGCGATCGGCGCGGCGATCGGGGCGGCGAAATGCGGGCTGCGAAGGTTCTTCGAGACCTGGATGGCATGGGTGTAGGTCGCCAGCACGGGTCCGGCGTCGCCGCCCTTGGCGCGGCTGGCGCGAGCCTGCTCGGCGATCGCCCGGCCCTTGCGCCAGATCGCGCCGACCGGCCGCCGCAACGGGCCGAGCGCAGGCTTGATCGCCTGGATCGCCACGCCCTTCCAGCCTCGGGGATCCTTGCCCAGGTGGCCCGCCGGCTTGACCGCGATATCCCGCACCGTGAAGCGGCAAGGCCCCTCGGACGGATCGAGGCGCAGGCGCAGGAGCTGACGGCTGCGCGCCGGCAACGAGGCGAACCAGCCCTCCGGTCCCGCCTTCAGGCGCGCATAGGAGTCTTCGGAAAAACCGTCGCCCCAGTCGGCGAACAGGGCGGGTCCGACCAGATCTCCGTCCAGCGCCTCGAGCTTGACGTCGACGCGCACCGTCCTTGCGGCGCGCAGGGCCGCGCGCTCGGCCTTGGACGGCGTCCAGATCAGCTGCGGGTCGTCGCCCGTTCCGACCAGGACCAGGCGGCCCTGGGCGTCGACGCCCTCGATGGTCACATCGCGACCGGACTTGAGTCCGTTCGGCAGCGTCGTCATGCCCGCCCCCTCAGCCCAGCCAGCAGACGCTGAACAAGCCCCTGCCGCTCCGGGCCGCGCTTGCGGATCACCACCGCCGCCTGCCAGAACTGAGCGGGATCGTCGACATAACGCACGACGTCGCCCCCGTGAGGCGCGGCTTCCTTGGCCACGAACTTGGCCGTCACGACGGTCTCGCCGAACACGTCAGGGCCGCGATAGTCGCCGCCGCCGGACGGCAGATAGGCGATCCCGTCGCGCGCCAGCGCCTCGCGCAGGCCGGGCAGCAGATCCTTGTAGACGGACAGGGCGGCAAGCCAGGCGTTCGGCGAGCTGGCGTCGGTGGCGGCCAGGAAGTCCAGGAACCGCGGCGGCTCGACCGTGAAGACCAGCAGACCACCCGGCGCCAGGACGCGCAGCAGCTCGGCCAGCCAAGCGCGGAACAGGTGCGGCGGCAGGTGGGTGAACACCGAATAGGCGGTGATCAGGCGGAACGATCCGTCCGCGAAGGCCAGGGGCTGGCCGTTGGCGATCGTCTCGAACCGCCCCGGCAGGTCCGCGCCGTTGCAGAAGGCGACCATGTCCGGGTCGATGTCCACCCCGACCATGTTGTCGGTCGCGAAGTCGCGCAGGAAGAACCGGCCGATCCGCCCCCAGCCGCTACCGAAGTCGAGATAGCCCTGGCCGGTCGAGCGCTTGTAGGCCTTGTCGCCCATGCTCTCCTGGGCGAAGGCGTAGAACTTGCCAGCCTCGTCCAGCGCGTCTTCGTAGGCGGAGCCGACGAACTGGCGCTGGATCTCGGCGGACGGGAAGTCCGGGAACACGCATCCGTCCTGCACGCGCTCGGACACCGAGCGCTTGAGGGCGGCGATCCAGGCGTCGAGCTTCAGATTTCTGACGTCCTCATGCGCCAGCGGGCGGACGGCGTCGCTCATGCGGCCCGCGCTTCCCGATAGGCCAGCCAGTCCTCGGTGGAGCCGAGGAACGCGATGCGGCCGCCTTGCAGTTCGCAGACGCGGTTGCAGACGCGCTTGACCAGGTCGTGATCGTGCGTGGCCAGCACGACGATCTTGGCGTCCTCGACCATCTTGTGCATGCGCTGTCCGGCCTTCTGGACGAAGTCGGCGTCGCCCGCGCTGAGCCACTCGTCCAGCACCAGGATGTCGGCCTCGAACTCGGTGGCGACCGAGAACATCAGGCGCGCCAGCATCCCGGCCGAATAGGTCCGCACCGGCAGATGCAGGAAATCGCCCAGGCCCGAGAATTCGGCGATGGCGTCGACGCGGCTGTCGATCACCTTGCGCGGCAGGCGCCGCATCAGGCCCAGCTTGTGGATGTTGCGAAGGCCGGTGGCCTCCATGTCGATCCCGGCGTTGAGGGCGATCATCGACGTGATGTCGCCGTCGATCTGCAGATCGCCGCGGGTCGGATGATAGATGCCGGCGATCACCTTCAACAGGGTCGTCTTGCCCGAGCCGTTGTGGCCCACCAGCGCAATGCGGTCGCCCTCGTTGATCTCAAGATTGATGTCCGACAGCGCCTTGACCGCCGCGACGTCGCCGGCGGCCTTGTACATCTTGCCGCCGACCGCGAGGTTGAACACCGCGCTGCGCAGCGACTGCGAGCGCAGGCTGTAGACGAAATAGTCGAGATCGACGTTGGTCAGCTTGATCTGGTGGGTCATCGTCGCCTCCTACAGCCAGAAGACCACGCGCTTGCGGAACACCGCGAGCAGACAGAGCGCGATCAGGGCCAGGACGCCGGTCGTTCCCAGCACCCAGACCCAGTCGGCGGACGTCGGGGCGTGCCCCAGGAGCGGCGCGCGCAGCAGGTCGACCTGGTGGGTCAGCGGATTGAGCTCGACCGTGCGGCGGGCCTCGGCGCTGAGGTGGTCGACGGTCCAGAAGACGGGCGTGACGTAGAACAGGAGCTGCACGACATAGCTCATCATGTAGGCCACGTCGCGAAAGCGGGTCGACGGAATGGCGATGATGAAGCCCTGGAAGCAGACCACCAGCAGCATCAGGGCCACGGCCGGGATCAGCGTCCAATGGGGCATGACGAACTTGCGCATCAGCAGCATCACCGCCCAGAAGGCGATGAGCTGGAACAGGAAGTTGGTCGCGGCCTTCTGGGCGTGCAGGAACACGTAGAAGCTCAGCGGCAGGCGTTGGCTCTGCATCAGGCCCGCGTTGTAGAGGAAGATCGCCTGGGCCTCGGCGATGGTCGTGCCGACCAGGGACCAGGCCAGCAGCCCCGCCACCACCTGCGGATAGCTCTTGGACATGTCCACGCCCATCAGCAGGCTGACCACGAAGGCCAGGGCGAAGGCGATGACCAGCAGGTTGCAGGCCATCCAGAACGGCCCCAACACGGACCGCTGAAAGCGCGAAGCCGTCTGGTCCAGCCCCAGCCGCCACCAAAGGGGCGCAAGACGAACGCCGTCGGCTACGTCCTTGAGGGCCGCCATCAATGGGCTCGGCATGCGGTTCCTTCCTCGGGGCCTGTCAAAGGGCCGGAGTTCAATATCATCGCGACCAAATCAGGGCCGCGGGCCGGCCGGTCGCCGGGTTCGCGCCTGCTTACAGAGCACCGCGCCGGACGACAATGGTTCGACGCATCGCCGAGCGACGGTCTTTCAGAACACTGTGCGGCCTTTACGGCAAATTCGCACATTGGCGGCATGGTGACGCGTAATCCTCTACGGCGATCTCATGATCTCTTCTTCTCTGGCGGTGTCCGCCTCTTCCGCGCCCCACGCCGATGACAGGGTCAGCGCCTGTCTCGAGGCCGCGCGCAGTGCGATCGAGGGACGATTCCTCGAGGTCGGCGACGTGCTCTCGCGCGCCGTGGACGGCATGAACACGCTGATCACCGCGCTGGATCGGATGAAGGAAAGCCTGGACGGGGACAGCGTCGCGATGGCCGCCCGCGAGCTGGGCGAGGCCTCGGACACGCTGCGGCGGCTGCCGCAAAGCCTGGAAGGCCGCCTGGCGACGCTGAGCGACCTGGTGAAGGTCGGCGCCGACCTGAACAAGTGCATCGAGGACATGCACAAGCATCTGGCCTACCTCCGGGTGTTCGGCGTCAACATCAAGATCACGTCCGGCGGCATCGCCGCCGCCGGCCCGGAGTTCGCGATCTTCGCCCAAGAGATCTGCGACTGCATCGAACTGGGCCGCAACCAACTGGACAAGTTCCGCGCCGATCTCTCAACCCTGGACGGCGACCTGCGCCGGGCCCTGGGCGAGGAAGCCGACCTGGCCCGGCGGTGCGACGAGCTCCTGCCCGCCGTGCCCGACTCCCTGGTCGCCCAAGTGGCGGCGATCACCGCCCATCAGAGCCGCATCAGCGACATCAGCCAGAAGGTCGGCGCCCTCGCGCGCGAAGTCCGCAAGAAGGTCGCCTCCGGCCTCGCGGCGCTGCAGATCGGCGACATCACCCGCCAACGCATCGAGCACGTGCAGTTCGGGCTTTCGCTGCTGCAGGCCCCCGAGGTCCTGGCCCTGCCGCACGACGCCCGCACGCGGCTCAGCGGCTTTCTGCACAGGCTGCTGATCGCCCAGCTGGACGCGACCGCCCGCGACTTCCGGCGCGATGTGTCTCGCATCGGCCTGAATGTCGGCGCCATGGCGGCCGACGCCAGCGAGATCCTGCGCCTGCGCGACCACGCCGAAGGCCAGGGCGACAACGGCAATTTCCTGCGCGGGCTCGAAACTAACGTGGCCACGGCCTTCGCCCTGGTCGACGACATCGAGGCCGGCGAACGCTCCGCCGAGATCGTCAGCCGCTCGGCCGCGCGGTCGGCCCGCGAGCTCGCCGCCCAGGTCGCCGCCATCCAGAACATGCGCGCCGACGTGCAGATGATGGCGATGAACACGACGCTGAAATGCTCGCGCATCGGCGAGACCGGCAAGCCGCTCGGCGTCATCGCCATCGAGCTGCGCCAGCACGCGACCCATCTCGAGACCTCGGCCAGCCACACGCTGGCGGCGCTGGAATCGCTGTTCGGCTCGACCGCCGATGCCGAAAACGATGCTGGCGACGACTTGGAGCGCAAGGTCAGCGCCGCCGCCGCGGCCGCCGAGGCGCTGCGCGATGCGGTCGAACGCATCCGCAAAACCGGCGACGAGGTCGAGGGCGACCTCGCCCACGCCGCCGACCAGGGCGGCCAGGTGGTGGCCATGCTGAAGCAGGCGGCCGGACGGTTCGACTTCGACCGGCAGGTCGGCGGTTATCTCGACGAGGCGCTGGAACTGCTCTCGCGCGAGGCCGGCGAAGGCCCGATCGACGACCTCGTCGCCGTCCTGGCCCCGCTGATGGCCAAGCTGTCGCGCACCTACACCATGGCCCAGGAGCGTGAGGTCCACGCCCCGTTCGCCGACCAGGTCGGCGAGGTTCCCGAACTCAATCCGCACGCCCAGCCGCCCGCGGCGCAGGACGACGACGACGTGCTGTTCTAGCCAGCGCCCAGGCCCGCGGCCGCTGGCGGCGGCGCTGGCTGCAAAGCTTGGACTTCGCATGTTGGTGGAGGCGCGCGTCGAGACGCGACGACCCCAACTAAGCCCTCAGAACCAACGAAAATTTATAGGATCAGGCTGTTACGCCCTCAGCCCTGGATGATCGCATCCAGGGCTGGAGGGTCCTAGCGCTTGGACGCCTTGAGGACTTCGGAGGCGATCTGGTGCAGGGGGGAGACGCGGTCGACGCAGCCCCGCGCGATGGCTTCCTTGGGCATGCCGAACACGACCGAGGTGGCTTCATCCTGGGCGATCGTGAAGGCCCCGGACTGCTTCATTTCCTCGAGCCCGCGCGCGCCGTCGTCGCCCATGCCGGTCATGATCACGCCGACCGCGTTGGAGCCGGCGGACCGCGCGGCCGAGCGGAACAGCACATCCACCGACGGACGGTGGCGTGTGACCAGCGGGCCGTCCTTGACCGAGACGTAGTAGCGCGCGCCGCTGCGCTCCAGCAGCGTATGCTTGTTGCCCGGCGCGATCAGCACGCGGCCCCGCAGCACGGTGTCGCCGTCCTCGGCCTCCTTGACCGAGACCGCGCAGATGCTGTCCAGCCGCTGGGCGAACGAGGCGGTGAACCTTTCTGGCATGTGCTGGACGATGACGATGCCCGGCGAGTCGGGCGGCAGGGCCTCAAGCACTTCGCGCAGGGCTTCGGTGCCCCCCGTGGAGGCGCCGATGCAGATGATGGTCTCGGTCGTGCGGGCCATGGCCTTGGCGCCGGCCGCGGCCTTGGGCGGCGGCGGCAGCATGGCGTCGGCGGTCAGCTTGCGCTCCGGCTCATAGAGCGGACGGTCGACGGAGATCGGCGGACGCCGTGCGCCGGCGACCTTGGCGCTGGCCGCGGCCTTGACGGCGTCGCAGATCCGGATGCGCGATTCCATCAGGTGCTCGGCCACCCCGATCTTCGGCTTCAGCACGATGTCGACGGCGCCGGCCTCAAGGGCCTGCATCAGGGTCTCGGTGCCGCTCTCGACCAGCGACGAGCACATGACCACCGGCACCGGGTGCTGGGCCATCAGCTTGCGCAGGAAAGTGATGCCGTCCATGCGCGGCATCTCGACGTCCAGGGTGATGACGTCGGGAATCTCGTCGCGGATGCGGCGCGCGGCCACGAACGGGTCGGAGGCCACGCCGATCACTTCGATCTGCGGATCGGACTCCAGCACCGAGGCCAGCGTCTGCCGAACCGTCGCGGAGTCGTCGACGATCAGAACACGGATTTTTGGACGATTGGGCACAGCTAGGGCTTCTGGAACACGGTGTTGGCCACCTGGCGGACCGGCAAGTCGAGGCCGACGATGGACTCAGAATGACCCAGAAACAGATATCCGCCAGGGACCAGATGGTCGCAGAGCCGGCTCAGCACCTTGGCCTGGGTCGGCTTGTCGAAATAGATCAGGATGTTGCGGCAGAAGACGATGTCCATGTCGCGCTCGATCGGATAGGTCTCGTCCATCAGGTTCAGCCGCCCGAAGGCGACCTTCGACCGGAGGTCCGGCCGGATGCGGACCTCGGCCACCGAACGGTCCTTCGACTGCAGCAGGTACTGGCGGCGACGGGCCATGGAGACCGGCTCGATCATCGCTTCGGGATAGCGGCCGGCGACGCCCTTCTGCAGGACGTCGGTGCAGATGTCGGTGGCCAGGATCTGGTAGTCGAGGCCTGGGCGGTCGGCCACGAAGTCCTCCAGCACCATGGCCAGCGTATAGGCTTCAGCGCCGATCGAGGCGGCCGCGCTCCAGATCCGGATCGGCTTGCGACGACCCTGCGCCAGCGCCGGCAGGCCCTTCACCTCAAGAAAGTCGAAGTGCGACGGCTCGCGGAAGAACTCGGTCTTGTTGGTCGTAACGACATCGATCAGGTGGACCGTCTCGGCCTCCAGACCATCGTCCTCGAACAGGAACCGGCAGTAGTCGTTGAGGCTCGCGTGGCCGTAGGTCCGCATCCGGCGACGCAGGCGCCCCTCGAGCATCGTCTTCTTGTTGGCCGGCATCTTGATGCCGCTGTACTCATGGATGAAGGCGGACAGCCGCGAGAAGTTCTTGGCTGACAGCTGGTCCAGGTGCGAGTCGACCGGCTGCGCGGAAAGGGCTTGCGACACGGGTTCTACTTTCGTCGGGCGCGGGCGCGGTCGCGAGACCGCGACTCGAGCGTCAGGCGGCGTGGGCGATCAGCGCGGCGTCCTGGCTGGTCAGCAGCCGGGGCAGGTCGAAGATCACGACAAAGCCGTGATCGCGCCGAACCACGCCCTTGATGTAATCCGACCGCCACGGCACGCCGATGTCCGGCGCGGCTTCGATCTGTTCCGGCTCGAAGGTCGCCACCTCGATCACGCGGTCCGCGACCAGGCCCAGCGACAGGATCCGCCCGTCGACCGGCACGTCGAGCACCAGGATTCGCGTCGCCAGGTCCGGGGCCCGCGGCGCCAGGCCGAGCTTGGCGCGCAGGTCCAGGGTCGGGGTGCCCCGCCCCCGCACGTCCGTCAGTCCCAGCAGATAGGCGGGACCTTCCGGCAAGGCGGAGGGGGCGGCGTAGTCCAGGATCTCGCGCACGAAGGCCACCGGCACGGCGAACACCTCGGCCCCGAGGCCCAGCGTCACGCACTGGCGTTCCAGAAACACCTCGCTCATGCGGCATATTCCTTGAAGTCGCCGTCCTGAGCGTCAGGACCACCGTTAGTCAGGTCCAGCGCGAAGCCGGCGGCGCGGGCCTGCTGGGCGGCCACCGGAGCGCGGGCCGGAGCTTTCGCCTTGGCCGGCGCCTTGGCGGCCGGCGCAGGGCGGCGAGCCGGGGCGCGGGCGGGGGCCCGGCGGTCCTGACCGCTGCTGTCGGTGCGGAAGTACGAGAGCGAGGTCTGCAGCTCCTCGGCCTGGGCGGCCAGTTCCTCGGACGTCGCCGACATCTCTTCCGAGGCCGAAGCGTTCTGCTGGGTGACCTTGTCCAGTTGCTGCAGGGCGTCGTTGATCTGGCCGGCGCCGATGTCCTGCTCGCGGCAGGCGGCGCTGATCTCGGAGACCAGTTCGGCGGTCTTGCGGATGTTCGGCACCAGGGTCGTCAGCATTTCGCCGGCCGTCTGGGCCGCCCGGACCGTGTCGCTGGAGACCGCGCTGATCTCGGCGGCGGCGCTCTGCGAGCGTTCGGCCAGCTTGCGCACTTCCGAAGCAACCACCGCGAAGCCGCGGCCATGTTCGCCGGCGCGAGCCGCCTCGACCGCCGCGTTCAGGGCCAAGAGGTCGGTCTGGCGGGCGATTTCCTGGACGATGGTGATCTTCTCGGCGATCGTCTGCATAGCGTCGACGGCCTTGTTGACCGCCTGGCCCGAGGTCTCGGCGTCCTGGGCCGACTGGCGGGCGATCTTTTCGGTCTGGCTGGCGTTGTCGGCGTTCTGCTTGATGTTGGCCGTCATCTCTTCCATCGAGGCCGAGACCTGCTCGGCGGCGGCGGCCTGTTCGGTCGCGCCCTGGCTCATCTGTTCCGAGGTGGCCGACAGTTCCTGGCTGCCCGAGGAGACGTTGTCCGAGGCGGCGATGGCGTCGGCGACGATGCCGCGCAGGCGATCCACCATGCGCTCCAGCGCGATGCCCAGGGTGTCCTTGTCCGACAGCGGCTTGGGCCGCACGGTCAGGTCGCCGTCGGCGACGCGGTCGGCCAGGGCGGCGGTGTCGCGCAGGTTCGACGTCATCTGATTGACCGTGGTGACCAGATCCTTGATCTCGTCGTCGGTCGTGACGGAGACGTCGTGATTGAGGTCGCCGATCGCGACCGCTTCGATCGCCACGGAGATCTTCCGCAGGCCGCTCGTGACCGTCCGGGAAATCCACAGGGCCGCGGCGACGCCGACGATCAGCGCCAAGGCGACGACGCCGATGAACATGGTCCGCGAGTCGGCGAAGACCTTGTCGCCGGTCGCGCTGGCGGCCTTGCCGCCGGCGACGTTCAGATCCACCAGGCGCACGGCGTCATTGGACATGTCGTCGTAGAGCCCCTTGCTCTCCTTGAGCGCGGCGGCGGCTTCCTGGTTCTTGTTCTGGCGGGAGAAAGCCAACGCCTTATCGGCTTCACGTAGATAGTCGTCGTACTTTCGGGCAAACGAATTGTAGATATCCCGCTCCTCGTTCGAAGAGATCAAGGGCTCGTACTTCCTCCGCGTCTGGGCGATCAGAGCCATGCTGTCGCGCATTTCCTTCTCGACAGCCGCCATGTCGGCGGGGTCCGTGGAGGCGACGTGGGCGTAGTGCTCAGCGCGAAGATCGGACGTCGCGGTGTTGATGCGATGCACCGCATCCATGCTCGGCATCCAGTTTTCGGAGATGATCGTCGACTGGTCATTCACCGTCGACATCTTCAAGACCCCGACGACACCGAGGATGGCGCAGAGCGCCAGCACCGCGGCGAACGCTCCGGCGAGCTTCAGTTTGATGGTAGGACGCATTTCGAGCCCCCTTCGGGCGAAGATTTAGACTGATCGTCTCAGGCGTATTCGCGAAAATCGGCGTCGTCGGCGTCAGGGCCGCCGCTGGCCAGATCCAGGGCGAAGCCGGCGGCGCGGGCCTGCTGGGCGGCAACCGGGCTGCGCGTCGGCGCCTTGGACGCCGGCTTGGCCGCGGAGGACGACTTGGCGACGGGCGACGGGCGACGAGCGGCCGGACGCGGCGCGGAACGGCGGCCATGGGCGCTGTCGGTGCGGAAGTAGGCGATCGAGGTTTGCAGCTCCTCGGCCTGGGCGGCCAGTTCCTCGGACGTCGCCGACATCTCCTCCGAGGCCGAAGCGTTCTGCTGGGTGACCTTGTCGAGCTGCTGGATGGCCTCGTTGATCTGGCTGGCGCCAATGTCCTGCTCGCGGCAGGCGGCGCTGATCTCGGAGACCAGCTCGGCGGTCTTGCGGATGTTCGGGACCAGGCTGGTCAGCATCTCGCCGGCCGTCTGGGCGGCCTTGACGGTGTCGCTGGAGACCGCGCTGATCTCGGCGGCCGCCGTCTGGCTGCGTTCGGCCAGCTTGCGCACTTCCGAGGCGACCACCGCGAAGCCGCGGCCATGTTCGCCGGCCCGGGCGGCCTCGACCGCCGCGTTCAGGGCCAGCAGGTCGGTCTGGCGAGCGATTTCCTGGACGATGGTGATCTTCTCGGCGATCGTCTGCATGGCGTCGACGGCCTTGTTGACCGCCTGGCCCGAGGTCTCCGCGTCCTGGGCCGACTGACGGGCGATCTTTTCAGTCTGGGCGGCGTTGTCGGCGTTCTGCTTGATGTTGGCGGCCATCTCTTCCATCGAGGCCGAGGCCTGTTCGGCGGCGGCGGCCTGTTCGGTCGCGCCCTGGCTCATCTGCTCCGAGGTCGCCGACAGTTCCTGGCTGCCCGAGGAGACATTCTCCGAGGCCGTGACGGCGTCGCCGACGATGCCGCGCAGGCGCTCGATCATGACGTTGACGTTGCCCAGCAGGTCGCCGATCTCGTCGCGCGAGGTGATCTCGGCGGTCTTAGTCAGGTCGCCCTCGGCGACGGTGCGAACCGCCTCCGAAGCGCGCGCCAAGCCCTTGCTGACCAGCATCGAGATGTAGAGCGCCGCGCCGACGGCGATCAGCAGCGAGACCCCCGAGATGGTGAGCAGTAGGGTATGGGCGGTCTTCGCGGCCTTTTCGGCGTCGTCGGAGGCTTGAGTCATCTGCTCGTTGGACAGCTGGACCAGCTCGTCGACCTTGGCGATGGCTTCGGTGATGGCCTTGCGGCTTTCGCCCATGGTCAGGACCGTGGCCTCGTCGTCCTTGTTCTCCAGCGCGAAGGCGAAGACCCGCGCATGGACCTCGGCCATCGCGTTGTAGGCTGTCTCCAGCGCCAGCCAGCGCGGCTTGCCCTCGGCCGAGGCGAGGCCCTTGGCCTTCTCCAGCAGAGCTTCAGTGGTCGCCTTCTCCTTCACGACCGACGCCTCGAATTTGCGGATCTCGGCGACGTCATCCGACAGGACCATGTTCTTCTCGGCCCGGACGATGTTGAGCAGGTGGATGTTGATCTCTTGGGCGATCTCCATCCGCTTGACCGGCTTTTCCATGACGGCGTCCAGGCTCTCCTGGGCGTCGTTCAGCGCATTTGAGGCGAACAGGTTACCGCCCAGCAGCAGCAGGATCAGGACCCCGAAGGCGGCGGCGAGTTGAAGCTTGATGGTCAGGCGCATGGTATCCTCCGACCGCTCAGCGGGCTTGGCTCGGATGAAGGGGGGTGACCGAGGCCGTCTGACCCCGAGCGGCGAAAATCTGGTCAAGATCGGGGATCACGATCAGGTCCCCGTCGCGCCGGGCCAGCCGGCGAATAAAGTCAGTCCGCCAGCGCAGGCCGATGCGCGGCACGTCGGCGGTGGCGTCTTCTGTGATCGAGGTCACCTCGTGGACCTTGTCGGCGCGCAGTCCGATCAGGGCCGGTTCGCCGTCCAGGTCGTGCTCGATGACGACGATGCGGGTGTCGATCGTTGGCGCGGACTTCTCCATCTCGAACGCGACCCGCAGGTCGACTAGCGGAATGATCCGTCCACGGAAGTTTATGACGGCGCCGACGAACGCCGGGGCGCCGGGCACCTCGGTTTCCGGCAGCAGGTCGAGGACCTCGCGCACGAGGTTGGCCTCCAGGGCGAAGGTCTCGCCTTGCAGGTCGAAGGTCAGGGCCTCGAGGGCGTGTTGAGCCATGTCGCTTTCCTCCCTAGCCGGCCACGCGCATCTGCGCGTCCTGCCGCTGGCCCAGCTGGACCAGCGTCGGAATGTCGAGGATCAGGGCCACGCCGCCATCGCCGAGGATCGTCGCGCCGGAGAAGGCCCCGACATCCTCATGGAAGCTGGAGAGCGGCTTGATCACGGTCTGGTGGTCGCCGAGGATCTGGTCGACGACCAGGCCGACGCGGTCCTGGCCGGTGGCGACGACGACGATCTTCTGATGCGGATCGGGCGCCGTGCCGGTCTTGAACTGCTCGCGCAGGCGAATGAACGGCACCAGCTCGTCACGCAGCGTGATCAGGCTGCGGCCGGTCGAACGCAGGTCCTGGGCGGGCGACAGCTCGACGCATTCCTCGACGCTGGCCAGCGGAATGACGAAGCGGCTGGCGCCGACGCGGACCAGCAGGCCGTCGATGATGGCCAGGGTCAGCGGGATGCGCAGCGAGACCACCGAGCCTTCGCCGGGGTTGCTGGTGATGTCCAGCGCGCCGCGCAGGCCCTCGATAGTCTTCTTGACCACGTCCATGCCGACGCCGCGGCCGGACAGGTTGGTGATCGTGGCCGCCGTCGAGAAGCCCGGCGCGAAGATGAGGTTCAGCAGCTCGTTGTCGGTCAGGACCTGGCCGGGCGTGATCAGGCCGTTCTCCTCGGCCTTGGCCCGCACCCGGGCGCGATCCACGCCGCGGCCGTCGTCGGTGATGGTGATCAGCACCTCGGCGCCGGACTGGCGCGCCGAGAGCTTGATCACCCCGGCCTCGGGCTTGCCGGCGGCCAGGCGCTGCTCCGGGGTTTCCAGGCCGTGGTCGGCGGCGTTGCGCACCAGGTGAACCAGGGGATCGGCGAGACGCTCGATGACGGTCTTGTCCAGCTCGGTGGTCTCGCCCTCGATCTGGAGCTCGATCTTCTTGCCGGTGTCGTTCTGCAGGTCGTGGATCAGGCGGCGGAAGCGCCCGAACAGCTGGATCACCGGCACCATGCGGACGACCATCATGGTGTCGCGCATCTCGGCGGCCAGGCGCTCGATCTCCTCGGCCACGGCCCGCAGGGCGGTGTCGAGGCTGGACGAGGCCAGCTGCTTGAGGCGGGACTGGGCGATGACCAGTTCGCCGACGCGGTCCATCATCTCGTCCAGCCGCTCGGCGGGGACGCGGACGGTCTCGCCGCTCTTGGCGGCGGCGCGGGTGTCCTGGGCGGCGGCGGTCTCGGCGGGCTTGTCGGCCTGGGCGGTCTTGGCGGCCGCGTCGGAAGCCGGCTCGACCTTGGTCTCGGCGACCGGGGTCAGCTCCTCGACCTCCAGGGTCATCTCGTCGATCACGAAGATGAAGACGTCGTCGATCGCGTCGCGGCCGTGCGGGGTGGTCAGCAGGACCTCCCAGGCCAGGCGGCACTCGGTGGGAACCAGAGCCTCCAGCACCGGCACGTCGTCTGTGATCACGCGGACCTGGCATTCGCCAAGCTCGCGCAGCTCGTCGAGCAGCGGCAGCGGCCGCGCGCCGTTCACGAGGGCGTCGGCGGGAAGGCTGAAACGGATTTTCCAGGTGCGGGCGCCGGGGGCCGTGGGCGCGGCCGAGGCGGCGGGCGCGTCTGCGCCTTCGACGGCGGCGTGCAGGTCGGCCAGCAGCGCCTCGCCGACGCCCGGCTCGACCGTGCGGCCTTCGGCCAGGGCGCGCATGTGGTCCTGGGCCGCCAGCACGCAGCCCACAAGGCGCGGCGTGGCCGGGACCTCGCCCTTGCGGACGCGGTCGAAGGCGGTTTCGCAATGGTGGGTGAAGGCGGCCAGCGCGTCGAAGCCGAACATCGCGCCGGAGCCCTTGAGGGTATGAAGACCGCGGAAGACCGCGTCGATCAGGTCCCGATCCCCTGGACGATGTGCGAGGTCGAGCAATCCCTGCTCGACTTGCTCCAGAAGCTCCTGGGCCTCCTGACGAAACGTCTCAATGGGATCGAGGCCGCTCATTTGGCGAGAACCTTCTTGACGACCCGCACCAGTTGGTCCGGCTCGAAGGGCTTGGTCAGCCAACCGGTCGCGCCGGCCGCCTTGGCCTGGGCCTTGACGTCGGCGTCGGATTCCGTGGTCAGGAAGATGATGGGGACGCCGGCCCCGGCGGGCCGGGCGCGGAGCTGACGGATCATCGTCAGCCCGTCCATCACCGGCATGTTCAGGTCGGTGACGATCAGGTCGAAGCCGCCGGCCGAGGCCTTGTCCAGCCCCTCGGCGCCGTTGGCCGCCTCGGAGACGCTGTAGCCTTCGCCGCTGAGCGCGATCTTGATCGCCGCCCGGATGCTCGCCGAGTCATCGACAGTGAGAATGGCGCTCATGACTCTATTGTTCCCCACACCAGAAATGCACTCGATCAGCGTCGCCCGGATCCAGGAATCCGCCGCGCTCCAGAACCTGAAGCACCGCCCCTTCGGCGGGCTTCTCCAGGCGAAGCGCCTGGCCACGCTCGGCGGCCGTACGGCGCGCCGACTCCAGAAGCTGCGCCAGGGTGAGATCGGCCTCGACCACCGCGTCGAGATCCACCACCACGGGCTCACCGCGATCCAAGCCAGTCACCAGAGACTGATAGGCCTCAGCGATGGTGGCCACGGTCAAACTTCCAGAAAGTTTAACGGTGTATTCCGAAATGTTTGACAATCCGTTCCCCAATCCAAGAAATAGACGTCGAAAGACTGGCCTATCAAATTCCTCCCCAGCATCGTGACAGGACTTACCTTAATTCAGGGTAAACCGATCAACTCTTGGGATAGCGACAGTCCGACACGCGCGACCAGGTGTCGCACCCCTCAAAAAGGGGTTGATCCGTGTCAGATCCACGGTCCACCGGCCTTTCGGGCCAGCCCCCGCCTGCTGCAGGGGGCGCTCCGGCCACACAGCTTTGACGAGAATCAAGTTTTTCGGCGAAGATCGAAGGTCGAAAAATCGACGGCGCGGAGGCGCCGACTCACCCTGGGCGCGCCAGGCGCCCTGCCTCACGCCCACGTCCGGGGCCTCGCGCCCAGGACTCGCAGGCCGCCAAGGACCGCCCTGGGACGTGCAGTCGAGCCCGAGCGGCTAGTCTTGCTGCTCAAGTCTAGGCCGGCGCGCCATCAAACCTGAGCGCGACGACTCTATGCCTTCACTTGGCGGCGTTCGTTTGGATTGACGATCGGCGCGCGACGACGCCGGCTGGCCGCTAAGCCCCCCAACGAAGCCCGCTCCGCACAGGCCGAGCGCGCTTGCCATCCACCCGATTGGCCCGCGCGCGGCCTGCTGCGTGCGAGGACCGTCGCGCCGCTAACGCCGAACATAGGTCTGGCCGTCGTAGAGCAGCTTGCCGGGCGCCTCGAAGCGCACGATCTGGCCGGTGAGCGGGATCAGCTCGACCCGGACGCTTTCCGGATCGGCGGCCGCCTCGGCCGCCGAGGCCAACGCGCCAGCCTTCACGACCAGGCGGCCATCGTGCTCGACGACATCGATGCGCCCCATGGCCGGGTTCTCATAGGCGCCGGTATAGGTCCGGGTCGGCGCGCGCAGCGACCACGGCCGCGCGGCGCGCTCGGCCCGACTGACCGCCAGGCCCTTCAGCCGCTTGTCACGGCGCGCGACAAGCGCCGCCAGTTCGGCGTCGTAGTGGGTTTCGATATCCGCGCGCCCTGCGAAGCGGTCGTAGACGTAGTCGGCCACAAGATCGACCAGCTCGCCGGCCACGGCGTCCTCGTTGGCCATCACCGCCACGCCCAGGCCCCGCTGCGGCATGAACGAGACGTGCGCCCGTGATCCGGCGAAGTTGCCGAAATGGTGGATCAGCACCTCATCGCCATAGCGACCGATCTGCCAGCCCAGGCCATAGCCGTTGCGGACATAGGGGCCGAACGTGGTCTGCTGGGCGACCAGCGACCGGTGGGTCGAGGCGACGAGCCCGGGCGGGAAGACGCGATGGCCGTCCACGACGCCGTCGTTCAGCTGGACCTCCAGCCAGCGGGCCATGTCGCGCGCCGTCGAAACCAGGCCGCCGGCCGATTGCATGGTGGCGTCGGTCTTCTGCAACGGACTTGGGACCATGCGCCCGTCCGGACCTGGCGTATGGCCGACCGCGACCCGCATTGTGCGACGGGCTTGGTCGATCCGGGACGTGGTGTGGGTCATTCCGGCCGGGACCAGGACCGCCTTGTCCACCATAGCGCGCCAGCCCCGGCCGAAGCGGTCCTCGATCAGGGTGGTGGCCAGGTTGTAGCCGGTGTTGGTGTAGCGGAACGTTCCGGACGGCTGGCTCCGGCGCGTTTCCGCCAGCAGGGCGCTCATCAGCCTGGGCGTGTGCACGCCTGAATAGGCCGCCCGGAAAGCGATCGGCTCGTTCTTGAGACCCGAGCGATGGCTCAGAAGATCGTTGAGGCTGGTCGAAGCTGCGACGTCGGCCGGTAGCGGACTCTTGCCGGTCCAGGTCTCGAGCGGCGCGTCGAGCGCGAGCTCTCCGCGCTCGGCCATGGCGGCGATCGACAGCGCGGTGAAGGCCTTGGTCGCCGAGGCGATGTAGAAGCCCGTGTCGGCGTCGACGGCGTCGCCCTGGCTCACGTCCGCCACGCCGTAGCCGGCCGTCATCACCACGTCGGGCCCTTTGACCACCGCTACGGAGAGTCCGGGCGTCACCGCCACCCGGTCCATCGCCTTGCGAACGAAGGCGTCGATGTCCTTGGCCTCGGGACTCGTGGCCAGCAGGGCGATGGTGAAGAACGCGGCGATGGACATGATGGAAGCCTCCCGCAGGTAAGAGGCTTCAGCAGCGGTGTTTGGAGGCGCTCACGCATGAAAATTCACGACGAGGCTCCCAACCGACCAGGTCCAGGCTGGAAGCATCCAGGAACAAGCGCGCAACCGTATATGGACGCCTGTGCGAAGGATGAAAGGATGGTAGCGGCCTGAAGTGCGACGAGGGCAAATGCCGCCGCGCCCAGGTGGGTCGCCCACAGAAATCAAGATCTGGGCGGAGGAAGAACCGAACTCCTCAGAACCATGGCCGCCTTGGCGGGCGCTCACTCGGTTCTTACGGAAGTTCGCAGCTCTAAGCCGAAATGGCGCGCCCGGAACGATTCGAACGTCCGACCCTCAGATTCGTAGTCTGATGCTCTATCCAGCTGAGCTACGGGCGC
>NZ_QFQZ01000143.1 GCF_003243465.1 Caulobacter segnis
CGACTTCGCGGACCAGGCGCGGCATGCGCTGGAACACCGACTTCACCGGCTGGGCGCGGATGGCCATGACGCTGTCCTGGATCTCGCGCGTCAGCTGTTCCAGCTCGTCGAGGCCCATGGCCAGGTTGGAGGACGGGGCGATGCCATATTCGCCGACGCGCTGCGCCAGCATGGCCTGGTTGATGACCAGCTCGCCGACCAGGTCGATCAGGCGGTCGATCCGCTCGGGATCGACGCGGATCACCGACTGGCCAGGACCGGGCACTTCGACCTGGGCGGCCTTGGCCGGGGCCGCGGCGGGCGCGGCGGCGGGAGCCGTCGGCGCGGCGGCCTTCGGCGCTTCGGCGACCGGAGCTGGCGCGGGGGCCGGGGGCGGCGGCGCTTCGGCGGCGGGCTTGGCTTCGACCGGTTCCGGCGCGGGGGCCTGCGCCACCACGGGTTCGGCGGCCGGCGGGGCCTGCACTTCGGCGGCCGAGATCTCGCCGGCGCTCACCAGGGCGGCGAGCTGCGCGACCGTGGCCTCGCCGCGGATGATGTCGAGGTCGCAGTCGCCGTCGACGAACTCGAAGACCTCGCGGATCGCGGTCTCGTCTTCCTCGGTCTCGACGCGAACATTCCAGGTGACGTAGGCCGCTTCCGGATCCAGCTCGTCCAGCTCCGGCAGGTGGCGATCGTCCAGGGTCGCTTTGATCGGGCCAAGGCGGCTCAGCTCACGCAGCAGCAGAGCCGTCTCGTTGGCCTTGCGATAGAGATCCGATTTCGGACGGATCGACACCGTCCAGATATTGTCCGGCGCCAGTTCGGCGTCGGCCGCCTGGGCCTCGACCGTGATGGTCTGGGGCACGAAGACGAAGCCGAGGTCGTCCTCTTCCAGCGCATCGTCATCAACGGCGGCGGGGACGGCCGCTTCGACAGGAGCTTCGGCGGCGGGAGCCTCGGCGACCGGAGCGGCGGCCGCGGCCGGCGCGGGGTTCGCGGCCGGATCGGTCCAATGCGCCAGCTCGGCGGCCATGGCGGCCGAGGCGGCCATGTCGACGTCGCCCAGGCCACGGGCGGTGCTGACGTGATCGGCCAGGATGTCGGAGGCGCGCAGCAGGACGGCGGCCAGTTCGATGGTGCTGGGCACGGCGCCGGAGCGCACGGAGTCCAGCAGGGTCTCGAACACGTGGGCGAAGCGCACCAGCGGCTCGAGGCCAAAGGCGCCGGCGCCGCCCTTGATCGAGTGGACGGCGCGGAAGACGGCGTTGACCGTCTCGAGGTCGCCGGACCCTTCCTGCATAGCCAGGAGACCGCCTTCGAGGTCGGCGAGAAGCTCCTCGCATTCCTGGAAGAAAGTGACCTTGATGGCCTCTAGCTCGTCCATTTCCCGTACGTCCTAATTCGCGTCTAGCAACGGGTATTCAAAATCAAAGCGGCTGGTCGCCCGCCGGATCAGGCGGCGACGCGGCGGATGGCGTCGACCAGCTTTTCCGGATTGAAGGGCTTCACGATCCAGCCCGTGGCGCCGGCCTCGCGGGCCCGCTGCTTCTTGGCCGGGTCGCTTTCCGTGGTCAGCACCAGGATCGGGATGGCGCGATAGTCGTCATCGACCCGCACCGCCTCGATGAAGCCGAAGCCGTCCAGCTTGGGCATGTTGATGTCCGTGATGATCACGTCCGGACGGTGGGCCGAGAGAACCTCGAGCCCATGCTCGCCGTCGACGGCCTCGACCACGTTGAAGCCGGCGCCGGCCAGGGCCATGCGCAGCATGTCCCTCATGGTGCGGGAGTCGTCGACCGTAAGAACCGTCTGCGTCACGATTCAGCTCCTTGAAATTCCGCCGACAGAAGCGCCTTTTCGGCGCCGAACAGACGGGTGGTTTCTACGAAGACCTCGGAAGGTCCGTTGATGGAAAAAGATTGACCGTCTTGGTCCCAGGCCTTGCGAGCCGCCAGGAGGACCTGCAGGCACAGGCCGCCGAAGCGGCGCACCTTGTCCGCCTCGATCTCGATCGGCGCGCCGCGGCGCTCCAGGAGGGCGGCCTTCAGAGGGGCCGCGGCCTTCAGGTCCAGATTTTCAGGCAGCGCGATGGCGGCCATCAGAATTCCTCCCAACCATCCGTTGCGGGGGCTTGAGCGACCGCCGCCGAACCACTGCTCCGGCCCGGGCGGGCGAAGGTGTTCAGGCGAGCCTGCTGCTCGGCCACCGGATTGCGCGCCGGAGCGTGCTGCGTCGCGTCGGCCACGGCCGGGCGCGAATAGGACGAGGCGGCCGAACCCACTTGGAAGCGGGCCATCAGGCGAACCAGCTCGGCGGTCTCACCCTTCAGCGAGTGCGTCGCGGCGGTCGACTGCTCGACCATGGCGGCGTTCTGCTGAGTGACCTGGTCCATCTGGTTCACGGCCGTATTGACTTCGTTCAGGCCGGTCGCCTGCTCCGCGGCAGAGGCCGCGATCTCGGTGACCAGGGCGTCGATCTCGCCAACCTTCGCCACGATGCGCTGCAGCGCTTCGCCCGTCTGGCCGACCAGGCTGACGCCTTGGCTGACCTGCTGGGTCGACGAGGAGATCAGGGTCTTGATCTCCTTGGCGGCCTCGGCGGAACGCTGGGCCAGAGCCCGGACTTCCTGAGCCACGACCGCGAAGCCGCGACCCGCCTCGCCCGCACGCGCCGCTTCGACGCCGGCGTTCAAGGCCAGAAGGTTGGTCTGGAAGGCGATCTCGTCGATCACGCCGATGATCTGGCTGATCTGACCCGAGCTCTTCTCGATCTCCCCCATGGCGGACACTGCCTGATGCACAACCTGGCCGGAATGCGTCGCTTCGCCACGGGTGGTGGAGACGACGTCCGAGGCCTGGCGGGCGCCGGCGGCGGTCCGACGGACGGTCGAGGTCAGCTGGTCCAGGGCGGCGGCGGTTTCTTCCAGGCTGGCGGCCTGCTGCTCGGTGCGGCGCGACAGGTCGTCGGACGCATGGGCGATCTCGTCGGCGCCGGTGCGCAGGCCGTCGGTCGAGGCGGCGATGACCTTCATCGTCTCCTGCAGCGAGCCCATGGCGGCGTTGAAGTCGTCCTTCAGCTTGCGATAGTCGCCGGGGAATTCGGCGTTGACGCGGAAGGTCAGGTCGCCCGAGGCCAGCTTCTCCAGGCCCGTGGCCAGGTTGGTGACCACAAGGGCGCTTTCCTGGGCGGCGGCGGCGGCGGCGGCTTCCTTGGCGCGGCGCTCGTCCGCGGTCAGGGCGGCCGACTTCTCCTGCTCGGCGCGCAGTTGCTCCAGGTGCAGCTGGTTGTCGCGGAAGACCTTCAGGGCCGAGACGATGGCGCCCAGTTCGTCGCCGCGGGTCAGCTTCTCGAGGTCGATGCTGTTGTCGCCCTTGGACAGCTTGTCCGTGGCGCCAGCGATGTCGTTGATCGACTTGCGCGTGGTCATCACGGTCAGGAACGCCAGGGCGCCGACAGCGGCCAGGGTGACCAGAGACATCACGATCGTGATGCTCATCGCCGCGGTGGCTTCCGTCTGACGCTTGGCGGTCTCCTTGGCGACGCGGGTGTTGGCCGCGGCGACCACCTGGTCGAGGATGCCCGTCATCTTGGCGTATTGTTCTTCGAACGGCGCGATGAAGCCGACAGCCATGTTGAAGTCGACGCCGATCATGCCGCTGACGGTGTCGATGGCGCTGTGGCACTCGTCGAGCGACTTGATCAGCTCGTTGATCTTGGGCTGTTCCGCGGCCGGCAGCTTGGCCTTCAGCGAGACCAGATCCTTCTTGACCGCATCGGTCTCGGTGAGGATCGCCGCCATGCGGGCGTCGTTCTTGGCGACGTCGATGTTGCCGGCCTTGTGGGTCAGCACGGTGTAGAGTTCACCGTTGATGTTGGAGATGCGCTTGGAGATCCTCTGGATCTCCATGTTCTGGCGCATGTCGCTTTCGACGACCTGCTTCAGCGCGGCCGACTGGCTCTGTTGAACAATGATGGCGCCGCCGGCCATCAGGGCCAGCATAAGCAGCGCGAACGCCGGCGCGAAGCCGATCTTGATGATCAACGGCAGATCGACGAGACGAATGCGTTTCACCGTAGGTCCCCTCCAACCAGCGGCCCGTGCCCACGGGTCGCCAAACTGAAGCGAGATATTCCAGATAGAGTCCTAACAGACTCTGACTTGGTTAAAACGAAATCGAGATAAATTCGGCCGAAAGCCCCAAAGGTGACTTTTCGTCGCAGCGTCCCCGTCTGGTTGCTAATGAGCGCAGGGACTGAAAAGGAATCGCGCGCCAGCAACCTTTATGGTTACCTGGTAGTAAAGCACGAATATTTTGATCGAGATCAGAATATATTAACTGCCCGTGGAGATTCTACGCCTGCGTCCAGTTGGCGCATCGTCCATATGACGTAGAAACACTACTAGGAGCAGCGGGATGAAATATCCGATCGCTATTGCCGCGGGAATCGCCGGCAGCTTTTTCGTCGCTCAGGCCGCTACGGCCGCCGGGGGTTTCGAAGACCAGATGGGCCGCTGCCTGCAGCAGTTCGCCAACACCCGCGACGCCGCTCAGGTCATGCTCGAATGCAACG
>NZ_QFQZ01000051.1 GCF_003243465.1 Caulobacter segnis
CGCCCGCGGCCTTGGCGATCGCCAGAAGCGCCGGACCGGCGCAGACGAGGCTTTCCTTGACCGCAAGATTGGCTTTCTCGATATTGCCGCGGCGGTGGCGGGAACCCTTGAGCGCATGAACAGTCTTGGTGGGCTCTCCGGGGCGGAAGGTGACGCCGTCGACAATGCGATGATGATTGACGCCAGCGCTCGCCGCATTGCGGCCGAGGTTGTCGCGCAAAAGCATCGGCGCTGATCGGGAGACCCGGCCATTTCATGACCGACGTGCTGTTCTACATCATTCCCACGGTCTTCGTGCTGTCCATCGTGGTGACCATCCACGAGCTTGGCCACTTCTGGGTGGCGCGAGCTTGCGGCGTCGCCATCGACTGCTTCTCGATCGGGTTCGGGCGGGCGCTGGTCTCGTGGCGTGACAAGCAGGGCGTCGAGTGGCGCATCGCGGCCATTCCGCTGGGCGGCTACGTCCGCTTTTCGGGCGACGAGAACGCCGCCAGCGTGCCGGACCAGAACGACCTTTCGGCCATGAAGCGCGCTATCATCGCGCGCGAGGGCGAGGCGGCCGTCAACCGCTACTTCCATTTCAAGCCTGTGTGGCAGCGGGCGCTGATCGCCGTCGCTGGTCCGATGGCGAACTTCGTCCTGGCGATCCTGATCATGGCGGTGTTCCTGGTCGTGATCGGCAACCCGCGCGGCCAGGCCACCGTGCGTCAGGTGCAGCCGAACTCGCCCGCGGCTCAAGCGGGGCTGATGCCCGGCGACATCCTGCTGAAGGCTGACAAGACGCCGATCCGAGGGGCTGGCGACGTCAGCGCCTACATCTCCCTGCGCGCCAGGATGCCTGTCGATCTGACGATCGAGCGGGCGGGGCGCGTCCAGCACGTCACCGTCGTTCCCGCCCTCTCCGAAAGCCGCGACGACATCCGCGGCCGGATCAAGGAAGGCCGCATGGGCGTGGTGCTGGGCAGCGTCTCGCGCCTCGAGAAATCCAGCCTCCTGACCGCCATTCCCGACGCCACCGTTGAGGTCTGGAGCATGATCAAGACGATCGGCTTCTATCTCGGACGATTGGTGACGGGCCAGCTGCCCGCCGATCAGATCAGCGGCATCATCGGCATCGGCCACACGGCCGGCGCCGTCACCAAGGCCAGCGCCGCCGGCGCGCCGGACATGGCGACCATGGCGCTTCGCGTCTTCGTCTCGTCGATGCTGTTGATCGCCAGCCTGTCGGTCAGCATAGGCTTCATGAACCTGCTGCCGATCCCCGTCCTGGATGGCGGCCACCTGCTGATGTACGCCTATGAGGCGGTCGCCCGTCGACCCTTGCGGGCGGACTTTCAGGCGGCCGGTTTCCGCGCGGGGCTTGCCTTGATCCTGGGTTTCATGCTGTTCGCGGCGTGGAACGACCTCAACCGCTACGACGTGTTCAAATTCATCGGCGGCCTGTTCACGTGAACGCCCGCCCTCCGTCCATGATTGGTCAAATGAACAGATTCCGCGCCCAAAGCGCCGCGTTCGCCACGGGTATGGCGCTGCTCCTCGGCTCGACGGCCCTGGTGGCTCCGCATCAGGCCTTCGCCCAGGCCGCCCAGACCGGGGTGGTGCAGCGTATCGTGGTGCAGGGCAATGAGCGGATCGAGCAGGGCACGGTGCTGTCCTACCTGCCGATCCAGCCGGGCGACACGGTCGATTCGCAGCGCCTCGACCTGGCGCTGAAGACCCTGGCGCGCACGGATCTGTTCGCCGACGTCAAGATCGACATGCAAGGCGGCGACCTCGTGGTGAAGGTCGTCGAAAACCCGATCATCAACCAGGTGGTCTTCGAGGGGAATTCCTCGCTCAAGGAGGACAAGCTCAAGGACGAGGTCCAGATCCGTCCGCGCGGCATCTTCACCCGCGCCAAGGTGCAGGCCGACGTCCAGCGCATCATCGAACTCTATCGTCGTTCGGGCCGCATCTCCGCGACCGTGACGCCGAAGGTGGTCGAACTGCCGCAGAAGCGCGTCGACCTGGTGTTCGAGATCAGCGAAGGCCCCAAGAGCGGCGTGCTGGGGATCAACTTCCTGGGTAATTCCGAGTTCTCGGACAACGACCTGCGCGACGTCATCGTCACCAAGGAAAGCCGCTGGTACAAGATCCTGACCAGCAACGACAACTACGACCCCGATCGGATCGAATACGATCGCGAGCAACTGCGGAAGTTCTACCGCAACCGCGGCTATTTCGACTTCCGCGTCATCTCGTCGGTCGCCGAGCTGGCGCCGGACAAGAACGGCTTCGCGGTCAGCTACACGCTGGATGAAGGTCCGAAGTACAAGTTCGGCAAGGTCACGGTCGAAACCGAGCTGAAGAAGCTGGACGGCAACCTGCTGGCCCAGATCCTGCCGATCCGCGCCGGTCAGCTGTACGAAGACGAGAAGATCGAGCAGGCCACTGACGCCCTGACTTTCGCGGCCGGCGCCGCCGGCTTCGCCTTCGTCGACGTGCGTCCGCGCTACGTGCCCAACCGCGAGACCAAGACCGTCGACGTGGTCTTCCAGGTCCGTGAAGGGCCGCGTGTCTATGTTGATCGCATCGACATCGTTGGCAACACCCGCACGCTCGACTACGTCCTGCGCCGCGAGCTGGAAGTCGCCGAGGGCGACGCCTACAACCGCGTGCTGGTCGACCGTTCCAAGAACAACATCCGTCGCCTGGGCTTCTTCAAGGAAGTCGATATCGACGACACCCCCGGCTCGGCGCCGGACCGCACGAACCTGCGCGTGAAGGTGGAAGAGCAGCCCACCGGCGAGCTCTCGTTCAGCGCGGGCTACAGCTCGGTCGACAAGCTGGTGCTGGACGTCGGCATCACCGAGCGGAACTTCCGCGGTCGCGGCCAGAACTTCCGGGCCCGCGCCTCGGTCGGTTCGCTGCGCCAGCAGGTCGATTTCGGCTTCTCCGAGCCGCGCTTCCTGGGCCGCAATCTCGTGGCCGGCGTGAACCTCTACACCTTCCGCTATGACCTGTCGGACTACGCGGCCTACGACACCAAGTCGGTCGGCGGCGATGTGCGTTTCGGCTTCCCGCTGACCAACGACGCCTCGATGAGCCTGCGCTACACGGTTCGCCAGGACGACGTCAGCGTCGCCGACAGCCTCTGCACCAGCGGCTCGGTCTCGCAGATCCTCTGCCTGCAACGCGGCGCCTACATCACCTCGATGATCGGCTATGGCCTGCGCATCGACAAGCGCAACGACCCGATCAACCCGACCCGCGGCTGGTTCGCGGATCTGAATCAGGACCTGGCCGGCATCGGCGGCGACGTGAAGTACCTGAAGACCGAAGCCGACGCCGGCTGGTACTGGGGCTTCACCAAGGACCTGGTGTTCAGCGCCACCGGCTCTTTCGGCTATATCCAGGGCTGGGGCGGCGACAACGTCCGCATCAACGACCGCTTCTATCGCGGCGGCACCTCGTTCCGCGGCTTCGAGATCGCAGGCATCGGCCCGCGCGACATCTCGAGCACGAACAACTCGATGGGCGCGAAGCTCTACGCCATCAGCACCTTCGAGCTGACCATCCCGACCTTCCTGCCCGAGCAGTACGGCATCAAGGCCGCCCTGTTCAGCGACGTGGGTACGGCGGGTCTGCTGGACGATGTGGATCGTCAGAAGTCGCCTGGCGTCTTCGATCCCAACATCAAGGATAACCTCGGCCTGCGTGCCTCGGCCGGTATCTCGATCGACTGGAAATCCCCCATGGGGCCCATTCGATTCGATATCAGCCGTATTTTGGCCAAGGAAAGCTACGACCGAACCGAAACGTTCCGGTTCTCCACCTCCACAAGGTTCCAATAGACATGTCCAAGTTCCTGTCCGCGGCCGCCTCCAGCGTTGTCGCCCTCGCCATCGCGACCAGCGCCTCGGCCCAGACGGCTCCCGCCGCCGCGGCCCCCGCGGCTCCGGCCGTGACCCACGGTCCGGCCCTGCCGGGCGTCTGCATCTTCTCCGACAAGCGCGCTGTCGGCCAATCGCTGGTCGGCAAGGCGGTCGACGCGCGCCTGAAGACCATCGCCCAGCAGGTGCAAGCCGAG
The DNA here is from genome assembly GCF_003243465.1 of Caulobacter segnis. Taxonomy (GTDB): domain Bacteria; phylum Pseudomonadota; class Alphaproteobacteria; order Caulobacterales; family Caulobacteraceae; genus Caulobacter; species Caulobacter segnis_A. The sequence continues at coordinate 4,070 of NZ_QFQZ01000051.1, forward strand.
CTGAACGGCGAGCGCAGCGCGCTTGAAACCGAAGCCAAGGCGCTCGAAGCCAAGCGGGCCACCCTGGCCCAGGACGCCCAGGAGCAGCAAGGCGCCGCCCTGCAGGTCAAGGCCAACGCCTGGCAGCGCAAGGCCCAGCTGCGCCAAAAGGAATATGAAGCGACCGAGCAAAAGGCGCTGTCGCGGGTCTATCAAGAGCTGAACACGCCCATCACCCAAGTGTATCAGGCGCAGAAGTGCAGCATCCTGCTGGACCGCGAGTCCGTGATGTTCGCCAACCCGGCGATGGACATCACCGACGCCGTCGTCACCGCCCTGGACGCCCGCATCAAGACGCTGACCTTCGATCGTGAACGCCTGGACCAGCAGGTCCCGGGCGCTCAAGCTCTGCAGCCGTCCAATAAGTAAGCGAATCGTCTCCTTTGGGGTTACCTAAGGGAATCGTATTCGCCGTGAGGAGCCATGCCGGACCCGCGTTTCTTCGATAGCCTGGGTCCGGCATCGCTTTCCGAGTTGGCCCGGGCCGGCGCCGCCGAACTGGCGGACGCGGCCCTGGGCGACCGCCAGATCGCCCACGTCGCGCCGCTCGACGCCGCCGCCCCCCAGGCGATCACTTTCTTCTCCGACGCCAAGCGCAAGGACGCCGCCGCCGCGACCGGCGCGGGCGCATGCTTTGTGCGGCCGGAGCATCGTGATTTTCTTCCGGCCACCTGCGCCGCGCTGATCACCCGGCATCCTCAGGCGGCATGGGCGGCGGCGGCGGCACGCCTCCACGAGCCCCTTCGGCACGAGCCGGCGTCCAGCCCTCTGCATGGCGAAGCCATCCTTGAGGACGGTGTTCGGCTGTCGCCCGGCGTGACGGTGGGGCGAGGCGCTCGCATCGGGCGCGGAACGCGGATCGCGCCCGGCGCCGTGATCGGCCCCGGAGTCGTCATCGGCCGCGACTGCATGATCGGACCCAATGCGGTCATCGGCTTTGCGCTGATCGGCGACCGCGTGTCCATTTCCGCCGGGGCCGTGATCGGCGAGGCGGGCTTTGGCGCAGCGCTGGGGCCCAGAGGCATGGTCGATCTGCCCCAGCTAGGGCGGGTGATCATCCAGGACAATGTCACGATCGGCGCCAACAGCTGCGTCGATCGCGGCGCATTTTCGGATACGACGATCGGCGAGAACACCAAGATCGACAATCTGGTCCACGTCGCTCACAACGTCCGTATCGGGCGTAACTGAGTATTGGCCGCGTTTACCGGCATCTCCGGCAGCACGACGGTGGGCGACGGCGTCGCCTTCGGCGGCAAGGCCGGCGTGGCCGACCATTTGAATATCGGCTCGGGTGCGAGCATCGGGGCGGCCGCCTCGGTGTTCAAGGACGTGCCGAAAGGTGAAACTTGGACGGGATTCCCGGCGCGACCGCTGAAGCGGTGGCTGCGGGAGACCGCCTGGCTGTCGCGCAAGGCGGGCGGCCGAGTGACAAGGGGCGACGAATGAGCCAGACCACTGAACAAGCGGCGTCGATCGATATCGACATCGCCGAAATCCTGGCGCGCATTCCGCACCGCTACCCGTTCCTGCTGGTCGATCGCGCCGAGGACTATAACGCCCACAAGTCGATCGTCGGCATCAAGTGCGTGACGGTCAACGAGCCGTTCTTCCAGGGTCACTTCCCCGGCAATCCGGTGATGCCCGGCGTGCTGATCATCGAGGCCCTGGCCCAGACGGGCGCGGTGCTGATGAGCAAGTCTCTGGAAGTCGACACCGAGGGCAAGACGATCTTCTTCATGTCGGTCGACAACGCCCGCTTCCGCACGCCGGTCCGTCCGGGCGACGTGCTGCGGATGGAAGTCGAGGTGCTGCGCGCCCGCTCGTCGATCTTCAAGTTCAAGGGCGTCGCCAAGGTTGGCGACAAGGTGGCCGCCGAGGTCGAGTTCGCCGCCATGGTGGTCGAGACGGGACCCAAGGCATGACGATCCATCCCACCGCGCTGGTCGCGCCCGAGGCCAAGATCGCGTCGGATGTCGAGATCGGCCCCTACAGCATCGTCGGCCCCGATGTGACCCTGAACGCGGGCGTTCACCTGCTGTCGCACGTCGTCGTCGAAGGCGCGACGACGCTTGGCGAGGGCTGCGTCGTGCATCCGTTCGCTAACCTTGGCGGTCCGCCTCAGCACCTGGGGCACAAGGGCGAGCGCACCGAACTGGTCATCGGCCCTCGCAACATCATTCGCGAGCACGTGACCATGCACACCGGCACGGCCTCGGGGAAGGGCGTGACCACGATCGGATCGGACGGCCTCTACATGGTCGGCTCGCACGTCGCCCACGACTGCACCGTCGGGGACTTCGTCGTGCTCGCCAAGGGCGCGACCCTGGGTGGCCATGTCGCGATCGGCGACTACGTGTTCATGGGCGGCCTGGCCGCCGCGCACCAGTTCTCGCGCATCGGCCGCTACAGCTTCATCGGCGGCCTGGCGGCCGTGACTAAGGACGTGATCCCGTACGGCTCGGTCTGGGGCAACCACGCCCACCTCGAGGGCCTGAATCTGGTCGGCCTTAAACGTCGCGCCTTCTCGCGCGAGACCATCAACGCGCTGCGTGCAGCCTACCGCCTGTTGTTCGCGGACGAAGGCACCTTCCAGGAGCGCCTGGAGGATGTGGCCGAAATCCACGCCGGCAACCCCGAGGTGATGGAAATCGTCGACTTCATCCGCGCCGACGCCAACCGCCCCCTGTGCCTGCCCGAGCGGGAAGTTTAGGCTCACGACATGCGTAAGCTGGGTCTGATCGCCGGCGGCGGGGCGCTGCCCGTCGAGCTCGCCGCCCGTTGCGAGGCGGCGGGACGGTCTTTCGCGGTCATGCGGCTTAAGAGCTTCGCCGACCCCGCCCTGGCTCGCTATCCGGGCATCGATGTCGGGCTCGGCGAGTTCGGCAAGGTGTTCAAGGCGTTGAAGGCCGCGGGCTGCGAGGTCGTCTGCTTCGCCGGCGATGTGAAGCGACCGGATTTCGCGACCCTCATGCCGGACGCCCGCGGCCTCAAGGTCGTGCCGGGCCTGATCATGGCCGCGCGCCAGGGCGATGACGCCCTTCTGCGCCGCGTGCTGGACGAGTTCGAGAAGGAAGGCTTCGAGATCGAAGGCGCGCACGAGGTCGTCGGTGAGATGACCCTGCCGCTGGGCCGTCTGGGCCGCTTCTACCCTAGCGCCGAGCATATGGCCGACATCGACAAGGCCCTGATGGTCGCGCGCGAGATCGGCCGGTTGGACGTTGGGCAGGGCGCTGTCGTCTGCGACGGCCTCGTGCTGGCCGTGGAGGCCCAGGAAGGCACCGACGCCATGCTCCGGCGGGTCGCAGACCTGCCTCAGGCCATCCGGGGGTGCGCCGAACGTCCACGCGGCGTGCTGGCCAAGGCGCCCAAGCCGATCCAGGAGACCAAGGTCGACCTGCCGACCATCGGCGTCGCCACGCTGCAGCGCGCCGCGCGGGCGGGGCTGGCCGGCGTCGTCGGCGAGGCTGGCCGTCTCTTGGTCGTGGATCGCGACGCCGTCGTCGCGGCGGCGGATGAGTTGGGTCTCTTCGTGCTGGGGGTCGATCCACGAGGCGACGCGTGACCGCTCCCCTGAAGGTCATGCTGGTGGCGGCCGAGGCTTCGGGCGACGCGCTCGGCGCGTCCCTGGCCAAGGCCTTGCGAGCCCGTCTCGGCGACCGCGTGACCTTTGTTGGCGTCGGCGGCGTGAAGATGGCCGAGCAGGGGATCAAGAGCCCGTTCGACATCGCCCAGCTGTCGATCCTGGGCATCTGGGAAGGGCTAAAGGCCTATCCGACGGTCAAGGCGCGGCTCAACGACACCGTGGCGCTCGCGGTCCGCGAAAAGCCGGATGTCGCGGTGCTGATCGACAGCTGGGGCTTCAACATCCGGCTGGCGAAGCTCCTCAGGAAAGCCGATCCCGGCATCGCGCTGGTGAAGTACGTGGCCCCGCAGGTCTGGGCCTATCACGCTGCTCGCGCGCGCACCTTGGCGAAAGCGGTCGATCTGCTGCTGTCGATCCAGCCCATGGACAAGGCCTATTTCGACGCCGCCGGTCTTCAGAACGTCTTCGTCGGCAACTCGGCGCTGGCCAAGCGCTTCGACAAGGCTGACGCGCAACGTCTTCGCGCCGCCATCGGGCTGGGCGAAGACGAGCCGATGCTTTTGGTCCTGCCGGGCAGCCGCCCGTCCGAGATCGAGCGGGTCATGCCTGCGTTCGAGGACGCCGTGCATCGTCTGAAGGCCGATCGCCCGGACTTGACCGTGGTCGTGCCCGCCGCCTACACCGTCGCCGAGGCCGTTAAGGCCCGGGTCGCGGGCTGGCCCTTCCGCGCCCACGTGGTCGAGGACGAGCAGCTCAAGGACGACGCCTTTGTCGCCGGTGATGTCGCGCTGGCCTGCAGCGGCACCGTGACCACGGAGCTGGCGCTGGCCGGTCGTCCCATGGTCGTCGGATACAAGACCGGCGCGGTCACCTACGCCATTCTCAAGCGCCTGATGAAGCCGCGCTGGATCACCTTGTTCAACATCGCGGCCGGCCGGGCCGTCGCCCCGGAGTTCATCCAGGACGCTTGCGAAGGCGAAAGCTTGGCGCGCGCGGTCGGCGCCTTGCTTGACGATCCAGAGCGTCGAGTCCGCCAGACATCCGAGCAGTACGAGGCGCTCGACAAGATGGGGCGCGGCATGCCCGATCCATCCGAGGCGGCTGCGACCGCGATGATCGATTTCTTGAGCCGGCGCGGCGCACTGCAAGGTTAATCCTCGGTTTACGTCCGAGTCTTAATCTCTGGACAACGTCCCTCACGGAGCCGGCGTCGTGGCCATAAACCCGACCGCGCCCCTGACCCCGATCTCTCCCGCCGCGCCGCCCGGGAGCCAGCCGCATTCGGTCGTTCTGCAGGCCGTAGCACGCGCCGCCCTCGCGAACGTGACCCACGCCTTAGGCGAGCCTGTGGGCGCTCCGACCGCGGGTGAGTCTCGTGAGGGCGTCGAGCTCGCCGACAAGGCGGGCGATCGGGACGCCGGACGCGCCATGGTCGCTGGCCCCGCGCGTGACAGCGGCTCAGACGCCTGGGCTGCGCGGCCTCCGTCGACGGAAACACGGCTAATGCGGGCCGTTCGTATCGCGGCCGCGGAGGCGGTTCCAAGGCAGGCAGGCTTGGCGCCGCTGATGGCTGACGTCGCCGCCATGCTCGAACATCCTGAAACGCCTCTCGAGGTGCGAAGCGTCGGTGAGGCTCTGCTGGCGCGGATTCCGCGCGCGGCTGAGATGTCGACAGCCCAGGGGCTCAGGACGGCGGTCGAGCAGTCTGGCGTGTTCCTCGAGGCGCGCTTGGCCAGAGGCGCGCAGTCTGGGCCCGATGGAGAGCCCTTGGCCGGGAGTCCTGAAACCGACCTCAAGGCCGGGTTGCTGGTGTTCAAGGATGCCCTGAGCGGCTGGCTGGCGCGCACGGCGCTCACCCCGCTGACGCCAGCGCGATCGATGGAGAGCCTGCATCGTCCGCCATCGGAGCCCCTGGGCGCCGACCTGCTCTCCGAGGCGTCCCCTCCAGCAGGGACGACCCCGCGGTGGGGCGAGCGCGATGCGGATGTATCCGGCGCTCACGCGCGCTCCGCCGGGCCGTCGACGAACGACGATGACGCGGTCGAACCGCGCTTCGCCGCCTTCATCGCCCCTTCTAAGGCTGCGCCGTCTGCAGAGTCCGCCAGGCCCGCGTCTTCAGCGCTCGGTTTGCTAGACTTGGCGCAGGGGTCTCCTGCGAACAACCGGCCAGCGCTCGCGCCGCTGGCCGTCCGAGGCTATGGCGGGGCGTCTATCGAGCCGCAGAAGCCCTCGACACCGCCGCCGCCGTTCGCAGACGGGCCGATGGCGGGGCAGCGGCCGACGCCTTCCCAGCTTCCGGCCGGGGCCTCGTCCGAGGAGATCGTGCGTCGTCTCCTTAAGGGTGTCAGCGCCGCTCTTTCCCGCCAGGTACTGATGCAGATCGCCTCGCTGCGCGAGGTCCATCAGGACCCGGAGACCGGCGAGTCGCGGACCCCGTCGGCGCGCCTGAACCTGGACCTGCCGTTCGTGACGCCGCAGGGCGTCGCCGTGGCTCAGTTCGAGATCACCCGCGACGGCGGCGGGCCGGCCACCGGCTCGGCCGAACGCACCTATCGCGTCCGGTTCTCGATCGATGTCGAACCGTTGGGACCAGTCCATGCGCTAATCACGCTGGCGGGCAAGCGAGCGCGCGTGTCCCTCTGGGCAGCGCGGTCCGAGATCGTCGCCAGCCTGCGTGCGAGCCAGGAGAGCCTGGGCGCAGCGCTTCGTCAGGCGCAACTGACACCGGAGATCGCCATTCATTCGGGCCCGCCCCCCGTCAAGGACGCTGGCGCCCTTGGTCACTTCGTGGATCAGGCTTCATGACCGGCATATCTGGAGCCAGCGCCCGTCCGCGTATCGCGGTCGCCCCCTTGCACGAGGACCCGAGCGCTCCCCGCGCGATTGCTTCCGCATTGGGCGGCGCCGGCGAGAAGATCATTGAGACGGCTCGCCAGCGCGGCGTAAAGATCGAGGAGGATCCGGTGCTGGCGCAGGCGCTGGCGACCGTCGATATGGACGAGGAGATCCCTGAGGCCCTCTATCGCGCTGTCGCCGAGGTTATGGGCTTCTTGCTCAATCGCCGAGACGGGACGCGCGGAAACGAAAAAGGCCCCGCCGAAGCGGGGCCTGATCTAGCTCCTGACCGCAGCGCTTAGCGCTTTTCGACCGGGATGTAATCGCGCTGGGTGGCGCCGGTGTAGAGCTGACGCGGACGACCGATCTTGCGGGTCGGATCCTCGAACATTTCCTTCCATTGGCTGATCCAGCCCACGGTGCGGGCCAGTGCGAACAGCACGGTGAACATGTTGGTCGGGAAGCCCATCGCGCGCAGGGTGATGCCCGAGTAGAAGTCGATGTTCGGGTACAGCTTGCGATCGACGAAGTACGGGTCGTTCAGGGCGACCTTTTCCAGTTCCTGGGCGACGTTCAGCAGCGGGTCGTTGTTGTGACCCAGCTGACCCAGCACTTCGTGCGCGGTCTTCTGCATGACCTTCGCGCGCGGGTCGAAGTTCTTGTACACGCGGTGGCCGAAGCCCATCAGCTTGTACTTCCGGTCCTTCACGCCCTGGACGTAGTCCTTGATGTTGTCGACCGAACCGATGGTCTCCAGCATCTCCAGCGCTTCCTGGTTGGCGCCGCCATGCGACGGGCCCCACAGGCAGGCGATGCCGGCGGCGATGCAGGCGAACGGGTGCGCGCCCGACGAACCGGCCAGGCGGACCGTCGAGGTCGAGGCGTTCTGCTCGTGGTCGGCGTGCAGGATGAAAATTCGGTCCATGGCGCGGGTCAGCACCGGGTTCGGCTTCCAGTCCTCGGCCGGCACGGCGAAGCACATGCGCAGGAAGTTTTCCGAGTACGACAGGTCGTTGCGCGGCGACACGAACGGCTGACCGACCGTGTACTTGTAGGCGCGGGCGGCGATCGTCGGCATCTTGGCGATCAGGCGATGGGCGCTGATCTCGCGCTCACGGGCGTCGTCGACGTTCATGCTGTCGGCGTAGAAGGCCGACAGGGCGCCCACGGCGCCGGTCATCACGGCCATCGGGTGGGCGTCGCGGCGGAAGCCCTCGAAGAACCGGTCGAACTGCGCGTGCAGCATCGTGTGGTAGGTGATGTTGTGCTCGAACTTGGCGAACTCGTCCGCCTTGGGCAGTTCGCCGTTCAGCAGCAGGTAGCAGACCTCGAGGAACGACGAGTTCTCGGCCAGCTGGTCGATCGGATAGCCGCGGTGCAGCAAAACGCCAGCGTCGCCGTCGATATAGGTGATCTTGCTTTCGCAGGACGCCGTCGAGGTGAAGCCCGGATCGAAGGTGAAGTGGTCGCTTTCGCCGTAGATCTTTCGGACGTCGAGGACGTCCGGACCCGTGCTGCCCTTGAGGATCGGCAGGTCGTAGCTCTTGTCGCCGATCGTCAGCGTGGCTTTATCGGTCATACTTAGACCCCTTTGTAAATTGGAACGAGCAGTCCAACCTTCGTTTTCGCAGGTGCGTTATAGCGCCTCATGCGCGCGGCGCCAGGGCGTCGTCAAGTCGTCCCAAGCTCTCTTCCCGAGAGAGGGCGGCCATCGTCTTGTTCAGATCCGGCGCCGGCGCGCCGCCGGTCAGGATTCCGCGTAGGGCGGGGCCGAACTTGCCGAAGCCGACGCCTTCGGATTCCGCGAACGATTTCAACACGGTCTCCAGCGTGGCGGCGTCGAAGGCCGTCGCTGCGGCCAGTTGGTCGCGCAAGCGCTTCAGCCGCTCGACGGTTTCTTCCGTCAGCTGCTTCTGCGTCTTTTCGTCCAAGGCCAGAGGTCGGACTTTCAGTGCAAACGCACAGTGATCGACCAGCTCCAGGATGGTCTTGGCGCCCTCCTTCACTTCCGGAACCGTGCGGGCGATGCGCTCGCGGGCGTCGGCGGGGAGGGGCCCCTCGCGCTTCTCGGCGGCGGCCAGGGCGAGCGCCGTCAGGCGAGCGTCGTCAGCCTTGCGCAGGTGCTGGGCGTTGATGTGATTCAGCTTGGCCCAGTCCAGCCGCGCGGGCGCCTTGACCACGTCGGCCACGTCGAACCAGCTGATCGCCTGCTCGTCGTTGAAGACTTCGTCGTCGCCATGGCCCCAGCCCAGACGCGCCAGGTAGTTGCGCATGCCTTCGGGGATATAGCCGAGATCCGCGAACTCGCCGACCGCCTGGGCGCCATGGCGCTTGGAGAGCTTGGCGCCATCGGGCCCGTGGATCAGCGGGATATGGGCGAAGGCCGGCACGGCCCAGTCCATCGCCTGATAGATCAGGGTCTGGCGCGCAGCGTTGTTCAGGTGGTCGTCGCCACGGATGACGTGGGTGACGCCCATGTCGTGGTCGTCGACCACCACAGCGAGGTTGTAGGTCGGGGCGCCGTCGGCGCGCAGCAGCACGAGGTCGTCCAGCTCGATGTTGCGGAAGGTCACCGGGCCCTTGACCATGTCGTCGACGAGGGTCTCGCCGTCCAGCGGGCCCTTGAAGCGGATCACGTGCGGGACCGACAGGTCGCCCTCGGGCGCGTCGCGCCACGGCGAGCGGATGGCCTTGCCTTCGGCGCGGGCTTTCTCGCGGGCGACTTCCAGTTCCTCTACGGTCATCCAGCAGCGATAGGCGCGGCCCTTGGCGAGCAGCTCATGCACGACCTCGACGTGGCGCGGGGCGCGGGTGTGCTGGAAGATCACCTCGTCGTCGGACTTCAGGCCCAGCCAGTCCAGGCCCTCGAAGATCGCGGCCACCGCGGCCTCGGTCGATCGCTCTCGATCGGTGTCTTCCACGCGAATAAGGAACTTCCCTCCCGTATGACGTGCATATAACCAGTTGAACAGCGCCGTGCGGGCGCCGCCGATATGCAGGAAACCGGTGGGCGAGGGGGCGAAGCGCGTGACGACGCCGGTAGGGATTGGGTTCGACATGGACTTCAAGGCTGCAAGGCTGGACGCCAGGGCGGCGTCGGAAAACGCGAGCCGCGACGCGGCTTGGCTGCGGCGTCTTAGCATGGCGGTTCGCGCGCGGCCTAGCGGTTTCGCGCGCCGCGGCGAAGTTGGCCAAGCTGTCAAAAATCCCGTGGTTTCCGCGTGTTAGGGGAGGAAGCTGTCGATATCTCGAAAGCGCCGACGGCGAAGCGGCTCTCGATCCGCGCGCTAGCGACGCTGGGTGTCGCCGAACTGCGCGAGAACGAGGCCCGAGCGTTCCTCTGGGCGCCTGTGGCGTTCGGCTTGGGCGCGGCGGCCTATCTGGAGGCTGGGCGCGAGCCCTCCTTGTGGATGCTTGCGGTCATCGCCGTGGCGCTCATAGGCGCGTGGTGGGCGCTTCGTCACCGAGGGGCGTCGACGCTGGTCGTCGCCGTGGCGAGCCTGGCCGCCTTCGGCGCCGCAGGCGCCTTGGCCGCCAAGGTGCGCAGCGATCGGGTCGCCGCGCCGGTCATGGGCGGAGAGCGCATCGTTCGGCGCGTGGACGGTTTTGTCGTCGATGTGGTCAGTCCGGGCGCTGGCGGGCCCCGTCTGCTGATCGCGCCGGTTTCGATCTCGGGTCTGTCGGCGGAGCGAACCCCCAGGCGGATCCGGGTGACGATCGGCGAAAACGAGACCCCCGCGCCTGGGGACGCGATCCATCTCAAGGCGATGCTGGGGCAGCCGCCGCCGCCGGCCGCGCCAGGAGCTTACGATTTCGCGCGAGACGCCTGGTTCGACTCGATCGGCGGCGTCGGCTTCGCGATCGGAGAAGTCGCGCCCGCGCGGCTGGACCCGCCGCCGCTTCGTCTGCGGATCGTCATGGCGGTGAACGCCCTGCGCTGGAGCCTCGCCCAAAGGATCCTGGTCCGGATGGGGCCGAGCAGCGGCGGTATCGGCGCGGCCATGGTGACCGGCCACGAGGCTTGGATCACCCAGGAACAGACCGACGCGATGCGGGCTTCGGGGCTGGCGCATATCCTGTCGATCTCGGGCCTGCATATGGCGATCGTCGGGGGCTTTGTGTTCGGCGCGGTGCGTCTGGGCGTCGCCGCCTGGCCGTGGCTGGCGCTGCGCGCGCCCGGCAAGAAGATCGCGGCCGTCGCCGGTCTCATCGCGGTGCTCGGCTACCTGGTGATCTCCGGCGCGCCGCCGCCGGCCGAGCGCGCCGCGATCACGGCCAGCGTCGCTTTCCTGGCCATCCTCTTCGACCGCCGCGCCATCACGCTGCATGGCTTGGCGGTGGCGGCGCTGCTGATCCTCGCCTTGAAGCCGGAGACGGCGGGCGAGCCCGGCTTCCAGATGTCGTTCGCGGCGACCGCGGCCCTGGTCGCCCTGGCGGAAGGCTGGCCGCGCCCGGTCAAGGAGATCTCGACGCCGTGGTGGATCCGCTGGCCGCAGGCCGGAATCACCTGGCTGGCGGCCAGCGTCGCCGCGAGTCTGGTGGCGGGCCTGGCCACCGCGCCGTTCGCCATGCAGCACTTCAACCGGGTCGCCGTGTGGGGACTGCCCGCCAACCTCGCCGTCGCGCCGCTGTCCTCTTTCGTGATCATGCCTTTCCTGGCCATCGGGACGCTGCTGGAGCCGTTCGGCCTTGGCGCGCCGTTTCTGGCAGTGGCCGGCCGGGGCGTGGATGCGATGATCGCCATCGCCAATGGCTTCGCCGACGCCCACGGGGCCCAGCAGATCGTGGCCAGCGCGCCGCCGCAGGTGCTGGTCATCGCCTTTCTGGGGCTGATGCTGCTGTGCCTGTGGAAGGGTCGCTTGCGGTGGCTGGGCGCGCCGATGGCTCTCGCCGTGGCGCTTTGGCCCAGACCCGCGCCGCCCGACGCCTGGATCGCCGCCGACGGGGCTACGGCGGCGGTGCGGTCCGGCGACGCGGCCGTCCTGCTGCGCACCGACGCCAAGCGGTTCGGGGCGGAGTTATGGGCTCGCCGAAGAGGCCTGACGCCGGCGACCTGGAACCTCTACGCCTGCGACCAGCGGGTCTGCGCGCCGGCCTTGGGCGCGCCCGTCCGACTGTCCCTGGCCTGGAGCCGCAAGACACCGGACGCCGAAACCTTGTCAGGCCTGTGCGTCAACAGCGAGGTCGTGGTGATCCGGGCGGCCGCGCCGGAACGCATTCCGCCGCTCTGCGCCGATACCGTCCTACTCACGGCGGAGGACTTCGCCCGCGGCGGGGCGGCGGAGCTCTATCACCGAGCCGATGGCTGGAGGATCGCGTGGGCCCAGCCCTTGCGCGGCGATCGTCCCTGGAGCCGCCTGCTGACAGCGGATGACGTCGAAGGCCGCTAGGTGTTGGTGGAAAGCCTGGAGATCTCGCCATGTCCAATCCCTTCGCCGCCCGCCGCGCCGCCTTTCGCGCCCTGCACGCCGAGGGCTGTTTCGTCCTGCCCAATCCGTGGGACGTAGGGAGCGCGCGTCGGTTGGAGAAGTTGGGATTCAAGGCCCTGGCCTCGACCAGCGCGGGCGCGGCTTGGGGCTTGGGCAAGGATGACGGCCAGATCACCCGGGACGAGGTGATCGCTCACCTGCGCATGCTGTGCGCGGCGACAGACCTGCCGGTGAACGCCGACTTAGAGAACGGCTTTTCCGAGACGGCGGAGGGCGTCTCCGAGACTGTGGGGCTCGCGATCGGGGCCGGCGTGGCGGGCCTGTCGATCGAGGATTGGTCCGGCTCGGCGATCTACGACCTGCCAACGGCCGTGGAGCGCCTCAAGGCGGCTCGTCAGGCGATTGATGCTTCTGGTGAGGACGTGATCCTCGTCGGACGCGCGGAAGGCTATCTGCGCGGTGCGCGGGATCTGGATCAGATCCTGGAGCGCCTGAGGGCCTATGCCGAGGCCGGCGCGGACTGCCTCTATGCGCCGGCGGTCACCGATCCAGAGGAGATCAGGGCTGTCGTCGAAGCGGTGTCACCCAAGCCCGTGAACGTTCTGCTGTGGGGACCGGACATGACGGTCGACAGCCTCGCCGCCCTAGGCGTGCGCCGGGTCAGCACCGGCGGGAGCCTGGCCGCCGCCGCGTGGGCCGGTTTTGACGCGGCCGCAAAGCGTCTGGCGGAGGAGGGGCGTCTCCAGCCGGCGCGCTGATACGAAAAGGCCCCGATCCTCGCTGGAGGTCGGGGCCTTCCAATTCCGAGGGCTCTCCAGCTTCCGCTAGAGCAGAGCCTAGTGATAGCGGCGGATCAGACCCACCAGCTTGCCCTGCACCTCGACCTGGTCGGGGCCGAAAATGCGGGTCTCGTACTTCGGGTTGGCCGCTTCCAGGGCGATCGAGCCGCCCTTCTTGCGCAGGCGCTTGAGGGTGGCTTCCTCGCCGACCAGGGCGACGACGATCTCGCCCGAGGTGGCGGTGTCGCCCTTCTTGATGATCACGTAGTCGCCGTCCAGGATGCCAGCCTCGATCATCGAGTCCCCTTGGACCTCAAGAACGTAGTGCTCGCCGTTGCCCAGCATGGCTTCCGGCACCGGCAGGCGCTCGCGCTCGTGCTGGATGGCGTCGATCGGCGTGCCGGCGGCGATGCGGCCCAGGATCGGCAGTTCGCGGCTGTCGTTGGCGGCCGGAGCGGGCGCGGCGGCCGGCGGCGCGCCGCCGCCCTCGAACACCTGCGGACGGAACGCGCCGCGGCCCTTGGGCGGAGCGGCGGTCGTCGCCTGCTGCGGCAGCTTCACCACCTCCAGAGCGCGGGCCCTGTGGGCCAGGCGACGGATGAAGCCGCGCTCCTCCAGCGCCGTGATCAGGCGGTGGATGCCGGACTTGGACGCCAGGTCGAGCGCCTCCTTCATCTCGTCGAAGGATGGGGAGACGCCGGTCTCCTTGATCCGCTCGTGGATGAACATCAGCAGTTCGTGCTGCTTGCGGGTGAGCATGTCGACCTCGGCTGGAGCGCGGAACAAACCGCAAACCTTGGAGATGTTCTCTAGGCGTTCTTCCTTAATGTCAAGTTGAGGCCGTTCCCGCTGTGTTCAGGCCAGGAAAATCAAGCCTTAAGGCGCCGCTCCGGCCGATCAGGAGTCGAATCAACCAGGTCTTCGAAGCGCGTCGCGAGTTCCGGGAACCTTGGCGTGCAGTGCTCGTAGAAGCTCATGATCTTGCGCATGTCGGCCTCGTAGTCGCCGGTCGGGTAGATGGCCGGACCTAGGCCCACGACCTTTCGCCGATAGTCCATCATGCCCAGCACCATCGGCACGCCGGCGCCCTTGGCGATGTGGTAGAAGCCGCTCTTCCACTGGCGGGCCTTGCCGCGCGTGCCCTCGGGCGCGATCGTCAGCATGAACGCGTCGCGGCGCGCGAACTCCTCGACCATGGCCTTGACCATGTCCTTGGAGCGTTCGCGGTCCAGCGGGATGCCGCCCAGGTCACGCATCATCTGGTCGAAGGGCGGCTTGAACAGCGAGGCCTTGCCGATGAAGCTGAGCTTCAGGTCCAGGGCGTCGGCCGCGCCCACGAAATAGACGAAGTCCCAGTTGCTGGTGTGCGGGGCTGCGATGATGACGAACTTCCGCGTCTGCGGCGGCGCGCCTTCGATACGCCAGCCTCGGAGCTTGAAATGGGCCGAGAGAGCCCACTTCACCACGCGGGCGAGCCAGTTCATGCGGTCTTGTCCAGGCCGAGCCGAGGTTGAGCTCAAGCTCAGCCTATCAGGGTTTGGGTCGCGGCCGTAACGTCAGCATGTCGCATCAGGCTTTCGCCGACCAGCATGGCCTTGGCGCCGGTCGCCTCCATTCGAACGACGTCGGCGTGGGTGAAGACGCCGCTCTCGGTCACGAGCAGAGCGTCTTTCGGAGCCTGATCGGACAGACGCTCGGTCACCGCCAGATCGACCACGAAGCTCTTAAGGTCGCGGTTGTTGATGCCGACGAGGTCCGAGCCCAGTGCGCCGGCGCGGGCCATCTCGGCCTCGTCATGGACCTCGACCAGGGCGTCCATGCCCAGGCGCCTGGCTTCCGACATCAGTTCGGCGGCGAGGACGTCGTCGATCATGGCCAGGATCACCAGGATCGCGTCGGCGCCCAGGGCGCGGCTTTCGGCCACCTGCCAGGGATCGACGAGGAAGTCCTTGCGGATGCAGGGCAGGGCGGTCGCCGCTCGGGCGGCCACGAGGTACTCGTCCGCGCCCTGGAAGCTCGGACCGTCGGTCAACACCGACAGACAGGCCGCGCCGCCCACCTCGTAGGCCTTGGCCAGGACCGGCGGATCGAAATCCTCGCGGATCAGGCCCTTGGACGGCGAGGCCTTCTTGATCTCGGCGATCAGCGAGAGCTTGCCCGGCGCGTGCTTGGCTTCCAGCGCCGCCTTGAAGCCGCGCGGCGCGGAGGCGGCCTTGGCGGCGGCGTCGACATCGGCTTGCGAGCGCGCGGCCTTGCGGCCGGCGACGGCCTCGCGCTTGTAAGCGGCGATCTTGGCCAGGATGTCGGTCACGCGTTTACTTCCGTATTGGTGGCGGCCACCAGGCCGTCCAGGGCGGCGCGAGCGCGGCCCTCGTCGATGACGTCGGCGGCCAGTTCGATGCCCTCGACCAGGGTCTCGACCTTGTCGGCGACCAGGAAGGCCGCGGCGGCGTTCAGCAGCACGATGTCGCGATAGGCGCCCTTCTCGCCGTCGAACAGGCGGGTCAGGGCGGCGGCGTTGAAGGCCGGATCGCCGCCGGTGATGTCCGATAGCGCGGCGCGGGGCAGGCCGACGGCCTCGGGCGTGATCGTGAACAGGTGCATCCGCCCGTCGCGCCACTCGGCGACTTCGGTCTCGCCCGTGGTCGTCAGCTCGTCGAGGCCAGAGCCATGCACCGACCAGGCCCGCTCGGCGCCCAGGGCTCCGAGGGCCTTGGCGATCGGCTCGACGAAGCGCGGCGCCGAGACGCCCACCACCTGACGCTTGGCGCCGGCGGGATTAGTCAACGGTCCCAGCAGGTTGAAGATCGTGCGGAAGCCCAGTTGCTGCCGGATCGGGGAGACGTGCCGCATGGCGCCGTGGTGGGCCTGGGCGAACAGGAAGCAGATGCCTGCCTCGTCTAGGGCGCGGCGCTGCTGCTCGCGCGTCGCGTCGATATTGACGCCAAGCGCGGTCAGTACGTCGGCGGTGCCGGACTTCGAGGTGATGGCGCGGTTGCCGTGCTTGGCGACCTTCAGCCCGCCGCCGGCGGCGACAAAGCCCACGGCCGTGGAAATGTTCAGGGTGTGAAGGCCATCGCCGCCGGTGCCGCAGACGTCGATGACTTCGTAGGGATGTTCCAGGTGAACGGCCGCGCGGCGCATGGCGCGGGCGCAGGCGGCGATCTCGCCCACGGTCTCGCCGCGCAGGCGCATGGCGGTCACCGCGGCGGCGACCTGGGCCGGCGTCGGCTCGCCGCGCAGGCAGGCGGCGAAGAAGACCTCGGCGTCCTCTTCGCCCAGGGTCTGGCCGTCGGCCAGCTTGGCCAGCAGGGGCTTGAAAGCGTCGGACATGGAAGCGGACCTAGACCCAGACCGCCGCGTCGCGCTTAACGCCCGCCAAGTCCATGAAGTTGGCCAGCATCTGGTGGCCCCCTTCGGTGGCGATCGATTCCGGGTGGAACTGGACGCCGAACACGGGGCGGGTCTTGTGCTGCACGCCCATGATCTCGCCGTCGTCGGTCCAGGCGGTGACTTCCAGCTCGGGCGGCAGGTCTTCCTTGCGAACGGCCAGGCTGTGGTAGCGGGTGGCGGTGAAGGGGTTGGGCAGGCCCTTGAAGATGCCCTTGTCGTTGTGGCGGACCTTGCTGACCTTGCCGTGCATGACCTGCTTGGCGCGGATCACCTCGCCGCCATAGGCCTGGCCGATGGCCTGGTGGCCCAGGCAGACGCCCAGGATCGGCAGGTCCTCCGGCGCGCCGCGTAGCAGCGGCAGGCAGATGCCGGCCTGGTCCGGCGCCTTGGGGCCGGGCGACAGCAGCACGGCGGCGGGCTTGAGGCCTAGGGCCTCCTGCACCGTCAGGGCGTCGTTGCGAAAGACCTCGGTCTCCGCGCCCAGCTCGTTCAGATAGTGGACGAGGTTGTAGGTGAAGCTGTCGTAGTTATCGATGACGAGGATCATGACGCCGCCTTTCGAAGTGCGGTTCTAGCCTGAGCGGGTGCAATGTGTAGCGCCAATTTCGCCTGCGGCTTTCAGTTACGGTTACAGCGGACGCGGCGTGGAGCATCATATGGGGATGGACCCGCGTGATTCCGCCCTGGACCCTGTCGCCGTCGCCTATGTCCGCGCTTTGCTGCGGCAGAAGACGCGCGCCCAGAAGCTGGGACCGGTCCTGGCCGCCGCGGCTTTCGCCGCGATCTGCGCGATCAGCTTCGCCACGGTGATGGTGCTGGCGCCGCCGGCGGTCACCCAGCACCTGCCGCAGGATCGGCTGGGCGGCCCGTAGGAGCGGATAATCTAGCCCTCAGGCTCAGCTGAATCGCCAGGCTTCCTCGGCCGCGCGTTTGAGGGCGCGGGACTTGTGCAGGGTCTCGTCGTATTCGCCGTCCGGATCGCTGTCGGCGACGATGCCGCCGCCGGCCTGGACGTACATCATGCCGTCCTTCACCAGCGCCGTGCGCAGCACGATGCAGGTGTCGACCGAGCCGTCGGCGCCGAAATAGCCGACCGCGCCGGCGTAGCCGATGCCGCGCTTTTCGACTTCCAGCTCGTCGATGATCTCCATGGCCCGCACCTTGGGCGCGCCCGACAGCGTGCCGGCGGGCAGGGCGGCCATCAGCACGTCGACCGGATCGACGCCTTCGGGCGCTGTGCCCTCGACGTTCGAGACGATGTGCATCACGTGGCTGTAGCGCTCGATCTTGAAGCTCTCGGTGACCCTGACGTTCGGGCCCTTCGGACGCTCCGCCGGCGCGTTGCGACCTTGGCGGTTCAGCATCGCCACGCGGCCGACGTCGTTGCGGCCCAGGTCCAGCAGCATCAGGTGCTCGGCCCGCTCCTTGGGATCGGCTAGCAGTTCGGCTTCCAGGGCCGCGTCCTGCTCGGGCGTCGCGCCGCGCGGGCGGGTGCCGGCGATCGGGCGGATGGTGATCTTGCCGTCGCGCAGGCGCACCAAAATCTCGGGGCTGGAGCCGACCAGACTGAAGCTGTCCAGGTTCAGGAAGAACAGGAACGGCGACGGATTGGTCCGGCGCAGCGAGCGATAGAGCGCGAACGGCGGCAGGTCGAAAGGCGCGCGGAAGCGGTGGCTGGCCACGACCTGGAAGATGTCGCCGGCGGCGATGTAGTCCTTCGCCTTGGCCACCACCTGGTGATAGTCGGCGCGGCTGACCGGCGTCGTGAACTCCATCGGACCGCGCGGCGCGCGCGGCGCGTCGTGGGCCAGAGGACGGTGCAGGTCGGCCATCACGGTCTCGATCCGCGACCGGGCCGCCTCGTAGGCTTCCTTGGCCGACACGCCGGGCTTGGGCCGCACGGCCGTGGTCAGGATGATCTCCTGGGCGATGGCGTCGAAGATCGCGACGATCTGCGGGCGGGTCATGATCCCGTCCGGCAGGCCCAGGGTGTCTTCGTTGATGTCGGGCAGGCGCTCGACCAAGCGCACGAGGTCGTAGCCCAGCGCGCCGAACACCCCGGCGGCCATCGGCGGGAGTCCCTTCGGCAGCTCCATGCGTGACCGAGCCACGAGATCGCGCAGGCTGTCCAGCGCGCCGCCCGCCTGCGGCGTATAGCGGCCGGCGGCGATGTCGTCGCCCTCGGCGATCTCGGCCTGGTCGCCGCGGCAGCGCCAGACGAGGTCCGGGTTCATGGTCACGATCGAGTAGCGACCGCGCCAGGCCCCGCCCTCGACGCTCTCGAACAGGAAGCTGTAGGGCCGCGTCTGGGCGATCTTCAGATAGGCCGAGACCGGCGTTTCCAGATCGTCGATCAGGCGCGTCCAGACAACCTGCTGCCGTCCGGAGTCATAGGCTTCCGAAAAGGCGTCGAAGGCGGGTTCCAGACTCATTACTCGGCTTTCTTTCCGGACTTGGCGGCTTCCGCCTTGGCCAGGGCGTCGGTGTCGACGCCGATGGCCTGGCGCGCCAGGGTCAGGTTGGTCTTGGTCTTCAGCTGGGTCTTGGCGGCGGCGCGCGAGGCCTCGCCCAGGTCGCGCATCAGGCCGTTGGCCGCCTGGGCCTGGGCGATGACCGCATAGCGGGCGACGTCATTGGTCGGCGCGGCGTGGATGGCCTCCACCTTGGCCACCACATAGGCCTCGCCCTGTTGGCCGGCGCGGGCGGTGAACACGGTGTTGGGCTTGGCGTCGAAGGCCGCGCCCAGGAAGGCCGCGCCCAGGCCCATATGCTGTTGCGCGTTCTGGCGCGACAGGCCTGGCACGCGCTGGATGTTCGACTGGGCCGACGCGGCGACGGCCTCCAGAGTCTCGCCCTTATTGACGCGGGCGGCCAGCTCGTCGGCCTTGGCCTTCAGGCGCTTGCCCATCTCCTGGCCCATCCAGACGGCGGTCAGCTGCGGCTTTATCTCGGCCAGGGGCGGGAGGGCGGCGGGTTCAACCTTCTCGACCTTGATCGCGTAGTACTCGCCCTTGCCCAGCTCGATCAGGTCGCTTTCGGCGCCCTGGGCCAGGCCGAAGGCGGTCTTGATCATGTCCGGCGTCAGGCCTGCGACGGGCTGGCCCATCTGGTCGGCGCCCTGAGCGGTGATCGGCGCGGTCGTCACGACCATGGCGCCGGCCTTGCTGGCGGCGGCGACGAGATCGGCGCCCGCGTCGTGCGCGTCCTGATAGGCCTGGGTCTGGTCATAGGCCTTGCTTTGAGCGGCCTGGGCGCGGACCTCGGCCTCGATCTGCGGACGGACGCTGGCGAGCGTGGCGACGACGCCCGGCGTCACCTTGGTGACCTTCACGACCGAGACGCCGAGCTCGCCATTGATCGGGCCGCTCACCTGGCCGGCGGCCAGGCCGAAGGCCGCGTCGGCGACCTTGCGGTCGGGCAGGGCGGACTTGGGCTTGTCGATCAGGGCGACCGGCGACTTGCCGTAGGCCTTGGCGACCGTGGCCGGGTCTTCGCCCTTGGCCAAGCGTTGCGAGATCGTGGCGGCCGTCTTGGCGTCCGGCGCAACGATCTGGATCAGCGAGCGCGTTTCCGGCTTGGCCAGGCTGTCCTTGCGGAAGTCGAAGGCCTTCTGGACGGCGGCGGGGTCGATGGCGACGGTCGGCTCAAGGGCCTTGGCGCTCACCCGCATGATCGACAGCACGCGGCGTTCCGGCCGGGTCAGCCGGTCGGCGTTCTCCTTCATGAACGCCGTCAACTGGGCGTCCGTCGGGGGCGCGGGCTTCTCGACCGAGGCCGGATTGACGGCGAAGGCGGCGACGTCGCGGCTCTCCAGGCCGTAGGCGGCCTGCAGGGCGGCGTAGATGCGCGGGGCCTTCAGGCCATCAGCGACCGCCGAGAAGAAGTGGCCTTGGGCGATATCGTCACGCAGCGAAGCCTCGTAGGCCTGGGGCGTGAGGTTGTTCTGGGCCAGCAGGGCCGCGTACAGCTTCGGATCGAACTTGCCGGTGATCGGGTCGAACGGACGCTGCCCGGGCGCGAGCTGGCTCATCTGCTCGTGAACCGTCTTGGCGATCAGCTTGTCCGACGGGACCACGCCCATCTTGGCGATCACGGCGGCCATCGATTCCTGCAGCGCCAGTTCCTGGACGATCTGCTTGTCGACGCCGCGCTCGACGGCCTGGTCCGGCGTCAGCGGCTCGCCGTTGCGGCGTTCAATTTCCTTGCGGAAATTGTCGAAGCGCAGCTTGAAGTCCTGGGCCGACATTTCGCGCGAGCCGGCGTCGATCACGCCCGAGCCGCGCGGCCCCTTGAACACGTCGCTGATGCCGAAGATGGCGAAGCTGACGATCAGCAGGCCAAACAGCAGCACCGCGAACGGCGATTTGGCGAAGGAGCGGAAACCGGCGAGCATCAGGGTGTAAACCTTCCAGGCGGACTGCCAAAGCAACGAGCAAGGCGGTCGAGAGCAGCGGGTATAGTAGAGCCGCGGGCGCGTGGGCAAGCGGCGCGGGCTTGACTTCCCAAGGGAGGGTGTCCCCAAAAAGGCGCTCATGACCCAATCAAGCACGACGCCCCGGCCGTTGATCGCCGGAAACTGGAAAATGAACGGCCTGTCGGTCGCCCTGGACGAGGCCCGCGCCGTTGCGGCGGCGCTGGACGAGCGTCCCGCCGCCGCCCGCGTGGCGATCTTCCCCCCCGCAACGTTGCTGCATCGTCTGGCCGACGTCCTGGCCGGCTCGGTCGTGCTGGTTGGCGGGCAGGACTGCCACGCCAAGACCAGCGGCGCCCACACCGGCGACATCTCGGCTGAGATGATCGGCGACGCGAACGGGACCATGGTCATCGTCGGCCACTCCGAGCGGCGCACCGACCACGGCGAAACCTGCCAGCACGTGGCGGCCAAGGTCGAGGCGGCCCTGGTCGCAGGGCTCGAGCCGATCATCTGCGTCGGCGAAAGCCTCGAGCAGCGGCAGGCGGGCGAAGCCGTAAGCTTCGTCATCGGTCAGCTGCACAATTCCCTGCCGGCCAGCCTGAAAGGACAGGCCTTCAGTGTCGCCTACGAGCCGATCTGGGCGATCGGCACCGGGCACGTCGCGTCGGTCGACAACATCATCGAGATGCACGCGGCTATCCGCGCCGAGCTGATCTCGCTGTTCGGCGAGCAAGGCGGCGGCGTTCCGATCCTGTACGGCGGCTCGGTGAAGCCGGACAACGCCGCCGAGATCCTGGCCGCGCCGGAGGTGGGCGGGGCCTTGGTCGGCGGCGCCTCGCTGAAGGCCAAGGATTTCCTCGCGATCATCGAGGCCGCCTGACGGCGAGCACGCGAGCGGCCGAGTGGGATGAGTCGCCTCCACGGCGTGGCTCGTCCCGCCGTCGGGCCAGAATCCTTGACATCGCGGCGCCCACGTGCGCCTTACCGCGCCTTGCAAATCACCGCGTATTCAAGACTTTCATGACCTCGATGCACGCCTATCGCACCCATAACTGCGGCGCTCTGCGCGCTTCCGACACCGGCGCGGCCGTGCGTCTGTCGGGCTGGATCCACCGCAAGCGCGACCACGGCGGTCTGGTCTTCATCGACCTGCGCGACCACTACGGTCTGACCCAGCTGGTCCTGCACCCGGAAACCCCGGGCTTCAACGTGGTCGAGCGCCTGCGCGCCGAAAGCGTGATCCGCGTCGACGGCGAGGTCATCGCCCGCGACGCCAGCGTGGTGAACCCGAACCTCCCGACCGGCGAGATCGAGATCCGCGTCTCGGCCGTCGAGGTGCTGTCCGAGGCCGCCGAGCTGCCGCTGCCGGTCTTCGGCGAGCCGGACTATCCGGAAGAGATCCGCCTCAAGCACCGCTATCTCGATCTGCGTCGCGAGACGCTGCATAAGAACATCGTCCTGCGCTCGCGCGTGATCCAGTCGATCCGCAACCACATGTTCGCCCAGGGCTTCAACGAGTTCCAGACGCCGATCCTGACGGCCAGCTCGCCGGAAGGCGCGCGCGACTTCCTGGTGCCCTCGCGCCTGCATCCTGAGAAGTTCTACGCGCTGCCGCAGGCGCCCCAGCAATTCAAGCAGCTGCTGATGGTCTCGGGCTTCGACCGCTATTTCCAGATCGCCCCGTGCTTCCGTGACGAGGACCTGCGCGCCGACCGCAGCCTCGAATTCTACCAGCTCGACGTCGAGATGAGCTTCGTCACCCAGGAAGACGTCTTCGCGGCCATCGAGCCGGTGATGCACGGCGTCTTCGAGGAGTTCGGCAACGGCCGCCGCGTCTCGCCGATCAGCGAGACCCACACCTTCACCAACGACTTCGGCGCGACGTTCGAGCACAAGGGCTTCGAGCGTCTGACCTACGCCCAGTCGATGGCCTGGTACGGCAGCGACAAGCCGGACCTGCGCAACCCGATCAAGATGCAGAACGTCTCGGAGCACTTCCGTGACGGCGGCTTTGGCCTGTTCGCCAAGATCCTGGCCGCTGACGCCAAGAACCAGATCTGGGCGATCCCGGCCCCGACGGGTGGCAGCCGCGCCTTCTGCGACCGCATGAACAGCTGGGCTCAGGGCGAAGGCCAGCCCGGTCTTGGCTATGTGTTCTGGTCGGAAGACCAGGGCGGCTGGGGCGGCCCGATCGCCAAGAACCTGGGCGAGCCGACCCAGGCCCTGATGGAGTCGCTGGGCCTCGGCGCCGGCGACGCCGCCTTCTTCGTGGCTGGCGACCCGGCCGTGTTCGCCAAGTTCGCGGGTCTGGCCCGTACGCGGGTCGGCACGGAGCTGAAGCTGGTCGACGAGAACCAGTTCAAGTTCTGCTGGATCGTCGACTTCCCGATGTTCGAGTGGAACGAGGACGAGAAGAAGGTCGACTTCTCCCACAACCCGTTCTCGATGCCGCAGGGCGGTCTGGAGGCCCTGGAGAACCAGGATCCGCTGACCATCCGCGCCTACCAGTACGACATCGTCTGCAACGGCTACGAGCTGTGCTCGGGCGCGATCCGGAACCACAAGCCCGAGATCATGCTCAAGGCCTTCGAGATCGCCGGCTACGGTCCGGAAGTGGTCGAGGAGCAGTTCGGCGGCATGCTGAACGCCTTCCGCTACGGCGCGCCGCCGCACGGTGGTCTGGCCCCCGGCATCGACCGCATCGTCATGCTGCTGGCCGACCAGGTCGCCATCCGCGAGGTCATCGCCTTCCCGCTGAACCAGCAGGGCCAGGACCTGCTGATGAACGCCCCGGCCAATGTGCTCGATAAGCAGCTGAAGGAGCTGCACATCCGCACCGCGCCCCCGATCAAGGTATAGGACCGGCGGTCGCCGCAAAAGAAAAGCCCTCCGGTCTTGCGATCGGAGGGCTTTTTCTTGGCCTGAGGCTTGCGCCTCCGCCGATCACCACTTCGGCGGTTTCGGCGGCTTGGGCGGGGCGGGGGGCGCCGGCGGGGCGGGTGGCGTCTTGGGCATCTCCCGCCACAGCATGAACGACTGGGCGCCGCGAATGCCGCTGCAGGGGCGCACCGACAAGCCAGACGGCAAGCGGGTGCCGCCGTCGCCGCAAGCCTCGTCCAGCTGATCCTGGTCCAGGCCCCTGGCGCTGGAGAGATCCGCGCCGCTCAGCACCACCAGGGACAGGTCGGCGTTATGGAAGTCCGCCCCGGCGAAGACCGCGCCGCGCAGGTTCGACCCGGTCAGGTCCGCGTTGCGGAAATTGGCGCCTTCGAAACGGCCGCCCTGGAAATTGGCGTGATTGATGTCGGCGTTGGAGAAGTCGGCGTCTCGCGCGTTGACGCCGGACAGGTTCGCCGCGATCAGCTCGACGCTCGAGAAGCGCGCCTTGAGCAGGTTGGCGCCAATCATCTGGACGCCATGCAGCTCGGCCGACGACAGGTCGACGCGAATGAGCACCGCCTGCTGGAAGTTGGCCCCGCTGCTCTCCACGCCCGACATGCGCGCATCGGTGAAGTTGGCGTTGTTGAAGTTGGCGCCGCGCATCTCGGCGCCCCGCAGGTCGGCGCGGCTGAGATCGGCGGACCCGAAATTGCTGCCGTAGAACATCGCGCCGCGCAGGTCGGCGCCGATCAGGACGGACTTCGAGAAATTGGCGCCGGCGAACTTGGCGTTCATCAGCTTGCGGCCGGCCAGATCGCAGTTGGCGCAGGTCCCGCCGAACGACGTAAGCTTGGCGACGTCGCGATCTTCCGTCGCCGCATGAGCTTGGCCGGCCAGCGCCAGCAGGCTCAACGACAAGGCGGCGATGGGAGCGCCAAGGCGGATCATGAAATTCTCCGTGCAGTCGATACCGAGACCGTGCGTGTTACGGTTTGGACCCGACCAGGGCTAGAAGCCACTTAAATCGCGGTAATGACGGGGATTTAACCGCCGCGCGAACTCGCGCGCGGCGCTTAGGTCAGCGGCTGTGGCTGTCTTCCTGACCGCGATCGGCGTCGATCAGGACGAGGCCATCGGGCCAGGCCGGTCGGACTGCGCCCCGCAGGTGTCGCACACCGTCATCGCGCCGCGGCGGACCAGCGAGAGATCGCCGCACGAGGGGCACATCTCGCCCTCGACCCCGGGGCGCGCGGCCCCTTCCACGCGGCGTCGGCCGAACGCGGCGAACACCAGGTTGTCCGGCGTGGCCCCGCGCGAGAAGCCCTTAGAGATGAAACGGCTGGCGGGCACGGGATCCAGCTCGCCATCCTCGTCGGCGTCGACCAGGCGCTTGCCGGCCCCAAGGCCGTCGGCGTTGAACTCGCTGGGGTCGGCGTTGGCTAGGTCGTCGCGACCCAGATACGACACGCCCAGCTCGCGGAACACATAGTCCAGGATCGAGGTCGCCGACTTGATCGAGTCGTTGCCCGTCACCGGGCCGGCGGGCTCGAACTTGGTGTAGACGAAGGCGTCGACGAATTCGTCCAGCGGCACGCCGTGCTGCAGGCCCAGAGACACCGCGATCGCGAAGTTGTTCATCAGGCTGCGGAAGGCCGCGCCTTCCTTGTGCATGTCGATGAACAGCTCGCCCAACTCGCCGTCCTCGTACTCGCCGGTGTGCAGATAGACCTTGTGGCCGCCGACGGCCGCCTTCTGGATGTAGCCCTTGCGGCGGTCGGGGAGGCGGCGGCGCGAGCGGTCGCGCTCGACGATCTTCTCGACCACGCGCTCGGTGACGACCGGTTCGCGCGCCATCTGTTCGCGAAGGGGCGTGGCGCGCGGCGCTTCGGCGGCGGGCTCCTCGGGCAGCTCCAGCTTGAAGGTCGGCGGCGGCGCGGCGCGGCGCAGGCGAAGCGCTCGGACCCCGGCCCGCGCGGCGGCGGCCTGCGTCCGGACGGCGTCGACAGGACGGGCGTCGAAGGGGATCGGCAGGGTGACGGTCGTGGGCAAGCAGGCGAAGCCTTCCACGGCCGCCAGGATCGCCAGCCGTTCGGCGGCGGTCGGCGCCTCGATCGAGCGGAAGGCTTCGCGAAGTTCCGGATTCAGCGCCGCGCAGTCGCCCAGGCTTCGGGCGCCTAGCGCGTGGCGCTCGGCGGCCTCGATCTCGTCTTCGGAGAAGTCCGCGAAGGCCAGGGTGTCGAAGTCGCGACGAGCCACGTCCTCGGCCGAAGCGCCCAGCACGTCGCGCAGGAACCCCGCGCCGACGACGGCGGGGGCGAAGGCCGCGCGCAGGTCGCGGCATTCCCGCAGGGCGTTCTCGGCTTTCTCGATCTCGTGGGCGGTGAAGCCGCGCGCCTGGAGCACCAGGTGGTCTATGGCCGGGCTTTCGGCCAGGCTGCCGTGGCCCAGGGCGTGCACGCGGGCGGCGTCCAGATCAGCGCCTTCGGTCGACAGGGCTTCCATGGCGGCGGGGCTGAAGGTCGGCAGCAGCAAGCTATCGGCGGTCTGCGCCACCGAGACGGGCGTCATGGCGCCGGCCGGCCCGACGGGCGCGCCCCCGAGGCGCAGCGTGGCCTCGGCGTCCTCGAACGGCCCAACCAGGGCGATGGAGCGCAGGCCGTGCTTCTTGGCCAGGCCGTGCGCCGTCGCCAGGGACGCGGCGGCTTCAGTGGCGAGATCGGATCGCAGGGCCGCGGCGCGGACCCGGCGCTCGGCGAGGGTCTTGAGCACGCCCTGGCGGTCTTGCGCATAGGCGGGCGACTGGCCGAGCGCCGAGGCGGCCTCGGCGCTGGCGGACAGCGCCGCGCCGACGGCCAGCGCCCAGAGCGCAGCGGCGGCGTCGCGTCCCTCGGGGCTGGTCTGCGCCCACCCTTGGCTCAGCAAGCAGTCGCCGACTCCCGCCAGCGACAGGCGGGCTTGCTGGTCGCCACGATCCAGCTCCAGCGCCGTGCCCCACAGGTGGCAGGTCTCGGTAAAGCGCTCGACGTCGAAGCCGTCGTCGTCGAGGAAGGCGCTGGCGTCGATCGCGGCGCTGACGGCGACGCCCTGCGCCAGGATATCGGCGTCCTGCGGCGAGAAGGCGAGGGTCAGGGCCCCCGTCTCCCACGCGACATGGGCCGCCAGCGCCGCGCCTTCGTCGCCGGCGGCGACGCCCTGGCGCGAGGCGGAGGCGACCATGTCCTGCTCGGCGAGCGCCGCCGGCGGCGCCAGCGGCTCGCGCGGCGCATCGGCTGTCGCGATGGCTTCCAGGATCGTGCGATCGTCCGCGCCCAGCTCGCGCGCCTTGCGCGCCGCGCGGGCGAGGGCGGGGTTCTTGCGCACGTCGGCGCAGGCGCGCGCGTCACCCTGGCAGCGGCGAACCGCGTCGGTCACCTGGGCCAGGGCGGCGTCTAGCCGGCCGGCGGCCTGGGCCGCCAGGGCGGTGGCGCGGCGGCGGGCCAGGCTGTCGCGCGCCAGGCTTTCGAACTCGATCTCGCCCACATCGGGCAGCAGCGCCTGGCCAGGCTGGCCGCCGGCCGGCGTCGCATAGCCGCCGAGCATCGTGGCCAGCAGGGCGTCCTTGAAGGCCGCGGCGTCGGCCTTGTCGCCGAACAGCCCCCGGCTCAGACCGATCTTGGCCACGCGTTCGGCGTAGCGGGCCGGACCGCCGCCCAGCGGCGCCTTGGGCTCGATCGTCCCCGCCCAGTCGAGCCAGGCCTCGACGCGCGCATCGGTCCAGGCGCTCGGGGCGGCGACCACAATGATGCTGTCGGCGCGCTCGAGGTCGCGCCATTCCATCACGGGAACCGTTCCGGCGGCTTTGGCGGGCGTGCGCATGGGACGTTTCCTGGTTCCGTCTGCCAGCTTAGAAGCTTACCAAATCCCTAATGCGTGATTCTCCGCAGTCGGGATGCGCGTAAGGTCGCACCCACGCTAGAGCCTCAAACGATTGCCCTCAATAGATGTTGAGGGTCGTAGGCCTCTAATCCACAAGATGTTGAAGTTCGTTGATGCGCCCCCCCGCTGGACGCTGACGACCCAGGGCCCTATAGTCGCGCCGCTTCGCCGCGCTGGCCGCGGCCTGTCTTGAGCCCTCTTAAGTTTCGGGTGCGAACCTAGTGCTGAAAGCGATCTTCACCTGGTGGAACGGCGCGACCCTGGGTCAGCGTTTCCACATCGGCCGCCGCGGCGTCTTCGTGGGCCAGGACGAGCAGGGCAACCGCTATTTCGAAGCGCGCGACAACAGCGACAGCTACGATCAGCGCAAGCGCCGCTGGGTGATCTACAACGGTTACGCCGAAGCCTCGAAGGTTCCGCCCGAATGGAGCGGCTGGCTGCACTACACGTTCGACGAGCCGCCGACCCAAGCGCCGCTGAAGCGTCGCGAGTGGGAGAAGGATCACCTACCGAACCTGACCGGCACCGTTCACGCCTGGCGTCCGAAGGGGTCCCTGACCCGTGGCGGCGAGCGCGCGGCCGCCACCAGCGACTACCAAGCCTGGTCGCCGGAATAGGACGGATGTCCCGCCGGACGTCGTGGATCGCCGCCGCCGCGGTGCTGGCCGCATTGGCCGGAACCGGCGCGGCGCTGGCGCGTCAGGCCGTTCCCCAAGCCGCCCAGGCTCCTCAGGCGCCGCCGCCGGCTCCGGCGGCGAGGCCGGCTGCGGCTCCCGCGCCCGAGCTGCGCCCGTCGCAGCCTGCGCAAGTCCCGCCCACCGCTCCGGCGCCCGCGTCGCAGGCCGTCGCGCCCTCCGCCGCGCCGGCGGTCGCCGACACGCAGGCCAAGCCCCCGCCGCCGGCCGAGCCGGTCAAGCCGCCGGAGCCGGCCAAACGCCAGCGCTATGCGGTCGCCATCATGCAGGCGCTGGACAAGGTCACGACCGAGACCATGCGCTTCGAGGTCCCGGTCGGGCAGCCGATCCGCTATAAGACGCTGATCTTCACCGTCCGCGCCTGCGAGACCGCCGCCTCCGACGAGGTCGCGCCCGAGACGACGGCCTATGTCATCGTCGACACCCAGCCCAAGGCCCAGGCCGGTCGCCCCGCGCCCGCCGGACGCCAGATCTACAAGGGTTGGATGTACGCCAGCTCGCCGGGCCTGAACCCGCTGCAGCATCCGGTCTATGACGCGTGGCTGATCGCCTGCAAGCAGTCGATCCCGGTCGCGCCGCCGGCCAAGCCGTAAAAGTCGCCCTGCGTGGCCAGGGCCTTGGCCAGGCGCTTGCGATAGTCGGCGCGGCTGATCTCGATCGTTCCGAACTGCGTTAGGTGTTCCGTCAGGAACTGGGTGTCCAGAAGCTGGTAGCCGCCAGCGATCAGCCGCGCGACCAGATGCACCAGCGCGACCTTGCTGGCGTCGCGCGCCGTCGAGAACATGCTTTCGCCGAAGAAGGCGCCGCCCAGCGATACGCCGTAGAGCCCCCCGACCAACTCACCCTCCCGCCAGGTCTCGACGCTATGCGCCAAGCCTCGGGCGTAGAGCTGCCCATAGAGCCGTTGAATGGGGTGGTTGATCCAGGTGTCGACACGCCCGGGCCGAGAGGCCGCGCAGCCCTCGATCACCGCGTCGAAAGCCGTGTCGATCCGGACCTCGTACGGACCATTGCGGACCGTGCGGGCGAGGCGCTTGGGGATATGAAAGGATCCGAGCGGCAGGACGCCCCGCCGCTCGGGATCGATCAGGAAAAGGCTTTCGTCCTCGCGGGCGTCGGCCATGGGGAAGACGCCACGCGCGTAGCAGGCGATCAGGTCGTCGACCGTGAAGGCGTCTTCCATCGCCATTCGGCCTTAGGCCTCCTGGGATTTGATCCAGCGCTCCAGCCAGTGGATGTCGTAGTCCCCGGCCAGGATGTCGGGCTGCACCAGGAGGTCCTGGAACAGCGGGATCGTGGTCTCGACGCCGCCGACGACCATTTCGGCCAGGCAGCGCTTCAGACGCGCGATGCACTCGGCGCGGTCGCGGCCGTGCACGATCAGCTTGCCGATCAGGCTGTCGTAGTAGGGCGGGATCGCGTAGCCGGTGTAGATCGCCGAATCCAGGCGAACGCCCAGGCCGCCCGGGGCGTGGAAGTCGGTGATGGTGCCCGGCGAGGGCGTGAAGGTCCGCGCGTTCTCGGCATTGATCCGGCACTCGATGGCGTGTCCTTCGAAGACGACGTCTTCCTGGGTGAACGACAGCGGCAGGCCGGCGGCGATGCGGATCTGCTCGCGGACCAGGTCGATGCCGGTGATGGCTTCGGTGACCGGGTGCTCGACCTGCAGGCGGGTGTTCATCTCGATGAAGAAGAACTCGTCGTTTTCCCACAGGAACTCGATCGTCCCGACGCCCAGATAGCCGATGGCCTTGACCGCATCGACGACGATCTTGCCGATCTTGGCGCGACCTTCGGCCGAGAGGGCCGGCGAGGGGGCTTCTTCCAGCACCTTCTGGTGGCGGCGCTGCAGCGAGCAGTCGCGCTCGCCCAGGTGCACCACGTTGCCATGGCTGTCGGCGATGACCTGCAACTCGATGTGGCGCGGCTTTTGGAGGTAGCGCTCCATGTAGACCGTGTCGTCGCCGAAGGCGGCGCGGGCCTCGGCGCGGGCGGTCGAGACCGCCTCGGCCAGGTCTTCACGGGTCTGGGCGACCTTCATGCCGCGACCGCCGCCGCCGGCGGCGGCCTTGATCAGCACGGGGAAGCCGATCTTCTCGGCGGCCTCGAAGGCCTCTTCCTCGGTCGAGACGCCGCCGTCCGAGCCGGGAACGACCGGGATGCCGGCGTCCTTCACGGCCTGCTTGGCGGTGATCTTGTCGCCCATCATCCGGATGTGCTCGGGCTTCGGGCCGATGAAGGTGAAGCCGTGCGCGCCGATGATCTCGGCGAAGCGGGCGTTCTCGGACAGGAAGCCATAGCCCGGGTGGATCGCCTGGGCGCCGGTGATCTCGGCGGCCGCGATGATCGACGGGATGTTCAGGTAGCTCTTGGCGGCGGGCGCCGGCCCGATGCAGACGCTTTCGTCGGCCAGGCGTACCCACATGGAGTTGCGGTCGGCCTCGGAGTGCACCGCCACGGTGGCGATGCCCATTTCCTTACAGGCGCGGTGAACCCGGAGCGCGATCTCGCCCCGGTTCGCGATGAGGATCTTGTCGAACATCAGCGTTACTCGATGACGACGAGCGGCTCGCCGAACTCGACCGGCTGGGCGTCGGCGACCAGGATCTCGACGATCTTGCCGGCCTTGGGCGCGGCGATCGGGTTCATGGTCTTCATGGCTTCGACGATCAGCAGGGTCTGGCCGGCCGAGACGGTGTCGCCGACCTTCACGAAGGCGTCGGCGCCCGGTTGCGGCGACAGATAGGCGGTGCCGACCATCGGCGACTTTACGGCGTCGCCGCGCGCGGCGGCGGGGGCCGGAGCGGCTTCAGCAGCCGGAGCGGCGGCGGCCGCAGCCGGGGCGGCGGCGGGCGCCGGGGCGTAGGCCGGAGCCGCGGCCTGGACGTAGTTGACGGGCGCGGCGGTCAGTTCGCGCGCCACGCGGATCTTCAGGCCGGCGTGCTCGACCTCGATCTCCGAGAGGCCCGTGTCCTTCAGGATGTCCGCGATCTTGCGGACCAGACGGGCGTCGATGGCCGGAGCTTCGACCGGATCGGCGGGGGCCTTGGGGTTCGACATGGAAGCTTACCTTGTTGTTCTGATACGCCGCGCGCCGCGGAAAAGCGCTGGGGCGAGGTTCTCGTTAAACGCCGATCAGGCCGAAGGCGGCCTCGATCGCCAATTCATAGCTGGCCGCGCCGAACCCGGAGACGATCCCCGTAGCCGCCAGCGACACATAGGTGTGACGGCGGAAGTCTTCTCTCGCCGCCGGGTTGGACAGATGGCACTCGATCACCGGGATGCTCAAGGTCTTGAGCGCGTCCAGCAGCGCGATCGAGGTATGGCCGTAGCCAGCCGGATTGAGAATGAGCGCCGAGGCCGACACACGC
>NZ_QFQZ01000144.1 GCF_003243465.1 Caulobacter segnis
TTCGCAGTTCCCGATATACGTTCCAAGAGCCTTCGAAGGGGCTGCTAGGGGGCTTCGCTGAAACCCTTGTGGCGCAAGGTTCGAACGTCTTTGGAAGGCCCTTCAACTGCAGCCGAGAACGCGGGTCATAGCGGGCATTGTCGCGCGATGAACTGGGAACGGAACTGGGAATCCGCCTTCTCACTTTCGTTGTCTCTTCCCAGTTCCGGCAAGTCGCTGATCTGAAAAGAAAAAGGGCCGCTCGCGGCGGCCCTTTGTGAACTTTGGAACTGGGAACGCCCTAAGGGCGCTTCGCCATCTCGATGAGCAGGGCCTCGATGCGCTCGCTGCGCTCGATAGCCTTGGCGATCGTGAAGGGCACGAGCAGCCCGAGCGGAGAAAACAAGATCAATAGGCCACCAACGAGCGCAAGGAAGCTCGCATTGGGCGCATACGACGCCCCCGCCTCTTGGACGTTTCCCAAGAAGAGCCCAGCGCCAACAATAACAGAAATAACAACGTTGGCGATGCCGACAGCGCGCCAAGCTTTTACTATCGGCGTGTAGTTAGCCCAGGCCGTATTATCTTCCATAACTAAGCCCCTTTTTGACACGTTTCGAAGTGAGCGTCTAATTCGGCACGGTTTGGCGTTACCGCACCGATAGCCCGAGCGCCGGCGCGAATTTAGCGATCACGTTGGCGACCTGGTCAGCGTACTTGGTGCGCAGGAGGTGGACGAGGTGGAGATAGTCCTCCTGAGTCTCGCAGGTCTCCTTCATTAGCTCGATGTTGGTCGCGTTGATCGCCACCGACGCGATGCGGAGCATTAAGCGCTCGAAAGCCCTAGCCTTTTCAGGGGTGTCTAACCGACATTCGCTCAAAGGCCCGTCGTGTAAAATCACTGAGGCGGATGCAACAATGAATGAGTTGCCAGGCTTGTGGAAGAGGTTGATGCGGAGAGCCGTATCAACTGCATTTGCAATCTCGGCGTCAGTTTTAGGAATTAGTGCGGCGTATTTCTTTGGAACGCCTCTCGATCGCCACTGAGCTACTGCTGAACGGACCACGCCGAGCTTCTCAGCAAGCTCCATATCAGTGGCGGCTTCAAACGTAATTCTCAACGCAGCAATTTGATCAGCAGGGCTTGTCACCATGTTGACGGCCACTGCGATTTGTGAACATGTTGACAAGCGCGTTTGGCGCGACTGTCAGCGAGATTGACAAGAATGACCATTCAACCCGGCCCCGAGCTGCTGCGCGAGGTGCGCGTCGGCTTCATTCGCAAAGGTTCCTCTTTGAGGGCCTGGTCCATCGAGAACCAGGTCCATCAGGGTTATCTGATCCAGGTGCTGCGCGGCAGGACGAACGGCCCCTGCGCTCAAGCCTGGCGTGAAAGGCTGATCACTGAGAGTGGAATTACCGCGAACGGCGGTCGCGGTCATCGTCAAAACGTCGCCGCCGCTTAGACATGGGCGCGCTAACCCTTTCTGATCTCTCGGTTATGGCGAACGAACCGCGCGTTCGCGACGTGCGGTTGGGTGAGGTGCTGGGCTTTTCGCAGGCTCGTCTCGTCCGCAGGGTCATCAAGGCCAATCTCGATGAGCTTCTGATGCATGGACCATCGTGCCAGGTCAGCACGATGGTCGGTATCGGCTCCGGCGCCCAGCGCGAGGTGGCTGAATACTACCTCAACGAAGCCCAGGCTCTCCTGGTCTGCATGTTCGCCCGCACCGAGAAGGCTGCGGAGATCCGCAAACAGGTGATCGAGGTGTTCCTGGCCTGGCGGCGGGGCGAACTGGCCCAGGCCAGCGCCGCGCCGGACCCGACCGTCACGATCCTGCGCCGCCTGGAAGAGCGCCTGACGGCGATGGAGAAGGCCGGCCGCCAGCTGAGCGAACTGATTATCGCGCCGGTCGAGAGCGCCCTGTCGCTGACCCACGTCGTCGAGTTGTGGTTTGACCAGAGCCGGCAGCGCCGCCCGAAGTTCTGGGGCGACGTAGAGGTGCGCGGCTTCCTGCTGGCCACCCATCGGCAGGCCACCGTCGACCAGGTGCGAGATCGATGCGCCGAGGCGTTCGGCCAGGCCCGCACCCCGACCCGCAGCGCGATCCACCGCTTTTGGCAACGCTTAGACCGGCTGAAGGCCGCCAATCCCTCACTACGGATGCACTGATGAAGACCTCGGGGGAAGCAAACATTCAGGAAGCGACGCAGGCCTTGCCGCCCGCGCGACGTCGCATCCGCCTTGATCGGATCATCGTCGCCGATCGCCTGCGTGCCATTGAACCGGCGGCGGTCGATGTGCTGGCCGTATCCATCCAGGAGGGCGTTCTAAACACCCCGATCACCGTTCGCCCGCTGCGGGTCGACGGAGATGACATGATCTATGGGTTGGTCACTGGCGCGCACCGCTACGCTGCGGCCGAAAAGCTGGGCTGGGTCGATATCGAATGCTCGATCCGGAACCTGACGGACGATCAGGCCCGCATGGTCGAGATCGACGAGAACCTGATCCGGCGCGGGCTTACGCCGCTAGACCGGGCTGTGTTCGTCAACGAGCGCCTGCAAGTCTGGGCGAAGCTGAATCCTGGTCGCGTAGTCGAAGATGGGGCGGCGCCAAAGCGGGGCCGTCCGGCAAATTCCGACAAGTTGTCGCAATTTCTCGGAGACGTGCCCCCATCAATGGGGTTCAGCGCCGAGACGGCGGCGGACCTTGGCGTCGATAAGCGCACTGTCGAGCGGGCTCTTATTGTGGCTCGCGGCATCTCGGCAGAGACGCGCGCAACAGTCGCCGGAACCAAGATCGCCAAGAACGAGGGCCTGCTCCGCCAGCTGGCGGCGGTTCCGGACAAGGCCGAACAGCTCCGCGCCGCCGAGGCGCTGGTCACCGAGAAGGCCAAGAGCTTCCCAGACGCCCTGCTGCTGGCGGCGGGCAAGACGCCCGCGCCGCAGGCGCCGCCGCGTCCGGCCGATGAGGCGGTCGCCGCCTTCCTGGCGATCTGGAAGAAGGCCCCGCCGACCCACCAGGACGCCATCCTGCACGCGCTGAGCGGCCAACGCCTGCCCAAGGGCTGGACTGTGGCGAAGGGGGCGGCCGATGCGTGAATTCTCCTGGTCGCCGCTCGCTAGCTCAGACGCTGAGCGCCTTTGGTCCGCAGCTGAGCAAGCACCGCCATCGCAACTTGCCTTTCTAGGCCAAGGGCGGCCTCCTCAAGATCCTGCATGTCCGGATCCGTGCCCGGCGCGGGCCGAGGGGGCGGTCACTAAGGAACGCGCTAGAACGGCTGAAACGGCGAGCGTGTCGGATACGGCCAAATCCAGCCTTCGTCCGCTTCGTGCGTCTGCATCAGCTCCATCGCTGACAACGCCGCCCAATTCTCAAGGTCGACCGGCCCGCCGCGCTGGCGTTCAAGGGCCTGGAAAAGGCGAAGTGTCCGGTGCGCCCACGCGGCGGCTGCATAAGCCGCAAGTAACGCGTCTTCGCGTGGCAGACCTCGTAAAAATGCTCGACGAGTGCGTGCGTCCGTCCGACAGAGAAAAGGTGCGACAAGCTTATGTCGCCTCCTTAGCTGCAGCTCGGTCTCCTGACGCCCAAGCGACAGAAGAAGGTTGTGGAGCTGGATCAGATCTCGCTCGGTCATCAGATCTAGAGCTGACCGAAGCCTGCGCTTCAGCGCCGTCACTGTCCGATCGCGATCTTCCAAACGCGCCGCTCCCGAATTGCGTGCCGAAGCTTATGGGGAGTCGTCCCCGTGGCTAAGCGCATCCGCGACGAACAGACGCTCGACCTCTTCGAGCACAAGCACCTGTTCCCGGTGGAGACGCCGCGCGAACTGGGGTCGGCGCTCGACTTCAACAGCACCTTGTCGCGCGCCATGTCGCGCGCCTTGGACGAGGCCCGCGAGCACGGCCGCGACCGCTACGATGTGGCGGCCCGTATGTCCGAAATCCTGGGCCAGGAAGTCTCCAAGGGCATGCTGGACGCCTACACCAGCACGGCGCGCGACACCCACACGATCAGCGCGGTGCGCTTCAAGGCGTTCGTCCGCGCCACCGGCTGCCTGTGGCTGTGGAAGGTCTACCTGGACGGTGAAGGCCTGACGCTCTTGATGGGCGAAGAGGCCCTGCACGCCCAGGCGTCGCTCGCCGAGAAGCGCGCCAAGGCTCTTCTGGACGAGGCGCGGCAACTGCGCGCCCGCGCCCCCCTGGAAATCAGCCGTGGAGGCCGCCGATGAGCCCGCGCGCCAGCATCATCGCCCAGGAGTGGTTCACGGCCGCGGAATTGGCCGACCTGAAGCTTCCGGGTCTGGCCACCAGCAAGCGCGGTGTCCAGATGA
>NZ_QFQZ01000145.1 GCF_003243465.1 Caulobacter segnis
CGGGCCCAGGCCAGGTGTGGCCGGCCGACTTCAGCCGATAGAACACCACCTCCCCGCCCCTGGCGCACTGGTCGTAGGTCTCGACCGTGACGTCGCCCTTGGGCTCGACGGAAGGCTTGTCCGCACAGCCGTCGGCGCGCCGCCAGAAGTCCACCGCGTAGGCGACCTCGCGAAAGGGCCGGGTTTGCGAACGCGCCACCAGCGCCATCGGCGAAGTCCCGCCCTTGAACGGCACGATGTCGTCCTGCTCGCCGTGCATGATTAGGGCTGGGACGGGAGTTGTCGGCGGCGTCTCGCCGCCGAACATCGCGCCAGAGACCACCGCGATGGCCGCGACGCGCGGCGCCAGGGCCTCGCCGATGCGGTAGGTCAGCATGCCGCCATTGGAGAGGCCGGTGACATAGATGCGCTTCGGGTCGATGCGATGGTCGCGCGCGATGTCGTCAATCATCGCGCCGATGAAGGCGACATCGTCGCTGTCCGAGGCCATGGCGAAGCCGCAGCAGCCTCCGGCGTTCCAAGTCCCCATGTTAGAGCTTCGCCCCACGCCGCTCGGAAAGGCCACGGCGAAGCCCTCTCGCCGGGCGGTCTCCAGCCAGCGCGGCGTCATGGTCTTGGCGTTGCCGCCGCCGCCATGCAGGGCGATAACCAGTGGAACCGGACCCGACGCCTTGACCGGCGTGTCCAGCAGATAGTCTCGCGCGACGCCCCCCACGCTGACGCTGCGCGCAGCGGGTGGGGCCTCGTCCCGAGCCCACGCCCCCCCGGAGCCCAGCGCCAAAGTGGCGACGACGAAGGTCAGAACGATCGATTTCATCTGTTCGATCCTTGCTTGGGCGCCTAGTAACGCAGCGTCAGTTCCGCGCCGTAGATGCGCGGTTGGTTCCAGAATTCGGCGGTCCCGACCACGTTCAGCACGTAGCGCTCGTCGGTCAGGTTCCGCCCGGTGACGGAGAAGCGCCAGTTGCGTCCTTCGACGCCGATCCGGGCGTCGTAGAGGGTGTAACCGGCATAGGCGCGGCTGTTCTCCGGCGTCTCGTAGCCGCCGTGCGCGTACTGAGCGCTACCGCCGATAAAGCCGCGCAGGCGGCCAATCGGCTGCGTGTATAGCAGGTTGGCCGTGATCTGGTTGTCGCGCAGGCGCGGCACGTGCTTGCCTTTCAGGTCGACGGTCACGCCCTGGCTGATCAGGCTGGCGCCCTTCTCGAACGCGCCGTCCGAGGTCGAGTAGGATACCCGCGTCACCAGCCGCCCCGGTCCGACCCGGAAGATGCGGCGCGCCTCGGCCTCGAAACCATAGACGTGGGCGTCGCCCGCGTTGGATAGGATGAAGCCGGTCGCGCCGGCCGAGGGCGCGGTCACCACCTGCACCTGGTTGGTCCAGGTGTAGTAGACGGCCGCCTCGGCGTTGAACCCAAACAGGCGCCCCTTCCAACCGGTCTCGTAGTTATAGGCGTACTCGGCGTCGTAGCGCAGGATCTGCGGCAGCAGGGTGCGGGTCACCGACGGCGGAAGGTTGGTGTTGAAGCCGCCCGAACGGTAGGCCGTCGCGAAGCGCCAGTAGAGGTTCTGCTCATCGGCCAGGTTCCAGCGCAGCGACACGGTCGGCGTGTAGAACGTGTTGCCGAAGCCGGTGCGCACCGTGGCCGTCTCGTTCCCCGCCGCGCAGGCGGGTGACGTCAGGGTCGGCGGACAGAACTGGACCGTGGCCGCGCCCGAGCCGCCGATCGGGGCCAGCAGGCCTGTCGGCGCGGTTCCCGATCCGAAATAGACCAGCGGGTCCTCCGACCAGCGCTCGAAGTCGTAGTCGCGGCTATCGTGCTGGCCGCGCAGCTCCAGGCCCAGCAGCCAGCGCTCGGCGAGTTTGGCCTCGATCGCGCCGAACAGCGAGACGGAGTCGACCTTCTCGTTGAAGGTATCGTGGTTCATCGTGCCGCGGCCGGCCTGGCGGGCCGCCGCCGAGAAGGTCGTGGCCGCGCCCACCGCCGCCGTACCGACGAAACAGCCGGGTGTCGCGGCCAGGGCCGCGCCCGTATAGGCGAGGCAGTCGAGCGGCTCGGTGACCACGTGATCCTTGGAGTTCAGGTACTCCGCGCCGAACAGCCAACTGACGCGCCCGCCCTTCTTCGACGCGAAGGTGACCTGGGCCACATCGCGGCGATAGTCCTCGAATTGGGCGCGCGAATAGTCGGGATAGCTGACCGCCGCCCCTGGCGCGACGTCGGACAGCGACAGGCCCACGAAGTGGTCGTCGTCCTCGTTGCCGCGCGCGCCGTCCCGCTCGCGGTGCGAGGCCCGTAACGCCATGTCGGCCCAGCCCAGATCGACATCGGCCCGCAGCGAGAAGCCCTTCTCCTTGATATCGGTCCGTCCTTGCCGGTTCTGATTGGCGCGGATGTCGGGACCCGCATCCAGCGTCGGACTGCGGGCCAGGCCCGTGAAGCCGGGCGCGCTACTGTCGTAGTACTCGCCCATCGCGCCTAAGGTGACCTTGGTCGAGGGGCGAGCCTCAAGCGTCAGCCGCACGCCCTTGGAATCCTGGGTGTCGGTGAACTCGCCGGTCGTGGTGTTGACGATGAAGCCGTCATGCTGGTCGCTGATGAAGCCTCCCAGCCGCGCGGCCAGCTTGTCACCCAGCGGCAGGTTGACGATCGCCTCCAGGTCGGTGCGGTTGGGATCGGACCGGCGGACGGTCGCCGTACCGCCGTATTCCGGTCTGGGCGCGTTGGAGATGACGTTGACAGCGCCGCCAACGGCGTTGCGCCCGAACAGCGCGCCTTGCGGCCCGCGCAGCACCTCTACCCGCGCATTGTCGAACAGGTCCATCCGCGTCAACGAGCGGCCGCCGAAGCCGCCGCCGGAATTGTAAAGGCCGTCGCGATAGAGACCCGTGGCGGTCTCGGTGAAGCCGACCCGACCACTACCCTGCCCGCGGATCGAGATATCGTTCAGATATTCAGGACCAGAGGTCACCAGGGTCACGCCCTGGATCTGGCGCAGGTAGTCCTCCATGCGGTCCAGCACCAGCCCCTGACGATCAGCCTCGGTGATCGCGGTGACCGCGGCGGGAACGTCACGCAGCTGCTCGGCGCGGCGGCGGGCGGTGACCACCACCTCGCCGACATCACCAGCAGCCTGCGCGTAGGCCGCGCCCGCCGTCAGCAGCGCCCCCAGCGCCGCGATCCCGACACCGCCCATCATCGCCGCCCGGCGCGCGGCGCCCCGGCGGCTGGAATAGTCTTCGGCCGCGGCCGCACAAGCCCGTCCCATGGTCACCCTCCCTCATGGCGTCTGCGCGCCTTTGATCGCGGGAGGCTAAGCCGAGACGGTTATCGCTGTCTACAAATTGTCGACAATTTATGCCGTAATCTTTAGAGCGGCCGCTAAGGAGTCGACGTGGGTCAACTGCGCTTGCCGGTCGGCCTCGTCGCCGTCGCCGCGCACGATGGCCTCTGCCAGGTCACGCCATCGCTGGGCGGCTCGCACCCGGAGCTCCTCGGTGGTGAAGCCGTAAGGACCAAAGTTATGAGCGGCGCCGGCGCGCACATCGAGGATCAGCGACTTCAGCCGGCCGCCCTTGGCGGCGTCCAGCACGGCGAACCCGGCGCGTAGGGTCTGGCGGAAGAACTCCTCTGGCTCGACGCCCGCGCCGGTCATCGCGTCGAGACGCTCGACATGCCGCCAAAGCAATTGGATATCCTCGTCATTTCTATGGGCCGCGGCCTTCCGCGCTGCGAACCCAAACAGCACGGCGCTGATCTCGACGCTCTCACGGGCCTCTTGGTCTGACAGTCTGGCGACGGTAGCGCCCTTCATCGGTTCGATGTGCACCAGCGAGCGCGTGGCCAGGATGCGCAGAGCCTCGCGAACGGGCGCGCGACTGACCTTGAATCGCTCCGAAAGCTCGATCTCCCGAAGCCGGTCACCAGGCTTGTAGACGTTCGTCTCGATCAGATAGGCCAAATCCAGAGCGACGCGATCCGCCACGGATCGATTTCGCTTTTGCAGAAGATGCGGTGGGATCGGTTTTGCCATTGCCTACAATCTCGAGTGTCGCGCGATCGTAGCAAGCTTATTCGTTGAAGCGTAGTTTCGAGCAGAACTCAATCGTCTGGGCCAACGGCTCCAAGTTCGATCAAGCGCCAGAGGACTAAGCCGCTCGCGCGGCATGGGTGACCGGCGCTGGCGCCGTAGTTGAACCTGAAGTGGCGGCGCCTT
>NZ_QFQZ01000146.1 GCF_003243465.1 Caulobacter segnis
ACGCCGACCACCGCTTGCCGCTGTTCAAGCGGATGATGAAGCCGGGGATCGACAACCTGTTCTTCATGGGCCTGGCCCAGCCGCTGCCCACCCTGGTGAACTTCGCCGAGCAGCAGGCCAAGCTGGCCGCCGCCTACCTGGCCGGCCAGTACGCCCCGCCGCCCCGCGCCGAGATGGAGAAGATCATCGCCAAGGACGATGCGCGCCACACCGGCCACTTCTACGAGTCGGCCCGCCACACCATCCAGGTCGACTTCAACCTCTATTGCGCCGACCTCAAGAAGGAGATCGCCAAGGGCGAGGCGCGGGCGCGGAGCCAGGGCGGCAAGCTGCCGGTGGTGGGACGGGCGGAGAGCAAATCGGAACCGCTGCTGGCCCCCACCTGATCGCTTCGCGATCGTCCGCCCCCGGAGGGGGCAGAAGGAACGGGAGCCTTCTTCCCCCTCCGGGGGAGGAGCGCCGTAGGCGCGGAGGGGGCAAGTAAGCTACGCCTCTCTGCGAAAAGAGGAGCCGCCCCCCATGCCCAAGATCACCTTCGACAAGGACACCCGCGCCAGGCTGGTCGCCGGCCTTTCGCACTATCTGCGCGACGAGCTGGACCTGGAGGTGAAGGGCTTCGACGCCGAGTTCCTGCTGGACTTCGTGACCGAGCGGCTGGGGCCCTACTGGTACAACCAGGGCCTCCACGACGCCCAGGCCCTGTACCGCGAGAAGCTCGAAGCGATCAGCGAGGCCGTCTACGACATCGAGCAGCCGGTGAAACCCTTATGAGACCTCTCTCCATTCCGACTTCCCCGGCGAACGCCGGGGCCCAGGTGGAAAGGCGCGAGAGGTGGGCTCTGGAAACTCCGAGCTTCTCCAGTCCACCCCGGCATCCGCGATCTGGGCCCCGGCATTCGCCGGGGAGATCGGGATATTCAAACTCGAAGCCTAACCCTTGCATCCTCCCCCGGACTAAGGCTGTCATCCTGACGGCGCGTCACGATCGCGCCATCTCCGAGTCGGGGCCCATGTCCAACATCGCCTACTTCCCCAAGCCCCACATCGACCAGCGGCCGGGCAAGCGCGAGCGGACCAAGACCGCCAACCGCCAGGCCATCCTCGACGCGGCGCGCGAGGTGTTCGGCGAGCTGGGCTATGACGCGGCCACGGTGCGCGACATCATCCGCCGCACCGGTTTGGCTTCCGGCACCTTCTACAACTACTACAAGTCCAAGGAGGAGGTGTTCGACGCCCTGGCCGACGACGGCGCGCGCCGTTTCCGGCCCCTGCTGCGCGCCGAGTCCGAGAAGGCCACCGACTTCCCGTCGTTCCTGCGTGGCGCCGTGCTGGCCTATTTCGAGTTCCTGGCCAAGGAGCAGGAAAGCTGGCGCCTCGACCGTCCCGTCGGCGAGGCCTTCCCGCACGCCCGCTCGACACCCGAGCTGACCGCGGTCTTCGACGAGGTGCGCGAGGCCTTCGCCCGGGTGCTGGCCCACGACAACGCCCCGCCGGTCGATCTGGACTACCTGACCTCGGCCTGCATCGCGATCGCCCGGGAGCTGGGCGACAAGATGCTGGAGCGGCGGCCGGTCGACACGGGGGCGGCCGCGGACTTCGCCGTCAAGCTGATCCTGGGCGGGGTGCCGGCCCTGCCGAAGTTGTAGGCGCATGAACACCTACGCCTCATCATCATCGTGTCATCCCGGAAGCCTCGAAGAGGCTATCCGGGACCCAGGGGGTGACGAAGCGCCGTGCGCGCCGCCCCTGGGTCCCGGCTCTTCCTCCGGCTCAAGGCCGGGGTTCGGCCGGGATGACACGAGGTTTTTTGCCTTCGGGTTGAGATCCTAAGAACAACAACAAGAGAGGGGGAAACATGGCCTCGGACGCCACACAGAAAGCCATACTGAAGTTGATCCTGTCCCTGCCCAGCCCGATCCTGCGCGCCATGTCGGGCGGCGGGGTGGTCTACAAGGGCGGGCGGACGCTGGACCCGCGCTTCCAGTTCTTCGCCCACGCAGCCAGGAAGCTGCCGCCGATGTCCAGCCTGACGCCCGCCGAAGCTGTCGCGGGCAGCGCCAAGGGCCTGGCCGCCGTGCAGGGGCCGCTGGAGCCGGGCGTGCGCACCGAGAGCCTCTCGGTCGAAGGCCCCAACGGTCCGATCCCCTGCCGCGCCTATCGCCCGGAGATCCAGGACATCCACGCCCCGCTGATCGTCTACGCCCACATGGGCGGCGGGGTGATCGGCGATCTGGAGACCTGCCACGCCTTCTGCTCGATCCTGGCGCGGATCGTCCGCACCGCGGTGATCTCGGTCGACTACCGCCTGGCGCCCGACCACAAGTTTCCGGCGGGCCTCGAGGACGTGCTGGCCGCCTATCGCTGGGCGCGCGACAACACTGCCCGCTTCGGCGCCGCCCCCCTCCCGCCAGCCATCGGCGGCGACAGCATGGGCGGCAACTTCTCGGCCATCGTCGCCCAGGAAATGAAGCGCAAGGGCGAGCCGCAGCCCTCGGCCCAGATCCTGATCTATCCGGCCGTGGACGTCGCCAGCGAAACGCCGTCCATGACCACCTTCGGCGACGCCTATCCGCTGACCCGCGAGACCATGGAGTGGTTCATGGGCCATTACATCGGCGCCGACGCCGATCCGGCCGATCCGCGCCTGTCTCCCGACCGCACCGAGGACCTTTCGGGCCTGGCCCCCGCCGTGATCGCCACCGCCGGCTTCGATCCGCTGACCGACCAGGGCGAGGCGTACGCCAAGCGGCTGCAAGCCGCTGGCGTGCC
Organism: Caulobacter segnis; assembly: GCF_003243465.1. Taxonomy (GTDB): domain Bacteria; phylum Pseudomonadota; class Alphaproteobacteria; order Caulobacterales; family Caulobacteraceae; genus Caulobacter; species Caulobacter segnis_A. Next base: position 2,770 of record NZ_QFQZ01000146.1, read on the forward strand.
GGTGCGCTATCGCCGCTACGACAGCCTGGCCCACGCGTTCACCGCCTTCACGGGCGCGATCCCCGCGGCCGACGCGGCGTGTCGGGAGATCGCCGGGCTGGTGCGCGAGACGTTCGAGGCGGGGAGCTAGGAGCCAAATCCCGCCCCCTCACCGTGTCATCCCGGAAAGCCCGTAGGGCTTATCCGGCACCCAGGGGGTGCGTGAACACTGTGCGAGCCGCCCCTGGGTCCCGGCTCTACGCTTCGCTCCGGCCGGGATGACACTGATTTTATGGAACTGGGAATGCTCCTCCCCCTCACCATGCGCGCCCTCGTCGTCGAAGCCCTGGCGCCCGACTTCGGCGGCTGCGCCGTGCGCGAGGTCCCGACGCCCTCCCCGGGGCCCGACGAGGTCCTGGTGCGCGTCCGGGCGGCCAGCGTGAACTTCCCCGACCTGCTGATGACGCGCGGCGAGTACCAGTTCAAACCGCCCCTGCCGTTCACCCCTGGCCTGGACCTCTCCGGCGAGGTCGTCGCGCTGGGCGACGGCGTCACGGACCTGGCGATCGGCCAGGCCGTGGTCGGGGGCGCGCGCCTGGGCGGCTTCGCGGAATACGCGGTGCTGTCGGCAGACGCGCTCAAACCCAAGCCCGAACGGCTGTCGTTCGCCGAAGGCGCGGCCTATGGCGCGGCCTATCTGACCGCCTATGTCGCCCTGGTCCGCCGCGCGCGGCTGGAGCCCGGCGAGTGGGTGCTGGTCCACGGCGCGGCCGGCGGGGTGGGACTGGCCGCCGTCGACCTGGCCAAGGCGCTGGGCGCACGGGTCATCGCGACCTCCGCCTCGGACGACAAGCTGGCCCAAGTCAAGGCGCTGTACGCGCCCGACGCCGTGGTCAATGTGACGGGCGGCTTCCGCGACCGGGTGAAAGAGATCACCGGCGGCCACGGCGCGGACGTGATCTACGATCCCGTGGGCGGCGACGTCTTCGACGAGAGCGTCCGCTGCGTCGCCTTCGACGGGCGGCTCTTGGTGATCGGCTTCACCTCGGGGCGCATCCCGACCGTCTCGGTCAACATGCCGCTGATCAAGGGCTTCTCGGTCATGGGCGTGCGAGCCGGCGAATACGGCCGCCAGTTCCCCGACCAGGGCCGCGAGAACGCGCAGGCGGTGTGGGCGATGGCGAACGAAGGCCGCATCCGGCCGCACGTCTGCGCCGAGCTGCCCCTGGAGCGCTGGCGCGAGGCGTTCGCCTTGTTGAGCGAGCGGAAGGTGGTGGGCAAGGCGGTGATCGTTCCGTAGAAGCCCAGCTCCCTTTTTTGTGTCATCCCGGGCGGCGTAGCCGACCCGGGACCCAGGGGCCGGCGCAGTGCGGCTGCCCCTGGGTCCCTGTGTATTGCGAAGAAGGTCAAGCCTTGGCTTGATGGTTGGCGGGCGTAGCTCGTTGGGTCCCTGG
>NZ_QFQZ01000052.1 GCF_003243465.1 Caulobacter segnis
ACTGAGTTTGAGCCAGATCGCAGAGATTCTCGGCTATTCGGAACTTAGCGCCTTCGATCGCGCCTTTCGGCGTTGGTACGACAGGCCGCCTTCGGCGATCCGTCGCCAGGCTGCGGCCGCTGCTGCGGCCTGACCCTTGAGTTGGCGGGCTCGCTGGATCGAGCTGCGCGGCGCGATCCGATGGGCGTCCGCCTCCATGTCGAGCAGGAACTGCAGCGCTCATGGAGGCGGAACGCGACACCGGATTTGCCGCTTACCGCAGGGGAGGGGACTTACAAGCGAGGCAGGCTTCAGTTCACCCCGCCTTTTTGTCCAGCCACCCTCACCGTTTCGGCGATGTCCCTGTCGTTGAACCCGATGGCTTCGACGATCTTTCGGAATAGACCGGGCGCTCTGGCGACCAGGCCATTCGTCTTGGGAATAACCATCACGTCCTGACGTCGCTCGATGCCCTCGACGATAGAGCTGATCACCTCTTCAAGAGACACCATCTTGAAGATGCCGCCCTTGTTTCCGCCCCAGATCTTGTTGCCGGCCGGATCGGCGAAGGTCTGGTCCATCAGCGGCGTGTGGAAAAAGGTGGGGTGGGCGCTGCCAACCCCTACGCCCTGATGCCGCAGTTCCAGCCGGATGCTGTCGCAGAGCGCCCAAACGCCAGCCTTGCTGGCCGTGTAGGAAGCTTGAAGCGGCGAATGCATGAACGCGGCCATCGAAGAAATGCCCAGGAGGTAGCCCTTGGTTTCCGCGACATAGGGCACGGCGGCACGGAATGTTCTCCAGACGCCATTGAGGTTGATGTCGATCACGCGGTCGAACGTCTTTGGGTCGGCGTGGACCAGCGGTTCGAACGCCGTAACCCCAGCGTTGGCGATCACAATGTCGATCTTGCCGAAGTGGTCCGCCGCGGCTTTGATCGCGGTGTTCACGCTGTCCATAGAGCGGACGTCGACTTCCCAGGTCTGCGCGAGTTTGGCCCCGCCAAAAGACATGACGATCTGGCCCGCATTTGGATGGGCGATGTCGAGAAGGGCGAGTTTTGCGCCTCGCTTGGCCAAGGCTTTGGCCAAGGCGCTCCCCAGTCCTCCGTTGGCGCCAGTGATGACGACCACACGTCCTTCGAGGCTATACTTCGCCATAGTCAATGTCCTTGGTTCAGGGGAACGGCTCGCTCGAGAAAAGCGAGTTGATCGCGCACAACGTGCTCGAATGGCTGGCCGACATAGATGTCGAAGTGGCCGTCCTGGTAGACCTTCACCTCACCCTTTGGCGCGCGTTTGGCGTGAGCGAGCGTTTGTTTGGCCGGCGCCACGGAGTCTTCTGCGCAGACGCAGAAAAGAACCGGAGCGGTGATCTGAGGCGTGCGCTTGCCGGGGTAGTATCCCGTGATCTGCAGCGCGATACGGGCCGCCACGCGGTTCTGGAAGGTCGTCGGCTTACGTTCGGGGACGAGGCCGAGATAGCCGGCCTCACAATCGGGCGCGGCCATCAGCGCCGTCGAGCCGGGCTTTCCCGCCGAGGCCACCATGACTGGCTTGCCGCCCGTCCAGGCAGAGAACTGATCGCGCAAGGCCAGGGCCGTGACCTTCAAGGAAGTCAGGGGAGGCGTTGCTAGCGAAGACGCCAAACCGTCTGTGAAAGGGCATTGCGAGATCACGGCGACCAGCTTTGGATCGTCTGCGGCGATCGAAAGCACATGCCCGCCGCTGAAGGATGTCCCCCAGATGATCACGCGGCGGCTATCCACGTCCGAGCGACTGCGCGCGTAAGCGATGGCCGCCTTCCAATCTTGAAGCTGCTTTTTGATGTCCAGCAGCTGGCGGGGGTGGCCCTCGCTGTCGCCGAAGTGACGGTAGTCGAACACCAGGCAGGCATAGCCGGCGGCGCAAAACCGTTCAGCAAAAGCGTCCAGACGCATTCCCCGAACCGAGCCTAGTCCATGCGCCATGACGATGACGGGCGCTGGTCGACCGCCTTCCGGAAGATAAAGCCAGGCGCTGCAATCGAGGCCTTGGGAAGGGAAGGCAATGTCGAGACGGGGCGCCATCGGTCGCAATCCTTGAGGATTATCTAATTGTGGAGTGTACTCTAAATTCTAGAGCGTGCTAGGAGTCAAGCCGTGATGGTGCCGCCACAGATTCTGGATGACCGAAGGGATCAGACCCGCACGCAGCGTCGTGCCGCGCTCATGCGCGAGACGCTCGTCGATGTTGCTGAAGCCCTGCTGATTGAGGGCGGGCCTGCCGCGGTGACGGCAGAGGAGGTCGCCCATCGCGCCGACGTCTCGCTCCAGACCGTCTACAATCGCGTCGGCGGAAAGCCCGCTCTGCTGGTGGCGATCGCCGAGCGTGTCATCAAGGAAAACCGCGCCTACGTCGATGCCGCCTACAACTGCGAAGGGACGGCCGAGGAAAAGCTGCGCAGGGCCAGCGTCGCCTATATTCGGTTCGCGCTCGAGAAGCCGGACAAGTTTCGCATCCTCGCCAATCCGCCGGACGAGGCCGGAGCGCAGCAGCTATTTTCCGAAATCGCCGATAGGCATCTCCAGCAGCTGGCGGAAGTCATCGAGGGTGGAATCGGCGACAACACTCTGAGCGATCACCTTGACCCCAGGAGCTCAGCGGTAGCCCTTTGGGGGTTGCTGAATGGCGTGCTGGTGATGGCCTTGCGCATGCGGCAGGTCGATGGACGCCCAATTTCCGCAGAGGACATGATCGCGTCGGCTCTGCGCATTTTGGAGTTTGGGATCCTCAAGCGCTAGCCGTGCGCGGCGTCAGATCACCCGCTGCAATTTGACTTGTTACCTAGCGAGTTAGGCTCCGCCTATTTTCAAGGTTTGATCCTAGGGCGAGATCAGGCGCTCAGTCAGCAAGGCGGCAAGCCCCGCGAGGACCAGTGACGCGGCGACCAAGCCTATCCATCCGGCGGGCGTCAGCAGGCGGGCAACAGGGCGGCGGCGAGGGGGCATTGGGCGACCATAACCTGTCCGACCTTTTTGGGCACCGTCGAGAATCTTGCCCGGCGGTTGGGTTCCTGGCGCGGCTCTCACCGACACGCTGGGCAAAGCAGGTGGGCCCGCGCAAATTCTTCAAGGCCCATCAACGCGATCCGAACCTCGATCTCGGCGAAAGCCTGAGCGCCGAAAAGGCCCTAGGGCCGGGTGCTTCTGGAGCGGTCGCGACATTCGTTTAGAGCGCCCAAGCGATCATCAAAGCCTTTGCTCAAGTTCAACAAGGATCGCTCCATGGCGCTCGGCCGTAAGCTTGTGTCCGCGGATCAGCCAGGCGGTCGCGAAGCCTATTAGGGCTGGCGCGAAGATATAGAGACTCTGCAGGGCGCCGAGCGCCAGCGGCGTGTTGTGTCCGCCGGCCTGGAACCCCGCCATGCCCAGCGTCAGGAAGGTCAGGCCCGGCGCGAGTGCCAGGCCCAGCTTGTTTGTGCCTGAGAAGAGCGCCGAGATCAGGCCGGTCCGGTCCTGGCCGCTCAGCAGGCGCTCCTCGTCGCCAGCGTCGGCCATCATCGAGCGCAGGAGGAGCGGGCCGGCCGAGAGCGTCAGGCCAGCCAGGAACAGCACGATCCTGGCCATGACGAGGCCAAGCGGCATCCAGGCGATCACGAGCAAAGAAATGGCGTAGAAGAAGAAGGCCCAGGCTGCGGCGCGGTGCTTGCCGATACGCCCCGTCAGCCAACTCCACAGGGGTGTGCCGCACAACGACCCACAGAGGTTCAGAAACAGCAGCACCGTCACCTCCAGCAGGGGCGTGGCCTTGACGAAGCCGAAATAGAAAAAGAACAGCGAACTGTTCATCCCGATCGCGGTGCCAATCATCAGGTCGGCGGTGAGCAGCCGCGCCACGGTCGGGCGCAGCATCAGCTTCAGGTAGTCCAGGGGGCGGGCGAGCGGCTGGCGTGGCGCGCCGGTCGGCTCGGCCACGGCCAGCACGGCCAAGCCGACCGTGACGGGCAGGAGGCCAGCGACGAGCCAGCCCATGGCCTGGATGCCCGCTTCGTGCGATCGGTGAAACGCCCCTTCGGCCAGGATCGGCGTGGCCAGGACCACGATTGAGCCCACCAGTGTGCCGGCCTGCCACCAGCCGAAGATCCGCGACCGGGCGTCGTAGTTGCTGGAGAGCGCCGCACCCCACGACAGGTGCGCCAGATAGCAGATCGAATAGGCGACATAGGCCAGGCTCAGCCAGGCTGTCAGATAGGCCGCCCCGGCGTTTTGGGGCGGATTAAAGAGCATCCAGACCGACAGCGTCAGCGGAACCATGCCGACGACCAGCCAGGGCCGAAACCGGCCAAAGCGGGTGTGTCCCCGGTCCATGATCGCGCCGATAATGGGATCGAGCGCGATGTCGATGAGGCGCACCAGCAGGAAGATGGCGCCCACCGTCCCGAGCGAAAGCCCCGCACGCGTGGCGTAGAGCGTCGGCAGATAGGCCATCAGAGGAATGGCAAGCGCGGCGATCGGCACGGCCGGGCTGGCGAAGAGGGCCAGGCGCGCGGTTCCCGTCGATGGGATCGAGCGGACCGGCAAGGCGTCGGGAGCAGCGGCGAGGGTCATGCGGATTCTTCCGGCGGTAGGGCGCACGGCGCCGTTGAGGGGAGCGCGATCTGGCCGTGGCGGTCCTTCAGATCCACGCCGGTCAGGCCCAGTCGGCGGGCCTGGTTCAGCAGCCAGGCGATCTTGTCCGCGGCGGTCTCCAGCGTGAGGCCGCCGTCCGTGCCGATGTTGGAGACACAGTTGCGTTCGCTGTCGCGGAGGCCGGGCTTCGGCGACCAGGTGATGTAGGCGCCGAGACTATCGGCGGCGCTCAGGCCGGGTCGCTCGCCGATCAGCACGACGACACAGCGGGCGCCCAGACGTTCGCCGATGGGGTCGCCGAGCGCGACGCGCGCCTGACGCGCCAGCACAATCGGAGCCAGGGTCCAATCGGTTAGGCGCTGGTCCAGGGCGGCGACAAGCGTGGCGGCATGGGCGTTCACCGCCGTCGCCGACAGGCCATCGGCGATCACGATCGCCAGGTCAGGCTTCAGGCCTTGGGGGATAGACGCGCCAGGATCGAGCCTGCGTCCCTGCTCAGGATCCTGCAGGTAGGTCCGGCGATCGGGCGCGGCGCTCGCGACCACCAGCGATGGGCGACCGAGCGCCGCCTGGATCGCGGTGGCATCCATGTCGGCATGAACCGCGTCAACCGCGCGAGCATGGGCCAGCTGGAAAGCCAGCAGCGGCGCGGTCGGCAGCGCCTGGCCCGCACGGCCCAGCCCGATCCGGGCGCGGGTCAGCCCGCGCAGGGCGGCGAACGGATCGCGAGACGGGGACTTAGGCGTCACGCAGGGTCTCCGCGATCATCCGTTCGCCGCCGGTCCAATGTTCCATCGGGACGATGCGCCCCTCCGGATCGGACAAGCCTTTGTGGGCCAGCCAGGCTTCGAATTCCGGGGCTGGGCGCAGGCCCATCACTTCACGGGCGTAGAGCGCGTCGTGGAAGCTGGTGCTCTGGTAGTTGAGCATGATGTCGTCGGCGCCTGGCACGCCCATGACGAAGTTGACGCCCGCTACGCCCAGCAGGGTCAGCAGGGTGTCCATGTCGTCCTGATCGGCGGCGGCGTGGTTGGTGTAGCAGACGTCCACCCCCATCGGCAGACCCAGGAGCTTGCCGCAGAAGTGGTCTTCAAGCGCGGCGCGGATGATCTGCTTGCCATCGTAGAGGTATTCGGGGCCGATGAACCCGACCACGGTGTTGACTAGGAGCGGTCGGAAGGGGCGCGCCACGGCGTAGGCGCGCGCTTCCAGGGTCTGCTGGTCAACGCCGTGGTGGGCGTTGGCTGACAGCGCCGAGCCTTGGCCGGTCTCGAAATACATGACGTTGTCGCCGACTTCGTGACGGGACAGGCCCAGCGTCGCCTGGTGGGCCTGGCGCAAGAGAGCAAGGTCCACCCCGAAGCCCTCGTTGGCCGCCTGGGTCCCGGCGATGGACTGGAACGTCAGGTCGACGGGCGCGCCGGTTTCGATCAGCTCGATGGCATTGGTGACGTGGGTGAGCACGCAGCTCTGGGTCGGGATCTCCAGGCGCTGGCGAATCTCGTCGATGAGCACCAGTAGGCGCCGGGCGGTCTCGATGTTGTCGGTGGCGGGATTGATGCCGATCACCGCATCGCCACACCCCATCGACAGCCCGTCCAGGATCGAGGCGGCGACACCGCGGGCGTCGTCCGTGGGATGATTGGGCTGCAGGCGCACGGCCAGCCGCCCATGCAGCCCCAGGGTCGTGCGAAAGGCGGTGACCACCCGCGTCTTTTGGGCGACCGCGATCAGGTCCTGATTGCGCATCAGCTTTGAAACCGCCGCGGCCATTTCCGGGGTCAGGCCCGGCGCCACGGCCGTCAGCGCGGCCGCGTCGGTCTGATTGGACAGCAGCCATTCGCGGAACTCGCCAACGGTGAGGTGGGCGACCGGTGCGAAAGCGACGGGGTCGTGGCTGTCGATGATCAACCGGGTGATCTCGTCGTCCTCGTAAGGGACGACGAGATCCTCCAGCAGGGCTTTCAGCGGCAAATCGGCCAGGGCGTAGCGTGCGGCGACCCGTTGTTCCGCGCTTTGCGCGGCGACGCGAGCGAGTTGATCGCCCGAACGCGCCGGCGTGGCGGCGGCCAGCAGGTGCTTGAGGTCACGAAAGACGTGACGCGTGCCGATGAGGTCGCTGACATACATCCTGGCCGTCCGTTCAGTACCGCCAGGTCAGCTCGACGCCATAGGTGCGCGGCTGGCCGTACTTGCCGAAGATGGTGGTGAAAGCGTCCGGCGCGGTGCCCAGGTCGTAGAGCTTGTCGAACAGGTTCTGGGCGTAGCCGGCCAGTTCCCAGCGACCGCTCTCGGTGCGGACCCCGGCGCGCAGATTGACCAGGGTATAGGACTTCTGGCGGAACACCGCGGCGTTGGACGAGTCCGAATACTGCGAGCCGTGGAAATTGGCCGTCACTCGGCCAAAGCCGGTCAGGGTAGCGGTGATGGGGTGCTCGTAGTCGATCGTCGCTGCGGCGGTGACCTTGGGCGCGTATTCCAGGCGGTTGCCCGAATAGTCGACGCCCAGGCCGCCGCCGTTGGGGAACTCCTTGTAGACCGCGTGCAGCCAGGCGCCCGACAGGTCGATGGTCAGGCCGTCGATCGGAGCGATCAACACCGAGGCCTCCGGACCATAGGTCTCGACCTTGCCGGCGTTGGTCAGCGCCAGCTCGATCTGGGGCGGGGTGCTATTGGGGATGATCCGAAACTGGCTGACCTGGTAGTTCTTGTAGGTGGCGTAGAAGAGGTCGGCGCTGACCGTCACCATCCGGCCAGGGGTGCGGTACTTGACCCCCGTCTCGTAGCTGTCGACCGTTTCCTTGCCCAGGTGAAGGTCGCCGTTGAGCTGCGTTGTTGTCAGATAGTCGGCGTTGAAACCGCCGGATTTCACGCCCCGGGCATATTTGGCGTAGATCGTGGTGTCGCGTTCGGGCTTCCAGGTCAGGCCCAGGCTGGGCGACAGAGAGCTTTCGTCCATGCTGTCGTGGTAGCCGGAGATCACCGCCAGATTGGTGATCGGCGGGCCGATGTCCGACGTCTGGTTGATCGTCAGCTTCTTGGTTTCGTAGTTGAAGCGCAGGCCGGTGTTCAGGGTCAGGCCCGGCAGGAATTCGTAGTCGACCGCCGCGAAAGCCGCGTAGGTGGAGTTGTTCACCGACGGATTGGTGCGGATCTTGGAGTTGGCCGGCACGCCCAGCAGCGGGGCCAGGCTGCTGTAGGTCAGGTTGCGGTCGTTATCGCCCTTGTTGTTGAGGAAGAACAGGCCGGCCACGTAGTGCAGCTTGCCGCCGCCGTTGTCGGTGAAGCGCAGTTCCTGGCTGATGGTCTTGTAGGTGTCGTAGTAGTTGAAGATCGCGAAATCCAACGGGCCGTGGTCTAGGTCCACGTTCCAGTTGCGGTAGGCGTTGCGATAGCCGGTGATTGAGGTGGCCGTGACCGGACCCAGGTCATAGTTGACCGTCATGGCCAGGCCCCAGTTACGGTTCAGATCACGCTCGGGATAGTCGTCGTCGGTGACGAACGGCTGGTCGGCCGGCGCGGCGGGCGTGCCGCCGGTGTTGAAGGTGTCCGAGCGCGCCTCGCCGTTGACCTTGTGCGACAGCTGGCGCGAATAGTCGGCCGACAGGTCGATCTTCAGCTTCTCGTTGGGGACAATGCGCAGCTGGGCGCGGCCGCCATAGGTGTTGAGGTCATCGACGTTCTTGTCGAGCGTGACGTTGTGGATGAAGCCGTCGCGGTTTTCGTAAGAGGCGCCGAGGCGCAGGAAGACCTTGTCCTCGACCAGTGGCAGGTTGGTCGCGCCGATCAGCTTGACGTCATCCTTGTTGCCGTACGAACCGACGATCTTGCCCTCGACGGTGTTGGAGGGCGCCTTGGTCACCAGGTTGACCGCGCCCGAGACGGTGTTCTGACCGTAAAGGTAACCTTGAGGCCCGCGCAGCACCTCGACGCGTTCGAGGTTGGTCAGCACGGCGTCCGCGGCCATCGGCTGGCCGATATAGACGCCGTCCAGATAGATGCCCGTGCGCGTGTCGAAGGCCACGGTGCGGCCGCCACCGCCCACGCCGCGGATATAGACCGTGCGGACCGAGACGTTGTCGCTGACCTGGAAGTTGGGCACCAGGGTCTGCAGCGCGCCCAGTTCGGTGACATTGCTCTTGGCCAGGGAGTCCGACGAGATCGCCGCGATCGAGATCGGCACGTCGATCAGCTTCTGTTCGCGCTTCTGGGCGGTGACGATCACTTCGCCGACGGTTTCGGGTCCGGCTGCGTCCTGTGCGTTCGCGAGCGACGTGGAAATTGCGGTCGCGCTTACTGCAAGTAAAAAGCAAGCTGTGCGGCGCTTTTTTCTAAAAACGTCGCGGTCGAAATCCCCCTCAATGCCAAACATGTCGCGCTCCCGACGAAAGTGATGATGATCTTGGATCATCTGCATCTTCGTTATACTGGGTGGTGCGGCTTCAATCTCCTTGGTTTGGGTAATTTTGTGGGTTTGTGACCGATATGTTGATTATTTGTTCAGAAGGCTGATCGCCGCAGGCAAAAGCGCGGCATCGCCGACGGCCAGCACGCGGCCATCGCCGTCCAGGCGCAGCGGCTGGCCGGCCCAATCGGTGATGCGGCCGCCCGCGCCTTCGATAACGGGCGCCAGCGCCGCCCAGTCCCAGGGCTTGAGTCCGCCTTCGGCGATGATGTCGATGTGGCCCAAGGCCAGCAGGCCGTAGGCGTAGCAATCTCCACCCCAGGAGACCCGGCGGGTGGCGGCCGCCAGCCGCTCCCAACCAGGGCCTTCGGCGCCGGCGACCATGTCTGGCGCGGTGCAGGACATCTCCGCCTGGTCAAGATTGGGGCAGGCGCGCACGCCGGCGCGCCCGCCGAACGGGCCGGAAAACAGGGTCGATCGGCCCGCCAGGCCCAGCCAGCGCTCACCCGTGATGGGCTGGTCGATCAGACCCAGGATCGGCGTTTCGCCATCGAGCAGCGCGATCAAGGTGCCAAACACCGGCCGGCCGGTGATGAAGGCGCGCGTGCCGTCGATGGGGTCGATGACCCAGCGCAGGCGAGCGTCGGGGCGCTGCACGCCGTGCTCCTCGCCGATCAGGCCATGGTCGGGAAACGCCGCTTCGAGCACCCCCCGGATCGCACGTTCGGCGTCGCGGTCGGCGATGGTCACCGGGCTCTCGTCGGACTTGCTGTCGCTGGCCAAGGATGTGCGAAAATGAGGACGCACCACGGCCGCGGCCGCGTCGGCGGCGGCTTGGGCGGCGCGGACGAAGGCGTCGTAGTGGTCTTCCAGGCCGGTCATATCAAAGGTCTTCAGAGCGTCCAAAGCGCGGCCTCCCAGGCCGGATCGCGCAGGCGGGCGCGGCCCAGCTGGCAAAGGAATTTCGAGTATTTGTGGAAGTCGAAGGGGATCGAGGAGACCTTCGACTGCAGCGTCGCCCACAGCGCCCAAGACACGCAGACGACCGGACCATAGAGGTGGACGCGCGCGGTCAGAGCCGCGTCAGGCCGACCTTGGTAGTCGGTCACCAGTTCAGCGGTCTGGTCCACGCCGATATGGCCCATGGAAATCATGGCAAGATCCCAGGCCGGATCGTTGTTGGCGGCGTATTCCCAGTCGATGACGCGCACATCGCCCGCGTCGTTGATCATGAAATTGGCCGCGTAGCTGTCGTTGTGGCAAACGGCCAAGGGGGGGCTGGTCTGCTCCACCGCCTGGCGCGCGCGGTCGCATTGCCAGAGCAGGTGCTCCAGGTCACGAGGCATGACCGCGCCATGTTCGCGCGCCAAGGCCAGGCGATGGTCAAGCTGGGCGAAAGCCGAGCGGGTCTCGCCGATCAGCGGCGCGCCATGCATGGTGCGGTAGTTGGCCATCAGGGCCTTGCGAACCTCGGGCCTCAGCAGATCGTCGGTGCTGGCGTTGCGGAACCCTTGGAGGAAGTCATAGACCTCCGCGCCCGGCTGCTCGAAACTGGCCAGCAGGCGCGGACCCACACCCATCTCGCCGGCGATGCGAGAGGCCGCGCCCGACGCCCGGCGATTGATGAAGCTGTCGGTGTTGTCGCCGAAAAGCTTGATGAACACGGTGCGCTCGCCCCGATGCGCCAGCCAGTTGAGGTTGGTGATGCCCAAGGCCAGGCGGCGATAGGATACTTGCGGACCGGACCAGCCAAAAGCTTCCAGCACGGTCTCGATCTTGTGCTCCTGGATGCTGGAGCCTTGGCCCCATGGGGTCGCCGCGCTCATCACAGGTCTCCCATCAGGGTGGCGACGTCAAAGGCCTGCAGGTTGACCAGGCATCGGCTCAGGCGCATGCGTCCATAACCCAGCAGGTCCGATACGCTACGGCGCTGGCGGTCCTGGTGCTGGAGCAGCATCAGGCACCCCCAGCGGAAGTCCTCCAGGATGGCATGGAGCTTGGTGCGCGCGACCAGATCGCGCCGGACCTGGCCCGCATAAGCCTCCACAAGCTGATCGTAGTCGCGATCGAAGTCGCAGACGTCCAAGGCCAGCGCGCCCAGGTCGGCGAAGGCCTCGCCGTTGGCCGCATGGTCGAAATCCACCAGAGCCAAGCCGCCGTTCGGCCCGATCAGGAGGTTGGACATATAGATTTCGCCGTGCAGCGGAACGATGTCCTGGCCGGCGGCGGCCAGGGCTTGGGCGATCCGGCCCGTCCAGACCCTGAGCGCGCCCCAGGCCGGCATCACCTGCGCCAGGCGCTGACCGAAGACGGCTTCGATCCGCTCGGCCCAGTCGGTTGAGGAGGGGGCGTTGGTGTCCAGCGGCGCGGACTGGTGCCAGCGCCGCAGCAGCCGCGCGGTCTCGGCGGTCAGGGTGGGAGTGTCGAAATCAACCCCCGAAGCGGTGCGCCAGGGGGGGGCGCGATAATCGAAAAGCATAGCGCCCAGCACGGCGTCGGCGGCCAGCAGGGTCGGCCCGATCCCTAGTCCGCCAGCTTGGCTCGCCGCTTGGCTGGCCTGGACGAAGTCGAAGCCCAGCGCACCGGGATGATAGAGCTTGAGGAAGAGCGGTATCTGGTCGGGAGCTGTCAGCACATAGCTGGCGGCGTCTAGGCCGGTGTGGCTGGGCAGCGTGTTGGGATAGCTGGCCGGCTGGGCGCTCCAGATCGTCTCACGCAGCGGGCGCAACTGCTCCAAAGCGAGGCTGAGTGTCGATGTGCCGGTCGCTGTCGTCATTCGGGGCGCCTGGAAGGGGATGAATCTGACCTGATCCAGTCATCACGAACAAAATGATCGTGTCCACACATATCAACACAAAAACCCACATTTACAACCTTCGCCGCGATAGCTAGCGTTTTGAGCACCCAACGAGCGAGGCGAACGTGACCCAGGACCCCTTCGAACTCACCGCGACGCAGATGTTGCGCGCCTATGCCGGGAGGCAACTTTCCCCTGTGGTCGTAATGGCCTCGGTCCTGGAGCGGGTCGACAAGGTCAATCCGGCCCTCAACGCCCTGGTCTTCATCGATCCCGAGGCGGCGTTGGCCGAGGCGCGGGCGTCCGAGGCGCGCTGGGCCCAGGGGCGGCCCAAGGGTCTGCTTGACGGCGTGCCGATCACTATCAAGGACAGTATCGCCGAGGCCAGCCGCCCGATGTTGCGGGGCCTGAAGGCCAACGCGGGCGGCAAGCCTAGCGGCTACGACGCCCCGCCGACCGCGCGGGTCAAGGAAGCCGGCGCCATCGTCTTCGCCAAGACCACCATGCCCGACTTTGGCTTGCTGGCCTCGGGCGTCAGCAGCGCCTATGGCGTGACGCGCAATCCCTGGAACCTGGCCTTCAACCCCGGCGGCTCCAGCAGCGGGGCCTCGGCTTCGATCGCGGCGCGCTGCGGTCCGCTGGCGGTGGGTTCCGACATCGGCGGTTCGGTTCGCATTCCTGCTGGGCTTTGCGGTCTGGTTGGCTTCAAGCCGACCCAGGGCCGTATTCCCCACCTTCCGCCCAGCCCGGTGCGGTCGGCCGGACCGATCACCCGGACCGTGGCCGACAATGCGCTGCTGCTGACAGCTTTGGCGGAACCCGATCGCCGTGACTACGGCTCCCTGCCGCCTGATCCAACCCGCTATCACGAGCGGCTAGATCGAGACCTGAAGGGCGTGCGGATCGGCTTGATCCTGGAAGGCGACAGCGGCCAGCCGCCGGAGCCGGCCGTGGCTGAGGCGATCGAGCGGGCTGCCGCCCAGTTCGCGGCCGCCGGCGCACATGTTGCGCGCCTGCCGTCTGTAGTCGGGGCCGACTTCATGGAGATCGTCGGCGTTCTCTTCCTGATCCGCGGCTACAACGAGTTCAGCCGGCTGCCACAAGCAGCCAAGGCTTTCGTGCCCGACCATTTCTCGGCTTGGTTCGACAAGATCGGCGGCTATTCGGCCATCGACGTCGGCGCCTCGATGGATCGGCTGGAGGCGACGAAAGCGCGGGTCCTGGGGCAGATGGCCGAGTACGACTATCTGATTTCGCCGGTGTCGGCGTTCAGCGCCTTCCCGGCCGAGGCACTACAAGCTTCCAAGCCCGGCGAGCCCAACACCCTCTACACGCCGGTCTGGAACCAGACCGGCAACCCGGCGATCTCGGTCAATTGCGGCTTTGATCCCGGCAACGGCATGCCGATCGGGCTACAGATCGTAGGCCATCATTACGACGACCTTGGCGTGCTGCAGATGGCGGCGGCCTACGAACGCCTGCGCGATTTCGAGACCGCTTGGCCCGACTGAATCGGGCGCGCCTGGATGACCTCGCCGACGCCGGCCTGACGAAATGGGACCGGATCGGCCAGGTCGCTGATCAGGACGTCGATGTCGGAGCAGGGGCAGATCACCATGCGGCTGACGACGTTGCATTTGCTGGCGTCGGCCAGCACCACGCGTCGCCGCGCATGCTTGAGCATGATCCGCGCCATGTCGGCCTCGGCCAAGTCGAAATAGCTGGCGCCGGCCACAGGATCGATGCCGACCGGCGAGATGAAAGCCAGGTCCGCGCGCAGTTGCCCAGCCTGCTCGATGGCCATCACCCCATAGGTGGCCGGCGCTTCGCGGCCGACCGAGCCGCCCAGCAGGAGGACCTCGATATTGGCCGCCGGCGAGGTGCGCAGGGCGACAGCCACGTCCAGGGAATTGGTGATCACCGACACGCCTTCGACGCTGGCCAGAGCCTTGGCGAAGGCGCTGGTCGTTGAGCCTGCGTCGATGAAGCAGCAGTCACCGGGCTTGACCTGGTCGACCGCCGCCGCGGCGATCGCCTCCTTCTCCGCGATGCGCGCGACCAAACGGTCCCGGAAGGGCTGCTCGCTGATCGATGGACCGACTAGCGCCCCGCCGTGCGTGCGCCGGATCAGCCCTGCCGCCTCAAGTTGCTTGAGATCACGGCGTATGGTTTCGCGTGAGACGTTCAATCGCGCGGCCAGGGCGTCGGCCTCGACCCGGGAATGGCTGTTGAGCAAGGTCAGAATCTGCTGCTGACGCTCTTCGGCCCACATGCATGAACTCTCCGGCGGTGTTCCCCGAGTTGGGGAGGGAAGTTGTTGTTGTGTGGGGTTCCGTGGATTTTCGCAACGCGGATGTTCTGTGCGCATCCTGCGTTGAGGGATAAGACACCTACGAGCTCCGGTGTCGGATCCGGCATACGGCACCCGCGCGTTCCAGAAGGACGCCATCTTGGAAGACCGTGCGTGTCAGGCGCAATTCGGCCAGCAGGGCTCCGAACGCTCTGGTGTCCAGGTAACGGAGTTGGTTCGACATCGAAACTCCAAGGTGGCCAGGGCCGGAAGGCTAACGGGGGCGTCGGGGGAAGGCGCCGGACTGGATCCACGGGTCCATTCGTGGAACCAGGCCAAGGCGCCGGGTGGAGGGCTCGGCCAGCACGAAGTTTATCGCTGACCCATGCGGCGGCGGGCCAAGCTCATCGAGCGCGAAGAAGGCCGTGCGCATCTCGG
The DNA here is from genome assembly GCF_003243465.1 of Caulobacter segnis. Classification (GTDB taxonomy): domain Bacteria; phylum Pseudomonadota; class Alphaproteobacteria; order Caulobacterales; family Caulobacteraceae; genus Caulobacter; species Caulobacter segnis_A. The sequence continues at coordinate 14,516 of NZ_QFQZ01000052.1, forward strand.
GGGGCGTCGGGCTGGAGCGGAACAACTTGTTGCGGACATAGTGCATCAGGAAGCCGGCGAGAACGTCGGCGGCTTGGACGCCCGGCTGTTCGTGGGAGCGCGCGAAGACGAGTTGGGCCGGCTCGTCCAGCACCCAGTCCGCATTGACCAGGCCGCGCATCGGCGATTGATCGCTCAGGCGCTCGGCGAGCGCCTTATTGGTCTCCAGCACGTGGGCGTAGTAGCGCTGTTCGTCGTGGACCAAGACCACCTCGGCCAGAGCGCGGCTGTGGGCCAGGTTTATGCGGGCGTAGAGGTTCGTGAACGAGGACAGGTTGGGGAGGATCCACAACTTTTGACCCGTCAGCGAAGGGTCCGGTATCGGCAGCCATCGCGATTGAGTTTCCGGATCGTCGGGTCCGTCATCTTGGAATTCGTCGCGACCAAGGCTCGTCGCGTGGCGAAGGGCGAGCGCCACCTCGCCGGTGTGGCGCGAATCCAGCCATGCCAGGATGGCGTCGAACACCGCCGTGATCGCCGGTCCCGATGGCGCCAGACAGGCGTCGACGAATGCCCGGAACACCACGGTCGGGGCGCCGGACAGGTACTCAGCGAACCGATACCGGACATAGTGTTCCTGCGGGTCATCGACATTGCGGCCAGGGATCGGCGGCAGGACCAGGGTGGAGACGATATGGGCTCCGATGAAGTAACGTTTGTCGACGACTTCACAGAGGACCCGCGCATCAAGATCGGCCAGCCCGCTCATCAGGTCCGCGATGAAGCGTGGCTTTTTCCGAACTGAATCGAATTTCAGCTCGCCAGCCTGAACGCGGTGTTGAGCCTTGAGCCGGACCAGCAGGTCCTCCAGCAGGGCAGGGGCCTGCACGCCGACCGCGGCCAGGGTGAACACCTCTTGGCCATCGAAGGTGAAGCTGGCGCCCGGGCGCGTGAGGTCGCCGCTATTGCCGCTCTCATCCACGAAGTAAGTCCAGGGGCCAGCGCTCGGCGTGTCCCCGATCTGCGTGACGGCATCTTCCACGTTCGGGCCTCCTTGCCTAGAACGGCCAATCCTCGTCACTGTCGCCGTCGGCGGTCTCGTCCGCGGGCCAGAACCGCGCCGGTGTCGGATCCGTAGGCAGGTACTCGGCCGCCTCGATCTCGATGCTCTCCAGGCTCTCGGGGATAAGGCGAAGACCTGCGGGAGAAGGCGCGGCGCGGTCGCCGCCCGACGCCATGCCCTGACCGAGCTCTTGAACCAGGGCCAGCCCCTGGGTGCGCCAAACACCCTTGGGCTTACGACGCTCCGTTGCCGAGCTTTCAGACGCGATCGGCTCGATCCGGCCCGCATCGCCCATCAGCACGATATTGACCCCGCCCTGCGGACGCTGCGCCGACCGGTAGATGATCCCGTCGATCGGGCGCCTGCCGCGGCCGATCCGGACCTGATGGATCTTGTTCAGGTACTCGGCGACGATCTGGGTAGGCACGTAGTCGAACGGCTCGTCGCTCGGCGATATCGGCTTGGCGATCTCGAACATGAACCGCTGCATGAACCGCCATTGCGCCAGGCGACGGACGTGATCGGCGGCGAAAAGGTTCAGCTCCTTGGGCGGCGCGGAAAACAGCGTCGTGTCGAGCACGACCAGGTCGCGGGCTGGACGGAAGCTTCCATAGGCGACCTTGGCGCCGACGCTCGGGCGCAGTTCGGCCACGCAGGTCTTCAGATCGAGCGCGCCGTAGAAGGCCGGGATACCGGCTGGGTTCATTCGATTGGACTTCCCCAGACGCCTCGGCGGAGGCCCCAACTGTCCGTGCGGGTCCTTGGCGATCGCCGTCAGGTCCGCGTCGGTCACTAGCCGGGCCCGATGGATTTTCAGGTCGTCCGTGGTGGAGATGACCCTGACCGGCGGCCGGCGATCGAGGGCTCGCTGCAAGTGGATGTGCTTGAAAATCTCGCTCAGAAGGTCGGCGACCTCGCTGTTCAGGAAGCGCTGCTCGTAGGTGACGATCTGGCAGAAGCGTTCCCACAGAACGCCATGGCCACCGTCGCCATCGATCCGTTCGTACCGGAAGTCGTCGTCGTAGAACGGATCCTCACCGCGTTGGGGGAGGTAGAAGTCGTCCTCGATCAGTTGAGCCACCAAGGCCTGGTTGACCTCGTCATCGTCGGCTTCGGCGAGTTCCTGGACCGTATCGGCGAGGTCCGCGCCTCGCGCCTGATAGTCGCCCGGCTCCTCGGGATCATATTCAACGTAGTCGGCGCCGGCGTAGGTGTAGTTGGCCCGGAAAACGACATCCACCAGCTCGGCCACGGCCTCGATCGGGACGCCCTTTCGTCGCGGATGGAAGGTGCATTGCCCTTCGTCATATCGAGGGCGGGTCTCCGCGATCCGCCGGCTCAGGCCCTTGTTCCCAAAGCAGTCGGGGCACAGCAACGTCATTTTTTCATGCCCTCTAACCGAGTCACTGCCTCGCTTGAGCCTAACCCATGAGTTGTGCGCCTGGCCAAATCCCGTTGCAGAGCCGGCGCGCGGGAAAAGATCGGCGGCCGGGACGTGGAGTGGCCGCCCGGGCGTAAGCCAACACCAAGGAGGTCCCAAAGAGGGGATATCCGTCACCTGAGCGATATCGCCGGATGATCGCCGCAACGCCTAGGCTTGGGGCGCCGCCCCCAGCGCGCTTCGGATCGGCTTCCGCCCACCTTCGGACCTTCGGTCCTGCAGCCGGGTCCCCGCGAAGCCGCCCCTCCGCTTGCACCCCCGCTCTCGCCGAGGGGCAAGGGTTCGATGTCGAACCCCTGCCTTGAGGATGAGGACCATGGGACAAGCTGCTGAAATCCTTGAGCCCCGCATCTATGTCGCCTGCCTTGCCGCCTATAATTCCGGCCGCCTGCATGGCGCCTGGATCGACGTCGGCGACGATCTTGAAGCCGTGCTCAACGCGGTGGCGCAGATGTTGGCGGCCTCCCCCGAGCCGATGGCTGAAGAGTATGCGATCCACGATTTCGAGGACTTCGGCGGGGTGGAGCTTTCCGAATACACGCCGATGGCCAAGGTGGTGGAGACCGCCGCCTTCCTGCGCGCCCATGGGCGGCTGGGCGCCCTGGCGGCGGCCAATTTCGGGGGCGATCTGGAGCAGGCCGGGGAGGCTTTGGAGGAGGGCTATCTTGGCGTCTTCGAGAGCTTGGCGGACTACTGCCAGTCGCGCACCGAGGAGACCATAGAGGTCCCCGAGGCTCTGCGGCTCTACATCGATTACGAGGCCATGGCCCGGGACCTTGAGCTGAACGGCGAGGTCTTCACCGTCGAGACCGGCCGCGCGGAGGTGCATGTCTTCCTGTCGCGTTGAATAGGCGCCCAGGGCAAGACGGGCGGCGGGGCCTTGGCCCCTCGCGCCGCCGCTTTGGGCGGCGGCGCGAGGAAGCCTCCGATGAGACAGCGGACGAGGCACGGGGCATTGCCCTCTGCCGTGATGCGGTAACCGGCTAGGCGGCCCGACGAGACAGCGTGTCGATCATTTCCTCAATCGTGGCCACGAACCGGGGCGGCGAGCCGACCGCTTCCTTGAGGCGGTCGGCCCAATCGGGCGTACCCTGGGTCCAGGCCATCAAGCGACGCGCATCGTTGTTCGTGGCGGGGGCGAGCACGTTGGCGTGGACTTTCGCCGGGACCTGCTCGCGCAGGAAGCCGATATTCTTCGGGAACAGGGCGGCGAATAGACCGACGACCCGGGCAAAGGTGTCCAGCCGTCCCTCACGCGCCAGTTCGGTCAGTAGGGTCAAGGTCGCGCCGGAGCCGGTCACATAGGCCCTCGACCCTTGTTGCGCGATGGCGTCGGCGACCCGCCAGGCGTCGTCGACGCCGATCACCGCCAAGGTTTCGCGCAAGCGCCCGGTGAACTCCTTCAGATGCGCGGGGTCCGAGGCCCAGTGCTCGGCAAGATGCATCCGGTCGCCTATGACCTCCTCGCGCAGCTCGTCGATATCGACCGGCCGGATGCGCACGGCCTTGCCATCCCAGGCCAGGACGCCGTCGGCGACGAGGCGATCGAATTCCTGCTGGAACCGAGGGTGGCCGATGCGCGTGGCGAACGTGGCCTCGAACTTCCCCTCATAGACCAAGTCCAGGGTGATCGGATCCACGAGCGGGAAGCGTGGCACGCCGGGGTGCATAAAGAGCAGCAGGTCGGTGACGAGATTGTCTCTCATCTGCTGCCCCTCGCCCGAGCCGGGGCGCAGGAGCGGGCGGCGCCGCTGCAGACGCATCGATGGACTGAGGAACGCATAGGCGTCGCGGTACCAGAACCGGGGGCCGCCAGCGTCAAAGGTGTCGAAGGTGGGTTCCTTGTCGAGCCACGCACGCACAGGCGCATGGCAGGGCCAGGGCAGGGCGGCCAACAGGCGCCGCCGGTAGTCGGCGTCGGCATGGACGCGCACCGGCCCGCCGATCGACTGCTGGAGGTCTCTCCAGTCTCGAAAGCCGCCCGCCTGGGCTACGGCCGCTTGGCAAAGATTTAGAGGGAACAGGAACCCGCTGTCATCGAAGACGCGCTTGAGGTCCTTGGCGCGCTTCTTGGCGCGGTCGAGGGTGGAATACATATCGCGAATCCTTCATCGGCCGTGGCGGTACGCGCTGCTCGTGCCTGCCGGCCATGATGAGGTCCGTGGGAGGCAAGGTCTTAGAGGGTTCGTTGAGCGCGGGCTCTTCGCCAGGGCAGCGGCCACGCCGACGAGGACGGCGTTGGCTCAATGATGGGGGTGGCCTGGCGACAGTGCAAGGGAACGGCGTCAAAAACCTGCAACGACGTTCGGCGAGCTATGGTCAAGGTCGCAGACGATGGTGGATCGGCAACCTATACTGTGCGGCTAAGTCTGAGTCGCACCGAGGTTGAGCGTGGTCCTCACCGACAATGAAACCAGGATCGACCTCCTCAACAATGAGGGGATCGCCAAGACTGTCATCGCGCTCCTGCGTGAGCGACCCGACAAGCCCGTGACGATCGGCATTCACGGCGATTGGGGGGCGGGCAAGTCCAGCGTCCTGGAGATGATCGAGGCGGGGCTCTCCGACAGCGACGACGTGCTCTGCATCAAGTTCAACGGCTGGCGCTTTCAAGGGTTCGAGGACGCCAAGATCGCGCTGATCGAGGGCATCGTCACGGGGCTGGTGGAAGCGCGGCCGGCTCTGACCAAGACCGCCGACGCGGTCAAGGATGTCTTCAAGCGGATCGACTGGCTCAAGATCGCCCGTCACGGCGGCGGCCTGGCGCTGACGGCGCTGACGGGCATCCCCACCCCGGACCAGATCGGCGCCATTGTTGGGACCCTGAAGGCCATGGTGGCCGATCCGACGAAGCTGGCGACCCAGGAGAACCTCGACAAGGCAATCGAAGGGGTTTCCGGGCTCATCAAACCCGGAGAATCCAAGAGCGTCCCCGAGGAGATCGACGCGTTCCGCAAGGAGTTCTCCAAGCTGCTCGACAAGGCCGGCGTCAAGCAGCTGGTCGTGCTCGTCGATGACCTGGATCGCTGCCTTCCGGAAACGGCCATCGAGACGCTCGAAGCCATCCGCCTGTTCGTCTTTACCGAGCGGACGGCGTTCATCGTCGCCGCCGACGAGGCGATGATCGAATACTCGGTGCGCAAGCACTTCCCGGACCTGCCCGACAGCACCGGTCCGCGAGACTATGCGCGCAACTACCTGGAGAAACTCATCCAGGTCCCGGTGCGGGTGCCGGCCCTGGGCGAGAGCGAGACGCGCATCTACGTCACGCTCCTGCTCGTCGGCGCCGAACTCGGGGAGGACAATGCATCCTTCAAGCGGCTCGTGGCCGCCGCGCGAAAGGTCCTAAAGCAGCCCTGGCGAGCGGCCGGCCTCGACAGCGCGACCGTGCGGGAGGCCCTGAGGGACGATGCGGACAAGGCCCAGAACGGGCTCATCCTCAGCGATCAGCTCGGTCCGATCCTCGCCAGTGGGACGCAGGGCAACCCCCGCCAGATCAAGCGATTCCTCAACGCCATGCTCCTGCGCCACCAGATGGCCGTGGAGCGCGGCTTCGGCGAGGATGTCTCTCTGCCCATCCTGGCCAAGCTGATGCTGGCCGAACGTTTCATCGTCCGGCTGTTCGATCAGATCGCCAGCGCGGCGGCGCGCGATCCAGAAGGACGCTGCCGCGACCTTGCGGACTTGGAGGCCTGGCGCGATCAGGAGGCCGAGGGGACGAAGCCGAAAGGGAAGGGGGCCGCCAAAGCCGACGCACGCGAGGAAGCACCACCCGACAACGCGGTGCTCACCGAGTGGAAGTCCTCCGACGCCGTGAAAGCCTGGGCCGGCCTGAAGCCGGACCTAGGCCAAGTCGATATGCGGCCCTATCTGTTCGTCACCAAGGACCGGAAGGACTACTTCGGCGCCACCTCCGTCCTGGGCCGTCTCGTCGGCGTCGTCGACAAGCTGATGGGCGCCAAGCTCGCCGTGCAGGGAATGGAGAGCGCTCTCAAGGAATTGGCCGTTCCAGAAGCGGGCCAAGTCTTCGAGGAACTGCGGGGACGCATCATGAGCGGCGGGGAGTTCAAGGTCGCGCCGTCCGGCGTCGACGGGCTGGGCGTCCTGGTCAAGGCCCATCCCGAACTGCAGTCCAACCTCGTGGACTTTCTCGATGGCTTACCAGGTGACGCTTGCGGACCGTGGGTGGTGAAGGGCTGGGAAGGCGTCCTCAAGGAGCCGGCCCAACTGGCGCGGTTCGACAGGCTGGTCGACCGCTGGGCTGGGTCGAAATCCCCGACCTTGAAGACGACGGCGGCGGCGGTGGTCCGCACACGGACGGGGGCGCGCTGATGGGAACTTCCACGCCCTTCTCCGGGACCGGTGGCGGTACGCCGCTCGTGCCCGATTGGCTCAATGACGGCGCCGCCGGTGCAGGTGGCGATGGTGGGCCTCCGGCGACCCCGCCAGACGGCGGGCCGCCGGCGACGCCTCAGGACGGCGCCCCGCCTCCGGCGCCGGCCGCCCATCCGGCGCCTAGGATCGGCGATCCGGACAGGTTCCGGGCGGCGCGCGTCAATTTTACGAAGTTCGCGTCGTCTGGCGGGTCCGACCGCCGCAGCCTCGGACGATCGATCTCCGACTATGTTTCGCGATCTTCAGGCGGCTCGGCCCGAGCGGCCCAGCGCATGGGATCCTCGCGGGCGTCCGCGGCCGGGTTGGTCTCCTTCATGCGCGAGGCCGCCGCCAACGGCGTGCAGGCCGCGCTTCGGACCCTCAATCTACAGAGTCTGGCGGGCCGACCGATCGAAGAGGTCTTCACCGGCCTGGCCGATCTGATCTGCCCGGAAGGCGGGTCGATCGATGAGGGGATCGCACGTGACGCCTTCATCGAGACGATCGCCGACATGGCCGAAGCCGGAATCACCGACATCGACGCCCTGACGCCCGCGCAGATCCAGACCGTGTTCGAGCTCTATGTGTCCCACGCCATCGAGGCGCGCCTCTGCAACGATGTGGGGGCCAAGGTCATCAGCATGCCGGCCGATCCCAAGGCGGCCGCAAGCGTCGAGGCGCAACTGCAGGACTTCATCCAGCGCGGGGTCAGCGACGCGGTCAGCGCCGCCAATGTCGATATCGCGTCGCTGACCGAGCCGGCCGTGCGCGGTTTCGTCGATGAGGTCTATCGGTCGGCCTTCGAGATTCTCCAGACCCTCGGTGAGCAGGAGGCCGAGCAATGACCCGCCACGTCCTGGTCGGTCGCTTCGGCGCCGACGACAAGATCGAGATCCCCGCCGCGAGCGACGAGCGCTTGTCGGTGCTGCAGTTGGCCGTCTCCAAGGGGCTGGGCCACGGCATCGGCCGGGCGATCGCCGACCTCGGCGATCTCGGCCTGACGCCTTCCGAACTGGGCGTGGACCTCCTCGTGGTCGCCGCCCACGTGCACGCGGCCGACACGCGGCTGTCGCGCCAGACGGAGTCCCAGGATTCCTGGACGCGGGAGATCCGCCTGGTCGTGCCGGTCAGTGACCCCGTCCGTTGGCGTGGGGCCGGTGCGATCCTGGATCGCGCCCTGAATTTCCTTACGGGCGATCGGTGGACCGTCCAGTTCAGGGGGCGGCCCAAGGATTTCCCGGGCCTACCCGCGCGTCCCCCGAGCCTCCTCCCGCCCGCCTATGATGGGGTCAGCCTCTTCTCCGGCGGACTCGATAGCCTGATCGGGGCGATCGATACGCTCAAGGCCGGTGGTAAGCCGCTCCTGGTCAGCCACGCCGGCGAGGGCCTGGTCAGCAAGTCGCAGGAGGACTGCTACTCCGGCCTGAAGGCGGCGTTCCCGAAGTCGACATTCGCGCGGCTTCGGGTGTGGATGGCCTTCAAGAGCGGGATCGCCGACGGCGTCGCCTCCGAGGAGACCACGCGGGGCCGCTCGTTCTTGTTCTTCTCGCTCGGCGTCGCGGCCGGTACGGCGCTGCCTGGCGGTTTCCAGCTGAAGGTCCCCGAAAACGGCCTGATCGCGCTCAACGTCCCGCTCGACCGGCTCCGCCTGGGCGCCTTGAGTACGCGCACCACCCATCCGTTCTATATGGCCCGGTGGAACGAGTTGCTCGGCGCCTTGGGGATCAACGGGTCGGTCGCCAATCCGTACTGGGATAAGACTAAGGGCGAGATGGCGTCGGCCTGCCTGGACGGATCGCTGTTGAAGACCCTGGCGCCCGCGTCGCTGTCGTGCTCGTCGCCGTCGAAGGGGAGGTGGAAGAAGCTCCCCCAAGGCCACTGCGGGTTCTGTCTGCCCTGCCTTATCCGCCGGGCCTCGCTCCTTGGGCAGGACACCACGGTCTACAGCGTCCCCGACCTCAAGGCCCAGGTGCTCAGCACCCGCAAGGCCGAAGGCCAGCAGGTCCGGTCCTTCCAGGTGGCTATTGCCAGGCTGGCCGAGCGCCCGGACCTTGCCAAGATCCTGATCCACAAGCCCGGGCCGCTGTCGGACGCTCCGGCCAACCAGGCCGCCCTGGCTGGCGTCTATCGTCGCGGATTGGAAGAGGTGGGACGATTGTTGGCTGGCGTGCAGACCGCGCCGGATTAGAAAGGGCGATGGTCTCCGGGCTCGTCGACTTCCATTGCCATCTGGATCTCTATCCAGATTTCCCCGCGCTCGTCCGCCGCTGCGACGAGGCGGGCGTGTTCACCCTGACCGTCACCACGACCCCGAAGGCTTGGTCGCGCAACCACGCTCTTGCCGGCGAGACCCGCCATGTGCGCGCGGCCCTGGGTCTGCATCCGCAGCTCGTCGCCGACCGCGCGCACGAGGTGGGGCTGTGGGAAGAACTTCTGCCGCAGACACGCTACGTGGGTGAGGTCGGCCTGGACGCGGGGCCGCGTTACTACCCCTCGTTCGACACGCAGAAGCAGGTCTTCGAGCACGTGTTGAAGCGGTGTGCGGCCTCCGGCGACAAGGTGCTGACCATCCACAGCGTCCGGTCGGCAAAGACCGTTCTCGACATGATCGAGCGCCATATGCCGCCTTCGCGAGGCAGTGCGGTGCTTCACTGGTTCACGGGGAGTGTGGCCGAGGCGCGACGGGCGGTCGACCTCGGCTGCTACTTCTCGGTCAATGCGGCGATGCTGGAGGGGGAAAAGCAGCGCGCCCTCGTGGCGACCCTACCAATCGAACGGTTGCTGACCGAGACGGACGGCCCATTCACGAAGATCGATCGGCGGCCGACTTCGCCGTTGGATGTCGGCGCCGCGGTCTGGGGCCTTGCCGGCCTCCGAGCCGTGTCGGAGGCCACGATGGCGCAGCAGGTCCGGTCCAACCTCAAGACACTGCTCGAGCGGAACACCTAGGTGTGGTCCACCATGCCGATGGCCATTTCGATCGGGCGGCGTGGTCGGTGATACCGGGGCGTTAGGGGGCGACCTTTCTACCGCCGGGTATGCGAACGGCGCTCGAAGGAGTAGTATCACCTAAGCTTTTAGGCATGCGAGGACCGCGTTTCTTGCCCTTGTCACTGCGAGGGATCCTCTGGAGTACAATGGCGTACTTGTAGATATCAGTTTCGTCCGACAGGGGGCGCCAAGATTCCGGAAGTTCCTGGACGTTTCTGGAGTTTCCCGCGCACGCCCGGAGCGGAAATTAGTTCGTCGCAGGGGCTAGAGGTTGGTCCTTCCAGCATGAGGAGCCGCGCGACGGGCGTTCAACTTCAAGCTGGTCAAAGCGCTGGTCGCCGCCGCAGCGCGACTTTCTGTTCCTGAATCATCGCTTCCGTTCGGAAGGTCCGCTGTTGGGCTGCTCGCTTGAGATGCCTTCGTTGCCATGGCGGAGCGTGTACGCGAAAAGCGGACCGTAGCGGCGCCAAGGGGCGCGGAGAACGGCGAGCCGCCTCTCACAGCCGCTGCTAGACTGTCGATAGGCTTCCTCTAGACCTGATGGTCCTCCCTTCGCCTCATAGAAAACCTCCCACCCGGGCGACTTTGAGCGCGCCCCCGAGAGCAGTAACGGAGGCTAAGACACCGGCGTCAGCCAAAGTATCGTTGTTACGTCGGAGTAAGACGAAGCTAAACCATAAGAAAAGGAAGCTGGAAGAGCTTTGACACCGGTGTCTTTCTGGACATAGTGCTTTCAACAAAAGGCGCACAAGCAGGGGGCGAACCCCCTCGGGAGGAAGCCCGGATGGACCGACGATCGTCGATGGGCGGCGTAGCCATGCTGCTGGCTTGCGCAGGCGTCGCTGCGGCGGAGCCCCTTAAGCTCCCCGCTCTGTTCACCGATCACATGGTGCTTCAGCGAAACCGCCCGATCGCGATCAGCGGTCTTGGGCCCCCAGGGGCGACGATCTCGGTGCGATATGGCGGTCATGCTGTTGATGCGTCGGCGCAGCCGGATGGGAGATGGGTGGCGACGCTGCCGGCGATCGCATCGTTTCAGGGAGACCTGGAGGTCGTCGATTCCACCGGAGGATCGCTGCGCCGCACGGATGTCGTCACCGGAGACGTCTTTCTGTGTTCAGGCCAGTCGAACATGGACCTTGCCGTTAGCGATACTTCCTATCCGCGCCGCACCGCTGAAGAAGGCGAGGGTGAACCGGTCCGTATTCTCAAGATACGGCGGACGAGCCTGGCGACACCCGCGCGTGATCTCACGGCCGACATCGGCTGGGCCCCGGCAGGTCCCGATAGCCTACCTGGCTTTTCGGCGGCCTGCTGGCATATGGCCCGTAACCTGGTGGCGGCAGGTGTCGACGCGCCGATCGGTCTTATCCAGGCCTCGTGGGGAGGGGCTTCGATCGAGGACTGGATACCGCCAGCTGCTCTCGAGAACCTTGCGGACTATGGGGACAAAACGCGTCTTCTGGCGGCGTATGGGCAAGACCCCGCAGCCGCTACCGCGCAGGTCGCCGCCGCCACGGATGCCTGGGCGTCTACCATTGATCGGAGCGCATCGGCGTCGTCCCGTCCTGATCACGACGACAGCAATTGGCCAACCATAACCCTTCCCGGCGCCTGGGAGCGGTCTGGTGTCGCCTCGCTGAGGAGCTACGACGGCATCGTCTGGTTTCGACGCACTTTAACGCTGACGTCGGATCAAGCTGGCCGATCCGCTATTCTTAAGCTGGGCCAGATAGATGAACGCGATCAGGTGTGGGTGAATGGCCGGGTTGTGGGGGCAACCGTTTTGGCTGGCGAACCCCGGGCCTACGTCCTGCCGCCAGGAGCCCTCGTCTCCGGCCGCAACGTTATCGCCGTCCGGGTAGTCGATGAGCGTGGATCCGGCGGCTTTCTCGGTCGGCGAGGCGACCTTGCCCTGGCGCTTGCGGACGCGCCGTCAGTGGATCTGTCGGGCGAGTGGCGGTTTCGCACCGCCGGGAGCCGCCTGGATTGGAAAACAACGCCACCGTTTGTCGCTTGGTCAGCGCCGAGGGGCGTAAGCACGATGTGGAACGGGATGATCGCGCCTCTCCAGGGTTTCCCTCTGAAGGGCGTCGCCTGGTATCAGGGCGAGTCGAATGTGTCAGAAGCCGATGCCTATCGCGGTTTGATCCGTGTCTGGGCTCAGTCCTGGCGAGCCTTTTTTGGCGATCTCAAACTCCCGATCGTCATCGCTCAACTGCCGAGCTACGGACCGAAAGCGGCTCGTCCGTCCGACGGCGAATGGCCGAGATTGCGCGAAGCGCAGCGCCTAGCAGCGGTGGACGATCCTCAAATGGGCCTCGCTGTGCTCATCGACCTGGGCGTATCGTACGACATCCATCCCGCGCACAAGGAAAAGGTCGGCGAGCGGCTTGCCAATGAAATGCTGCGGCTTGCCTATGCTCGGAAGGTCTTGAGCGCCCCATCACCAGTGGTTGCGGAGCATACGCCCGAGGGCGTTCGCGTCCGTTTCACCGATACCGGCGGAGGGCTGGTCGCCTACGGTTCGTCTGGCGCGACCGCCTTCGAGCTTTGCGACGGGCAGAATGTTTGCGAATTCGCGCCGGCCAAGGTCGAAGGCGACAGTGTCATTCTCCCGAGAGCGCCGACTTCCTTCATGGTCCGCTACGCCTGGCAGGGATCTCCGCCGGTCAATTTGTATGGCGGTTCAGGACTGCCCGTAGCGCCGTTCTCGCTCTCAATACATCCGGCCGCCAGATGATCCTGCAAGGAGTATCCAGCTTGGCTGAAGAGGAGCCCCGATGTTCAAATCCCTTTCCGTGATCGGCCTCTTGCTCATGGCGACTGGTATGGCGCATGCGCAAACCCAGGACCAAGCTTCGTCCGCCGTCATGGCCAAGCCGACGGGAGTCCAACAGACGCCGCGCGCGACGGTGACGCTCGCGCCCTACCGCTTCAACGACATTCTCTGGGAGAACGACCGGACGGCGCACCGGATCTACAGCCGTGAGCTGGAGAAAAATGAGCCGCCATCAAGTTCGGGCATCGACGCCTGGGGAAAGAGCGTACGTTGGCCGTTCATGGACCGCCAACTGCGGACCGGCGATCAGCACGCCAATCACGGCGAGGGGGTGGATTTCTACGACGTTGGGACGGGGCGCGGCGCTGGCGGCTTGGGGATCTGGGCCGACAACAAACTGTGGACCTCGCGCAACTGGTCCGACTGGAAGGTGATCCAGAACGGCCCAGATGTCGCCGCCTTCAGCGTCGACTACGCGCCCTGGCCAGTGGGCGTCGATCGCAAGGTTTGGGAGACTCGGACCTTCAGCCTGCCGCTCGGCACGAACTTCACCCGCATGGTCTCGACAATCAGTTCGGACAAGACGGGTCCGTTGATCGTCGGCATCGGCATCTCCAAACGCAAGCGCGCGAGCGGCACGGGCGTGTTCCGCAGGGACTTGGCTCCGGGCCGCGTAACGTTCTGGGAGCCCGCGGACCCGAAGAAGGGCTCGATGGCCATCGCCTTGATGGTCGATCCCAAGAGTGTGGTCGAGGTGCGTCAAGACTTCGACAACTACCTGGTCCTGATCAAGGTCGAGCCCGGCAAGCCGTTCGTCTACTACATGGGCGCGGCCTGGGATGAGGGCCTGGACTTCCACAGCTCCGCCGAATGGGACGCCTACGTAGCGGAGCAGAAGCCTGACTTCGATCCCCGCCACTAACCAGCTTCACTGTGGCCTGGCCAACACTGCGACAAGTGGCTTGACCAAAGGTGGTGGGCGCGTAGTCATTGCTTCAAAAAAACGGGAGGTCTCGATGAACCGACGCGGTGGCGCAGCCTTGGCGCTTGCTTTGATGGCCACGGCGGCCAGCCTGACGGCCGCGCGGGCCGAACCGCCCGCCGCCGAGCGGGTATCCTCGCCCCTCGCCGCGGCCAGTCGGGTCGCCGACTGGCAGCTCGCCCACATGGACAGCTTCGACTACGTGACCACGTTCCGGCGGGACACCGAGGGCCCCCGCGACTGGGTTCAGGCGACGTTTTTCATCGGCCTGACCGAGCTGGCCGACGCGACCAAGGATCGGCGGTATGTCGTAGCCCTTCAGGACCATGGCGCAAAGGAAGGATGGGGCTTCGACGGCAGGCCCCGGCATGCCGACGCCGACGCCATCGGCCAAGTCTGGCTGTGGACGGCCGCGCGGTCAGGCGACCGCAAGCAACTGGCGCCGATCATCGCCCGCTTCGATGCGGTGTTGGCGGCGCCGTCGACCGTCTCGCTGGATTTCGGGCCCAAGCCGCCTGGAGGCGGCGATCCCTATTGCCAGGCGCGCTGGTGCTGGAGCGATGCGCTCTTCATGGCGCCCGCGGCCTGGGTCGGGCTGTCGAAGGCTACCGGCGATAGTCGCTATCTGGCGCACGCCGACTCCGAGTTCTGGGCGACGACGCAGGCGCTCTATGATCCCGCCGAGCATCTCTATTTCCGCGACAGCCGGTTCATCGCGCGCCGGGACGCGGCGGGCCGCAAGATCTTCTGGGGGCGCGGCAATGGCTGGGTCTTCGGGGGCCTCGTGCGCATCCTGTCGGCGCTGCCGGCCGACCATCCCAGCCGCCCGCGCTACGAGGCGCTGTTCAAGGAGATGGCCGCCAAGCTGGTGACCCTTCAAGGGACGCAAGGCTATTGGCCGGTCTCTCTGCTCGAGCCGCAGGACACCCCCGAGACCAGCGGCACCGGCTTCTTCGTCTACGGCCTGGCCTGGGGGATCAACAGCGGCCTGCTGCCGGCCAAGACCTACCGGCCCGCGGTCGACAAGGGCTGGGCCGCGCTGGAGCGCGCCGTCGGTCCGGACGGTAAGCTGGGGTGGGTCCAACAGATCGGGGTCGCGCCCGACAAGGTCGTCGCGACGGACACTCAGCTCTATGGCGCGGGCGCCTTTCTGATGGCGGCGTCGCAAGTGTCAAAGCTGAAATGACCCGGCTGGCGAGCGGCATGGCCCTTGCGGCCGCCCTCGGGGCGGCCGTGTTCGGCGGATCAGCGCCGGCGGCCGAAGTGAAGCCCAGGTGCTCGGGCGCCGAAGGCTACGCCGCCGACTTCGCCCAGCGCCGCACCTTCCGATGGCGTCCCGAGTGGCTGGCGGCAAGCAAGGCGAGACGGACCGATCCCGCGCTCGCGCCGGCCTTCCAGGCCCTGATGAAGCGCGCCGACGCCGCCCTGACCGGACCCGTCTACACCGTGACGGACAAGCTCAGGACGCCGCCCAGCGGGGACAAGCACGACTATATGAGCATGGGCCCCTATTGGTGGCCCGATCCGGACAAGCCCAACGGCGAGCCGTATGTGCGGCGCGACGGTGAGGTCAATCCGGAGCGCAACACGGACGCGTTCGACGTCACCGACCTAGATGCGATGAGCAGCAGCGTCGAGGCGCTTTCCCTGGCCTATTACTTCCAGGACGATCCCCGCTACGCCGAGAAGGCGGCGCGTCTGCTGCGTGTCTGGTTCCTCGAGCCGAAGACCCGAATGAACCCGAACGCCAGCTTCGCGCAGGGCGTGCCCGGGCGTACGCCGGGCAGGGCGGAAGGCGTGCTCGACACCTACCGCCTTCTGCGCGTCGTCGAAGCCGTGGGATTGCTGGCGCCGTCGGGCGCGCTTTCAGCCCCCGACCAGGCGGGGCTCGAGCGGTGGTTCGCCGACTACGCGCGCTGGATGCGGACCAGCCCGACAGGTCGCGAGGAGAGGGCCGCGACCAACAATCACGGCGTCTGGTTCGACTATCAGCTAGCCACCTTCGCCCTCTTCTCGAGAGATGAGGCGCTGGCGCGCGACGTCATCGCCGAGGCCGCGGAAGCGCGGATCGCGCGTCAGGTCGCGCCGGACGGCAGCTTGCCCGAGGAGCTCCAGCGCACCCGCGCGCTACACTACAGCTACTTCGCCCTGGAGCCGATGGTCGGGCTCGCCGACCTGGGGCGCTGCGTCGGCGTCGATCTGTGGGGCTATCAGACGAAAGACGGTCGGAGCCTGCGCAAGGCCCTGACCTTTCTCGCGCCCTATGTCGGCCGGGAGGCGAGCTTTCCCTATCGCGAGATCGACCCCGCTGGCGCGGCGGGGGAGGCGGCGACGCCCTTCGGGCTCGCGGCGTGGGTCTACGGCGACGCGGCGCTCGCGCGGCTGGCCGCCATTTCAGCGGCCGCGCGCCCGGCCTCGGTCGACAGGCTGCTGATCGCGCCTTACGCGCCCTGACGACCTTGGCTGATGTTCTCCGGGGCGGTCGCAGGACCGCCCCAGGATACACGATCAGCGGCTGGCGACGAAGAGCGCCAACCAAGGCGCCAGAGGCTTCCTGGTCTCCGTCGCCACGGTCTTGAACACCGGCGCGTAGCGAGGGCTCAGTTGGGCGGCGAGGGCGAAGGTCTGGACGCCATTCGCGCGGTCCCATGGATGAGGCTGGTATTCCGCTTGCCCGGCCGCGGCGCGCTGGGCGTCGAAGACGATCTTCGAGCGCACGAACTCTTGATGGGTCTTCTCCCCGAGGGCGTAGGGAGTAAGCCAGTCCAACGCGCCGGGCAGGCTGGATCCCGCCGCGCTTTTGCGCTCGAACCAGTCCTGGCCATGGGCCTTCGCCGACAAGGCCGCCATCATCAGCGGGTCCAGGTCGTAGGTGACGTAGTGCAGCGCGTCGCGTTCGTGGAAGTCGAAAACGGTCCCGTCCGCATTGATGTTGGCGGCGATCTGGCGGTCGTAAGCGTCTCGGGCCCGTGCGATCAACTTTTTGTCGCCGCTCTGGAAGGCCGCCATCACCGCCAGCTTGACCCGATGGCTCTGCCAATTGGTCTCCGGCTTGTCGCGCGGTTTATCCATGGCGTCGAGATAGCCTTCGGCCATGGCGCGGGTGAAGCGCCTGATCTTGTCGCGGGCCGCTGCAGTCATCTCCGAACATACGAGGTCACAGGCCATGATCACCTGATCGAAATGGGTCTCGTCGATGGGGTTGAGCGAGATCTTGTAGACGTCCGTCCAGGCGGTCATGAAGCGCTCGGCGGACTGCAGATAGGGACGCTGGCCCGTCATGCGGTAGGCCAGCGCCAGGTTCAGCATGATCGGCAGATCCTCCCGCGCCTTGGTGCTCTCCTCGCGAATTCCCGTGCCAGGCAAGGTCCCCTCGGTGTGGACCACCGGCAGCGGACCGGGCTCGCGCTCTAGGCCCGCGTCGGCCCGGCGGATGACTTCCGCCGCTGCCGGGCGTTCTCGCAAGTCAGGAAGGGCGGCGACGAAACGTCCGTCCAACAGGCCAAAGTCCTGCGCATGGGCGACGCCGGCTGTCACCGCGACGATTACGCCGACAAAAAGATATCTGACCATCCTGTGATTTCTCCCAGAAAACGCGCCTTTTCTTGGCTTTGAGCCGTTGTGCGCGGTGTTGTTATGGTCTGACCAAATGCCTAGGTCAGACGATACTGGCATTACCAATTATTGACACCGGTGGACAGTCGTCGGATATCTTTCTGCAAGGGCGGCCGCCAGAGCGCGCCCGGGGAGGAAATTATGACTCAAGATCTCAAGACGGCGCGTCGCGCCGCGCTGCTGGCGTCGTGCGCCTTCCTGGCGATCGGCGCCTCCGCTGAGGCCCGCCAGGCCCAACCGCCGGGGCAGACACCATCCGACACTCAAACCGTCGAGGCCGTGGTCGTCACAGGCTTTCGTCAGGCCTACGCCAACGCCATCTCGACCAAGCGCGAGACGCTCGAAATCTCCGACGGGATCTCGTCGGACGGCCTCGGCCGCTTCCCGGACCTGAACGTCGGGGAGGCGATCCAGCGTATCCCTGGCGTCCAGATCAATCGGGAAGCCGATAGCCGCAACGCCACAATCAGCCTTCGCGGCCTGCCCGGCACCTTCGCCCGCACCACGCTGAACGGCGGCGCTTTCGCCGACCCGATCCTGAACGGCTCGACCCCGCTGGGCGCCTTCAACTCGGACATCTTCACGGCGATCAACGTCATCAAGTCGCCTTCGGCCTCGAACCTCGCCGGTGGCCTCTCGGGCAATATAGACCTGCGGATCAACCCGGCCCTGGCGCGCAAGGACGGCGGCTTCGCGAAGGTGTCGTACGAATACAACGACCTGGGCGGGCTCGGCAGTCCGCTGGCGTCGATGGGCTACAACAAGCACCTGACCGACGACTTCGCCGTGTTCGGCGTCGTCGCCTGGAAGGACGAGAAGTTCCGCCGCGACTCGATCACGGTGAACTCGTGGAACAATCGCCTGGGCTCGATCCAGCTAGGCAATCAGGCCGCTCCCGGCCAGAACCCCGTCTATGACGCCCTGATCGCCAAGTATCCCGGCGGGGTCTACTACCCGAGCCAGACGCGTCAGCTGGTCAAGTTCAACCGCGGGACCACCTTGTCAGCCGCCACCGGCTTCGAATGGCGGATCAATGAGGCGTGGAAGTTCGGCGCCAACGGCTTCATCACCAAGCGCAAGCTGGATGAGGCGACCAACAACCTGCTCTACATCGACGCGGGCGGCGGCAACGGAACCAATGCCGCCCTGACGGCGACATCGGCCGTCGCCGTCATCTCCGACATCGGCGCGC
>NZ_QFQZ01000053.1 GCF_003243465.1 Caulobacter segnis
CCCAGCTGACGCAGATGGCGCCTCCCAAGAGCTGAACCGCAGGGCGCTAACGCGCCCGCAAGTTGGTGCGGCGGACAGTCAATCCTGTCCGCCGTCTTTTCGTCTCCAGTCCAGAGCCTGTCCGTGATCCTTGCCCTGCTGATCTTCATCGCCACCATCACCCTGGTCATCTGGCAGCCCAAGGGTCTCAGCATCGGCTGGAGCGCCAGCATCGGCGCGGCGCTGGCGCTGGTCACCGGCGTCGTGCACCTGGCCGACATACTGACCGTCTGGCACATCGTCTGGAACGCCACCGGCGCGTTCATCGCGGTCATCATCATCAGCCTGCTTCTCGATGAAGCGGGCTTCTTCGAATGGGCCGCGCTGCACGTAGCGCGCTGGGGCGGCGGCAAGGGGCGGCTCCTGTTCGCCTCGATCGTGCTCCTGGGGGCCGCAGTCTCGTCGGTGTTCGCCAATGACGGGGCGGCGCTGATCCTCACCCCCATCGTCATCGCCATGCTCATGGCCCTTGGTTTCAAGGACAAGGCGACCCTGGCCTTCGTTATGGCGGCGGGCTTCATCGCCGATATGGCCAGCCTGCCGCTGGTGGTCTCCAATCTCGTCAACATCGTCTCGGCAGACTTCTTCAAGATCGGCTTTGGGCGCTACGCCCTGGTCATGATCCCCGTAAACTTGGCGGCGATCGCCGCGACCCTGGGGGCGCTGCTGATCTACTTCCGTCGCGACATTCCCAAGACTTACGACGTCGCCCAGCTGAAAACGCCGGCGGCCGCCATCAAGGATCCCGCGACCTTCAAGGCCGGCTGGGTAGTCCTGGCGCTGCTCCTGATCGGGTTCTTCGCTCTCGAGCCGCTAGGCGTGCCTGTCAGCGCCACGGCTGCGGTCGGAGCCCTGGTCTTGTTGGTGATCGCGGGCCGGGGCCACATCATCAGCACGCGCAAGGTCCTGAAGGGCGCTCCCTGGCAGGTCGTCATCTTCTCGCTGGGCATGTACCTGGTGGTCTACGGGCTGCGCAACGCGGGCCTCACCGACCAGCTAGCGGGCCTGCTCAATCACTTCGCCAAAGGCGGTGTCTGGGGCGCGGCCTTCGGCACGGGCGTTCTGACGGCGCTCCTGTCCTCGGTCATGAACAACATGCCCACCGTCCTGGTCGGCGCGCTCTCCATCGAGGCCAGCGGCGCGACCGGCGCGGTCAAGGAGGCGATGATCTACGCCAACGTGATCGGCAGCGACCTGGGCCCCAAGATCACCCCGATCGGCTCGCTGGCCACGTTGTTGTGGCTGCACGTGCTCAGCGCCAAGGGGATCAAGATCTCCTGGGGCTACTATTTCAAAGTCGGGATCATCCTGACCACGCCGATCCTCCTCATCACCCTCGCGGCCCTGGCGCTCAGGCTGACGATCGCCGGGTAAGAGGGGAGCGAGCGCCCCCCGGCGACAGTCGTCGGGGCCGTTCAAAGATGGAGAGGCTGGCGTCGGAGCTTAGGAGCTGAGGCGAGGGGCAGAGCGAAGCTTTCGCGTTTGGAGCGAGAGAGTCTCTCGTGGGTCAACCGCCTGCATTCCGGCGCCTTTTCAGTGGAGGACGCCGACGCATTCCGGCGCTGGCGCTCATCGGATCCTGCCAATGAGGCGGCGTTCGTGGAGGCGATACGATTTCGCCGCAGGGTGGGCGAAATGTTGAGAAGTGCGCGGCAGGACTGACCGAAGTTCCAGAATGTCCGGGTCTGCCGGCAGGCCAGCGACCCGCTCCAGGCGCCCCTCTGAAAGCGGAAGATGATTTACACCTGCATATGTGCACATATATACACATGATGCCAACTCAGAGCGTTCATGCCCACAGACGTTAAACTCGAGCGACCCAGGACCTTCGACGTAGGCTTCTTTCGTGCCTTGTGCGAGCCGGTCCGGCTGCAGTTGCTGACCAAGCTGGTGCAGTTGGGGCGAGCGGACGTGGCGACGATCTCCGAGGGCTTCGGACAGGATCGCTCGGTGATCTCCCGCCATCTCCAGATTCTACGTGACACCGGCGTGGTAACGGCCAGCCGGGAGGGGCGGCACGTGTTCTATGAACTCGACGGGCGCGCCCTGGCCGACAAACTGCAGAGCATGTCGGAAGAGGTCAAAGCCCTGTCGCCGCTTTGTTGCCCTGGCCGAGGCTAGAGCCGCAATCCGCTTTGAGAAACATATGCATATGGACGCAAACATGCATATAATGAAGAGTAGTTGTCGGTCCGCCGCGATCCTGATGCCGGCCGCATGGGCGGGCCCGCTGGGGCGCCATCTGCTGCGGCTCAGGTTGACCGCGCCGAATTTCAAGGACGACGACAAGGCGTTGCACCAAGGGGCTTCGAACACGTCTGAACCGGTCGCGAGCTGATCGATGCAGAAGTATGATGTCCTCGTGGTGGGTGGTGGACAAAGCGGCCTTGCCGCCGGCTGGGCGCTGCTCAAGACTGGCTTGAAGTTCGCAATCCTGGAAGGCGGAGCGGCGGTGGCTGGCTCCTGGCCGCGTTACTACGACTCTCTGCGACTCTTCTCACCTGCCGCCTATTCGGCTTTACCTGATCGAGCGTTTCCCGGCGATCCGAAGCGCTACCCGCGCCGGGATGAGGTGTCGGCCTATTTGGCAAACTATGCTGATGCGCTCTCCCTGCCGGTGCTGACTGGCCAGCGGGTGACCTCCGTCGAGCGAACTCCTGAAGGCTTTTGGCTACGGACAACGGCTGGCCGGGAGTACGTCGCGCGATCGGTCGTGATTGCCACAGGCGTTTTTGAGGCCCCGCACATGCCGCGATTGCCGGGACACGAGCGCTTCGGCGGAATGGCGTTGCATGTTGCCGGCTATCGCAATCCAGAGCCGTATCGTGGGCGGCGCGTGGTGGTGGTCGGAGC
Source organism: Caulobacter segnis (assembly GCF_003243465.1). Classification (GTDB taxonomy): domain Bacteria; phylum Pseudomonadota; class Alphaproteobacteria; order Caulobacterales; family Caulobacteraceae; genus Caulobacter; species Caulobacter segnis_A. Next base: position 2,893 of record NZ_QFQZ01000053.1, read on the forward strand.
CGCTAACTCTGCTGTCCAAGTTGCGGTCGAGCTCGCTGCTGAGGCTGACGTGACGCTGGCGGTGAGGAGTCGCGTGCGTTTCATCCCGCAGACCTTGTTGGGACGCGATATCCATTTCTGGTTCAACTTGGCTGGCGTGGATCGTTCGCGGCGCCTGTCGGATCAAGGAACGCCAGTGCTCGACGACGGTCACTACAGCGCCGCACTGAAGCGGGGCGCGCCATTGGCGAAGCCGATGTTCACCAGCTTTACCGAGACAGGTGTGGTTTGGGCTGATGGCGTTGAGGAGCGAATCGATGCGGTGATCTTCGCGACCGGCTACCGACCGAACGTCGGTTTTACGAAGCTTCCCGGCCTTGTGGATGGCGCAGGCACGCTACTTCAGCGTGACGGTAGGGCGATTGGGCAGCCCGGAATTTATTTCGTCGGACAACCAGGTCTGCGCAGCTTCAGTTCAGGCGTGCTGCGTGGGGTAGGGCGCGACGCCGCTGCTGTTGCAGCACAGATCCGGAGAGTGATGACCTAGAGCACCGGCATGAGACTGTTCGCGCCTAGGTTCTGGCTTCGTACTGCTAAGCGTACATTGGCGCACAAACCTCGAGGTAAGCCCTACATCAGGGCTTACCACCTAGTTCTGGGTTTGTGCTTTCAAGCGAGGTTTAGCGAACAAACCTTGAGGTGCCCCCTAGAACTTGAAACTGTTCCGCCGAAAAAAGCAGGCAGCGTCTGGCGCTTTGCCCGAAGGATAAGATGGGATGTTTGCCTCTCTCGCTTTGATAGTGGCCCTACAAGCGGCTGCAGCCAATTATCGTTTCGAGCCCAGCAGCCCAGTCATTCGGGGCGTCGCGGCCAAGGTGACGGTTCAAGTGACCGATACAAACGGCCGCGCTTTGCCTCGGTTGGCTGTAAGCGACGCCAACGTCAGCCGCGATGGGGCGTCACGCCCAGCGTTCTTTGAGCCGTCCTTGGAGTATGGCTCGTTGCGCTTCCGCGCCGACCTGCCAACCAGCGGCGATTGGGTTTTGAACTTCACGCTGCAGGCTGGTTCGGATAACGCGCAACCGGTCGCCGTAGCGTTCAAGGTCAACGATCCTGTTCGTCCGGACGCAACGGCGCCCCGTCGATGACGTGCGGGCCCGCCAATCGTGCGCCGGTCAGGCGCGCTCGAACGCGCCCTATTCTTGGCCTTGACCACGGCCCTGCAAGCGTCTGTGGGGCTCACCGTGACTATGTAACACATTCCCACCTCGCCCGGCCGAAGCTATAGGGGCATTGATGATGGCTTTGAGGACATGGTTCCAGCAGATGGGGGGCGCGTTGATCGCGTGCCTTTTGCTCGCCCTTGTCGTCGCCCCAACCCTCGACACGGCCATTTGCGCAGGCGACGGCGAGCGGGCGTCCGCAGCCAGCGTCCAGATGTCCGACCAAGGCGTCGACGCCGATCATCAAAAAAACAAGAGCCACGACGGCGGCTCGGATGTCTGCATCCACGGTCACTGCCATCACGCCTCGCCGGCGCTTGGCTGGAACGACGCTCAGTACAGCGCCCGCGATCCTGTGACGTCGCACACCGCGCCCCGGAACCTCGGTTTCCCGCCGTCCTCGGCCCAAGACCGCCTCGAAGAACCTCCTCGCGCCTGACCCGGCCGCGCTCACGCGCGTGTTCGCCTTTGTCAGAACGCAAGTAGGGATCTCCCATGCCATCGCTATCTGCCTGGCCCGTCGCCTTCGGCGCGGTTCTAGGCTTCGTGAGCCTCGGCGCGCCTTTAGGCGCTGCTGCCGCTCCGGTGACGCTCGCCGCCGCGCTTGAACGCGCCCAGGCCCAGTCACCGCTCATCACCTCGGCGCAGGCCGCTCTGGCCGCCGCCCAAGGTCGCGCGCGCCAAGCCGGTTTCGCGCCCAATCCGGAAGCCAGTCTTCAAAGCGAGAACATCGCCGGCTCGGGACCCTATGACGGGTTCTCCAGCGCCGAGACGACCTTCTCGATCGGTCAAAGACTCGAACTGGGCGGCAAGCGCCGCACCCGCGCCGCCGCCGCCCAGGCCGAGGTCGAGGCCGCGGTCGTGCGCGTCGCTATCGCCCGCGCGGACCTCACTCGGGAGGTGAAGGCTCAGTATGCTCAGGCCCTTGAGGCCGACGCCCGCGTCGCCCTGGCCCAGGAAGCCGCCGAGCGAGCGCGCGATCTGGCGAGCGTGGCCGCCACCCTGGTCGAGGCCGGGCGCGAGCCGCCGCTGCGGGCCCTGCGCGCCAGAACCGCCAGCGACGAAGCCGAAGCCGCCGTCTTGGCGGCGCAGGCTCAGGCCGCCGCCGCCCGGCGCGCCCTGACCAGCCTGTGGGCCGATCCCGATCCGCAGATTGAACTGGTCGAGCCCTTAGCGACGACAGCTCCATCAGTTGCCATCGATCCGACCGCCTCTCTGGATGTCCGATTGGCGCAGGCTGAGCGGGCCAGCGCCGAGGCCGCGATCGATCGCGAGCGCGCGGCGGGCAAGCCCGACCTGACCGTCCAGGCCGGGGTTCGCCGGTTCGAGCAGACGGGTGACCAGGCTCTGATCGTCGGGTTCACCGCGCCCATCCCGATCCGCGACCGCAACCAGGGCAACGTCGCGGCCGCGCGGGCCGACGCCAACGCCGCCGAGGCGCGTGAGCGCCTGGCGCTGGCGCGGTCCGTTCGTGCGGTGCGTGACGCCCAGGCCTCGCTCAAGGCCGCCGAGGCCCGGCTGGAAGTTCTTTCCAGCCGTACGGTTCCGCAGGCTCAGCAGGCCGTGGACCTGGCGCGCCAGGGCTTCCAGGCCGGGAAGTTTTCGCTGCTCGACGTGCTGGACGCCCAGGCGGCCCTGTCGGCCTCCCGCAACGACCTCATCGCCGCGCGCCTCGAGCGCGCCACGGCGTTGGCCGCGCTCGAACGCGCCGCCGCGCAATAGGACCTGACATGACCAGAACCACTGACAAGAACAAGCTGCTGGCCGCCGTGGCGATCAGCAGCCTGCTGGCGGCCACGACCGGCGTCCTGATCGGACGCTCGGTCCTGGCACCCAAGACCCCCGCTGCTGCGGCTTCCGTGAAGGCGGAGCAACACGAGGAAGGAGAAGCCGGCCACGCCGAAGGCGAGGCCAAGACCGGCGAAAAGGAAGAAGAAGGCTACATCGAAATGAACGCCGAACGCCTCGCCGCGTCCGGCATCCGTGTCGAAACCCTGGCGACCGGCGGGCTCTCGGCCGGCATCGTGGCCCAGGCCTCCGTGGTGGGCTCACCGGACGGCGCCGCGACCTTGGCGGCTCGCGCCGACGGCGCCGTGGTGCGGATCAACAAGCGCCTGGGCGACACAGTAGCGGCCGGGGAGGCCCTGGCTTCGATCGAAAGCCGCGACGCGGCGGCCATCAGCGCCGAGCGTTCCGCCGCCGCCGCCAAGGCGACAGCGGCCCGTCAGGCCTTCGCCCGCGAAAAGCGCCTATTCGACGCCAAGATCACCGCGCGTCAGGATTTGGAGTCCGCCCAGGCCGAGGTCGCGATCGCTGAGGCCGAGCTACGCCGTGCTTCGAGCGCCGGCGCCGCCGCAGGGGTGAGCGCCAATGGCCGCTACGTGACGGTGTCGAGCCCCATCGCCGGGAAGATCACCGCAGCGCCGTTGGTGCTTGGCTCCTATGTCACGGCGGGCACGGAACTCTTCCGCGTCGCCAATCCCCGCAAGATCGAGGTCCAGGCTTCGTTGCCGGCCTCAGACGCGGCCCGCATCGCAGCTGGCGATCAAGCGCTGATCGAGACCCCGCAAGGCACCATCCCCGCTGTTGTGCGGTCGATCACGCCAGGCGTGGATGTCGAGAGCCGCGCGGCGACGGCCATCCTGACCTTGGCGCAAGGGCAGGCGGGCCTGGTTCCCGGCCAGGCCGTGCGGGTTCGGATCGTCCCGCGCGGCGCGGCTGCTACGGATCGGTTCTCGGTTCCCGAGGAGGCGGTGCAGTCGGTCGAGGGCGCTGACAGCGTGTTCGTGCGCGGCAAGGACGGCTTCACGGCTCGCCCGGTGAAGATCGGTCGGCGCGGCGGCGGACGCATTGAGATCCTATCGGGCGTCACCGCTGGCGAGCAGATCGCCGGCCAGGGCGCGTTCCTCCTGAAGGCCGAGCTTGGCAAGGGGGAGGCCGAGCATGGGCACTAGGCGCGTTCTCATGAAACCCCTTTTCATCGTGGCCGGCGTCCTTGGATTGCTGGCCCCCACAGCCGTGACCGCGACCAGCCCCCAGGCCCAAGGCAGGCTGAAGCCCCAACCGACTTTCCAGCTGCTGAGCCAAGGCCATTTGAAGGTCCTAACGGCGTCGGCTTGGAGCGAGCCTGACGGCCTGAGTGTCTCGGGACTAGTTCGTCGCGCGCCGCTCTGGAAGACCGGCGTCAAGGGACACCTCGACATCGAAGCCTTCGACAACGCAGGCCGTCCTTTGGGATCGACCTCCGTGGTCTGGCGCGGCTCACTCGGTTCGAGCGGCCACAATCAAGCCGCGCGCTATGACGCCCGCCTTGTTGGGGTGAACCCTAATGAGGTGACACGCGTCGCGGTCGCCTACCATCCCGTCGCCCACGCGGCCGAGCCCGTGGAGGCCGCGCGATGATCGGCAGAATTCTTGATTTCTCCGTCCGCGCGCGCTGGGCGGTCATCGGCGTGGTGGCGTTGATCGCCGCGCTGGGCGTTTACAACCTGGTGCGACTGCCGATCGACGCGGTGCCCGACATCACCAACAAACAGGTGCAGATCAACACGGTCGTTCCGGCCCTGGCTCCGGCCGAGGTCGAAAAGCTCGTCACCTTCCCGGTCGAAACCGCCATGTCCGGGATCCCCGGCCTGGAAAGCACGCGCTCGATTTCGCGTAACGGCTTTTCGCAGGTCACCATCGTCTTCAAGGAAAACACCGACCTCTACTTCGCGCGTCAGCAGGTTTCCGAACGTCTGACCGGCGTTGGCCAGACCTTGCCCGAGGGCGCCCAGCCCGCCATGGGCCCGATATCGTCGGGCCTGGGCGAGGTGCTCATGTGGACGGTCGCTTATGACCACCCCGGCGGACGCGGCGCCAAGATCAAAGAGGGCGCGCCTGGTTGGCAATCGGACGGCGCCTATCTGACGGTGACCGGCGAGCGCCTGACCGACGCCACCGCTCAGGCGGCCTATCTGCGCGAAGTGCAGGACTGGATCGTCCGGCCGCAGATGCGCGGCGTGGCCGGCGTCGCTGGCGTCGACTCCATCGGCGGCTATGAAAAGCAGTTCGCCGTCCAGGCCGACCCCGCGCGCATGGCCGCCTATGGCGTGTCTTTCAGCGAGCTGGGCAAGGCCCTGGAGGCGGCCAACATCGCCGTGGGCGCCAACTTCATGGAGCGCGGCGGCGAAGCCTATCTGGTTCGCGCCGACGCGCGCGTGCGCAATATCGACGAGATCGCAAACGCCACGGTCGCTACCCGGCAAGGCGTCTCGATCCGGGTCGGAGACGTCGCCACCGTCAAGGTCGGCGGCGGCCTGCGGACCGGCGCGGCCTCGGAAAACGGCGAGGAGGTCGTGGTCGGCACCGTGCTGATGCTTACGGGCGAGAACAGCCGCACCGTGGCCGGCGCTTCGGCTGAGCGGCTCAAGGAGATCGCCAAAAGCCTGCCGCCCGGCGTGAAGGTGCAGATCACCTACGATCGCTCAAAGCTCGTCAACGCCACGATCAAAACCGTCGAGAAGAACCTCGTCGAAGGCGCCTTGCTGGTGATCGTGGTGCTGTTCCTGCTGTTGGGGAACTTCCGCGCCGCCTTGATCACCGCCTTGGTGATCCCGTTGTCGATGCTGATGACGGCGATCGGCATGAACAGGCTTGGCGTCTCGGGCAACCTGATGAGCCTGGGCGCGCTGGACTTTGGTCTCATCGTCGATGGCGCTGTGATCATCGTGGAAAACAGCCTGCGGCGCCTCGCCGAACGTCAGCACCATGAGGGCCGGCTTCTGACCCTCAGCGAGCGCATTCGCGAAACCCGCGAAGCGGCTCGTGAGATGATCGCCCCGACCGTCTACGGGCAGGCGATCATTCTGCTGGTCTATGCGCCGCTGCTGACCTTTACCGGCGTCGAGGGCAAGACCTTCTCGCCGATGGCTATCACGGTGATGCTGGCCCTGGCCGCGGCCTTCGTGCTGTCGCTGACCTTCATCCCGGCGATGATCGCTCTGCTCATTCGCGGCAAGGTCGCGGAGAAAGAAGTGGCCATGGTCCGCTGGACCAAGGTTCGCTACGAGCCGCTGCTGCGCAAGGCAGTCGCCAAGCCGTGGCCGGTGATCGGCGCGGCCGTGGGTATGTTCGTCCTGGCCATGGTCACCTTCTCGTTCCTCGGCCGAGAGTTCACGCCCCAACTGGACGAGAAGGACTTGGCCGTCCAGGCCCTGCGCATCCCCTCCACGTCGCTTGAGCAGTCGCTGCGCATGCAGCGGCAGATCGAACGGACGATCGCCACCTTCCCAGAAGTCGAGTTCGTCTATTCCAAGACCGGCACGGCAGAGGTGGCCAGCGATCCGATGCCGCCCAACGCCTCGGACAGCTTCATCATCCTCAAGCCGCAGGACGAATGGCCCAACAAAAAGGAAAGCAAGGCGCAGCTCGTCGCGCGTATGGAAAAGAAGCTCGAGGGTCTGACGGGCAACGTCTACGAGTTCAGCCAACCCATCCAGATGCGGTTCAACGAACTGATCGCCGGCGTGCGCGGCGACGTGGCGATCAAGGTCTATGGCGATGACCTGGACGCCATGACCGCCAGCGCCGGCCAGATCGCCAAGGCGCTGCAGAGCGTCAAGGGCGCTGCCGACGTCAAGGTCGAACAGACGTCCGGCTTCCCGACCCTGGACGTGTCGCTGGACCGCGACGCGATCGGGCGATTGGGACTAACCGTCGAGGAGGTCGCCGACACCCTGGCGGTGGCCATGGGCGGACGCGAGTCTGGCCTAGTGTTCCAGGGCGACCGACGCTTCGACATCGTCGTGCGCCTGCCCGACGCCACCCGCAACGACCTGGACGCGGTCGGGGCGCTGCCAGTGATGCTGCCTGAAAGGGCGGGGGGCGGCGCGCGCCTGTCGGTGCCGCTGCGTGACGTGGCCCGTTTCTCCTATTCGGAAGGCCTCAACCAAGTCAGCCGCGAGAACGGCAAGCGTCGTGTCGTGGTGCAGGCCAACGTGCGTGGCAACGACCTGGGCTCGTTCGTCTCCGAGGCCCAAGCCAAAGTCGGCGCGCAGGTGAAGCTTCCGGCCGGGTCCTGGATCGAGTGGAGCGGGCAGTTTGAGAACCTCAAGGCGGCGCAATCGCGTCTGGCCCTGGTCGTTCCGCTTTGCTTCCTGCTGATCTTCGCCCTGCTCTACATGGCGCTTGGCGGCTTTGCGCCCGCCCTGGCGGTATTCTCGGCCATCCCCCTGGCCCTGGCCGGCGGGGTCTTTGGCCTGGCGCTGCGAGGCATCCCGTTCTCGGTCTCGGCCGCCGTCGGGTTCATCGCGCTATCAGGAGTCGCCGTGCTCAATGGCCTGGTGATGATGACCGCCATCCGCCAGCGGCTCGCCCAGGGCTTTGAACTGGAAAAGGCGATCATCGACGGGGCCATGGAGCGGCTGCGTCCGGTGATGATGACGGGTCTGGTCGCTTCGCTCGGCTTCGTGCCCATGGCGCTGGCCACCGAAACTGGCGCTGAGGTCCAACGCCCGCTGGCCACCGTTGTCATCGGCGGCCTGATCACCGCCACGGCCCTGACCCTGTTCGTCCTGCCGGCCATCTGCCGGTTCGTCCTGCGCAAGACGCCCAAGGCCTCGGTCGAGCCTTCCGCGCCGTCTCTAGAGCAAGGAGCCTAAGATGATCCCGGGCCAAGCACTGCTGCTACGGATCTACACCGACGAAAACGCCATGACCGGCGATCGCCGCTTCTTCGACATCCTCGTCGAGCGGGCGCGATCGATGGGCCTGGCCGGCGCCACCGTGCTGAGGGGACTGCGAGGCTTTGGAGCCTCCAGCACCCTGCACGGCGGCCAGCCGTTCGACCTGGTGCCCAACCTGCCGGTCGTCGTCGAGATCGTCGACGAGGAGGCCAAGCTCAAGGCCTTCATCGACACCCTGACCCCTGACGATGAGGTGGGGCTGGTGACCTTGGAGAAGGTCGAAGTGGTCCGTTACGGCGGCCATCGTCGCCGCTTCTGATGTCTTCGCCGGCGCGCAGCCCATCGCTGCGCGCCGACCCCTTCCTTTTTCTTGACGGAGATCCGCCCATGGGCGCGGAACAGGGACACGACCACACCGCCGGTCAGACCAACGGCAAGATGCTGGCCATCGCCCTAGGACTGACCTCAACCTTTCTGATCGCCGAGGTCGTCGCCGGCATCCGGTTCAATAGCCTGGCGCTACTGTCGGACGCCGCCCACATGTTCACCGACGCCGCGGCGCTGGCCGTGGCCTTGGTGGCCATCAAGATCGGCGCGCGCAGCGCCGATGATCGACGGACCTTCGGCTATCGCCGTTTCGAGATCATCGCGGCTGCCTTCAACGCCGTCCTACTGTTCGGCGTGGCCGTCTACGTCCTGGTCGAGGGCGTCAAACGCATCATCGACCCTGAACCCGTCCAATCAACCGGCATGCTCGTGGTCGCCGTAATTGGCCTGGTGATCAACCTGATCGCCATGCGCCTGCTCAAAGCGGGTAAGGACAAGAGCCTCAACGTCAAAGGCGCCTATCTGGAGGTCTGGGCCGACATGCTCGGCTCGCTCGGCGTCATCGTGGGCGCCCTGGTCATCAAGCTGACGGGCTGGAGATTTGTCGATCCGATCGTGGCCATCGCGATCGGGCTGTGGGTGCTGCCGCGCACCTGGTTGTTGCTCAAGAACGCCACCCAGATCCTGCTCGAAGGCGCGCCGAGCGGCGTGGATCTGACGAGGATCCGCGCGACGATGGCCGCCACGCCCGGCGTCGCCTCGGTCCACGACCTGCATGTCTGGGTCAGCGGCGCGGACCAGCCCAGCTGCACGGCGCATTTGGTGCTCGCGCCGGGCGCCGATTTCGAGGTCGTGCGCCTGGCCGTGGCCGGGCGGCTACAGGACGAGTTCGATCTGCATCACTTGACGCTCCAGACCGAGCGCGATGCCTGCGCTGGCCAGGAAGAGGTGCATTCATGACCCCTTCCGAGCCCCAAGATGCGCTCACGCTAACGACCCGCCAAGTGATCGCCGTAAAGCCCCAGGCGGTGTTCAAGCTGCTCAGCGACTTTCCTGCCTATGGCGCCTGGGCCCCGTTTCTGACGCTGGCTCCGGCCGGGAAATTCGCGGAGGAGGGGCAGCTGGATTTTCGGATCCGGGTCGGCAGGCTGCCGATCCCCATCTCGATGGCGGGGGAGATCGTCACCCTGGAGCCCCCGCGCCTCATCGCCTGGCGCATGGGCGGCTATGGCATCCGGCTGCTTGAGACTTTCCGCGTCGACCCTGTGCCGCAGGGCGCCCGGGTCACCCACACCGTCCAGTGCGTTGGCGGGCTCAAAGGCGTCCTCGGCGAGGGCCTGCTGCGCACCTATGGCGGCGTCATGCGCCAACTGGACGTCGCTCTTGCCCGTCGGCTGACCAAGCCCGGGAAGATCCGCCGTTGATGCGTCTCGCGCATTCATCACCAAGACCGCTTGGCTACGGAGCACCTCATGGCGTCTGATCACCTTCACCTGTTGCGGATCTATACCGACATGGACGCGATCCTGGAGGGGCAACCCTACGCGCAGGCTCTCCTCGCTCGGGCCCAAATCCTGGGGGTCGCCAACGCCGCCATCCTGCAGGTGGTCGATTCATACGGCGACGCGGGCATTGTGCATGGGGCCAAGGCGGTCGATCTGGCCCCCCGCCGGCATGTCATCGTCGAACTGGTCGATGAAGAACCGCGCCTGCGCGGGTTTCTGGACAGCCTGCGCCAGGGCGAGGACGTCGGCCTAGTCACCATCGAGACCATCGCGATCGTCGCGCACGGCGGTCACCGCCATCACAGCCCTTCCTGATCCTGGAGACGACGTCATGGCCACCGCCACGCAGCCGCCCGAAGCGCGCCACGAGCAGGATCCTGATCACGGGCATGACCACGGCCACGACCAGGACGGCAACGCCGGCGCTCACAGCCACGCCCACGGCGGGATATTCGGTGAACGGACCGAGCTGATCTTCGCGATCGGTTCCGGCGTCGCCCTGGCCGCGGGCTGGCTGATCAGCCTTCGAGCGCCAGGCCTGGTCCCGCTGATCTGCTTTCTGATCGCCTACGGGCTGGGCGGCTTCTTCACGCTGAAGGAAGCCATCGAGAACCTGCGCAAGCGCCAGTTCGAAATCGATAGCCTGATGCTGGTGGCGGCCGCCGGCGCGGCGGCCCTGGGTCAATGGGCCGAGGGCGCGCTGCTGCTCTTCCTGTTCAGCATCGGCCATGCCCTGGAGCATTTCGCGATGGGCCGCGCGCGCCGGGCCATCGAAGCCTTGGCCAAGCTGGCGCCGGAACACGCCAGCGTCCGGCGCGGCGACACCGTGGTCGAGGTGCCAGTCGAGGATCTGCAAATCGATGACATCGTGCTGGTCCGGCCCAATGAGCGGATCCCATCCGATGGCGTGGTCATCGCCGGCCAAAGCAGCGTTGATCAGGCTCCCGTCACCGGTGAAAGCGTGCCTGTCGACAAGCGGCCCGTCTCCGACCCGGCCCTAAGTTTCGAGCGCGCTAGCGCCGAGCATCGGGTGTTCGCCGGGACGATCAATGGGGCAGGGGCCCTGGATGTCCGGGTGGCCCGCAAGGCGTCGGAAACCACCCTGGCGCGGGTGGTCAAGATGGTCGCCGAGGCAGAAGCCCAGCGTTCGCCCACGCAGCAGTTCACAGACAAGTTCGAGCGGATTTTCGTGCCATCGGTGCTGGTCGGGGTCGGGCTATTGATGCTCGCCTTCCTGGTCATCGACGAACCGTTCAGCGTCAGCTTCTACCGCGCCATGGCGGTGCTGGTCGCCGCCAGCCCGTGCGCCCTGGCAATCTCAGTGCCGAGTGCTGTTCTCAGCGGTGTGGCGCGGGCCGGGCGCGGCGGTGTCCTGGTCAAGGGCGGCGGCCCCCTAGAGAACCTGGGCACCCTCCGTGCAATGGCTTTCGACAAGACCGGGACCCTCACGGAGGGGAAGCCACGGGTGACCGACGTGCAGCCCATTCAAGGCGTGGAGGAGCGTGAGCTGCTAGCGGTCGCTGTCGCCGTCGAGGCGCTGAGTGACCACCCCCTGGCCGCGGCGGTCGTCCGCGATGGCGGCGAACGTTTGGGCGACCACACCCCGCTTGTCGCTGATGGCGTCAACAGCCTGACCGGCAAGGGTGTTCAGGCGCAGGTTTCCGGCTCAGCGGCGCTCATCGGAAAGCCCGCCCTGTTCGACGGCAAGGACGCACCAGCGATGTCAGACGCCGTGCGAGCTTTGGCTGAGGACCTCGAAGCGCAAGGCCGGACCGTGATGGTCGTTCATCACGGTGAACGCTTCCTGGGCGTGTTGGGCTTGATGGACACACCTAGGTCGGCGGCCAAGGGCGTCATCCAACGGCTCCGCAAGCTGGGCATTGAGCGCATCGTCATGCTGTCGGGCGACAACCAAACCGTCGCCGACGCCGTGGCCAAGGAACTGGGCCTGGACGAGGCGCGCGGCGGCCTGATGCCCGAGGACAAGGTGGCCATCATTCAGGAGTTGGCGGCCTCAGAAGGCAAGGTCGCCATGGTTGGAGACGGTGTCAACGACGCGCCGGCGATGGCCAACGCCACCGTCGGCGTCGCCATGGGAGCTGCCGGGTCGGATGTGGCGCTGGAGACCGCCGACGTCGCGCTGATGGCCGATGATCTAAGCCATCTGCCGTTCGCCGTCGGCCTCAGCCGCAAGACCAGCTGGATCATCAAGCAGAACCTTTGGGTTAGCCTGGGCATGGTCGCGGTCTTGATCCCGGCCACGCTGTTTGGCCTGAAAATTGGCGCGGCCGTCGTCTTCCACGAGGGCTCGACACTGCTGGTTGTCGCCAACGCGCTGCGGTTGCTTGCATACCGCGATAGACCGGCGTGAACGCAAGGCTAGGCCCTACGGCCGCCTTGTTGCGCTCGACCACGATCGCGCCGATCAATTCGTGCCGCGTCCCGAAGCTCTAGAATCGCTCGCGGTCCTTCGCGTACATCTTTCTTACGATTAGGATGCCGGCGATGACCGGGGGAGCGCCAGTTAAGCCTACCCGGCCAGCGCTTCGATCACCCTGCAATCGGCTGCCCGCCCGTCACATGTCGCTTGGACCAAGCGCCGAAGTTCGCCGCGCAAGGTCTCCAGTTGAACGATCTTGGCTTCGACGTCGCCAAGCTGCCGGGCGGCCAACAGGTTGGCTTCGCCGCAAGGCCGTTCGGGATGGTCTGAAAGATCCAGCAGATTACGGATTGCCTCGACCGAGAAGCCAAGCTGGCGCGCGTGACGGATAAAAGCCAAGCGTCGGACAGCCTCCTGGCCATAGACACGCCGGTCATTTGAGGTCCGGATCGGCTCCGGTAGCAAGCCGATCTGTTCGTAGAAGCGTATGGTAGGGATCTTGACGTCCGAGGCCTTGGCCAATTGGCCGATCGACAGGGTCATGGATTTTCCTCGCACAATCCAAATAGGCGCTTGATCCTCTAGTGGCTAGAGGATGCAGGGTGGCGCCATGAGCGAATCCTGTTCCAGCGAGCCGGCCACGTCGGGGTGCGGCTGTGGAAGCGACGTCAAGTTCGACGGCGCCTCACCCGAGTACCGTCGCGCCCTGACCTGGGTGATCGCAATCAACCTCGTCGGTTTCGTGGTGGTGCTTGTCGGGGGCCTCGCTCAGGGTTCGGCGTCCCTGTCGGCCAACGCCTTGGACTTCCTGGCCGACAGCGCCACCTACGCCATCAGCTTGTGGGCCATAGGCAAATCCGTCAGCATTCGCACCGGCGCGGCCCTGTTCAAGGGTCTTAGCCTCGGCGCCGTCGCTCTGTCTGTCGCCGGCTTCGCCGCTTGGCGGGCCTGGACGGGCGCTGCGCCGTCTCGTGAGGCGATCTCGGCCCTGGGGCTGTTCGGCGCTCTGGCCAATCTCGCCGCTGCCGGGCTGCTGGTCCGTTACCGCGATGGCGATGCCAATGTCCGCTCGGTCTGGCTTTGCACCCGCAACGACCTGATCCAATGCCTGGGCGTCGCGGCCACCGGCGGGCTAGTCTGGCTGACCGGTTCGCGCTGGCCGGACCTGATCGTCGGGGTGCTTCTCGCTGGGGTCTTCCTCAGCTCCGCCTACCAGATCATCCGCCAAGCCCGCGCCGAACATCGCGCCTCTCTCGCGACTTCCTGACGCATGCTCAAGCTATTGCCACATGCGCCATTTCGCGCCCATGGATTGATAATGATTACTGGTCTCAAGGGGCGCGTGGCCTCGTTCCTCGCCAGCCTGCTGGCGGTTCTACTTCTCGCGGCCGCGCCGATGGCCCAGGCCCAGGAGGCCAGCTCGTCCCAGACCGCCTGGCGGCTGCTCGACTACCTGTCGGTCGACTACGCCGGGGCGGTGAAGGACGGCAAGATCATCAGCCCGTCCGAATATGCCGAGATGAACGAGTTCGCCGGCCAGGTCCGCGAGCGCATCGCCGGCCTTCCCGCCACCAAGGCCCAGCCTGATCTCCTGGCCAAGGCTGAGAGCCTGCAAGCCACGATCGCCGCCAAGCAGGAGCCGGCAGTGGTCTCGGCCAAGGCCCATGCCCTGGCCAATGATCTGCTGGCCGCCTATCCCACGCCCCTGGCTCCGCAGCGCGCGCCGGACCTGGCGCGCGGCGCGGCGCTCTATGCCGAAAACTGCGCGGCCTGCCATGGCGAGACCGGCAAGGCCGATGGCCCCAACGCGGTGGGTCTGGATCCGCCGCCGATCGCCTTCGCCGACGTCGAGCGCGCCCGACAGCGCAGCGTCTTTGGCCTCTACCAAGTGATCCAGCAGGGCCTGGATGGCACCGCCATGGCCAGCTACGCCCACCTGCCGTCCGACGACCGCTGGGATCTGGCCTTCTATGTCGGTCGCTTCGCCTTCAGCAACGCCGAGGCCGCCGCCGGCGAAAAGCTCTGGAACGAGGACGCCGCCGTCCGCGCCCGCTTCCCCGACCTGCAGACCTTGACCCAGACCACCCCGGCCGCCCTGGCGGCCGCCGTGGGAGAAACCAAGGCCCGGGCGCTGACCGCCTATCTGCGCCGCCATCCCGAGGTCGTCACCCGCACCGGCGGCGGATCGCTCGACGTCGCTCGCCAGCAGCTGGCCGCCAGCCTCAAGGCCTATGAGGCCGGCGACCGCAAGGCCGCCGCCGACCTGGCCCTGGCCGCCTATCTCGACGGCTTCGAGCCGGTCGAACCGTCACTGGGCGCTCGCGATCCGGCCCTGATGCGGCGGATCGAAGGGGCGATGGGCGACGTGCGCGGCGCGATCGGCAAGACCGCGCCGGCCAGCGAGGTCCGCGCTCAGATCGAACGCCTGGACGCCCTGTTCGCCGCCGCCGGCCGCGCCCTGGCCCCGGAAAAGGCCAGCGGCCTGTCGAGCTTCGCCGGCGCCTTCACCATTCTGCTGCGCGAGGGCCTGGAGGCCTTGCTGATCGTGGTCGCCATGATCGCCTTCCTGCGCAAGGCCGAGCGGGCCGACGTGCTGCCTTACGTCCATGGCGGCTGGATCGCGGCCCTGGCGGCCGGCGGCCTGACCTGGGCGGCGGCGACCTTCTTCATCTCGATCAGCGGGGCCAGCCGGGAACTGACCGAAGGCTTCGGCTCGGTGATCGCCGCGGCGGTGCTGATCTCGGTGGGCCTGTGGATGCACGGCAAGGCCCAGGCCGACGCCTGGCAGGTCTATATCCGCGAGAAGCTGTCCCACGCGCTGTCCAAGCAATCGGCCTGGTTCCTGTTCCTGCTGGCCTTCATCGTCGTCTATCGCGAGGTGTTCGAAACCATCCTCTTCCTGACAGCGCTGTGGACCCAGGGCGGGGCCGGCGCGGTGCTGGCGGGAGTCGGCAGCGCCGTCATCGTCCTGGCCGCCATCGGCTGGGCCATGCTGCGGTTCTCCAAGCGCCTGCCGATCGGCCAGTTCTTCGAATACAGCGCCATCCTGATGGCGATCCTGGCGGTCGTCCTGGCCGGCAAGGGCGTGGCCGCCCTGCAGGAGGCTGGTCTTCTGGACCTGCATCCTCTGGCCTTGCCGCGCATCGAACTGCTGGGCTTCTTCCCGACGATCGAGGGCGTCGCGGCCCAGGCCATGACGCTCGCCATCCTGGTCGGCGGGTTCTGGTGGTCGCGGCGCAGCGCTGGCGGCGAGGTGACCAAGAGCGCCTAGAAGACCCAACTCAAGACCGGGCGAGGCGCGTCGATCGCGCCTCGCCGCCGCGTCCTACGACTTGGCGATCGCCGTCACTTCGCCCAGGCGGTGACCATCACTACCGGTATCGGCGATGGCCTACCGAACTGGACCAGTCGTCGAGACAATTCTGAGAAAACCGCCAGGCGCGCGCCGACATCATCCGCAGCACGCGCCGCCTCCGGCCTGGATCGGAGGGCAGGCAACGTCGCCGTAGGAACAGTAGACGCAGCAGTCGCCAAGCTTGGGCTTGAGTACGGCGCCGCAGCCTTTGCAGTCGTAGAAGTACTGACAAGCGTCTGTCGGCATGGTCTCGGTTGTTTGATGCCCGCATTGCGGGCAAGTCAGGGTGGACTGGGACTGGATCTTATCGCTCATGCCCGCACACTCCGGATCAGGGCCAAGGCCCAAGGTTCGATGATCGGCCGCCAGAGCAGGGCGAGAACCACGAAGAGGGTGGCTGCGGCCAGCAGGTTGACTCCAAACCGTGACGGACCGGCGCAAGCGCCGTCGATCCGGCATGCTCGCGCTCGACGCCAAGTCACGATCCAGCCGGCGCCGACGACGCCGAGCGCGAGGATCGTCAACCAAGTGCGCTGACCCGCGATCCAGCCAAGGCCGCCCAGGCCCAACCCCGCGAGCGCCAGGGACATCGGCAGAATGCAGCAGGCAGCCCATGCGAACACCGCGCCTACCGCTGCGACCAGCGCCCCCCAAGTCAGGGCCGTTTGGGCGGGGTGTTCGCTTCCCCCGCCGCGCGGCGTTTCAAGGCTGTCTTGCGTCGTCATCTTACCACCTCCTGGTTCGACGCGGACCCAGATGCCATCTGTAGCTACTACAGACTCAAGCGCTAATCGAGGGCGCCATGACCAATCACGCGATCCAGATCGGCGAACTCTCTCGCCGAACCGGCTGCAACATCGAGACGATCCGCTATTACGAGCGGATCGGCCTGATTTCCGCCCCTCCGCGGCGCGGGCGCTACCGGAGCTATAGCGCCCAAGACGTGGGGCGACTGAGTTTTGTGCGCAGGGCGAGGGAGCTGGGGTTTAAGTTGGATGAGGTCCGCGCCTTGCTGAACCTTGCCGCCAACGAACAGGCCGCGTGCGCCGAGGTGCGCGACCTGACCGCGGCGCATCTTGACGATGTCCGTTCCCGGATCGCCGACCTTCAGCGGATGGAGCAGGTTCTGGCCGCGTCGGTGAGAGCTTGCGACGCGGGACGAGATCCAGGCTGCCCGCTCATCCAAACGCTGAGCGCAAAGGGCGAAATGGTGGGCTGAAGCGCGGCCTAGCCGATAGCGAAAACTGGAGTTTCGCAGCTTGTCGGGTTGGCGCGATCCCCTGTCCGCGCCAACCCCACTGGCGACTATTGTCTGTGGATCGAGGTGACTTCGCCTGCGCCGTCACGGAGCTTCAGGTCGAAGGCGACCTTGTCGCCGACCGACATCCCGTCCAGCAGGGCCGGGGCGATCTTGAAGCCCATGGTCATGGCCGGCCAGCCGGCGTCGGGAATGGCCTCGTGATCGAGGGTGATCGTGCCGCTGGTCTTGTCGATCGCGGTCACCACGCCAACGCCCTTGGCCATCTTGTCGGCGGGGGCCATGTCCATGCCGGCCATGTCGTTGCTCGCCGCCGGTGCGGTGGCGGCGGCGGGCGCTGGCGCGGCGGGGGCCGCCGGCGCCTCGGTCTTGCGGCCGCAGGCGGCCAGGCTGGTCGTCGCCACCAGGGCGGCGAGGATCAGAGATAGGGTCTTCATCAGCGTATCTCCTTAGGCTGAGGTTGAAGCGGATTGGGAAGTTCGGGTCTGCCGGCGGCACAGCAGCAGATAGCCGGCCGGGATCACGAACATCGACAGCAGGGGCGCGGTGAGCATGCCGCCGATCATCGGCGCGGCGATGCGGCTCATCACCTCGGAGCCGGCCCCGTGACCCCAGAGAATGGGGGCCAGGCCCGCCAGGATCACCGCCACGGTCATGGCCTTGGGCCGCACCCGCAGCAGGGCGCCTTCGCGCACGGCCGCCTCGACCTGATCTGGCGTCGGGTTCGGGCCCAGGGCGTCCATGGCGTGCTTGAGATAGATCAGCATCACCACCCCGAATTCGGCCGAGACCCCGGCCAGGGCGATGAAGCCGACGCCGGTGGCCACCGACTGGTGGAAGCCCGCCAGGTAGAGCGTCCAGATCCCGCCGGTCAGGGCGAACGGCAGGGTGGCCATGATCAGCCCCGCCTCGTCGAAGCGGCGGAAGATCACGTAGAGCAGGACGAAGATGATCAGCAGGGTGGCCGGCACGACGATCTTCAGCCGGTCGGCGGCTCGCTGCAGATATTCGAACTGGCCCGAATAGGAGAGGCTGACGCCGGGCGACAGCCTGACTTTCTGGTCGACCGCCTGGTGCAGGTCGCCGACGACCGAGGCCAGATCGCGGCCCCGCACATCGACATAGACCCAGGTGGTCGGCCGGCCGTTCTCGCTCTTGAGCATCGGCGGGCCGTCGGCGATCTGGACTTCGGCCACCGTTCCCAGGGTGATCTGCGCGCCGCCCGGGGTCAGGATCGGAAGGGCCCGCAGGCCTTCCAGGCTGCCCCGCAGCTCGCGCGGATAACGGACGCTGATCGGATAGCGCGCCAGGCCTTCGACAGTCTGGCCGATGGTCTCACCGCCGATGGCCCCGGAGACGATGGACTGGACGTCGTCGATGTTGAGCCCGAACCGCGCGGCGGCGACCCGGTCGATGCGGACATCGACATAGCGCCCGCCGGTCAGACGCTCGGCCAGGGCCGAGCTGACGCCGGGCACGCCCTTGGCTACGCCCTCGACCTCGCGGGCGATGCGGTCCAGTTCGGCGAGGTTTGCCCCCGAGACCTTGACCCCGATCGGGCTCTTGATGCCGGTGGCCAGCATGTCGATGCGGTTGCGGATCGGCGGAACCCAGACATTGGTCAGGCCCGGAACACGGACGCGCTGGTCGAGTTCGGCCACCAGCTTGTCGGGGGTCATGCCCGGCCGCCATTGGTTGCGCGGCTTGAAACGGATGGTGGTCTCGAACATCTCCAGCGGCGCCGGATCGGTGGCGCTCTCGGCCCGGCCGGCCTTGCCGAACACGCTGTCAACCTCAGGCACGGTCTTGATCATCCTGTCGGTCTGCTGGAGCAGTTGACCCGCCTTGGCCGCCGATAGGCCTGGCAGAGCCGAAGGCATGTAGAGCAGGTCGCCCTCGTCCATGTTGGGCATGAACTCAGCCCCGAGGTGGGCGAGCGGCCAGGCCGTGGTGGCGAAGGCCAGCAGGGCGACCAGCAGGGTGGTCCTGGGGCGGCGCATGACGCGGTCCAGCAGCGGACGGTAGGCCGCCGTCAGCACGCGGTTGATCGGGTTGGACCCCTCGTCGGGGATACGCCCGCGGATCAGGTAGCCCATCAGCACCGGGATCAGGGTCACTGACAGGATGGCCGCCGCCGCCATGGCGTAGGTCTTGGTGAAGGCCAGCGGACGGAAGAGACGTCCTTCCTGCGCCTGCAGCGTGAAGACCGGGATGAACGACAGCGTGATGATCAGCAGGCTAAAGAACAAGGCTGGCCCCACCTCGGCGGCCGCCTCGGTGATCACCGTCCAGCGCGTCTCGCCTGTGAGGGTCTCGCCCGGATGATCGTGCGCCCAGCGCTCCAGCTTCTTATGGGCGTTCTCGATCATCACCACGGCGGCGTCGACCATGGCCCCGATGGCGATGGCGATGCCGCCCAGCGACATGATGTTGGCGTCGACGCCCTGGCTCTTCATGACCAGGAAGGCGGCCAGGACCCCAAGGGGCAGGGAGATGATCGCCACCAGCGCCGAGCGCAGATGGCCCAGGAAGAGCGCGCAGACCAGGGCGACGACCAGGAACTCCTCCAGGAGCTTGCCGGTCAGGTTGTGGACGGCGCGATCGATCAGGCCCGAGCGGTCATAGGTCGTGACCACC
Source organism: Caulobacter segnis (assembly GCF_003243465.1). Classification (GTDB taxonomy): domain Bacteria; phylum Pseudomonadota; class Alphaproteobacteria; order Caulobacterales; family Caulobacteraceae; genus Caulobacter; species Caulobacter segnis_A. The sequence goes on from NZ_QFQZ01000053.1 coordinate 22,222, forward strand.
TCGACGCCCGGGGGCAGGCTCTTCTTCAGCTCGGCCAGCTTGGCCTTAACCGCCGCGATCGTCGTGCGGGCGTTTTCGCCGGAACGGAGGATCACCACGCCGCCGGCCACCTCGCCCTGGCCATTGAGTTCGGCGATGCCGCGCCGCATCTCCGGGCCGACCTGGATCATGGCCACATCGCCGAGGCGCACGGGGACGCCGCCGGCCGCCGTCCTCAGCGGCACGGCCTGGAAGTCCTCGATCGTCTTCAGATAGCCGGTGGCGCGGACCATGTATTCGGCTTCGCCCTGCTCCAGCACCGAACCGCCGGTCTCGGCGTTGGCGCCTTTCAGGGCGGCGACGACCTGTTGGTGCGTGACCCCGAAGCTGGCCAGCTTCTGCGGGTCGAGCACGACCTGGTACTGACGCACCATGCCGCCGATCGCCGAGACCTCGGCCACGCCCGGCAGGGTCTTCAGCTCATAGCGCAGGAACCAGTCCTGCAGGGATCGCAGTTGGCTGAGGTCGTGGCCGCCGGTTCGGTCGACCAGGGCGTACTCATAGACCCAGCCGACGCCGGTGGCGTCGGGGCCAAGGGCCGGGCGGGCGCTTTCGGGCAGGCGGGCCTGGACCTGGTTGAGATATTCCAGCACCCGCGAGCGGGCCCAGTAGAGGTCGGTTTTGTCGTCGAAGATCACGTAGACGAAGCTGTCGCCGAAGAACGAGTAGCCGCGCACGGTCTTGGCCCCCGGCACCGACAGCATCGTGGTGGCCAGGGGATAGGTCACCTGGTTCTCGACCAGTTGCGGGGCCTGGCCCGGATAGCTGGTGCGGATGATCACCTGGGTGTCGGAGAGGTCCGGCAAAGCGTCGATCGAGGTCGAGCGGACGGCCAGGCCGCCGGCCACGATCAGCGCCAGGGCGCCCAGCAGCACGAAGAAGCGGTTGGCGACCGACCAGCGGATCAGGGCGGCGATCATGCGCCACCGCCGATCTTGGCGATGCGCCGGATGATCGGGTCGGCCGGCGGCGGGTCGAAGGCGAAGCGGACCTGGTCGCCGATCTTCAAGCCCTTCAGAAGCATCGGGTCGGCGCGGAAGGTCATGGTCATGGCCGGCCAGCCGATGGCCGGCACGGGGCCGTGCGAGAGGGTGACGCCGTCCGGGGTCACCTGCTCGACGCGGCCGGTGGTTTCGGCCAGGGCCGGCTTGGCCGGGGCCATCGGCTTGGCCATGGGCGTGTCGCCTGGGGGTGTTTGAGGGCCCAAGGCCGGAAGCGGCCGGACCTGCAGGCCCGCCAGGCTGGCCTCGGAATCGACCAGGAACTGGCCCGAGGCGATGACCTTCTGGCCGGAAGACAGGCCGGCCAGGATCTCCGTCCGGCCTCCGGCTTCGCGCCCGGTCCGGACCTCGACGGCCTGGTAGCGGCCGCCGTCGGCGGCCAGCATCACCACGTCGCGCGCCCCGGTGCGGATCACCGCCTCGGACGGGATCAGCAGGGCGGTCCGCGTCGCCGCGTCGAAGGCGATGGTGGCGAACAGGCCAGGCTTGAGGCGGCCGTCGCGGTTGGCCAGTTCGATCCGCGCCTGCAAGGTGCGGCTGTCGCCCTGGGCCTGCGGGAGCACGGCCTGGACCGTCCCGCGCAGGGTCTCGCCCGGATAGGCCGCCAGGGTGACGCCAACGCCCTGGCCCGGACGCAGCTGCCCGGCCTGCGCCTCGGGCACGGCGGCCGTGACCCAGACCCTCGAGAGGCCGTTGATCTCGGCCAGGGTCTGGCCCGCGCCCACGGTCATGCCGGCGCGCACGTCGAGCTTGGAAACGACCCCGCCGAGCGGCGCGGTGACGGTGATCGTCGTGCGCGGCCGCCCGTCTCGGTCGAGACCGGCGACCACGCCGTCGGGCATGCCCAAGAGGCGCAGGCGCTGGCGGGCGGCGGCGCTCAGGGCCGCGTCTCCGGTGCGCCGGACCGCCAGATATTCGGCCTGGGCGCCGCCCCATTCGGGAACCAACAGGTCGGCCAGCGGCGCGCCGGCGGCGATCACGTCGCCCGGCGCGCGGCCATAAACCCGCTGCACGAAACCGCCGCTGCGGGCCTGGACGACGGCGACGTCACGCTGGTTGAAGTCGACGATCCCGGTGGCGGTCAGGCCGCTGGAAAGCGCGCCTTCCTCCACGGTCGCCAGCCGGAAGCCGAGGTTCTGGGCGGCCGAGGGGTCGATCCGCACCCCCGCCGCCGGACCACTGGTTTCGGCCTCGCCGGCGTATTTGGGCGTCAGCGGCATGTCCATGAACGGCGACTTGCCCGGCTTGTCGAAGTGCTGGGCCGGGACCATCGGGTCGTACCAGTAGAGCACCTTGCGGCTGTCGGCCGAGGTCGCCGGCATCGGCGGCTTGGCGGTCAGGCGGGCCAGGCCATAGCCGCCGGCCCCGGCCAGCACGACCAGGGCGGCGCCGGCGCCGAGCAGGGCCTTCATCGAGGGGGAGGGGGTCATTGATCGTCGCTTCCGTAGGTGAGGGTCAGGCGGGCGGCGTCGATGGCGACGGCGGCCTCGCGATCTAGGGTGGTGAGCTGGGCCTCGGCCAGGCTCGAGAAGGCGATCAGCACGTCGGGCAAACCGGCCGCGCCGGAGCCATAGGCGGCGGTCTCCAGCTGGGCCCGCTGCTTGGCCAGCGGCAGCAGCGTGTCGCGGGCCCGCAGCCATTGCTCGTGATGCATGACGTGGTCGGCCAGATCGGCCTCGAGCTGGGCGCTCAGCGCTCGGCGGGCGTCCTCGCGCTGGGCGTCGGCGCGGCCGGCGCTGGCGGTGCGCGCGGCGATCATCGGATCCTGGCGGCTCTTGCCCCACAGCGGCAGGCTGATGCTGACCCCGGCCGAGACCATGTCGCCGAACATCGGGTCGCGGCGCTGGTAGGCCACTTCCCAGCTCCAGTCGGGCTGCTTGTCGGCCTTGGCCAGGGCGACGTCGGCCTGGGCTTGGCGGGCGGCGGCGTCCTTGGCCAGCACGGCGGGATGGCGGTCGATCGCGGCCCGAAGACTGGCGGGGGGGAGATCGAGGTCGGGCGCCGGACCGAGCGCCTCGGGGTCGGGATCTCCGGTCCAGCGGGTCAGGGCCGCACGGGCCCTTCCCAGGGCCGAGACCGCCTCGCTGCGGCGATCCGCCAGGGCCGCGCGCATCTGCGCGGCCTCCAGCGCCTGGGCGGGCCGCGAGCGTCCGGACGCGACGCCGGACGGGGCGGCGCTCCACAGGGGAGCCAGCTGGGCGACCACCCCGTCCAGGGCGGCGAGCTTGCGCTGGGCGTAGAGCAGTTCGATCCAGGCCAGCGCCGTGGCGACCCGGACCTGGCGGGCCTCGACCGCGCCCTCGGCCCCGGCCGCGACGATGTCGGCCTGCGCCCGGCCGATCCGCGCCTGGCGCTTGGCGGCGCTGGGCATGTCCTGGCTGAAGCCGACCTTGCCCATGGTCATCTCGTCGGTTCCGAACCGGCCGGCCGGCGGCCCCGAGACCGGGAAGTTGTCGAGGCCGACGGCGAGCTTGGGATCGGGCAGGGCGCCGGCCGCCTTGGCCGAGGCCTTGGCGGCCTCGACCTGCAGGGCCGCGGCGCGCAGCGCCGGCGCATTGGCCGCGGCCGCGTCGAGGCTCTGGGCGTAGGTCAGGGGCGCGGCGTGGGCGACGCTCGCCAAGCTCAGCCCGGCCAGAAGGGGGAGAATACGCATGGAGACGAAAATCCTGGAGGAAGCCGTGAGGGGCCAGCGCCCCGGCGAAGCGTTTGCAGCCGCTTCGCCGGGGCCGGACGGGACGGGCGAAGACAGGGGATCGGCCCCACCCGTCCCGGCCGAGCTAGCGAGGCGAGCGGGCCGGTTGGGATGCGCCGTCGACGCCGGCGACGGCGTGCGGCATACAATCGGCCGGCATGTCGCAAACCCACGCGGCGCGTCGGAAGACGTCCTTGGGGTTGGCGGGCGCGGGGGCGGCCTGCAGATGGCCGCAGGCGCGTGGCGCGGCGGCCGAGGCCGTCGCCAGGGAAGCAAGGCTGGCGATGAGCGCCAGCGCGATAATGCGGGGAGACATGAGGTTCATCCTTGAAGATCGGGAAGCCAGCCCGCGCGAGCGCGGGCGATCACACGCGCCCGGCAGGGCGGGCGCGTGAAACGAGCGATGGACGTGGATCGGCCTTTGGGCCGGTCCTAGGCGATCGTTCGTGGAGGCGGATCTTCGGGGATTAGACGGTGCGTGCGACCGCTGGTGTTCGACCAGCTGGTCTCGACGCGATAGCTGACGGTGACCGGGATCGCCGAGCCCTCGCAGGGGGCGGCGACGGACAACGCGCAACTGACCGCGCAGGCCTTGGCGCAGTCCTTGGCCGACATGGCCTTGCCGTGGTCGCAGCAAGGATCGGCCTGAGCCGCGTCGTCGCCGGCGGGGGCCATGGCGACCATGGCCATCGCGTCCATGCCGGCCATGTCGCAATCGGCCCGCGCGGCGTTGACCGCCAGCGGACTGAACGCGAGGGCCACGGCGGCCAGGAAAGCGAGCGCATGCCTTAGCATCGGGCGAGCTTAGCGCAGTCGCACGGCGTCGTCATGTACGGACAATCCCTGAACGCGGTTCGCCGCGACCGCGGCGCGGACTGGCGAGGGCTTGGAGCCAAGCCCTGAAAGCTGCCGATCCGGTCCAATACGCACCGGCCCGGATCATCCCTCGACCCTTTCGCGCCATCGCGCCGAATATTTTCAGAAGCGGAACGGGGGCGCCGTTCGCCGGTTTTTGGAGCTTCGAACCCGGGGACATCCGCGCGACGCGACCGTGGCGGCGGCGGCTCCGAGCTCCAGGAGACCGTCATGGCCGAGCAGCACGCGCCGACAAATCATCAACACCACAGGCCCTATCTGCGCTTGGCGGCCATGACCACCCTGTCGTTTCTGGCCATGTACGTCCTGATGTACGCCATGGTCGACAGGGCCGCGAACGTCCATCCAAGCTTCAACCAAGCCTACATGGCCGGCTTGATGACCGCGCCGATGGTGGTGATCGAACTTCTCCTCATGGGCATGATGTATCCGAGCAAAGGCCTCAACCGTGGCTTGGTCGCGTCCAGCCTCGTCATCGGGGTCTTGTGCTTCGCGGCCATCCGCCAGCAGTGGCTGATTGGCGATCGCGAATTCCTACGATCGATGATCCCCCATCACGCCGGCGCGATCCTGATGTGCGGCAAGGCACCGGTGAAAGACCCTGAGATCCGGCGCCTCTGCGCGACGATCATCAAGGGGCAGCAGCAGGAGATCGACCAGATGAGTGCGATGCTCGCGCGCCCTCGCTAGGCCTTGGCGCGTCGGCGGCGGTTGTCGAGATTGCGCAGGTCCCGTGCCAAGCGCAACCAGAGCAGGATGACGCCCGTGACGGTGACGAAGAGCGTCAGCGCCGCTGCGGCGATGATCAGAGGATGGTTGAAGTTCTCGCCCGAGGGCCAATCCATGATGTGCAGGCGCCAGAAGAGGTCGTAAAACCGCCACAGGTTCGAACGGCGTTTGACAGCCTCGCCGGTGTCGGGATCGAGGTAGAGGGTCGTTCCGACCGCGTCATCGAAAGTCACCGCATAGAGAGGTGTTGTCGAGGCCGCCTCCTGCGGGGGGCTCTGCAGGAATTGCGCCCGGCCAGGTTCGCCGCGGCCGACATAGGCCGACTTCGCCGCCGCCGTCGCCTCGTCCGGGGTCAGGCGCGGCAGAGGATGGCCGGACGCCGCGTCGAACACCCGGAGGGCGGACTTGGTCTTCACCAGCCAGACGGCGCCGCGCGGGGTCGCCCGCAGTTCAGCGCCTCGCAACTCACCAGGCCCCAGCGCAAGCTCGGCCAGGGATTTCACCTCGTTGACTGCCATGGGCCGGGCGGTGACTGAGGATGGCGTGTGGTTTTCGCCTCGCACCCACGAGATCGGCAAGACCGTCATCACCAGCCCCCCAATGACCCAAAAGAGCACCTGGATCGCCACCACCAGGCCCACCCACTTGTGGATCTGCAAGGCCGTCTTCAGCATTTGGCTTCCCCCGCGCGCCGTCCGTCGGACACACTACGCGCTAGGAGGCGTCATCCCTCATGTGAGGGATCGGACCGCCGGCTGCGTAGACAGAGATGTAGAGTCAGGGGATCGGCGATGAGCGACAAGCTCGACGAACTTTTCGAAGCGTTGCGGCGACAACCGCACGCTCAGCTGCACGGCCTGGAAGGTCAGGTCTGGGCCAGGATCGACACCTGGCGCGACGGCCGGCGCGCGGCGAACGCGCTCGCGCCGCTGCGCGCGGCCTCGATCGTCGCGGCCTTGGGCTTGGGCATGGTCGGCGGCAGCCTCGCGGCCAACGCCGCCGCGCGCGCGCCCTCCGAGATCTCCGCGTTTTCGGTCGATGCGCACTTGGCGCCATCGACCCTGTTGGGCGGTCGCTGACATGCGCCGGATCTCGCGCGGCGCCGTGCTGACCGTCGTCCTGGCCCTGCTGGCCGGGGTCGCCGGAGGCTGGCTTGGCTCGGGCCGGTTCCTGCCCAAGCCCCATGCCCAGTCGCTGCATGAGATGGTCCACCACGAACTGAAGCTCAGCCCGGATCAGGATCGCCGGCTTGAGGCGCTCGAACAGGATTTCGCCGTGCGTCGTCGCGCCCGGGAGGCTGAGCTGCGTGCGGCCAACGCCCAGCTGGCCGCCGCCATCCAGGCGCGCCACGAATACGGGCCCGAGGTCGAGGCCGCGGTCGAGCGCTTCCATGCGGCCATGGGAGCGCTGCAGTTGGAGACGGTCCAGCACGTCCTGGCGATGCGCAAGGTGCTGACCCCCGAGCAGGCGGCCAAGTTCGACCGCCGCGTCAGCGAGGCGCTCACGAACGAGACGCCGTGACCGCCGGTCTTGGCGAGGATGACGACGGCGCGCTGGCCAGGCGCGCGGCGCGCGGCGACGAGCGCGCCTTCAGCACGCTGATGCGCCGGCACAAGAGCCCCTTGCATGCCTTCGCCCGACGCCATGTCGGCGACCCCGAAGCCGCCCATGAGGTGGTGCAGGAAAGCTTCGTCGCCGCCTGGAAGGCGCTCGATCGCTACGATCCGGCCCGGCCGTTCGGCGCCTGGATGCGGGCGATCGTCCTCAACAAGTGCCGCGACCGGGGGCGGCGCCTGTTGGTTCGCCGGCTGATCCTGGGCGAGCGGTCGATCGACGCGCCCGGCGCGCCCGACCCTGCCGACCCCACGCCAGGCCCGGAGGCGGCGAGCCTGCGCGCCGAGCAATTGTCGCGCCTGGAGGCGGCGATCGCGCGTCTTCCCGACCAGCTCAAGGAGCCCCTGATCCTCACCTATCTGGAAGGCTACTCGCAGCAGGACGCCGCGGCGTTCCTGGGCGTCAGCGTCAAGACGATCGAAACGCGCGCCTACCGCGCCCGCAAGCGCCTGGCCGACTGGTTGGTCGACTCCTGACTTTTTTGGCCCGCCGATGAGGGGGGCGAAGTTTCGGCGCGTAGCCACCTTAGAGATCGCGTTGCGGCCGTCATGGCCTGCGCCAGCGCGTCATCATCAAAGGGCTGTCATGCGTCGATCCAGCGCGGCTTTCGATCGCCGTCATTTCCTCCAATCGCTCGCCATACTCGGCGGCGGCGCCACGCTCGCGAGCCTCCTGCCGTCCTGGGCGCGCGCGGCGGGCGATCCTGGCCGCGCGCCGGCCGCTCTTTCCGGCGACGACATCAAGCTGACCATCGGCCACACGCCGGTCACGGTAGACGGCAAGGGCGCCCACGCCGTGACGATCAACGGCACGGTTCCAGGGCCGCTGATCCGGCTGAAGGAAGGCCAGCATGTCCGGTTGTCGGTGACCAATACGCTCGACGAGGACACCTCGATCCACTGGCACGGCCTGCTCGTGCCCTTCCAGATGGACGGCGTGCCCGGCGTCACCTTCCCGGGGATCAAGCCGGGCGAGACCTTCGTCTACGAATTCCAGGTCCGGCAGTCGGGGACCTACTGGTACCACAGCCATTCGGGTCTGCAGGAGCAGATGGGCCACTATGGGCCCATCATCATCGACCCGGCCGGTCCTGATCCAGTGGCCTTCGACCGCGAACACGTCGTGGTGCTGTCGGACTTCAGCCGCCTGCACCCGCACCAGATCTTCAAGAAGCTCAAGCAGCAGAGCGGCGCCTTCAACTACCAGCGCCAGACCATCGGCGGCCTTATGGCCGGCAAGGATCAAACCCTGGCCGAGCGCTTGGACTGGGCCAAGATGTTGATGGACCCGACCGACATCTCCGACGTCACCGGCGCGGCCTACACCTTCCTGGTCAACGGCCACGGCCCTGCGGACAACTGGACGGCGCTGTTCTCACCGGGCGAGCGCGTGCGCCTGAGGTTCATCAATGCCGCGGCCCAATCGGTTTTCAACGTCCGGATTCCCGGCCTGCGCATGACCGTGGTCGCCGCCGACGGCCAGCATGTGCGGCCCGTCGAGGTCGACGAGTTCCAGATCGGCAACGCCGAGACCTATGACGTCATCGTCCAACCGACGCAGGACAAGGCTTTCACGATCGTGTCGGAGTCGGTCGACCGCTCCGGGCTGGGCCGCGCCACTCTGGCGCCGCGGCTGGGCATGAGCGCCGAGGTCCCGCCGCTGCGCGAGCGGCCGCTGACCACCATGCGTGACATGGGCATGGATATGGGCGGCATGCAGATGGGCGGCATGGATCACGGGTCCATGGACATGTCCGGCATGGACCACGCGGCCATGGGGCATGGCGCCAAGGCCGCCAGCCCTGCGCCCGGCATGGCGCCGCCGCGCCAGCGCGGAAGCGACGTGATGGGCAAGATGGACATGGGCGGCATGGACATGTCCATGCGCAATCCGGACAACGCGCCACAGGTCAAACTTGGCCCGGGCGTCCAGACCATCGCGCCGATGCCGATGGATCGCACCGGTGAGCCCGGCCAGGGCCTCGAAAGCGTCGGCCACCGGGTGCTGGTCTATCGCGATCTGGCGGCGCTCGAACCGAACCCCGACACCAGCGCCCCGCAGCGATCCCTCGACATCCACCTGACCGGCAACATGGAGCGGTTCATGTGGGGGTTCGACGGGCGCAAGTTCAGCGACCGGCCGCCGCCCTACGCCTTCCGCCACGGCGAGCGGGTCCGGGTCACCCTTATCAACGACACCATGATGGCCCACCCGATCCACCTGCACGGCCACTTCTTCGAACTGGCCTTCGGACCGGCGGGGCACATGCCGCGCAAGCACACGGTCATCGTCCTGCCGGGCGGCCGCGTCAGCTTCGATTTCACCGCCGAGACCGGCGACTGGGCTTTCCACTGCCACATGCTCTACCACATGCACGCGGGGATGTTTCAGATCTTCAGCGTGCGCGACACCCCCGTGGAGGGCGCGCGATGAAGGCCCCGCTGATCGCCCTCCTGCCGGTCCTTTGGGCGGCCCCGGCCCTGGCCCAGCACGCTGGTCACACCAGCGCGCCCGCCGCGCCGAGTACCAGCCCCAAACCCGCGCCGGCAAGCCCGGCCCCGGCCGCCGCCCCCCATGCCGGACACGACATGGGCGCCATGCCGGGCATGGCCATGCCCAAGCCACAGGCCGCGCCGGCGGCCGACCCCCACGCGGGCCATGACATGAGCGCCATGCCCGGCATGGGCGTCCCCGCTCAGTCGGAAAGCCAGGCCGAAGCGATGGGACCGCCGCCTCTGCCTGATCAAGAAACGGCCCCGCCGCCGCCGCCCGCCGATCACCTGGCCGACAAGGTCTTTGATCCGGCCGCCATGGACCGGGCTCGCGCCGTGCTTCGGCAGGAGCATGGCGGCGCCCAGGCCTCGCAGGTGATGGTCAATCTCCTCGAATATCAGGCGCGCTCGGGCGGCGACGGGTATCATTGGGATGGCGAGGCCTGGTTCGGCGGTGATCTCAACCGCTTGGTCCTGAAGTCCGAGGGCGAAGGCGATCGCCACGGCGTCGAGGCCGGCGAAGTCCAGGCGCTCTACTCCCGCGCCGTGGGCCTTTACACCGACGTGCAGGTCGGCGTGCGCCAGGACGTCGAGCCCAAGTCACGCACCTACGCCACGGTCGGTTTCGAGACCCTGCTGCCCTACTGGATCGAGGCCGACGGCGCGCTGTTCCTGTCGAACAAGGGCGACGTGCTCGGCCGGGTCGAAGGGGCGATCGACTGGCGCCTGACCCAGCGCTTGATTCTGCAGCCGCGCGCCGAACTCAACCTCTCGGCCCAGGACATCCCCGAGACGCGGACTGGCTCTGGCCTGACGGACGCGGAGCTGGGCTTGCGCCTGCGCTACGAGGTTCGTCGCGATTTCGCGCCCTATGTCGGCGTGACGTGGGCCAAGCGCTTCGGGCGGACCGCCGACTACGCGCGCGCCTTGGGGCAAGACGTTTCCGACACCAGTCTCGTTGTCGGCCTACGCGCCTGGTTCTAGCCGGCCGATTTCATCAAGGAGCCTTCTCATGAAGATAGTCGCCATCACCGCCGCGACCGCCACGCTTGCGCTTGCCGGTCAGCCCGCCGCCGCCCAGATGGCTGGCATGGACGATCATGCCGGCCACGCAGGCCATGCGGCCGAGGCGAGCGCGCTGGTCGAGGCGGTCGGCGTCGTGCGCGCCATCGACGCCAAGGCCGCCAAGGTCACTCTGGCCCAT
>NZ_QFQZ01000054.1 GCF_003243465.1 Caulobacter segnis
GGAATCTCGGGCGAGTTCGGAACCGTTGCGGGCGTACCGGGCATGGTGCAGCTGATCGTCTTCCGCGCCCTGCAGGGGATCGGCGGCGGGGCGCTTTTCACCACCGCCTTCGCGATCATCGCCGACCTCTATCCGCCGCGCGAGCGGGGCAAGTTCGCCGGCATCTTCGGCTCGGTGTTCGGCCTGGCCAGCGTGCTGGGGCCGATCATCGGCGGCTACTTCACCGACCACGGCACGATCCAGCTAGGGACCCACACCATCGCCGGCTGGCGCTGGGTGTTCTACGTCAACCTGCCGCTCTCCTTGCTGTCCCTCTTCATGGTCATCGTGAAGATGCCGCCGCTGGAGCATCGCCAGGCCGGCCGCATCGACTTCCTGGGCGCGGCCCTGCTGATCTGCGCCTTCGTGCCGCTGCTGCTGGCGCTCAGCCTGGGCGGACACAGCTTCGCCTGGGACGATCCGCGGACCCTGGGCCTGTTCGCCCTGTCGGCCGTGGCTCTGGTCGGCTTCGTGGTCGCCGAGACCAAGGTCGCCAACCCGATCCTGCCGATGCGGCTGTTCCAGAACCGGGTGTTCACCACCGCCAACCTGGCCGGCTTCCTGATTTCCATGGCCTTCATGGGCGTGGTGATGTTCCTGCCGCTGTTCCTGCAGCTGGGTCGCGGCGTCCCCGCCACGATCAGCGGCATGACCATGCTGCCGCTGATGGCGGGCCTGATCGTCGGCAGCGCCGTGGCCGGCCAGCTGGTGACCAAGACCGGAAAGTACAAGCCGCTGATGGTGGCGGGCGCCGCCCTGCTGCTGGTGTCGGTGTTCCTGCTGCACGACCTGTCGAAGATCCAGGGCCTGGCGCTGCTGTGCGGTCTTCTGGCGTTCGTCGGCCTGGGCCTAGGCCCCGGCCAGAGCCTGTTCAACATCGCCACCCAGAACGCGGTCGATCCGCGCGACATCGGCGTGGCCACCAGCGCCAACCAGTTCTTCCGGCAGATCGGCTCGACGGTCGGGGCGGCCCTGGCCGGCGCCCTGCTGACCGCGCGGCTGGCCAACCTGCCCGGCGGCGGCCTGGATCTCGGCGCGCTGGAAGGCATGGCGGTCAAGGCCGCCGCCCAGGGCCAGGCGGCCCACGCCGATCCGGTGCTTCAGCGCGCCCTGGTCGACGCGGTCAGCGGCGTGATGGTCGCGGCCGTGGCGGTGATCGTCCTGGCCCTGGTCACCATCCTGTTCATCCCCGCCCTGCCCCTGCGCTCGCGCCAGCCGGTCGGCGAGGCGCCGGTTCTGGACAAGGCCGAGCCGACGAACTGAAGGCCAAGGAAAAGCCCCGGGGTCTGTCCGGTTGTCTGGGCGTGCGCCGAGGAGCGTCTATTTCCACTTGGCCTGGACCGCGGCCTTCACCGAGGCCGGGACCGGCGCATAGCCGAGGGCGGTGATGTCGGCGTCGCCGTTCTGGTAGCCCCAACGGAAGAAGTCGCGCACGCGCTTGGCGCGGTCCGGATCGGCGTCGTCGCGCAGCAGGCCATAGCTGACCAGCACCAGCGGCCAGGTTCCCTTGCCGGACTGATCCAGCGTCTGCACGCCGAACCCCTTGCTGGCCGTCCAGGGCGCGGCGGCGGCGAAGGCCGAGAAGGCGGCCGGCGACGGGGCGACAAAGACACCGTCGCGGTTCTTCAGCGCCACCAGGTCCAGCTTGTGATCCAGGGCGTAGGCGTATTCGACATAGCTGATCGTGCCCATGGTGCCGGACATGATCTCGCTGATGCCGGCGTTGCCCTTGCCGCCTAGGCCCGCCGGCCAGGTGACCGTCTCGCCGGCGCCGGGGCCGGCCTTCCATTCCGGACTGACCGACGACAGATAGCTGGTCAGCAGCAGGGTCATGCTGGCCGGGTCGGTGCGGTGGGCGACGGTGATCGGCCAGTCAGGCAGATCAAGGCCGGGGTTGAGCGCCTTGAGGGCCGGGTCGTTCCACTTGCCGATCTTGCCCATGAAGATGTCGGCCAGGGCCTTGCCGTCCAGCTTCAGCTTGCCGCTCTCCAGGCCCGGCACATTGGTCACCAGCACGGTGCCGCTGATCACGAACGGGAACTGCGACAGGCCCTTGGCCTTCAGGTCGGCGTCGGAGATCGGCATGGCGGTGACACCGAAGTCGGCGGCCTTGGCCTCGATCTGGCTGATGCCGAACGCGGAATTCTGCCCCTGGTAGGCGATCGGCTTGCCCCCGTCCTTCTGGTAGTTGGCGATCCACGCCTTGAACAGCGGCGCCTGGATCGAACCGCCCGAGCCTGAGAGCGGCGCGGCGGACTGGGCGGCGGCCGATCCCGCCACGGCCAAGCCAAGCGCGAACGCCACCGATACAGCGAGCGACTTCATCTCGAATTTCCTCCAGCTCGGAAGGCGTTGACCTTCCTTCGCGGCGCGATCCTCGCACCGTCGGCAGCCAGACATTGGAGGCGCGCGCCGAGACACGAAATGTGACCCAAGGACGCAGAAAGACGAGGTTAATCGTTTGTTTTACTGATATTTTTCGGACAAATGACAGCCAGGACCCAGACTGGGGGACGCCTACAGGAAACTGTAGGGATCGACGTCGATCACCACCCGCACGGAGTTCGGAATCTTGGTCCGGGCCCGCCAGGCGGCCATGAAGCCCTGCAGGTCGACATTGCGCTCGGCCCGCACCAGAAACCGCTTGCGGCGGCGGCCGCGCACCAGGGACAGCGGCGCGTCGGCGGGCCCGAACACCTCCACGCCCTCGGCGTTGGGGATCACCGCCGCCAGCGCCTCGACATAGGCCTCCAGCGCCGCGGCGTCGGGCCCAGAGGCGATCAAGGCCGCCAGCCGTCCGAACGGCGGCAGGCCCGCCTCCTGGCGCATGGCCATCTCGGCCTCGACGAAGGCGTCGCGGTCCTGGGCCGCCAGCGCCTGCATCACCGCGTGGTCGGGGGCGTAGGTCTGCAAGAGGGCGCGGCCAGGCTTCTCATGACGTCCGGCGCGGCCCGCCGCCTGGGCCAACAGCTGGAAGGTTCGCTCGCCGGCCCGCAGGTCGCCGCCGCGCAAGGACAGGTCCGCGTCGACCACGCCCACGAGCGTCAGGTTCGGGAAGTTGTGACCCTTGGCGGCGGCCTGGGTGGCCACGAGAATGTCGATCTCACCGGCCGCCATGCTGGCCACCAGGGTCTTGGCGGCCTCGGCGTCCATCACGGTGTCGGACGAGAACACCGCCACCCGCGCGTCGGGGAAGATGTGCCGCGCCTCCTCCTCGACGCGCTCGACGCCCGGACCGATCGAGACCAGCGAGTCCTTGGCCCCGCAGTGCGGGCAGGCCTCGGGCTTCTTCATCGAGAAGCCCGTCAGGTGGCAGACGAGGCGCCCCGTGTAGCGGTGCTCGACCAGCCAGCTGTCGGTGTCGGGCGACTTCATCTTCTCGCCGCAGGCCCGGCAGAGGACCAGGGGCGCGTAGCCCCGCCGGTTCAGGAACAGCATGGCCTGCTCGCCGCGCTGCAGGGTCACGGCCATGGCCTTGATCAGCGGCGGCGACAGCCAGCGGCCGGGCTCCGGCGGCGTCTGGCGCATGTCGATCAGGCCAATGTCGGGCAGCTGCGCCGCCCCGTGTCGCGCCGACAGCCGCAGCCAGCGATAGCGGCCGGCCTGGGCGTTGTAGAGGCTCTCCAGCGACGGCGTCGCCGAGGCCAAGAGCACGCTCGCCCCCTCGATCTTGGCGCGCGCCACGGCCAGGTCCCGGGCCTGGTAGATGAAGCCCTCCTCCTGCTTGAACGAGCCGTCGTGCTCCTCGTCGACCACCACCAGCCGCAGCTTGCGGAACGGGAGGAACAGGGCCGAGCGGGCGCCGACGACGATGCGGGCGTTCCCGCTGGCCACCGCTTCCCAGACCTGGCGACGGCGCGGCGGGGAGACGCCCGAATGCCACTCGGCCGGGATCGCCCCGAACCGTTGCTCGAAACGGGCCATCACCGCCTGGGTCAGGGCGATCTCGGGCAGCAGCACCAGCACCTGCGCTTCGGGATCCTTCAGCGCCTCGGCCACGGCCTCCAGATAGACCTCGGTCTTGCCCGAGCCGGTCACCCCGTCCAGCAGCGCCGCCTGGAAGCCGCCGGCGTCCAGCATCTCCTTCAGCACCGCGACGCAGGCCGCCTGGCCGGGATTGAGCGCGCGCGGGGGCAGGGAGAGATCGGGCTGCGGCAGGCCGCGCTCCGGCTCGACGAAGTCGACGGCCAGCGCGCCCTCGTCGACCAGCCCCTTCACGACGCCGGCCGAGACGCCCGCGGCGGAGGCCAGCGCCGAGCTCGACAGCTTCGCGCCCTCGGCCGCCGCGATCACCTTCAGACGCGCGGGAGTCATCCGCGCGGGTTGCGCGCCCGTCAGGACCAGAACCTTGTCGGGCTTGGGCGGCGGATGGCGCAGGCCGCGCAGGGCCATGGCCAGGGGCCAGCCGGGGACATCGACCGAATAGCGCGCCGCCCACTCGACGAAGGTCAGCACGCCCGGCGGCAGCGGCGGATCGTCGACCCTGCCCTGCACCACCTTCAGCGGCCGGTTGCCGCCCGTCCCGTCCCGCAGGGCGGTGACCACGCCCCGGATAACCCGCGGCCCCAGGGGTACGGCGACGTGATCGCCGACGGCCAGGTCCAGGCCTTCCGGCTCGGCGTAGTCGAAGGCCTCCGGCAAGGGCATCGGCAGCAGGACGGAGGCGATACGCGGCATGGGCCCAAGCTTCTGCCGCGAAACGCTCCCCAGGTCGAGAGCCCCGCCCGCCCCGCGCATCAAGACCCCGTTAACCGTCTTCAGGCTTGATCGGGCCGTCAGTTTACGAACCTCGGGGCAATCATGAGCGACGCGACTCGCGCGGCGAAGAAGACGACGGTCGACGCCGAGAGCGTGCGGGCCTTCCTGCGCACGGCGCCCGACTTCCTCCGCCAGGACGAGGACCTGCTGGGGGAGCTGGGCCTGAAGGTCGACGCCCGCAACGTGCTCGACTTCGGGCCGGCGGCGCTGGCCAAGGTGGCCGCCGCCCACAAGCGCGAGGCCCTGGCCCGCCAAGCGATCGAGGCCAACGCCCGCGCCAACTACTCGGCCCAGGCCCAGACCCACGCGGCGGTGATCGACATGCTCGACGCCCGCAACCACTCCGATCTCGCCCGCCGGGTCGACGAGCTGTCGGTGCTGCGCTTTGGCCTCGCCGCCGGCGTCATCGCCCTGGAGGGCCCGCAGCGCGTGCCCGCCGGCTGGCGCGCCCTGGCCGAAGGCCAGGCGGACATGCTGGTCGGCGACGCCCCCATCGCCCGCATGGGCTTCTTCGCCCCCGCCCTGCCGTTGTTCGGCGACAAGGCCGAGCTGATCCGCAGCATGGCCCTGGTGCGCATGGCGATCTGGGAGCCGCGCCGCGAGGCGGTGCTGGCCTTCGGCTCGACCGATCCCGAGGCCTTCACCCCGGACATGGGCACGGAGCTGGTGAACTTCCTGGGCCGGGTGGTCGAGCGCACCGCCGAGCGCTGGCCGGTCCTATGACCGCTCGCCAGGCCCTCGCCGCCTGGCTGGACTACCTGACGCTGGAGCGCCGGGCCTCGCCGCGCACGGTGCGGGCCTATGGCGACAACGTCCTGGCCTATCTGAACTTCCTGGAGCGGCATCGGGGCGAAGCCCTGAGCGTCGCGGCCCTGGGCGAGATCTCGGCCGCCGACCTGCGCGGCTACCTGGCCTCTCGCCGCCAGGGCGAGGACGCCCTGGCCCCGCGCTCGATCTCGCAGTCCCTGTCCTCGATCCGCGCCTTCCACCGCTATGTCGACCAGCGCCACGGCGTCGCCAACGCCGCCATCGGCCTGGTGCGCGGGCCGCGCCTGAAGATCGGCCTGCCCCGCCCCGTCTCCGAGGACCAGGCCCGCGACCTGATCGCCGAGGCCTCGGGCGACACCGAGCGCGAGCCCTGGGAGACCGCCCGCGACGAGGCGGTTCTGACCCTGCTGTGGGGCTGCGGCCTGCGGATCTCCGAGGCCCTGTCCCTGACCTGGAGCGACGTCCCTCTGGGCGCGGCGCTGCGCATCACCGGCAAGGGCGGCAAGACCCGCATCGCCCCGGTCCTGGACGCGGTGCGCGACGCGGTCGCCGTCTATGCCGACGAGCTGCCGTTCGTGCTGGGCCCCGACGAGCCGCTGTTTCGCGCCAAGCGCGGCGGGCCGCTGTCGCCGCGCCACGTCCAGGCCCTGGTCCAGGCCCTGCGCGGCCGCCTCGGGCTCTCGGACCGGGTGACGCCGCACGCCTTCCGCCACGCCTTCGCCACCCACCTGCTGGGGGCGGGCGCGGACCTGCGGGCGATCCAGGAGCTGCTCGGCCACGCCTCGCTGTCGACCACCCAGCGCTACACCCAGGTCGACGCCGCCGGCCTGCTGGCCGCCTACCAGGCGGCGCATCCCAAGGCCTAGCTACCTCCGCGCGTGTGGCGCAGTGTCGCGCTAAAGCGTTGAGAAGCCGACATTAACCGCGATTTTACGCCCGGCCCAGCTTCTGGTCGCAAGACATGCGCGCTCCGTCCGCCGGAGCCGCGCCGCCGCGAGAGGCCACCATGAAGTTCGACGACCTGAAGATCTCGACCAAAGTCGCCCTGCCCGCCGTGATCCTGACCGTGGTGGCGCTCGCCATCGTGGGCATGGGCGCGTGGCAGTCGAGAAAGATCGAGAGCGATCTTCGACTGCTGGCCGAGCATCGCGCGCCGACGGAACTGGCGTCGTCTCGCTTCAACCGCCGAATTCAGGCCATCGGCTACTCCGCCTATCGAACCGTCGCCTATGACGGCGCTTCGGCCTCCGCGCAGCAGGCCAGCGGAGAGATCGACAAGAACTACAAGGACGCCAAGGAACTGCTGGCCGAGATCAAGACGCTGGAACCGGAGTCGGCCAAGACGGTCGCCGACTTCTCCCAGCGGCTGGAGAAGGTCTACACCAACGCGCGCCAAGGGGCGGACCTGGGCCTGCAGAACATCGATGAAGCGGCGATCATGGTCATGGCGGTGATCGATCCCGACATCGCCAAGCTGACTCATGACGTCAGTGACTTCACCAACAGCCATAACGACAAAACCATGGCGATGGTCGCCGACGCCTCGAAGGCCGCGGCCGCCGGTACGATCTTCTCGATCCTGTTCGGTCTGATCGCCGCGGGCGCCGCCCTGGTCCTGGCTCTGTGGATCGGCTCGCGCAAGATCGCCGCCCCGCTGATCGCCACCTCCAAGACCATGGAGGTCCTGGCTGGCGGCTCGGTCGAGGTTGATGTGAAGGGCGCGGACCGCAAGGACGAGGTCGGCGCCATGGCCCGCTCGGTCCAGGTGTTCAAGGACAACGCCGTGGCCCTGCGCACCGCTGAGGCCGCCCAGGCCCGCGCCAATGCCGAGGCCGAGGCCGAACGCCGCCGCAACCAGGAAATGGCCCAGGCCGCCGCCCAGGAGCAGGCCAAGGTCATGGAGATCATCGCCGACGGCCTGAACCGCCTGGCCGAGGGCGACCTGACCTATCGCCTGAACCAGGATTTCCCCGAGAGCTACAAGCGCCTGCAAAACGACTTCAACGGCGCGATCACGCAGCTGGAAGAGACGATGCGGACCATCGTCCACGCCGCCAGCAGCATCGGCGCCGGTTCGGACGAGATCGCCTCGGCCTCCGACGACCTGTCGCGCCGCACCGAGCAGCAGGCCGCCAGCCTGGAAGAAACCGCCGCCGCCCTGGACGAGATCACCGCCACCGTGCGTCGCTCGTCGGCCGGCGCCCAGGAAGCCGCCAAGGTCGTGGGCTCGACCCGCGGCGACGCCGAACGCTCCAGCGTGGTCGTGCGCAACGCCGTCGAGGCCATGAACGAGATCGAGAAATCCTCGCAGTCGATCAGCCAGATCATCGGCGTGATCGACGAGATCGCCTTCCAGACCAACCTTCTGGCCCTGAACGCCGGGGTCGAGGCCGCCCGCGCGGGTGAAGCCGGCCGTGGCTTCGCGGTCGTCGCCCAGGAAGTCCGGGCCCTGGCCCAGCGCTCGGCCGACGCGGCCAAGGAGATCAAGACCCTGATCTCGACCTCCAGTCAGCAGGTGAACCAAGGCGTGAGCATGGTCGGCCAGACCGGCGAGGCCCTGCAGGCCATCGTCACGAAGGTGGGCGAGATCGACGCGCTGGTCGGCGAGATCGCGGCCTCGGGCCAGGAGCAGGCCACGGGCCTCAACCAGGTCAACGCCGCCGTCAACCAGATGGACCAGACGGTCCAGCAGAACGCCGCCATGGTCGAGCAGTCGACCGCCGCGGCCCACTCGCTGAAGAACGAGGGTGGCAACCTGCTGAAGATGATCAGCCGCTTCCGCGTCGGCGGCGCCCAGGCGGTCGCGCCGTCCGCGAGCGCCAGCCCGGCCCGCGCGGCCACCCGCCCCGCGCCCGCCCCGTCGCGCCCCGCTCCGGCCCCGGCGCCGGCCAAGGGTCCCGCCCCGGCCACCGCCGCCAGCCGTCCGGGCCTGAACCCGGTGGCCGCCGCCCAGGCCAAGGTCGCCAGCTTCGCCAAGAGCTCGGCCGCGCCGGCCGCCTCGTCGGACGACTGGGAAGAATTCTAGGCTCCAGTACGCGTAGCGCCCCGCTCACCTGGCGGGGCGCCTCCTCCCCGAAGCGACTTCAAGGCCCCGTCCCCCGGCGGGGCCTTTTTTCTAGGGCTGAAGAGGCTTCTGGACGATCAGGACGGCCGTGGGACATCCGTCGACCAGGCGAAGAACGGCGCGCTGGCCGATGGCGTCCGGCGCCTCGCCCAACCGGCGGAAGTTGGTGGAGGGCGCGCGCTTGGCGGCGCGCTCGATCCGTCCGCTGGCGCAGTCGACCCGCATCCCGTTCGCAAAACTCAAAGGCGCAGTGCGCTGCGCGACGGGCGGCGATTGCGGGATCGTCCTTGGGACGACCTGCAAGACGCTGGCTAGAGCGATCGCGGATAGAAACATGGCGGGGCTCCGAGAAGGGAACCCCGCCACTCTACGCCCGGTCGAGTGGGCGCAAAATTAACTCTAGGACAGAAACGACGGCGCTTAGGCCTGCATCGTCCAGCCTTCGACGCCCATGGCCGCCTGGCGCAGGGCTTCCGAGCGGGTCGGGTGCGGGTGGCAGGTGCGGGCCACGTCTTCCGAGGCACCGCCGAACTCCATAGCCACGCAGTACTCGGCGATCATGTCGCCGACGTTCGGACCCACCATGTGGGCGCCCAGGATGCGATCGGTCTTGGCGTCGGCAAGGATCTTCACGAAGCCATCGGTCTCGTGGTTGATCTTGGCGCGGCTGTTGGCCAGGAACGGGAACTTGCCGACCTTGTAGGCGACGCCCGCGGCCTTCAGCTCGTCCTCGGTCTGGCCGACCGTGGCGACTTCGGGGCTGGTGTAAACCACGCCCGGGATGATGCCGTAGTTCACATGGCCGGCCTTGCCCGCGATCATCTCGATGCAGGCCACGCCCTCGTCCTCGGCCTTGTGGGCCAGCATCGGACCCGAGGTCACGTCGCCGATCACCCACACGCCCGCGACGCCGGTCTTGAAGTGGTCGTTGGCGATCATGCCGCGCTTGTCCGGCGTGATGCCGACCGTCTCCAGGCCAAGGCCTTGCGTGTAGGGACGACGGCCGATGGCGACCAGCACGTAATCGGCCTCAATCGTCTGGGCGTCGCCGCCGGCGACCGGCTCGAAGCCGAGCTTGACGCCCTTGGCGCCGGCCTCGGCGCCGGTGACCTTGGCGCCCAGCTGGAACTTGAAGCCTTGCTTGACCAGGATCTTCTGGAAGGCGTTGGCGACTTCGGTGTCCGTGCCCGGCAGGATGCGGTCAAGGTACTCGACGACGGTGACCTCGGCGCCCAGGCGCTTCCAGACCGAGCCGAGCTCCAGGCCGATCACGCCGGCGCCGACCACGACCAGACGCTTGGGCACTTCCGGCAGCGACAGGGCCCCGGTGGAGTCGATGATGCGCTTGTTGTCGATCGTCACGCCCGGCAGCGGGGTCGGCTCCGAGCCGGTGGCGATCACGATGTTCTTGGTCTCGAGGGTGGTTTCCGAACCGTCCTCGGCCTTCACGACCACCTTGCCGGCGCCGTCGATGCGGCCCCAGCCCTTCACGTACTCGACCTTGTTCTTCTTCATCAGGAACTCGACGCCCTTGGTCAGGGCTTCGACGCTCTCGGCCTTCTGGGCCATCATCTGCGAAAGGTTCAGCTTCGGCTTCACTTCGATGCCCAGCTTGGCGAATTCCGGACCGGTCGCGGCGGCGTACAGTTCCGAGGCGTGCAGCAGAGCCTTCGAGGGCATGCAGCCGACGTTCAGGCAGGTGCCGCCCAGCTTGCCGCGGCCTTCGACGATCGCGACCTTGAGGCCCAGCTGGCCGGCGCGGATCGCCGCGTTGTAGCCACCGGGACCGCCACCGATGATGACGACGTCGTACTGAGCCATGGGTCTATCGCCTTCAGGACGCGCCGGGATCGGCGCCGGACAAGATATGGGCCTCGCCGGCCGTTTTGTCAGACCTTTGGAGGCGCGTGTTCCTTAGAACCAGAGTGTTAAAAACGGAACCACCTTTCGGCGCCCGCGGCCTTGAAAATCAAGGAGAACGGCGGCTGGCGCCCGGTGACGCGGCGACCCGCTTCGGGGACGGCCACAAGCTTGACATTGGATCGCCTGGAGAGCGCCACGCGGCCGTGACGTCCTAAAGTCATGAAGCCTCGCTCTCGCCTCATCGCCCTGTCGGCGGCCCTGACCGCCCTTGTCGCCGCCTCCGCCTTCACGGCCGCCTTCGCGCGCTCGACCCCGACCTGGAACGGCCCGGTCGTCGTGTCCAGCACCCAGGCGGGCGACACCCTGGCGGTGCTCTATTCGGGCGATGGCGGCTGGGGGCCGCTGGACCAGAAGGTGGCGCGACGCCTCGCGGACAACGGCGTGCCGACCCTCGGCATCAATTCGCTGGCCTATTTCCGCAAGGACCGGACGGCCGACGACCTGGCGATCGATCTGGCCACCCACCTGCGCGACTATGGCCGCCAGTGGGGACGCAGCAAGGTGGTGCTGATCGGCTATTCGTTCGGCGCCGACGCCCTGCCCGCCATCATCCCGAAGCTGCCGCAGGACGTGCGGGCCCAGGTCAGCCGCGTGGTGCTGATCGGCGCCGGGCCGGACGGCGACCTGCGCTTCCATCCCGTCAGCTGGCTGAACCTGGCGCCGCGCGACTCCTTCCCCGTCGCCCCGGCGATCGCCGCGCTGAAGGACGTGAAGATCACCTGCGTCTACGGCGACAAGGAACGCCGCGACATCTGCCCCGACCTGCCCGACGACAAGGTCGCCAAGATCCGCCTGCCCGGCGGCCACCACTTCGACGGCGACTACGCCAGGCTGGGCGAGGCGGTGCTGGCGGCGAGCCGCTAGAGCGACCAGTCTTGCAGGGAGGGGCCTTCGATCCGGGAAAATTCCCGCGTGTTCGAGGTGACCAAAATCCAACCGCGATTCAGGGCTTGGCCAGCGATCAGGAGATCGTAAGGACCGATCGGCGTACCCGCGCGCTTAAGCGCTTCGCGTATGCGGGCGGGGACCTAAACATCGTCCTGGGACAACGGCTCAATGACGACATCCCGTAAGAAGTCGGCGAGATGTCTGGCCGCTGCCTCAGGATCACGGCTTGCGAATACGCCGAACCGCAGTTCGTGGTGCACGATCACCGAGGCAGCCATGGGTTCGGCGGCAAGCACGGCTTCGATGTAGCGCTCCCGGACCTTGGGGCGCCGTCCTTGGGTCAGATCGACAAAGACGTTCGTATCGAGCGCCAGGGTCACCAGCCGAAGTCACGCTCTTGCATGGGCGGCTGATCACGAGCGGGGAAATCGGCGCCGCCTTCGGCGTCGATACGCGCGAACATGGCCTCAAGCTCGGCGCGCGTTCGCGGCAGCTTCACCGTCGCTGGCTCCAGAATGACGGCGTTACCCTCGCGGCGAAGAAGCACTTCCGCGCCTTCGAACGCAAAACCTTCGGGCAGCTGAACGGCCTGGCCGCCACGGTGCGTGAAGAGCTTGGCCCTTGCCGGCGCGATCTCGAACTTTCCCATGGGGCCGTCCTATCTACGCTCGGATAATACAGCATTCAAGACGGCAGCTCAAACGCGCTCCGGATCTAGAGCGGCGCGGCCAGCCCGTGCTTGGCCGCCAGGTAGCGGGTGATCGGCCGGGCGTCGGTCAGGAACGACAGGCCGTTCGCCGACAGGATCTCCCCGTGCGGACCGGCGTCCGGCGCGGCCTGCGCCAGGATCAGGGTCGGGGCGTTCTGGTGGTCCTCGCCCAGCCGCTCAATGAGCGCAGCGCGTGGGCGGGCGTAGTCGACGCGAACGATCTCCAGCGCGTCGCGCAGCGCCGGATAGGTCGCCAGATAGCCCTCCATCATCGCGCAATCGGGGCAGAAGCGCTGGGCGCCGTCCTTCTCGAAATGCGGCTTCAGCAGATAGAGCGTGTCCTTGGCCATGGTCCGAGGTCCCAAAAATGCGAACGGCCCCGACGTAGGACGCCGGGGCCGTAAAAGCAAAGAAGCCCGCCGACGAGGGCGGGCTTCTCGGGGTCTCTTAGAGGTCCAGCAGCAGGCGCTGCGGGTCTTCCAGGGCTTCCTTGACCTTCACGAGGAAGGTCACGGCGCCGGCGCCGTCGACGACGCGGTGGTCGTAGGACAGGGCCAGATACATCATCGGGCGGATCTCGATCTTGCCGTTGACGACCATCGGGCGTTCCTTGATGGCGTGCATGCCCAGGATGCCCGACTGCGGCGCGTTCAGGATCGGGGTCGACATCAGCGAGCCGTAGATGCCGCCGTTGGTGATCGTGAAGGTGCCGCCTTGCATGTCCTCGATGGCCAGGCCGCCGGTGCGGGCCTTCTTGCCGAGGTCGCCGATGGTCTTTTCGATCTCGGCCAGGTTCAGCACGTCGGCGTCACGGACGACCGGAACCACCAGGCCCTTGTCGGTGCCGACGGCGACGCCGATGTCGTAGTGGTTCTTGTAGATGATGTCCTGGCCGTCGATCTCGGCGTTGACGTCCGGGATCGCCTTCAGCGCGGCCACGACGGCCTTGGTGAAGAACGACATGAAGCCCAGCTTCACGCCGTGGCGCTTTTCGAACACGTCCTTGTACTGGGCGCGCAGGGCCATCACGGCGCTCATGTCGACCTCGTTGAAGGTCGTCAGCATGGCGGCGGTGTTCTGGGCTTCCTTCAGGCGACGGGCGATCGTCTTACGCAGGCGCGTCATCTTCACGCGCTCTTCGCGCTCATGCACGGGACGCGGAGCCGACGGCGCGGCGGCCGGGGCCGGCGCCGAGGCGCGGGCTTCCAGGGCGGCCAGGGCGTCGCCCTTGGTCACGCGGCCGTCCTTGCCGGTGCCGGCGACCTTCGAGAGGTCCAGGCCAGTCTCGGCGGCGATGCGGGCCGGGGCCGGGCTGACCGGCGCGGCGGCGGGAGCAGCGGCGACCGGCGCGGGGGCCGGGGCCGGAGCAGCGGCCGGAGCCGGCGCGGGCTTCGGCGCTTCGGCGGCCTTCGGGGCGGCCGGAGCGGCCGTCGCGGCGCCGCCTTCGGTCACCACGCCCAGGACCGTGCCCGGAACCACGGTCGCGCCTTCGGCGGCGCCGATGGCCGACAGCACGCCGTCGGCCGGCGAGGCCACTTCCAGCGAAACCTTGTCGGTTTCCAGCTCGACGAGGATCTCGTCCTTCTTCACGGCCTCACCGACCTTCTTGGTCCAGCGCGCCACCGTGGCTTCGGTGACGGATTCGCCGAGGGCGGGCGTATTGATGTCGGCCATGGGGCTTTCCGAGTCTCTCTTGCTTGGTCCGGCGGGTTTTGTTTAGCGGAGAACCTTCGCGCTTACGCGAAGGCCTCGTTGAGGAAGGTCTCGAGTTCTTTCAGGTGGCGGCTCATCAGGCCGGCGGCCGTCGAGGCCGAGGCCGGGCGACCGACGTACTTGGCGCGCTTGGCCTTGATGTCCAGCTTGTCCAGCGTCAGCTCCAGCCAGGGATCGACGAAGGTCCAGCCGCCCATGTTCTTCGGCTCTTCCTGGCACCAGACGAGGTCGGCGTTCTTGAACCGCGACAGCACGTTCATCAGCGACTTCATCGGCCACGGATAGAACTGCTCGAGGCGCAGCAGGTAGACGTCGTCGCGGCCAAGCTTGGCGCGCTGGTCGACGAGGTCGAAGTAGACCTTGCCCGAGCAGATGACGACGCGCTTGATCTGATCGTCGCTCTTCAGCGTGATCCCGCCGACGTCGCAGCCGGCCTCGGCGCCGTCCACCATCACGCGGTGGAAGCTGGAGCCCTCGGCGAAGTCGGCCAGGTTCGAGACGGCGCGCTTGTGGCGCAGCAGGCTCTTGGGCGACATCACGATCAGCGGTTTGCGGAACTCGCGCTTCATCTGGCGACGCAGCGCGTGGAAGTAGTTGGCCGGCGTGGTGCAGTTCAGCACCTGCATGTTGTCTTCGGCGCACGACTGCAGGAAGCGCTCGAGGCGGGCCGAGCTGTGCTCGGGGCCCTGACCTTCGTAGCCGTGCGGCAGAAGCATCACCAGGCCGCTCATTCGCAGCCACTTGCGCTCGCCCGAGCTGATGAACTGGTCGATCACCACCTGGGCGCCGTTCACGAAGTCGCCGAACTGGCCTTCCCACAGGGTCAGGGTGTTCGGATCGGCCAGCGAGAAGCCGTATTCGAAGCCCAGCACCGCCTCTTCCGACAGGGCCGAGTCGATCACTTCATAGTGCGCCTGGCCCGGACGGATGTTGTTCAGCGGCGTGTAGTGCTCTTCGGTCTTCTGGTCGATGATGTCCGAGTGGCGCTGGGTGAAGGTGCCGCGCACCGAGTCCTGGCCCGACAGGCGGACCGGATAGCCCTCGTCGAGCAGGGTGGCGAAGGCCAGGTGCTCGGCCGCGCCCCAGTCGATGCCCTCGCCCTTCTCGAACGCGTCGCGGCGGTTCTCGATGGCGCGGCGGACGGTCTTGTGGGCGTCGATGCGGTCCGGGATCGTGGTGATCAGGCGGCCCAGCTCGGTCAGGCGGGTCTTCGGGTAAGCGGTCTTGCCGCGGCGGTCCTCGTCGCCCGGCAGGGTCAGGCCGGCCCACTTGCCGTCCAGCCAGTCGGCCTTGTTGGGCTTGTAGGCCTTGCCCGCGTCGAATTCCTTGTCGAGGAAGGTCTCGAATTCCGAGACCCAGCCATCGACCTCGGCCTGGGTGACCAGGCCCTCGCCGACCAGGCGGCTGGCGTAGAGTTCGCGGGTCGGCGGGTGACCCTTGATCTTCTGGTACATCAGCGGCGACGTCATGGTCGGGTCGTCGCCTTCGTTGTGACCGAAGCGACGGTAGCAGAACATGTCGATGACCACGTCCTTGCCGAACTTCTGGCGGTACTCGGTCGCGACCTTCGAGGCGAAGACGACCGCTTCGGGGTCGTCGCCGTTCACGTGGAAGATCGGGGCCTCGACCATCAGGGCGACGTCGGACGGATACGGCGAGCTGCGCGAATAGCGCGGGCTGGTCGTGAAGCCGATCTGGTTGTTGACGATGAAGTGGATGGTGCCGCCCGTGCGGTAGCCCTTCAGGCCCGACAGGGTGAAGCACTCGGCCACGACGCCCTGGCCGGCGAAGGCGGCGTCGCCGTGCAGCAGCAGCGGCAGCACGTGGCCGCGGCCGGCGTCCGGCTGCTCGCGCAGGGTGAAGGCCTGCTTGGCGCGGGCCTTGCCGATCACGACCGGGTTGACGATTTCCAGGTGCGACGGGTTGGCGGTCAGCGACAGGTGGACCTTGTTGTCGTCGAACTCACGGTCCGACGAGGCGCCCATGTGGTACTTCACGTCGCCCGAGCCCTCGACGTCCGAGGGGACCGACGAGCCGCCTTGGAACTCGTGGAAGATGACGTTGTAGGGCTTGCCCATCACGGCGGCCAGCACGTTCAGGCGACCGCGGTGCGGCATGCCCAGGACGATGTCCTTCACGCCCAGCGCGCCGCCGCGCTTGATGATCTGCTCCATGGCCGGGACCATGGCCTCGCCGCCGTCCAGGCCGAAGCGCTTGGTGCCGGGGAAGCGCTTGTGCAGGAACTTCTCGAAGCCTTCGGCCTCGATCAGCTTCTTCAGGATGGCGACCTTGCCTTCCTTGGTGAAGGTGATTTCCTTGTCGCGGCCTTCGATGCGCTCCTGAAGCCAGGCCTTCTCGGCCGGGTCGGAGATGTGCATGTACTGCACGCCGACATTGCCGCAGTAGGTGCGGCGCAGGATGTCGAGGATCTCGCGGATCGAGGCGGTCTCGAGACCCAGCACGAAATCGAGGAAGATCGGACGGTCGTAGTCGGCCTCGGCAAAGCCGTAGGTGGCCGGATCCAGTTCCGGAGCGGCCTTCGGCGGCTCCAGGCCCAGCGGATCGAGGTTGGCGGCCAGGTGGCCGCGCATCCGGTAGGCCCGGATCATCATGATGGCGCGCAGGCTGTCCAGCGTGGCGGCGCGGACGGCTTCGGCGGACGAGCCGGGGGCCTTGCCCTCGACGGCCTTGGCGATCTTGGCTTCGACGGCGGGGGCGACAGTGGCCCACTGGCCGTCCAGGGCCGACAGCCAGTCCGGACGGACGGACGGAACCTTCTTGGGCGTCCAGGCCGGATCCTGGGCCGCGCGCTTCACCTGGTCGGCCTGTTCGGCCAGGCTGGAGAAGAAGGCGTTCCACGAGGGCTCGACCGATGCGGGGTTCTCCGCCCACTGGGCGTAGAGGTCCTCAACGAACGCCGCGTTGGCGCCGTAGAGGAAGCTGGTCTCGGTCAAGACCTGGTTGATGATGCCTGCGTCGTCCGCCATGGATTTGTCGCCTTCAGATCCGGTGCTTACGGGAGCGCTACCGCACAGCCCGTAAATATAGTCTCTCAATCGCCCGGGCGCCCGTCGCTTGGCGGGGCCCAGGTGATTTTTTCGGATCGTCGACTGGCGGTCGCAAAAAACCTGGGCCCCGCGCAAGGCGGGGTTTCGGTGTCTAGTTAGCCCTTGAGCACTTCAAGCAGGGTCTCGCCCAGCTTGGCCGGCGAAGGCGAAACGCGGATGCCCGCGTCTTCCATCGCCGCGATCTTGTCCTCGGCGCCGCCCTTGCCGCCCGAGACGATCGCGCCCGCGTGGCCCATGTGACGGCCGGGAGGCGCCGTGCGACCGGCGATGAAGCCGACCATCGGCTTCTTGCGGCCGCGCTTGGCTTCGTCCTTCAGGAACTGCGCCGCTTCTTCTTCGGCCGAGCCGCCGATCTCGCCGATCATGACGATCGACTGGGTGGCTTCGTCGGCCAGGAACATTTCCAGGACGTCGATAAATTCGGTGCCCTTGACGGGGTCGCCGCCGATGCCGACGGCCGTCGTCTGGCCCAGACCCGCGTTCGTGGTCTGGAACACGGCTTCGTAGGTCAGGGTGCCCGAGCGCGACACGACGCCGACCGAGCCCTTCGAGAAGATCGAGCCCGGCATGATGCCGATCTTGCACTCGCCGGGCGTCAGGACGCCGGGGCAGTTCGGGCCGATCAGGCGCGACTTGGAGCCTTGCAGGGCCTTCTTGACCTTGACCATGTCCAGCACCGGGATGCCCTCGGTGATGCAGACGATCAGCGGGATCTCGGCTTCGATGGCTTCCAGGATCGAGTCGGCCGCGAAGGGCGGCGGGACGTAGATCACCGAGGCGTCGGCGCCGGTGCGGTCCTTGGCTTCGGCGACGGTGTCGAACACCGGCAGGCCGATGTGCGTTTGACCGCCCTTGCCCGGGGTGACGCCGCCGACCATCTGGGTGCCGTAGGCGATGGCCTGCTCGGAATGGAACGTGCCTTGAGCGCCGGTGATGCCCTGGCAGATGACCTTGGTGTGCGAACCGATCAGAACCGACATTTAGCGGGCGCCCTTCACAGCGGCGACGATCTTCTCGGCGCCGTCAGACAGATCGTTGGCGGCGATGACGTTCAGGCCGCTTTCCGAGATGATTTTCTTGCCGAGTTCGACGTTGGTGCCTTCCAGACGGACGACCAGCGGAACCTTCAGGCCGACTTCCTTCACGGCGGCGATGACGCCTTCCGCGATGATGTCGCAGCGCATGATGCCGCCGAAGATGTTGACCAGGATGCCCTTCACGGCCGGATCGGCGGTGATGATCTTGAAGGCCGCGGTGACCTTCTCCTTCGAAGCGCCGCCGCCGACATCGAGGAAGTTGGCCGGCTCGGCGCCGTACAGCTTGATGATGTCCATGGTGGCCATGGCCAGGCCGGCGCCGTTGACCATGCAGCCGATTTCGCCGTCGAGGGCGATGTAGGCCAGGTCGTACTTGCTGGCTTCGATTTCCTTGGGGTCTTCTTCGCTCTCGTCGCGCAGGGCCTTGATGTCCGGGTGACGGAACAGGCTGTTGCCGTCGAACGACAGCTTGGCGTCGAGGACGCGCAGGTGATCATCCGCCGTCACGATCAGCGGGTTGATCTCCAGCATGGCCATGTCCTTGGCCATGAACGCGGTGTAGAGCTGGGTCAGCAGCGAGGCGGCTTCCTTGGCCAGGCCGCCGGTCAGGCCAAGGGCCTTGGCCAGGGCGCGCTGGTGGGTCGGCCACACGCCCGTCGCCGGGTCGATGGTGAAGGTGTGGATCTTCTCGGGCGTCGAGTGGGCGACGTCCTCGATGTCCATGCCGCCTTCGGTCGAGGCGACCACCGAGACCTTGCTCGAGGCGCGGTCGACCAGCAGCGACAGGTAGAATTCCTTGGCGATCGCCGCGCCTTCTTCGATGTAGAGGCGGTTGACCTGCTTGCCCTTGGGGCCGGTCTGGTGGGTCACCAGCACGCGGCCGAGCATTTCGGCGGCGTTGGCCTTGACCTCTTCGACCGACTTGACGACGCGCACGCCGCCCTTGGCGTCGGGGCCGAGGCCCTCGAACTTGCCCTTGCCGCGGCCGCCGGCGTGGATCTGGCTCTTCACGACGAAGACCGGCCCGCCCAGCTTTTCGGCGGCGGCGGCGGCTTCATCGGGCGTGAAGGCGGCGAAGCCGCGCGGCACGGGGGCGCCGAACTCGGCGAGTACGGCTTTGGCTTGATGTTCGTGGATGTTCATGAGGGCCCGGTCTCGACGACGGCTTTCTGAAATGTGGCGGGGTTATAGGAGCGCTATTTCGCAGGCGCAACCGCGTGTGGACGATAAGGTGAAGGCTTGCGCGCTTATCTTCCTCGATGAGAGGTCATCGCGCATCTCCTGCCCCCGCCCGGCAAGGGAAAGCCTTGACCTTGCGAAATTGTTACCGGTCCCACCCCTTGCGGTGAATGACAACGTTGTCCAGCCGAGAAGCCGCAGACGTCACCCGTCTGAGGCCACCGAAACCGTCGCGCGGCGCTCCAACTTGCCCCAGCCGACGCGACCGCCGCGGACGGCCATCACCACCGACTTGACGACCACGTAGTACATCAACTGTCGATAGCCGAAGCGCTGCACGGGCAGGAACGGCAGGTCGGCCCAGGGCGCCTTTTTTTCGAGCGCCATGCCGAGAGCGCCGGCCGACAGGTCGACGGCGATGAAGATCGCCCAGTAGGTGAGGCCCAGCAGCATGTCGTCGGGACGCCACTCCACCGGATGGGCGATCGCGCCGTAAAGGCCGCTGATCAGGCTCCAGACCACCGCCAGATCGACCAGCGGCGCGGCCACGGCCAGGATGATCTGGAACAGCCAGATCTGCGGCAGGGCCACGAAGCCGAGCACCGGCGCCTTGGCGCTGAACATCGCCGCGCGGTGCTTCCAGACGCACTGCAGCGTGCCGAACGACCAGCGGAAGCGCTGCTTCAGCAGGCCGCCGACCGTGTCGGGCGCCTCGGTATAGGCGCGGGCCTCGGGATCGAAGGCGACCTTCCAGCCTGCGCGCTGGCAGGCGATGGTCAGGTCCTGGTCCTCGGCCAGGGTGTCGGCGGGATAGCCGCCCAGGGCGTCGAGCACGCTCTTGCGCCAGGCGCCCACCGCGCCCGGCACCACCGTCACCGCGCCGAGAGCCGACAGGGCGCGCCGCTCCAGGTTCTGGGCGGTGACATATTCCAGGGCCTGCCAGCGGGTGACGATGTTGACCCGGTTGCCGACGATGGCGTTGCCCGCCACGGCGCCGATGTCCGGATCCTGGAACCAGCGGGCCAGGCGGCCGATCGTTTCGCGCGGGAACAGGGTGTCGGCGTCCAGCGCCACCACGTATTCGCCCTTGGCCACGGCGAGGCCCCGGTTGACCGCCCGCGCCTTGCCGCCGTTCTCGAACGACAGCAGCGTCACGCGCGGATCGTCGGCGAAGTGCTTGCGCACCTCGTCGGCCGTGCGGTCCTTGGATCCGTCGTCGAGGACCAGAACCTCCAGGTTCTTCCAGTCGCTCTCCAGGATCCGCGCGACGGAGGCGGCGATCACCTTCTCCTCGTTGAAGCAGGGGATCAGAACGCTGACCAGCGGCCCGTTGGCGGAATCGAGGTCCGCCGGCTCCTCATGGGTCCAGAAGCGGTGGACCAGCGCGAGGCTGGCCAGGAACACCAGGCGCGCCACGCCCAGGAAGATGGCCAGGATGAACAGGGCGCCCATGCCGGTCTGGGTCCAGCGGAAGAAGTCGAAGCCCAGACGGTCGATCGCCAGGTCCAGCGCGTTGCGCGAGGTCGGCGGCATCGCCTGCTCGGGCGTCATGCCGGCCAGCTCGCCGATGGTGACGAGCTTGTAGCCCCGCGCCCGGATCGCGTCGATCAGGCCGGGCAGGGCCTCGATCGTGTGGTTGCGGTCGCCGCCGGCGTCGTGCAGCAGCACGACCTGGCCGGGCCGGTCACCGGGATTGTCCAGGCGATCCAGCGTGCGGTCGATGATCTCCTGCGGCGCGGGCTTCTTCCAGTCGTCCGGGTCGATCCGCAGGCCGACGGTCGTGTAGCCCAGGGTCTGGGCGATCACGAGCGGGGCGACCTCGTGCGGCGTCGAGGGCTCGGCGTCGCCGAAGAACGGCGGCCGGAACAGCCGCATCGAGCGGCCGGTCAGCACCTCGAAAAGGCGCTGGGTGGCGTTCAGCTCGACCTGAACCTGCGGCAGCGGGGTCTCGCCGATGTTCGGGTGGGTCCAGGTGTGGCCGCCCACATTATGGCCCTCGGCCACCTCGCGCTGCACGATGTCGGGCCGGCGCTGCATGTTCTGGCCGATCACGAAGAAGGTGGCCGGCGCGTGCTTTTCCTTGAGGATGTCGAGGATCTTCGGCGTCCAGCGCCCGTCCGGGCCGTCGTCGAAGGTCAGGGCCACCATGCCCTTGCGCTGGCCGTAGCGCTCGACGACGTACGAGCTGGGGATGACGTCGTAGGTCTCGTTGGACACCAGGCCGGTCGCGGGGTCGACCTGCAGGCTGCGCTTGCCCGGCGTCGGCAGGGCCGCGACCCGCAGCACCTCGCCGCCGCCGTCGAAATCGACGCCCTGGCCGTTGGCCAGGGTCATCAGGCCGCTGGTCGAGGCCTGGCCATACGGCTTGCCCAGCAGCGACCAGACGCCGGGGTCCTCCATGCCCATCCGCCACAGCGCGTAGCCGCGCGGCCGCCACGGATCGGTGACCTTGACCTGGTTGAACAGGGTGACGGCGTCCATGAACCAGACCACGTGGTTGTCGCCGTTGTCGTCGGTGTAGTCGTAGGTCGGGTTGAGCACGTCCGGGTCCATCCGGATCGTGGCGCCGGCGTCCTGGGCGTTGCGCATGGCCTCGTGGAAGGTGGCCGGCGCGCCGGACGCGCGGCTGCCGTCCTTGTTCAGCGTCCAGTCGTAGCCATAGGCCGCCAGGGCCAGCACCGTGCGAGTCGGGTCCAGCGAGGCGAACCGCTTGGCCAGCTCCGCCTGGTACCAGTCCTGGCCCGCGTTGGGCCCCGGATCGCCGCCGGCGTAGTGCTGGTCGTAGGCCATCAGCACCAGGGTGTCGGACGCCTGCTCCAGGCGCTTCAACGGCCAGCCCTGCTCATCGAAGGGCGCGGTGACCCAGACTTCGCGGCCGGCGGGCTGCAGGGCCGCGCGGGCCTCGGTCAGGAACTTGGGATAGGCGGCCAGGCCCTTGTCCGACAGCGCCTCGAAGTCGAACACATAGCCGCCGAAGCCGCGCTGGGCGGCCAGGTCCTTGAGATTGGCGATCAGCTTGGCCCGCGCCTGGGGATCGCTCAGCAGAGCGTCGCCCAGCGGACCGTTGAACTCGGCGTTGGCCGAGTTGTGCACCAGCGGCAGGACGGCCGGATGGTTGGGCGCGTTGGCGATCCGCGCCGCGCCCTCCGGATCGTCGTTGACCACGATGTCGCCGCCGGCGCCCTTGATCGCCACCCACTGCGGCGAGACGACGTCCAGCTTGTCGATGTTGCGGCGCAGGGATTCGCGGCTGTCCTGGTCCCAGTCGACATAGAAGCCGACCGACAGCGGCCGCGCGGCGGCCCCGTTGGGGGCGGCCTTGGGGCGCGGGACGCGCTTCCAGGACGTGACCGGCTTGGTCTTGCGCGGCGTCTCCTGGTGCAGGGCGGTCAGGACGTGCGGGTCTCGCAGCGGCGCGTCGGGCAGGCGCGGCGCGAAGGCCAGGGTCGCCACGAAGCCCGCCACCAGGGCGGCGACCAGCGAGATGACGATCCCGAGGATGAGCTTGGCCCGCCGCTCACGCTTGCCCGTGGGATCGTGAAAGATATGGCGGTCTTCGGGGGTCATTCAGGTCGCTCGCGATTTGTCGCGGCTTTGATACCCGAAATTGGCCGAAGCGTGGCGGTGGAAAGCTTGCGACGTTCCGCCGCCCTTTAATCCACCCAGTCTCGCTCCAGCCGGCGGGACGCCAGGAAGAACAGCAGCGCCGCCAGCAGGTAGAATCCCATGCCGGTGTAGATCGCCCAGCGCAGGGACTCGGCGCCGAACACCGGCTTGAGCACGTCCGACACCTTGCCGAAGTAGTAGAGGCCCACGGCGATGCCCAGCAGGTTGTTGATCAGCAGGAACAGGGCCGAGGCCGTGGTGCGCATCGGCGCGGGCGCCAAGTGCTGGACGGCGGCCGTGATCGGTCCCAGCCAGGTCAGGTTCAGGCCGGTGGGAATCAGGAAGATCACGAAGGCCACGGCCAGGGCCGCCTGCGCCCCAAGACCGCCGACCAGGGCGCCGCTGTTCATCGCCAGCAGGAAGCAGGGCACCGAGATCAGGAACGCCACGGCGGGGGTCAGGGGATAGCCCGCCTTGGACTTGGCCCCCAGCTTGTCGGCCATCGCGCCGCCCAGCCAGATGCCGACCACGCCGCCCAGGAAGGCGATGCCGGAATAGTACCAGGCGGTCTGCGACAGGGTGAGACCGAAACTCCGCATGAAGAACGACGGCAGCCACGCCGCGACGCCGTAGCCGCAGACCGACGAGGACGCAGCGCCCAGCGACAGCAGCCAGAAGCTCGGCTTGGCGGCCAGCAGGCGCGCGACCTGGCCCAGGGGCGCGGCGGGCGCGGGCGCGGGGGCGGGCTCGCCCGGCGCACGGTCGGCGCCGCCGCGCGGCGGATCGCGGACGATCAGGCGGAACACCGGCGCCAGCAGCACGCCCAGCAGGCCCACGACCATGAAGGCTGTCCGCCAGCCGTAATGGACCGCCAGCAGGCCGCCGACCAGCGTCCCCGCCGCCGTGCCCAGCGGGATGCCGAAGGCGTAGGCCGCCAGGGCCCGAGCGCGCTGATGCTTGGGAAAGTAATCCGAGATCAGGGAATAGGCCGGCGCCACGCCGCCCGCCTCGCCGATCCCGACGCCCATGCGGGCCAGGAACAGGTGGCTGAAGCTGCCGACCACGCCGCACAGGGCGGTGAAGCCGCTCCACAGGGTCAGGGCGGCGGTCATGATCCAGACGCGGCTGAAGCGATCGGCCAGCCAGGCGATGGGTATGGCCAGGGTCGTGTAGAGAAGCGCGAAGGCCAGCCCGCCCATCAGGCCGAACTGGGCGTCGGTCAGGCCGAACTCGTCCTTGATCGGCTTGGCCAGGATGCCGAGGATCTGCCGGTCCAGGAAGTTGAAGGTGTAGGCCAGCACCAGCATGGCCAGGACGACGTAGCGGTAGCTGGACGCCTGTTGCGGCGTCTTCGTCTGGTCTTTGCTCATCACCTGCCCCCGCCTACGCCACTGTCGTCATAAAAATCGGGCGGGGCCTGTTGCAGCAAGCCCCGCCCCAGCTTTCGCCTAGATCAGAATGCGACCTCGATCGAGCCCGCGACGGTGCGCGGCGGGCCATAGAAGCCGATGACGGAGTTGTTGTAGGTCGCCCCGGCGAAGTTGTAGCCGCCGGTGCGATAGCGCTCGTCGGTCAGGTTCTTGCCGGTCAGGGCCAGCTTGTACTTGCCGCCGGGCGCCGTCCAGACCGCCGTCAGGTCGACCAGGGTGAAGGCCTTCTGGTCGAGGGCGGCCAGCGGCTGCTCGAACTGCTGGTACTTGTCGCGATAGCTGACCATCGGCGTGATCGCCAGATCGCCGCCCGCCAGCTCGCCGCGCCAGGTCAGGCTGACATTGCCGGTCCACTTCGGGGTGTTCTGGAAGCCGTAGAGGTCGGCGACATTGATCACCTGGCCGGTGGTCAGGGTCGTCGACGGGTTCAGCGGATTGGGGGCGCCGGCCGGCACGAAGCGGCTGAAGCGGTCGTACTTGGCGTGGATGTAGCCGAGGGCGACATTGGCCGTCAGGCTCGGGGCGAGCTTGGCGCTGGCCTCGAACTCGCCGCCATAGAGGGTGGAGGCGCCGGCGTTGTCGACCGAGCTGGCGATGCCCGACGGCACCACGACCTGGGTCGTGACCTGCTGGTCGGTGTATTTCGACAGGAAGATCGCCGACGAGAACGACACCCGGCGCTCCAGGGCGAAGCCCTTCAGGCCGGCCTCGTAGGTCTTCACGACCTCGGGCTTGTAGCCGTTGGTGGTCTGCGGGGTGATGAAGGCGTCGCCGCGCATGTCCCAGCCGCCCGACTTGTAGCCCTTGGAGAACGAGGCGTAGGTCGTCAGGTCGCCCGTGAGCTCGTACGAGACCGAGATGCGCGGGGTGAACTGCTCGAAGGTCTTCTCGGCGCTGTAGTTGGTGCGCGTCTGCAGGATCGGGCGCGGCGTCCCGCCCTGGTAGGGCGAGCGGGTGGCGCCCAGGTAGAACAGGCGGAAGACGTTGGCGCGCTTGGCGTCGCGGGTGGCGCGGGCGCCCAGCGAGACCTTCAGCCGGTCGCTCAGATTGGCGCTGAAGTCGAAGAAGGCCGCGAAGCTCTGGGTGCTGACCTTGCCGCCGTCGGCGATCGAGACGCCCAGATTGCCGGCGATGGTGTCGAACTCGCCCGAGGCCTGGCTGTTCATGTAGTAGAGGCCAAACACCCCCTGGACGTTCTCGTCGGCATAGACCGCCTGCAGCTCTTGCGAGAACGAGCGGTCGTCATAGGTGGCCGGCACGTCAAGCGTCGGGGCCGGGGTGCCGTCGAAGTCGATCAGGGTGTCGGTATGGCCGCGGCGATTGGCGGTGATCGACTTCAGCGTGACCTTGTCGGTGACGTTCCACTGGCCGGTCAGCGACAGGCCCTTGGTCATGACGTGGTTCTTGTCGCCGAGGCCGGCTTGCGTGTCATAGACGTCGAGCACCTTGTAGCCGCCGACCAGCGCTGGCAGCTCCCGGTGGCCGTGGCGGGGGTTGGAGTCGTCGGTGACGTGGTCATAGGCCAGGCGGAAGAACAGGTCCTCGGTCGGCTTGTACTCGGCGCTCAGGCGATAGGCCTGGACGTCCTTGTCGTAGTGCTCGGCGCCGGTCGTCAGGTTCTTGCCGTAGCCGTCGCGCTTGTAGAGGGCGTACGAGCCGCCCACCGACAGGCCGCCGCCGACCGGCGTCTGGCCCGAGAGCAGCAGGTCGGTCTGGTTGTAGCTGCCATAGGTCGCCTTGACCTTGGCGCTGGCCTCGTCGCCCAGGCGCTTGGTCACGTACTTGATCGCGCCGCCGATGGTGTTGCGGCCGTACAGCGTGCCTTGCGGACCACGCAGCACTTCGATCCGCTCGATGTCGAAGATGTCCAGCACCGCGCCTTGCGGGCGATAGATGTAGACGTCGTCGACATAGAGGCCGACGCCGGGCTCGTAGCCCCACAGCGGGTCCTGCTGGCCCACGCCGCGGATGTAGCTGATCAGGGTCGAGTTCGAGCCGCGCGCGGTCTGCACCGTGATGTTCGGCGTCGTCTGCTGCAGGACGGTGATGTCCGTGCCGCCCGAACGCTCCAGCCGGTCGGCCGAGAAGGCC
Organism: Caulobacter segnis; assembly: GCF_003243465.1. Classification (GTDB taxonomy): domain Bacteria; phylum Pseudomonadota; class Alphaproteobacteria; order Caulobacterales; family Caulobacteraceae; genus Caulobacter; species Caulobacter segnis_A. The sequence goes on from NZ_QFQZ01000054.1 coordinate 26,274, forward strand.
GAGACGGCGACCGGCACGTCCTTGAGGTTCTCCTCGCGCCGACGCGCGGTGACCACCACCTGCTCGACGCCGACATTGTCGTCGGCGGCCGGGGCCTGCTGCGCCGAAGCCTCGCCCGCGACGGCGGTCCACGCCGCGCCGGCCAGCAATGCGGCCTTCCACATCGAAGTCATTGGGTCTCCCTCCCTCGTTTCCGCCCTTCCCGGCCGGTCCGTCTTCGCGGACGCATGCTCGGGAGTTTCGCCAATTCATCGAACAGCGAATTGCCGCCACCATCACCCGAACCGGCGCCGCGCGCCAGTCCATTTTTCATCAGGTGGTGAAAATAGACGAAGGGTGTTGTGTCGAAGACAGACTAGGCGGCGCCCGCCTTGGCGATGACCGCCTCGAACCCGGCGGCGCAGTAGGCGAACAGGCGGGCGCGCACGGCCTCCAGGTCGCTGGAATGGCACTCGCCTTCCGACAGCGAGTCGATCCGTCCGGTCTCGGACAGCGCCAGCATCATCGAGCCGGTCAGGAACTGGTAGCACCAGTAGAGGTCGCGATACTCCGCCTGCGGCCGGACGCTCTTCAGCGTCTCGACCAGCCGGTGGACCACCGGGTCGAAGAAGCGGGTCATGGTCTCGCCGCCCCAGGCCGGGGTGTTGTTCACCTGGGCCACCAGGGCGAAATAGCTCTTCCACCCCGGGCCGCCGTCCTGGGAGATCCGCAGCAACGGATCGATGAAGGCCTCGATCACGCCCTCGACGGTCATGGCTTCGCCATGGTCGCTCAGATAGGCGTCCATCGACGCCTCGCGGGCCTGGTTGAGGATCTCGGCGCGGCGCAGGAACACCGCGTCGAACAGCTCACGCTTGGCGCCGAAATAGTAGTGGATCAGGGCGGTGTCGACGCCGGCCTCGGCCGCCACCTGCCGGGTTGTGACGCCGTAGAAGCCGTGACGCGCGAACAGCCCCTCGGCCGCGTCGAGGATCGTCTCCTTCAGGTCCAGGCCCTTGGCCTTGGACGGCCGGCCTCGCCCGCCGGGGCGGCCCAATGACTTGGGTGCAGGCTTGGCTGCGGTCATGAGAAGGGGCCCGCCCTGATTGCGCTCCGTCCCCGGATAGGCGCAACCCGGCGGGCCTGGCAAGGGAGCGGCGTCTCTCAGGCCTGAACGAAGACGCCGTGGAAGGTCACCGGCAAGGCGACCGGCGCGCGCCAGGCGGCGATCGGGCCTTGCTCCACGCGGCGGGCGTCGAACACGTGCAGCTCGGTCGCCTTGGCGTCCAGATTGAGCGTCGTGCCGACGATCCAGCCGTCCAGCTCCTGACTGGAGCCCGGGCGCGGGACAAAGACCATCTCCTCGACCATGTGGCGCGGCCCAAAGCCGTAGATCTGCTCGCGATCGCGCTTCCAGTCCCGCACCGCCACGCCCTGGAACAGCGGACGGTCGGGCTGCTCGTTGGTGACGTGGACGGAGTACTGGCGGATCTCGCCGGCGAAGCGGGCGTCGCCGCGCGGAAATTCGGCGGACGTCGCTTCCCGAGCCAGCTCGCCCCGGCCATCGGCGCGCAAAGTGATCATGGCGCGACGCGGCGGCGCGCCCGGAAGGTGCTTGCCTTGCAGGAACACGCCCGCGTTCTGGGCTGTCCCGAACGGGTTCTCGTCGAGGCAGGCGTCGAAGCGGATGGTCCCATCGGCCTCCTCCCAGGCGTCGCCGAGGTGAAAGAAGAAGAACGGCGGCAGCTCGAACACGCGGCGCTTGGAGAGATCATCCTTGTCGATGACCAGCACCTGGGTTCCGAGCTCGGGCTTCCAGGTCATGGCCGTGGAGATCGGCATCTGGAAGCGACCGACCACCCACGGCTGCAGCAGGATCACGAGATGACGCGCGGTGGCCGTGAAGTCGTGCATGTAGCTGGCGCGCGGCAGGTCGATCATCTCGGCCTTCCGCAGCGCGCCGTCGGGCGCGAGCTTCCAGACGATGGCGTGGCGGCCTGAGAGGCCGAGGTTCCAGATCGTGCCGTCCGGCTGGACGCGCGGGTGGGCCAGGAACGGCATGCCTTTTAGGTCCGGACGCAGGGTCTTGAAGCCGCGCGTCTCCAGGCTGACCGGGTCCAGCGCGGTGGGCGAACCGCCCTCCCACAGCGCCCACAACTCGCCACCGGCCATGATCACCGAGGTGTTGGCGGCGTTGGCGTCGTCGGGGCCGGTGAGGTGGGCGCCGGGGCCGGGGGCGGTGCCGTAGCCCGGCGTGATGACGGCGTTGGCGGCCGTGTCGTTGCGGCGCTTCACCGTATCGACGAAGCGGGCGGCCATGCGCGCTTCGCCGTCGGCGATCTGGAACTTGCGGACCATGCCGTCGCCGTCGAACCAGTGGCCGACCGAGCCGCCGGGCCGGCGGAACTTGGCCGGACCGTTGCGGAACAGGGTCCCCTTCAGCGCGGCGGGCGCGCGGCCGTGCAGCCGGGTCATGGCGGTCGGCGCGACGTCGTTCTCGACATCGGCCAGGCCCAGCGCCCAATCGCCGGCCGTGGCGTTGGCGGCGCCGGCCCAGACGGCCTCGGGGGTCAGCAGGGCGGCCCCGCCCATCAGGGCCGCGCCGCGAAGGATGTCGCGTCGGTTCATGGTCCCCTCCCCTAGCGCAGGTGCAGCGTCTGGGCGTTGGCGCCGGCTTTCACCGCGAAGGCGGCGGCGTCGAAGGTCGGCGGGCCCATGGCGCCCATGGCGTCGCGCGAGAAGCCATAGGGCTCGGTCGGCATGCCGAAGGGGTTCGTGCTCATCTTGCCGTCGCCGTCGATGTCCTGGAACACGCGCACCGCATAGGTCCCGACCGGCAGGGCGGGGATCTTGGCGCTGGGTTCGGCGTCCGAGGCTTCGGCCACGGCGACCCGGACGGCCTTGCCGGCGGCCCAGCCTTGGGCGCTGTCATAGACGGCGATCAACACCTTGCCGGACTTGGTGGCCAGGCCCGGGAAGCTGAGGGTCAGGTCGCCGAGCGCCTCCTGGGCGCGGGCGGCGGGGGCGGCGGCCAGGGCGGCGAAGGCCAGGCCGGCGAGCAGGGTCTTGGAGAGGGTCATGTCGAGACTCCTTGGGGTTCGATGGGATGGGAGGAAGGCGGGCTCAGCCCAGGAACATCGCCCACAGCAGGCGGCCGGGGATGAAGGCGAACAGGCCGGCCAGCAGCAGGCCGCCGACGAACATGCCGGTCATCGCCTTGCGGTGGGTGGCGACCTTGCCGCGCTTGATCGCGTAGACCGCGCCGGGCAGGCCGACGATGGTCCAGCCCGACAGCAGGTGGATGAAGCTGAAGTGGCCGTGGTTCAGCTGGCGGATGAACAGGGAGCTGACCGCCGTGACGCCCATGGCGATCACCCAGGTCCAGCCCAGGGTCTTGTGCAGGCCCGTGCCCTTGACCCGCATCATCAGGGCGATCCCGATCAGCAGGGCGGTCACGGCCGAGGTCAGATGAAGCTTGATGGCCAAGGGCTGGGCGGCGAGCAAGGCGAGGTTCGGCGCGTGGGGATGGACGCCGCGCTCGATCAGGAAGGCGCCCATGCCGGTGAACATCTTCGGCCCGGCGACCACGACGACCAGGACCGCCAGCACCACCGCGAGGATCGCGTTTCGCAGGGCGTCGTCGCCGAGCGTCAGGCGACCGATTGACTTGGTCTTCGCATCCATCTTCCTTCACTCCCGGTTCGAGCGGGGCGACCGATCGCCTCGCCGTCGAGATCGGTGTTGGAGTGGGCGGCCTCGTGTCTCAATCGTCTTTGCGTCAATCGCCGCCCTCGCTTCGTGAGCGGCTGGGCGACGCCATTCACGCTTCGCGAACGGCGCTGTTCGGGCGGGACGCGCTGCGGGGCTATCTGGTGTCGGGCGGCGCCGGCGTCTTCCTGGCGCTGATCGGCGCGCTGGGCTCCCACCAGGTTCCGATGCTCACGCGGCTGGCCTATTGGGTTGGCCTCTGCCTGGCGGGCGCGGTGGTCGGCACCTTCGTCACCCAGCTGATCGGCCGCGAAGGTCGCGCCGACAATCACCCCTGGCTCTATGGCGTGATGACGGTCGTCCTGATCACCCTGCCGTTCACAGGGGTGGTCTGGTTCGTCAGCGAGATGCTGTTCGCGCGGGGCCTGCGCGTCGAGGTCCTGCCACGCTACCTGCTTCCCGTGGGCATCGTCACGGCCGCGATGACCGCCCTGAACTTCCTGGTCCAGCGCCGCCCCATCGAGACTCACGCTGCGCCCAAGGACGCCCCCGCCCCGCGCTTCCTCGATCGCCTGCCGCCCAAGCTGCGGGGCGCGGAGCTCTACGCCGTCGAGGCGGAGGACCATTATCTGCGCCTGCACACCGCGCGCGGCCAGGACCTGATCCTGATGCGGCTGTCCGACGCCATCGCCGAGCTGGAGGGCATCGAAGGCGCCCAGACCCACCGCTCCTGGTGGGTCGCCAAGAGCGCGGTCGAAGACGCCCGGCGCGGCGACGGCCGGGCGGTCCTCTCCCTGAAAGGCGGCGTCGAAGCGCCGGTCAGCCGCGCCTACGCCAAGGCCCTGCGCGAGGCCGGCTGGTTCTAGGCGCCCCACTCATCCGAACTTCCCGGCGAATGCCGGCGCCCCAGATCTCAAGGCGTCTGAGGTGGTCGGAAGAACGCCGCGCGTTTACAGCCCGCATCAACGCTCTTCCATCTGGGCCCCGGCATTCGCCGGGGAAGTCGGTTGGGGTTCAGCTCGTCCAACCTCCCCCCAGCGCCTTGTAGATCGCCACGACGTCGGTGTTGACGCCGGTCTCGGCGACGGTCAGCGCGTCCTCGGCGGCCAGCAGGGTGCGCTCGGCGTCCAGCAGCACCAGGAAGTCGATGCCGCCCTCGCGGTACTGGATGCGGGCCAGCTCGGCCGCGCGGCGCGAGGCGGCGGCCTGGTCGGCCAGGCTCTTCAGCTGGGCCTGCTGCTGACGATAGGCGACCAGGGCGTTCTCCAGGTCTTCCAGGGCCAGGAGCACGGCCATGTCGTAGGCCGCCAGGGCCGCGTCGTCGCGGGCCCGCGCCGCCCGCAGGCGAGCATGGGCGCTGCCGAGGTCGAGGGCCGGCCAGCTGACGGTCGGGGCCACCGCCCAGGCCTGGCTGCCGCTGGCGCCGAAGCCCGCCGAGGTCCCCGACAGGAAGCCGACGAAGCCGGTCACCGAGACGCGCGGGAAGAGGTCGGCCGTGGCCACGCCGACTTGCGCCGTCGAGGCCGCCAGGCGCCGCTCCGCCGCCTGGACGTCCGGACGACGGCGCAGGAACTGGCCCGCCTCGCCGATCGGCAAGGCGGCGACCAACGGCTGGGTGTCGGTCTCACGCGGGGCCAGCAGGGCGTCCAGCGCGCCGGGACGCTGGCCCGTCAGCACCGCCAGCCGATAGTCGGCGCGGGTCGCCGCCGTGATCAGGCCGGGGATCGCCGACTCCGTCGCGTTGAGGCGCGCCTGGGCCGAGGCGACGTCGATCGGGCTGCCGGCCCCGGCGTCGAACCGCACCTTGGTCAGGCGCAGGGTCTCGCGCTGGGTCTCGAGGTTGCGCTGGGCGACCCTGAGGCGGGCCTGGGCGCCGCGCAGCTCAAGATAGTTGCGGGCCACCTCGGCGGCGACGGTCACCTGGGCGTCGCGCAGGTCGGCCTGAGCCGCTCCGGCTTCCGCCCCAGCGGCCTCTACGCCCCGACGCACGCGGCCGAACAGGTCGATCTCCCAGCGGGCGTCGAAGCCGGCCTGGTAGGTCTGGCTCTCGACGCGGTCGGTGGTCAGGCTCGGCTGCTGCTGCTTGCTCTTGGTGTAGGTCCCGTCGGCGGTGACATGCGGCGCGAGGTCCAGCTTCTGCTCGGTGAACAGCGCGCGGGCCTCGGCGACGCGGGCCAGGGCGATCCTCAGGTCGAGATTGGCGGAGAGGGCCTGGCCGACCAGCTGGTCCAGCACCGGATCGCCGAAAGCCTTCCACCACTGGGCCTCGGGATTGGCGGCGGTGAAGACGGCGGGATCGGCGTTCTGGAAGGCCGCCGGCGGGGTCGCCGGCGCCTTGTAGTTCGGCCCCACCGCGCAGGCGGCGGCGGTCAGGGACACGCCGGCGATCAGCGCGGCGCGCAGGGTGTGCTTGAAGACAGACATCAGTGCGCCTCCACGGGCGAGGTCAGCTCCGCCTTGGCCGCGGCCTTGCGGGCCGTGAAGCGGCGGATGACGTAGTAGAAGATCGGCGTCAGGATCAGGCCGAACAGGGTGACGCCCAGCATCCCCGAGAACACCGCCACGCCCATGGCGCGGCGCATCTCGGCCCCGGCCCCGTGCGACACCACCAGGGGGTAGACCCCCATGATGAAGGCGATCGAGGTCATCAGGATCGGACGCAGGCGCAGGCGGCAGGCCTCCAGGACCGCCTGGAGCGGGCTGTCGCCATGCTCCTCGCGCTCCTTGGCGAACTCCACGATCAGGATGGCGTTCTTGCACGCCAGGCCCACCAGTACGATCAGGCCGATCTGGGTGAAGATGTTGTTGTCGCCACCGGACAGGATCA
>NZ_QFQZ01000055.1 GCF_003243465.1 Caulobacter segnis
TATCAGATTGTCGCTTCTCATCGCTGCCATCGTGGCGCAGCTCTGCCAAGCATGCCTAAATAAAACACTTTTCTGGCCCATTTTCAATACAAGAAACGAAAAAACATTCTCATTCATTCTCCATCAGAAGTTTGCGGGCAGACAGAAATACCTTTGCCCTAAATATTTCCAGACACCAGCGGACACGTTTTCTGGCCTCGTCGATAGTCAGCCATGGCGCAATTACCTGTAGCTCACGGGTAATATCTGAGATTTTTTTCCGTGTAGTGTAATACTGGAGCCCCACCAGATAGACCGGGTCATTTAAATCCAGCGCCAGCAAGACGCTTTGCTCTACAAAGTCAGTGTCATCCTTACGAATTGCCTCATCGATTATGCTTACCGACGGTCGGGGCCAGAGAATTTCATGAGCACGATTCATTGCAAGTTGTCCCCTGAAACCTTCGCTGCGCGCCTGGTTCAATGCGGCAGTAAAACGCTCCAGAGCTTTATCTGACCAGTTCCTCCCTCTCATCCCATTCCAGCAGGAGTGCCCGCGAGGTTTTTTAGGGCCAGTATTTCCCCTTACGCATTCGCCCCAGACCGTAAGTAACGACTTTACCCAGGCTGACTGAACAGATGTCAAAGGAGTGAATTTCCCAAGGTAACTTTTCCGCGGCGCCGTGGCGACAATCCCCATACCCGCTAAATGCTGACGACGTTGAAGTGGTGTCATGTTTTCTCCTTTACGCCAGAACGCCGAGCGCAAAGGCACGGTCCAGCAATTTGATAATAAGCTCAGGTTGTGTGCCGTACTGGCGCTCGAACGCCGCAGGGCTGTTGTGAAGTTCGGTATGGTGTTTTCTGCAGAGGGGAATGGTGAACGCGTCGTGGGCTTTGGTCGCCATGCCACCCTGCCCCCAGCCAATCAGATGATGGGCATCATCGGCGGGGTTGCCGCAGCACGTGCACGGCTGAGTCTTCACCCAGGCCAGGAATTTTGGATTTACCCAGCGAATGCGTTTCGGTCGCGCATAAAACGTCTGTGGCGCAACGGGATCAACCGTGACTGAAACCACCGGCTTTATCGCGGGTGGCGGAGGTAACCCCGCCTTTTTCACTTTATCCGCCAGTATGCCGGTGGCCGGCAGAGACGGGACAATTTCGGATTCGCGCATAACAGACGGCAGGGTTTCAACGGGCAGTCCCAGCGCCCGGCGGGAAACTTCTTCCGGTATGGCCTCAGTGATCCCCCTGAGCACGGACCACCAGCACAGCTCCGGAAGGGTTACTTCGTGGTCGTCGGCAAATCGCAGCTCACCGCGAATGGCGCGCAAAATCCAGGTGGCGGCATTTTTCGCTACGATTTGATCCAGTTCCTGACCGGGGGCTTCACGCAACTGGTTATCGCAGTGCCAGCAAAGCAGTGCAGCACCGCCAGCATGGCGATGCGTAACCAGTTCTTTGTGGTGATAGGTTGAATGCGGCCACTGACACTTTTTACCGCGGCGCCGTAACCAGGCCTCAAGCCCATTAATACCTCCAGCAGCATTAACAACCTTCTGGTGAGTGAAGAACGGGAGCAATGCAGGATCATCAATAAGAATTTGCCGGGCAGGCGGTACGGCGCCAGAAGGAAGGTCAGCCATATTCTCTGGTTGGCGCTCCACCAGTACGCGACCAGAAGTGAAAATATGCATTAACTCGCGACCGGGACGCAGGAGCACAATCCCCATATCCCGGGCAATATCCGGTTTCAGCAAGGCGCGCATTCCACCTCCCGGATGATGATCTGCCCGGTTTCACCCCACACTTTAGTTATACGGCAATCCCATATGTGTGCATCATCAGCAAAGATGGCATCCATTAACGCTTTCAACATGTTGTCGCAGTCAGGCTTAGCCTGGTGTGGCTGGCCGTTATGTTGCTGGCGTTTCTTTTTGCTCCAACTGGCTGGCATAGGCAGGACAAAAGTAACATGCGCACCAGACTCAGGCAGGGCTACGCCACGTAGCCGCACCTCATCGCAGAACGCCCGGTAACGCATAACCTCAGGCCGCTTTTTCCACTTGTCGGCGCGAGTCATACGGGGCTTGCCCATCGGCACGATTGGATAAATTTGTATACTCACTCCCAGTGCCTCCACTGGTAAGTTTTATCTGCACGAGGCGGCTTAGCTGATTCAGGTAATAGCGCGCTGACTATCCATGTCAGATAGTCGGGAGCAAGGCAGATCTGGCCGGCGTTCAGGGTCTTGCCGTTCATGATCCGGGCGGCGGCGGTCGCCAGATCCGCGCCCCGCGACAGGATCACCGGACTCTTGCCGCCGAGTTCGAGTGTGACCGGCACCAGGTTCTCGGCTGCGGCCCGCATGACGTGGCGGGCGACCGAGGTCGCGCCGGTGAACACCAGATGATCGAACGCCAGGCCCGAGAAGGCCTGCCCGACCTCCGGCCCGCCGACGAAGACCGCGACCTCCTCCTCGTCGAAAGCCTTGGCGAACATCGCCTTCAGCAGGTCGGAGGTGGCGGGCGTATATTCCGACGGCTTGATCATCGCGCGATTGCCCGCCGCGAAGATGCCGGCCAGCGGCGCGAAGGTCAGGTTGACCGGGAAGTTCCAGGGACTGATCACCCCGACCACGCCCTTGGGCTGGTACTGGACCGTGGCCTTGGCGCCGAACAGACCCAGGATCGCCGGGGTGGTCTTGCGCTTCTGCGGCCGCATCCACTTGGCGACGTTCTCGCGGGCGAACTTCAGCGGCCCGATCGAGCCGGCGACGTCGGTCAGCGCCGTGGCCTCGGGCGAGCGCGAGCCGAAGTCGGCGTTCACGGCCTTGGCGATCTCGGCCTGGTGTCCGATCAGCAGGTCGATCGAGCGATTGAGCCAGTCGATCCGCTGCTCGGCGCTAAGCGGCCCATCGCGCAGGTGAGCCGTTTTCTGACGGCTCAGCACGTCGTTCATCATCGCCTTGTGCGCATCCAGAGGGTTCACCGGAGCGTTCATGTCTCGCCTCCCAAGGACTGGCGACAGCGCCATGGCCCGCCGCTCATCTTATCAGCGTTCACAATGCGCGCGCATCGCTTTGCGCGCAAGCGAACCTTGTTCGCTCTTAACGGCTCGTAAGAACTCTTTCCCCTAATCTCCCGGTCCGAGCGATCGGCCTTTCTTCGTGGGAAATGGCCGGGCGGGGGAAGTAAAGATGTCTGATGTGGAAACCACGCTGCGTGGTCCGGATGCTTACAAGATCGCGACGCGAGCGCTGCAGCTCATGGAGCGCCACCAGGTGTGGCCGACGGCGCTGAATTTCGAACTCTGGACCCACTATGTCGCCGATCCGGACGGCGCGCTGGCGCGGGAACTGACCCGCCTGATTTCGATCGGCGAGCCGATGACCGAACTGGTCAGCGAGGAGCTGGCCGCCACCTACCTGCCCAAGGCCCGCCTCAACGATCAGATCCGCGACGCCGGCGACGTGCTGTCCAAGGAACTCGAGGCCGTCGCCAAGGCCATCCAGAACGCCCAGAAGTCGAACGCCGCCTTCGGCAAGGAACTGGCGGGCGCGACCAAGGACCTGAACAAGTCCACCGACGTCGAGGCGATCAAGACCGTCGTCTCCAACCTCGCCGACGCCACCCGCCGGGTTCATCGCGAAAACCAGTCACTGGAAACGCGCCTGGCCGAATCCACCTCCGAGGTCGAGCGCCTGCGCGAGCACCTCGAACAGGTCCGCCGCGAAGCGACCACCGACGGCCTGACCAACCTGGCCAACCGCAAGGCGTTCGACGAGGAGCTGGACCGCGCCTGCGCCGAGGCCGACCAGCAAGGCACGACCCTGTGTCTCGCGGTGCTCGACATCGACCATTTCAAGGGCTTCAACGACACCTGGGGCCACCAGACCGGCGACCAGGTCATCCGCTACGTGGCCTCGGTGATCGGCCGCGTCGCCGCCCCGCCGCGCTTCGCGGCCCGTTACGGCGGCGAGGAGTTCGCGATGATCTTCCCGCGCGAGACCTCGGCGGTCATCGCCGCGACGCTGGACGAGATCCGCATCGAGGTGTCGTCGCGAATGCTCAAGCGCCGCTCGACCAACGAAGACCTGGGCGCGATCACCATCTCGTCGGGCTTCGCCGAGCGCCGCCCGGGCGAAAGCGGCCACTCGATCATGGAACGCGCCGACGCGGCCCTCTACGCCTCCAAGCGCAACGGGCGCAACCGCGTGACCTCGGCCGAGGGCATGCCCAGCTCGGCCAACGCGGCCTAGACGTCAAAGTCCTTGCTGACGAACACGCCGCCGGTCCCGCACCGGCGGCGTTTTTCGTTGAAGATTTCGCTAGCCTTCCCAAGGGGCAGAGGCGCCTAGACTTCCCGCAAAAGACCCAGGGAGGTTCAAGGCCGTGGACTACCAGAAGATCCGTGTCTCGACGCAGGACGGCGTCGCCACCGTCACGATCGCCGATCCGGCCTCGCTGAACGCCGCCAGCCTGGAGGTCGCGCGCGAACTCACCCACGCCTTCTCGTCCATCGCCGCCGGCAAGGTCGAGGCGCGCGCGGTGATCCTGACCGGCGAAGGCCGGGGCTTCTGCTCGGGCGCCAACCTGTCGGGCGGCGGCGCGGCCGGGCGTGAGCTGGACGTCGACGGCAAGCCGGACGCCGGCTCGGCGCTGGAGACGATCTACAACCCGCTGATGACCCTGCTGAAGGACTTCCCGCTGCCGATCGTGACGGCAGTGAACGGCCCGGCCGCCGGCGTCGGCTGCTCGATCGCCCTGATGGGCGACATCATCGTGGCGGCGCAGAGCGCCTACTTCCTGCAGGCCTTCCGCCGCATCGGTCTGGTGCCCGACGGCGGCTCGACCTACCTGCTGCCACGCCTGGTGGGCAAGGCGCGGGCCATGGAGATGATGCTGCTGGGCGACAAGATCTCGGCGGCCACGGCGCTGCAGTGGGGCCTGGTCAACCGCTGCGTGCCCGACGAGGAGCTGATCGGCGCCGCGACCGCCATCGCGCAGGAACTGGCGCGCGGCCCGGCGGCGCTGGGCGCAATCCGCAAGCTGGTCTGGGACAGCCTCGACGCCGACTGGACCGGCCAGCTGCACGCCGAACGCAAGGCTCAGAAGGTCGCCGGCAAGACCGAGGACTTCATCGAGGGCGTCACCGCCTTCCTCCAGAAGCGCGCGGCGGCGTTCAAGGGGCGCTAGCCGGCCAAGTACGGCTTGTAGCTCTTCTCCTCGACGATCTCGGAGCCGGCGGCTTCGTTGATCGCGCGCTTGATGGCGGCGCGGCGGTCGTTGTCGATGTAGACGCGGCGGGCCAGGGCCACGAAGTCCGGGCCGAAGTCCTGCCGGCGTTCGCAGTCGCGCTTGCCGTCCTCGATGTCCCAGAGCGCGGCGTTGACGGCGGTGAGTTCCTCGGTCAGCCGGGCGATGTCGGGGGTGTCGGGCAGGTGCTCGCGCGCGGTGGCCTCCAGCAGGGCCAGCTCCTTGCGGACATTGGCCTCCTTGGCCGGATCGCCGATGCGTTCGGCCTTGACCCGCAGGATCGTGATCTTGTCGACCAGTTCGCCCGCCGAGATCGGCGCGAGGATGGACATTCAGGCGGCTCCGGACACGAGCTTTTCGAGCGCCGCCCAGGCCGCATCGACCGGCAGGGCGCCCATGCTGCTTCCGTAGTCCTCCGCGACCAGCATCTCAAGCCGCGCGGCGGCGGGACGGAACTTCACGGCCTTGCGGCGGTCCTGCTGCAGCGATAGCAGCGGCGCTCCGCCAGCGGCCAGCATGTGGCCGGGCCCCGCGTCGTTGGCGACGCCCGCCGCCAGCCGTCCGGCCAGGGCGATCACGAGCAGCGGCCCCTTCACCGGCAGGCCGTCCGTCCGGTTACGCTCGGGCTGCAGGGCCAGCGGGACTTCGCGCGCGGCGATGGCGGCGTCCTCGGCCTCGTCGGGTCCGAAAAAGAACACCGGCGTCCAGTCCCTGGCGACGATCCGGTGGGCCAGCTCCAGGTAGTTCTCCAGCGGCCAGCGCTTGTCCTGGCCGCCGGCGCCGGGCGCGAGGCCGACATACGTCGCCCCAGTCGGAAGCAGAAGCTCGGCGGCCTTCAGGGCGTCGGGGTTTGTCAGGGCCAGGGGCTTCGGCGCGCCCCGCCCGTCCGTGGCCAAGGCCAGCAGCCGCGCCAGGCGATCGGTCACCGCCACCGGCCAGTCTTGGCGCCGCGCCTCTCGCGCCGCCGAGACGAAGCGCCCAGCCGCCCCGCGCCGGGCGACGCCGCCGCGCCGGAGGTTCTCCTGGGTGTCGATAACGAGGTCGAACTTGCGGCCGCCGAACGGTTTGGACCACGGCAAGCTGTCGCGTGGCTTCGCCCCGTTCGCGCCCTCCAGGAACACCTCGTCGACGTATCCCGCGACGACGGCCTTGAGCGGCCCGGCATAGACCGTCTCGCCCTTGGCGGCGCACCAGCTGATCCGCGCGTCTGGGAACGCCGCGCGCAGGCCGGCGATGAAGGGCAGCTTGATCAGCCCGTCGCCGATCACCTCGCCCATCGAATAGATGAGTATCGTCTGGACCATGGCCGGGCTTAGGCCGCGCCGCGGCCGGCGGTCAATGCGGCTTGCTAGACACCCTTTCACGATAGGCTAGTTTCCAGCCTAGAGTTTAAGGAGTGGACTTGGCGCAAGAACGTGCGAGCGGCAGCATGAGGCGCAAGGATATTGGCACAATGGCGCTCCCTTACGGCGCGGCCATCGCGCTCGTCGTTGCGGCTTGGCTCGCCGGAGGATTAGCCGGCGCCGAGGCAACGTTCGGGGCACGCGCCGGGATCGCGATCGTCCTCGTCTTGGCAGCATTCATCGGCTGGCTGGCGACCATGTTCCGTGCTGCTCGACGCCTACGGGTATGGGCATTTATTGCTTTGCCCAGCGTCGTGCTCGTGGTGCTGACGGCGACAGGCATCCCGTCTCTCATGGGGGCGTGTATTTTGGCCAGAGCCTGTATCTAAACCGCGACCGGACACTCCGCCGGAACCGCCACGAACGTTCCCTCCGCCCGGCGCTTCTCGAAATGCTTCTGCGCACAGCCGCCCGAGCACAGGATGCCGGTGTCGGACCAGTAGAGCGGCGCCTCGTCCTCATGGCGGAAGCTGGGCGCGCCCCAGGGCAGGCCGCATTCGACGCAGGACGGGGTCTTGGCCAGCATTACTCGTGGACCTCGGCGGCGGGCTGGATCGTGACGCTCTCGCCGCAGCCGCAGGCGTCGGTTTCGTTGGGATTGTGGAACACGAACTTCGAGGACAGCTTGCTGATCTCGTAGTCGATCTCGGTGCCGATCAGGAAAAGCACCGCCTTGGGCTCGATCAGGATCGTGACGCCCTTGTCCTCGACCACCTCGTCGATCGGCCCCTTCGTCTCGGCGTATTCGAAGACGTATTCCTGGCCGGCGCAGCCGCCGTTCTTCACGCCCACCCGCAGGCCGACATAGGGCTTGTCGGCCTTGTCCATGATCTCCTTCACGCGCGCGGCCGCGGCGTCGGTCAGGGTGACGACCTTCGGGCGCGGGCGGCGGGGACGCGTGGCGACTGTCGGTTCCATGGGCTCGAACTCCCTGACTTCCGACCTCCCCGGCGAATGCCGGGGTCCAGATCCATCCGGAACGGCGCCGGGTTTCAGCTGGGTCCCGGCATTCGCCGGGAAGATCGGAGGAAAGATACTAGAACATATTCAACTGCAGCTTGGCCTCGTCGCTCATGCGCGAGGAGTCCCACGGCGGATCGAAGACGAGATCGACCGCGCAGGACTTCAGGCCCGGGATCTCCATGACCGCGTCCTTGACCCAGCCTGGCATCTCGCCGGCCACCGGGCAGCCCGGGGCGGTCAGGGTCATCTCGATGGCCACGTCCTTGTCGTCCGAGACGTCGACCTTGTAGATCAGGCCCAGCTCATAGATGTCGACCGGGATTTCCGGGTCGTAGACCGTCTTCAGCTTCTCGATCAGCTGATCGGTCAGCCGGTTCAGCTCGTCTTGCGAGAGAGCCGAAGCGGGTTCGGGAGTGGCGGCGGCGGCGTCGGTCATGAAGCGGCTCAACTGAAGAAACTGCGGGCCTTGGCCAGCGCGTCGACGAACGCGTCGGCCTCGGCCTCGGTGTTATATAGGGCGAAGGAAGCCCGGGCGCTCGAGGTGACCCCGAAACGGCGCATCAGGGGCTCGGCGCAGTGGGTGCCGGCGCGCACGGCGACGCCGTAGCGGTCCAGCACCTGGGCGATGTCGTGGGCGTGGGCGCCCTCGACCGTGAAGGACAGCACCGCGCCCTTGCCCGGCGCCTCACCCAGGATCCGCACGCCGTCGACGCCGCGCAGCCGTTCGGCGACGCGCTCATAGAGGGCGTGCTCGTGGGCGAAGATCGCGTCGCGATCCAGGCCGTTCAGCCACTCGATCGCCGCGCCCAGGCCCACGGCCTCGAGGATCGCCGGCGTGCCGGCCTCGAAGCGATGCGGCGGATCGGCGTAGGTGATCTTGTCGAGCGTCACCGTGCCGATCATCTCGCCGCCGCCCTGGTAAGGCGGCAGCGCCGCCAGGCGCTCCGCCTTGCCGTAGAGCACGCCGATGCCGGTCGGGCCGTAAAGCTTGTGGCCGGAGAAGACGTAGTAGTCGACGTCCAGCGCCTTGACGTCGACCTTGGTGTGGACCACGCCCTGGCAACCGTCCAGCAGCACCGGCGCGCCGGCCGCGTGCGCCAGGCGGACGATCTCGGCGACGTCGTTGACCGTGCCGAGCACGTTCGACATGTGGGTGACGGCGACCATCTTGGTCTTGTCCGACAGCAGGCCCTTGTAGGCCTCCATGTCCAGCCGCCCGTCATCCAGCACCGGGATGAACTTCAGGACCACGCCCTTGCGCTCGCGCAGGAAGTGCCACGGCACGATGTTGGCGTGGTGCTCCATCTCGGAGAGCACGATCTCGTCGCCGGCGTTCAGCGACAGGCCGAACGAGCTGGCGACCAAGTTCACCGCCTCGGTCGCGCTCTTGGTCCAGACGATCTCGTCGCGCTCGGCGTTGATGAAGCGCGCGACGGTTTCCCGCGCCTTTTCATAGGCTTCGGTCGTTTCATTCGCCAGGGTGTGCAGGCCGCGATGGACGTTGGCGTAGGAGGTGCGGGCCAGCCCCATCATGGCGTCCAGCACCGCGTCCGGCTTCTGGGCGCTAGCGGCGCTGTCGAGATAAATCAACGGCTTGCCGTGGACTTCTCGCGCCAGGATCGGAAACTGGGCGCGGATCGCGGCGACGTCGTAGGGGGCGTCGAAGGCCATCAGGCGTCGCTCCCGAGCTTGCGGGCGACCCAGGCGGCGGCGACCTCGCGGGCGCCCTCGTGCTCGATCCGCTCGATCACCTCGCCGAGGAAGGCCACGGTCAGCATGGCCTTGGCCTCGGCCTCGGGAATGCCGCGCTGCTCGGCGTAGAACAGCACCTCGTCGTCCAGCGCGCCGATCGTGTTGCCGTGGGCGCAGGAGACGTCGTCGGCGAAGATCAGGAGTTCGGGCTTGGCGTCGATCTCGGCCTTGTCCGACAGGATCAGGGCGTGGTGGCCCATCCGCGCATCGGTCTGGTCGGCGCCCTTCTCGACGACGATCCGCCCTTGGAAGACGCCGCGCGCCTGGTCGGTGACCATGCCCTTGGTCAGCTGGCTGGTGACGCCGTCGAGCCCGCCGTGGGTGACGACGCTGGTCAGGTCGGCGTGGCGCTGGGCGTCGAGCAGATAGGCGCCGTCCAGGCGGACCTCGGCGTGGGCGTCGGGATGGCGGACGCGGGTCTCGATCCGCTGGCGACGCGCGCCGCCGGTCAGGACGGTCTGGGCGAACTTGGCGCCGGGAGCCAGGGCGACGTCGGCGGTGACGACGTTGATCGCTTCGGCCTCGTCATCGACCAGCACGATGCGCTCCAGCGAGGCGCCCTCGCCCACGGCGATGTCGATCGCGACGTCGGAGACGTAACCGGCGGCGCGGCCTTCATGGCTTTCCAGCAGGACGAGGCTTTCGCCCGGCTTCACCACGACCGCATGGCTGGCGCCCTGCGAAGCCTTGTCGGCCAGGGCGACGAAGCGCAGGGCGACGACGCCCGAGGCGGCGTCGGAGCCCGCCATGCGGCGGCCGTTGACGAACACGGTCTCGACATCGGCCAACCCCGCGAACGGACCGGCCGGAACGTCGTCGTCGTAGGCCGGCGCGACCGGCGGCAGGACCTTCAGCAGGCCCCGCAGGTCGGTCCAGCGCCAGTCCTCGTCGCGCCGCGACGGCAGCGCCGAGAGGTCGCCGGTCTTGAGGGCGGTCGAAAGGGTCAAGCCGCCGCCCCCACGATGCGGTCATAGCCTTCCGCTTCAAGCTGCAGGGCCAGTTCCGGACCGCCCGAGGCGACGATGCGGCCGGCCGCCAGCACGTGGACCTTGTCGGGTTTGATATGGTCCAGCAGGCGCTGGTAGTGGGTGATGACCAGCATGCCGCGCTCGGGCGAGCGCAGGGCGTTGACGCCTTCGGAAACGATCTTCAGGGCGTCGATATCCAGGCCGCTATCGGTCTCGTCGAGGATGAGGAACTTCGGCGAAAGCATGGACATCTGGAAGATTTCCATCCGCTTCTTCTCGCCGCCCGAGAAGCCGACGTTCAGGCCGCGCTTGAGCATCTCGAAGTCGATCTTCAGCGCCGCCGCCTTCTCCTTGGCCAGCTTCAGGAAGGCCGGGGCCGCGATCTCGTCCTCGCCCCGCGCGCGGCGCTGGGCGTTGAGGGCGGTGCGGATGAAGGTCAGGGCCGGAACGCCCGGAATTTCCAGCGGATATTGGAACGACAGGAACAGGCCCTGGGCCGCTCGCTCGTTCGGCTCCAGCGACAGCAGGTCCTCGCCGTTGAGCATCGCTGAGCCCTCGGTGACCTCATAGCCGTCGCGGCCGGTCAGCACGTAGGACAGGGTCGACTTGCCGGCGCCGTTCGGGCCCATGATCGCGTGGACCTCGCCGGCCGGCACGTCCAGCGTGACGCCCTTCAGGATCGGCTTGTCCTCGACGCGGGCGTGAAGGTTCTTGATGGAGAGCATTTAACCGACGGATCCTTCGAGAGAAATCGCCACGAGCTTCTGGGCCTCGACGGCGAATTCCATGGGCAGTTGCTGCAGAACGTCCTTGACGAAGCCGTTGACCAGCAGGGCCACGGCCTCCTCCTGGTTCAGGCCGCGCTGCTGGCAGTAGAACAGCTGGTCGTCCGACAGCCGCGTGGTGGTGGCCTCGTGCTCGAACACCGACTGGCCGTTGCGGGCCTCGATGTAGGGCACGGTGTGGGCCGCGCAGTCCTTGCCGATCAGCAGGCTGTCGCACTGGGTGAAGTTGCGCGCGCCCTTGGCCTTGGGATGGGCCGAGACCAGGCCGCGATAGGTCGAGGTCGACTTGCCGGCGCTGATGCCCTTGGCGACGATCCGCGAGCGGGTGTTGGCGCCCAGGTGGATCATCTTGGTGCCGGTGTCGGCCTGCTGATGGCCGTTGGTGACGGCGATCGAATAGAACTCGCCCGAGCTCCCCTCGCCGCGCAGCACGCAGGACGGATATTTCCAGGTGATGGCCGAGCCGGTCTCGACCTGGGTCCACGAGACCTTGGAGCGATCGCCGCGGCAGTCGGCGCGCTTGGTCACGAAGTTGTAGATGCCGCCCTTGCCGGTCTCGGGATCGCCCGGGTACCAGTTCTGGACGGTCGAGTACTTGATCTCGGCGTCGTCCAGCAGGACGAGCTCGACCACCGCCGCGTGCAGCTGGTTCTCGTCGCGCATCGGGGCCGTGCAGCCTTCCAGATACGAGACGTAGGCGCCCTTGTCGGCGATGATCAGGGTGCGCTCGAACTGCCCGGAATCCTTGGCGTTGATCCGGAAATAGGTCGACAGCTCCATCGGGCAGCGCACGCCCGGCGGGACGTAGACGAACGAGCCGTCCGAGAACACCGCGCTGTTGAGGCAGGCGAAATAGTTGTCCGAGGTCGGCACCACGCTGCCCAGGTACTGGCGGACCAGTTCGGGGTGCTCGCGGATCGCCTCGCTCATCGAGCAGAAGATGACGCCGGCCTGGGCCAGCTCCTTCTTAAAGGTCGTCACCACGCTGACGCTGTCGAACACGGCGTCTACGGCGTAGCGCGGCGCGCCTTCAACCCCGGCCAGAACCGCCTGCTCCTTCAACGGGATGCCGAGCTTTTCGTAGACGGCCAGCAGCTCCGGATCGACCTCGTCCAGGCTCTTGGGGCCTTCCTTGGTCTTCGGCGCGGCGTAGTAATAGGTGTCCTGGTAGTCGATCGGCGGATAGCTGACCTTGGCCCAGTCGGGCTCGTCCATCGCCAGCCAGCGGCGATAGGCGTCAAGCCGCCACTCCAGCATCCATTCCGGCTCGTCCTTCTTGGCCGAGATGAAGCGCACGATGTCCTCGGAGAGGCCCTTGGGGGCGAACTCCTGGTCGATTTCGGTCGTAAAGCCGTGCTCGTACTTCTCGAGCGCGGCGACGGTTTCGACAGTCTCTTTTACCGCGGCCACTAAGCCACCTCCCGGCGCCGGGCGCCGATACGCTTCCAGGCGGCGAGCCAGGCGTCGCCGCACTTGATCCAATCGTCTTCCGTGCTCGCCCAGCCGCCGCTGACACGCAGGGCGAACGGGGCGAGATCGGCGCGGCCCATGGCTTCCACCACGCGGCTGGCCTTGACCTTGCCCGACGAGCAGGCGCTGCCGGCGCTGACCATGACCCCGGCCAGGTCCATGTTCATGACCTGGACCTCGGAGCCGAAGCCCTCACCGGCGAAACACAGGGTCTGCGGCAGACGTTCAGCGCCTTCACCCAGGATAACCGCGCCTTCGGCCTTGAGCCGCTGCGCCAGGGCGTCGCGCCATTGGGCCTGTTCGGCCATCGAGGCAAGGCCTTCCTGGGCCGCCTTGGCCGCCGCGCCGAAAGCGGCGATACCGGCGACATTCTCGGTGCCGGCCCGACGGCCGCGCTCCTGACCACCGCCATGCAGGCGACGGGTGACGATGGCGCGCGTTCCGGCGACCAGGGCGCCGACGCCCTGCGGCCCGCCCAGCTTGTGCGCCGACAGGGCCATGGTGTCGGCGCCGAGACCGGAGAAATCGACGGGGATCTTGCCGGCGGCCTGGACGGCGTCGACATGCAGCCAGCCGTCGGCGGCGCGCACCAAGGCGGAGGCCTTATCCACAGGCTGGATGACGCCCGTCTCGTTGTTGGCCAGCATCAGGCAGACCAGGGTCTTGCCCGGCTTTTCAAGCGCTTGCGCCAGCCAGCCGAGATCGGCGACGCCGTGGTTATCCACTGGCAGGACCTCGACCGGCAGGCCAGAGACCTTGGCGGTCTCGGTCACCGCGTCGTGCTCGATGGCGGAGAGAATGATGCGCTCGACGCCGGTGGCCTTGGCGCTCTCGATGGCGAGCGCGTTGGCTTCCGTCCCGCCGCTCACGAAGGTGACGGAGCCGGCCGGCACGCCGACCAGGGCGGCGACCTCGGCGCGGGCGCGCTCGACCACATCGCGGGCGGCGCGGCCGGCGGCATGAACCGACGACGGATTGGCCGGGTTCTCGAGCGCGCGCAGCAGCGCTTCGCGCGCTTCCGGCCGCAGAGGCGCCGTGGCGTTGTAGTCGAGATAGATGGAAGGGCGGGAGGCGTTCACTCGGCCGCGATCTCCATCGGACGCGCGGGACGCAGCTCGCCCGCCAGCACGTCGGCGACCGAAACGCTGGCCAGATAGCCGTGGATCTGCCGGCCCATTTCTTCCCAGAGATTATGCGTCATGCAGCGCTCGCCGCCGGCCATGCAGCCCTTGGCCTGGCCCTTGGTGAAGTTGCAGCGGGTGGCGCGCAGCGGTTCGTCGACCGCGAGAACGATGTCGGCGATGAAGGTCTCGGCCGAGGCCTTGGCCAGGCGATAACCGCCGCCAGGGCCGCGCGCGCTGATCACCAGGCCCTTGCGGCGCAGGCGCGCGAAGAGCTGTTCCAGATAAGAAAGCGAGATTTGTTGGCGCGCGGCGATCTCGGCCAGGGCCACCGCGCGGCCCTCGCCTTCGTCCTGGCGCTTGGCCAGGTCGGTCATCGCCATGACCGCGTATCGCCCTTTCGTGCTCAGGCGCATCAGCCTTACCCCTTGCAGATTCCGCGCGCATCGGCTTTTGCGTGTGCTACAAGCCGCGACTTCGCGCGCGGGCCGTCGGTCCGCTTGCTGGCTGCGATTTAGGAAGACCAAGCGCAGCGGTCAAGTATTCTGGCGACCCAATCGTCGGATATCGGATCGCTGTCGAGCTGAAGGGGACGACATGCCTGATGTGATTTTGACCGGCGCGTCTGGACGGATCGAGGGTCGCTATTCTCCGGGCAAGACCGAGACGGCGCCGATCGCCCTGATCCTGCACCCGCACCCCAAGGCCGGCGGTCACATGAACCATCCGGTCGCGGTGCAGCTGTACCACCTGTTCATGAAGCGCGGTTTCGCGACCCTGCGCTTCAACTTCCGCGGGGTGGGCCGCAGCCAAGGCGAGTTCGACAGCGGCATCGGCGAGCTGGCCGACGCGGCCACGGCGCTGGACTGGCTGCAGACGTCCAATCCGGCCGCCAGCCAGACCTGGGTCGCCGGCTTCGACTTCGGCGCCTATATCGGCATGCAGCTCCTGATGCGCCGCCCGGAGACGGACGGCTTCATCTCGGTCTCGCCGCCGACCAACATGTACGACTTCAGCTTCCTGGCCCCCTGCCCGGCCTCGGGCCTGTTCCTGACCGGCTCGGCCGACACCATCACCCCGCCGGTCGAGGTGGAGCGCGTGGTCACCAAGCTGCGCACCCAGAAGGGCATCACGATCGACTACGAGGTCATCGACAAGGCCAGCCACTTCTGGACCGAGCACCTGCCCAGCGTCGAGAAGAGCGTCAGCGACTATCTCGACAAGCGCCTGGCGGAAAATCCGATCTAGGACTGCAGGTCCAAACGCTTCAAAGGCCTCCCTTCGGGGAGGCCTTTTTCGTTTCAGGGCGCGACGATCCGCCCGCCGGTCATCGGCGCCGTCACGCCCGTGGTGCCGGGGAAGCTGATCGGCAGCCCATTGGCCGTGCGGGCGGCTAGGTAGGCGAAGGCCTCGGCCTCGATGCTGTCGCCGCGCCAGCCGTAGTCCTCGGCGGTCTTGACCGGCACGGGCGCGCGCTCGGTGAGGGCGCGCATGATCTGCGGATTGTGACGCCCGCCGCCGCAGACGATCAGGGCGCTGGGCCGCGCGCCGTGATCGAAGGCCTTGATCGCCGCCTCGGCCGTGAAGGCGACGAGCGTGGCGGCGGCGTCCTCGGCCGACAGCGGCTCGACCAGGTCAAGCGGGAAGTCGTAGCGGTCCAGCGACTTGGGCGCGGGGCCAGCGAAGTAGTCGCTGGCCAGGAAGGCGTCGAGAATCGCCTGGTCGACCTTTCCGGCGGCGGCCAGGCGGCCGTTCTCATCGAATCGGCCAAGACCCCGCTCCTGAAGCATCAGGTCGATCATGCCGTTGCCGGGGCCGGTGTCGAAGGCTAGCAGGTCGTCGCCTTCCCCGATCAGGGTGATGTTGGCCACCCCGCCGATGTTGAGCGCCGCCACCGGCGCGGCGAGACCCGAGGCCCGGGCGCGGGCGGCGTGGTAGATCGGGGCCAGCGGCGCCCCCTGTCCGCCCGCCGCCACGTCGGCGGTGCGAAAGTCGAAGGCCACTGGGCGTCCCGTAGCCTTGGCCAGCCGCTCGGCGTCGAGAAGTTGGACCGTCCGGCCGATCCGCTCGGGCGTCGGGCGCTCGTGCAGCACGGTCTGGCCATGGACGCCCAGCAGGTCGAACTCGTTCCAGGACAGGCCGTGTTCGGCCAGGAAACTCTCGGCGGCGTGGAGATGCTCGTCGGCGACGACCTGGGCGGCCTCGGCGAAGATGTCGGGCGCGGGCTTGTCGCGCGGCCAGCCCCGGGCGACCTCTGTGGCGACCAGCAAGAGGTCCCGGGTCTCTTCCCTAAGCTTGCGCTCGCCAGCGAGGCCAAAGGCCTGAATGTCGTGGCCGTCCGTCTCCAGCACCGCCATGTCGACCGCGTCCAGCGAGGTGCCGGTCATGAATCCCAGGATCTTCATGGGATCGTTGACTGCCACGGCCGCGAAACGGTAGCTAGGCCCCATGATCGACGCTTTCGTCCTGGCCCGCCCCTATTACCGCCCGCTGCCATAGCGGGAGGCCGACCAGACACGTCGCTTAGCCCCCGCCTCGCCGGGGTCGCTTTCTTGCCAGTCGATCATGCGCTCCGGCCCCGCCCCGGAGTCTTGAAATGAAGTCCTCACAAGCCGACGCCGCCGTGCTAGACGGCCCGCCACGTCAAATAGAGAGTCGATCCATGTCCGCCGCTTCGTCCTTCAAGTCAGAGTTCCTGCGAACCCTGGAGGCGCGCGGCTATATCCACCAGATCACCCATCCGGAGGAACTGGACGCGGCCGCCTCGGCCGGGATCGTCACCGCCTACATCGGCTTCGACGCCACCGCACCCAGCTTGCACGTCGGCTCGCTGATCCAGATCATGCTGCTGCGCCGCCTGCAGCAGGCCGGCCACAAGCCGATCGTCCTGATGGGCGGCGGCACGACCAAGGTCGGCGATCCCACCGGCAAGGACGAGAGCCGCAAGCTGCTGTCGGACGCCGACATCCAGGCCAATATCGCCGGCATCAAGCAGGTCTTCGCCAAGTTCCTGACCTTCGGCGACGGGCCCACCGACGCGATCATGGTCGACAACGACGCCTGGCTGAGCAAGTTCGGCTACGTCCAGTTCCTGCGCGAATACGGCGTGCACTTCACCGTCAACCGGATGCTGGCCTTCGACTCGGTCAAGCTGCGCCTTGAGCGCGAACAGCCGATGACGTTCCTCGAGTTCAACTACATGCTGATGCAGGCGGTGGACTTCCTGGAGCTGAACCGCGCCCACGGCTGCGTGCTGCAGATG
This sequence comes from Caulobacter segnis, assembly GCF_003243465.1. Lineage (GTDB taxonomy): Bacteria > Pseudomonadota > Alphaproteobacteria > Caulobacterales > Caulobacteraceae > Caulobacter > Caulobacter segnis_A. The sequence continues at coordinate 16,965 of NZ_QFQZ01000055.1, forward strand.
GGCGGCTCGGACCAGTGGGGCAACATCCTCAACGGCGTCGAGCTGACCCGCCGCGTCGACCAGAAGAGCGCCTTCGGCCTGACGACGCCGCTCCTGGCCACCGCCTCGGGCGCCAAGATGGGCAAGACGGCGGCCGGCGCGGTGTGGCTGAACGCCGAGCAGCTGAGCCCCTACGACTACTGGCAGTTCTGGCGCAACACCGAGGACGCCGACGTCGGCCGCTTCCTGAAGTTGTTCACCGACCTGCCGCTGGACAAGATCGCCGAGCTGGAAGCCCTGGAAGGCGCCCAGATCAACGAGGCCAAGAAGGTGCTCGCTGACGAGGCCACCCGCATGGCCCACGGCGAGGAAGAGGCCCGCAAGGCCCGCGACGCCGCCGAGAAGGCCTTCGAGCAGGGCGCGCTGTCGGCCGACCTGCCGACCTTCGAGGTTCCGGCGGCTGAGCTGGAAGCCGGGATCGTGCTGGCGGCCCTGTTCGCCGACGCGGGCTTGGCTGGTTCGCGCGGCGAAGCGCGTCGCCTGGCCCAAGGCGGCGGCCTCAAGGTCAACGACAAGGCCGAGGCCGACGCCAACCGCACGATCACCTCGGCCGATCTCGTCGAGGGCGTGGTCAAGCTCGCCGCCGGCAAGAAGAAGATCGTGTTGGTGAAGCCCGTTTAGTTGGTTGACTGTCATCCCGGCCACAGCGTAGCGGAGAGCCGGGACCGCCAAGGACTCATGCGCTTGCGGTGGTCCCGGATCGCGCTTCGCGTGTCCGGGATGACAGCTTTCTAAGGTGGAGAAGCGTTCGATGCTGCAACCCGGCAACAAGGCCCCTGATTTCGACCTCCCGACCGACACCGGTCGCGTCAGCCTGTCGGCCCTGAAGGGCAAGAACATCGTGCTCTACTTCTATCCGAAGGACGACACGGCCGGCTGCACGTCAGAGGCGCTGCAGTTCTCGTCGGAAGTCGAGGAGTTCCAGAAGCTGGGCGCGGTGATCATCGGCGTCTCCAAGGACAGCGTCGCCTCGCACGCCAAGTTTCGCGCCAAGCACGACCTGACCATCGAGTTGGCCGCCGACCCGATGGGCGACGTCGTCGAAGCCTATGGCGCCTGGGTCGAGAAGAGCATGTACGGACGCAAGTACATGGGCATCGATCGTTCGACCTTCCTGATCGACCGCGAAGGCGTCGTGCGCGAGGTGTGGCGCAAGGTGAAGGTGCCCGGTCATATCAAGGCCGTGATGAACGCCGCCAAGGCCATCAAGTAGGGCATCCTCGCGGAATCTTTGCGGCCAGCGGGTGTTGTATCCGCGCCGCAACCTGTGACGATTCAGCGCACCGACGTGCTAAACGCGTGGTCGCTGCGGTCAGAAACCGTTAAGGATCGCGGCGCAGAATGCCTTTTCTCGAGTCACGCCCGTCGAGGGCGCGAAGAGTCTTGCACGTTTCCGCTTTATCGTAGCATATCGCCCAGACCTGAAACGGGGGGTTTCCTGGGACGATGGCGATCAAGCGCTTCAAGCGGCTGCGGCAATCTCTCGAATCCCTGTTCCCAGAACGGCATGTCTACGTGCGCTCCGGTGGCGAGATGCGCGGCTATGTCTTCTCCACCAACAAGCAGCTGATTGGTGCGGCCTGCGTGGGTGTCGGCGCGCTGTGGATGGGCGTTTGCACCGCCTCCATGCTGATCAACGCCCTAGCGGTCAGCTCGACCGACCAGCAGGTGATCAAGCAGAAGGCCTATTACGAGCGCCTCAACGCCGACCGCCAGGCCCGCCTAAACAGCGCGGTCGCTCAACTCTCGGCGACGAACGGCTCCCTCGACGAGCTGGCGACTTCGGTCGAGAAGCGCCACGCGGCGCTGGCCCTGCTGGTGTCGGACTTCAAGGGCGTGCCCGGCGCCGCCGACGCCTTGAAAGTCGCCAAGCCACGCCTGCTGGCCGCCAGCCCGGTCGAGCGCATCCAAGCCACGCGCATGGATCAGGAACGCCTGATCGACGCCGCCGAAGGCTTCGCCAAGAGCCGGGCCGAGCGGCTGCGCCTGGCGATGCGGATGGCGGGCCTGGACGCCAGCGGCTTCACGGGTCGCGGCGTTTCGCTGGGCGGCCCGCTGATCGAGGCCAAGGATCCGCGCGCGCTGGCCGCCGTCCTCGACGTCGACGAGGAATTCGCCAGCCGCATCCAGCACGCCGCCAACGACATGTCGGACATGCGCAGCCTGGGCGCGGCGGTGAAGAAGCTGCCGTTCTACAAGCCGACCAGCAATCCGGCGCTGTCGTCCAGCTACGGTGTCCGTTTCGACCCGTTCACGCACCGCCCGGCCTTCCATTCGGGCCTCGACTTCCCCGGCGCCATGCGCACGCCCATCATGGCCACAGCGCCAGGCGTCGTCTCGTTCACCGGTGTGCGCGCCGGCTATGGCAACACGGTCGAGATCGACCACGGCGGCGGCTTCAAGACCCGCTACGCGCACCTCTCCTCGATCGGCGTCCGCGTCGGCCAGCGCGTGACGATCGGCTCGCGCGTCGGCGCCATGGGCTCGACGGGCCGTTCGACCGGTCCGCACCTGCACTACGAAGTCTGGGTCAATGGCAAGGCCCAGAACCCAAACCGCTTCTTGAGGGCTGGTGAGTATGTTCAGCAAACAAGCTAAGTCGGCCTCCAAGGCCGCCGGCCGCGTCGAGGCGCCGGCGAGCCTGCCGTCCAGCAATTCTGCGGACGCCACGCGTCGCGCGACGCCGAAGGTCGCCTCGCTGCTGTCCGCCGACCTGACGATCGAGGGCGCCATCGAAGGCGAAGGCGAGCTGCAGCTCGACGGGATTCTCCGCGGCGACATCCGTGTGGCCCGCCTCAGCGTCGGCGAAACCGGCCATGTCGAAGGCGCGGTGCAGGCCGAGCTGGTGGAGGTGCGCGGCCGTATCGTGGGCTCGATCACCGCCAAGCAGGTCCGCCTCTATGGCACCGCCTATGTCGACGGCGACATCACCCACGAGCAGCTGTCCATGGAGACCGGCGCCTACTTCCAGGGTCGCAGCCTGAAGTTCCAGCGCCCCCCCGCCCCGATCCAGCCCACGCCCGAGCCGGAAGTCCTGGCCATCGCGGCGGCTTCGGTCGAGGCCTGACAAACAAAACGCCCCGGAGCGATCCGGGGCGTTTCGCTTTTGGCTTGTCGCCGGAAGCCCTAAGCCTCGGCCGCGTCGCGCGTGGCGCCGACCCGCTGGGCCAGGGCCGCGCCCATGAACGCGTCGAGGTCGCCGTCCAACACCCCTTGGGTATCGGAGGTCTCGACGTTGGTCCGCAGGTCCTTGACCATCTGGTAGGGCTGCAGGACGTAGCTGCGGATCTGGTGCCCCCAGCCGATGTCGGTCTTCTGGTCTTCCAGCGCCTGCTGGGCGGCCTCGCGCTTTTGCAGCTCGGCCTCGTAGAGGCGCGCGCGCAGCATCTTCCAGGCCTCTTCGCGGTTCTGGTGCTGCGAGCGGCCGGCCTGGCAGGCCACCGCGATGCCCGTCGGAATGTGCGTCAGACGCACGGCCGAGTCGGTCTTGTTGATGTGCTGACCGCCGGCGCCGGACGCCCGGTAAGTGTCGGTGCGCACGTCCGCCGGATTGATTTCGATCTCGATCGTGTCGTCGACCACCGGATAGACCCAGGCCGAGGCGAACGAGGTGTGGCGGCGGGCGCTGCTGTCATAGGGACTGATGCGCACCAGGCGGTGCACGCCGGCCTCGGTCTTCAGCCAGCCATAGGCGTTGGCCCCCTTGACCAACAGGGTTGCCGACTTGATGCCGGCCTGGTCGCCGTCGGTCTCTTCGATCAGCTCGGTGGTCATGCCGTGGGCGTTGGCCCATCGGGTGTACATGCGCAGCAGGATGCCGGCCCAGTCGCAGGACTCGGTGCCGCCGGCGCCGGAGTTGATTTCGATATAGGCGTCGTTGCCGTCGGCCTCGCCCGACAGCAGGGCCTCGAGCTCGGCGCGGCCGGCGCGGTCCTTCAGGGCCTTCAGCTGGGCGCGGGCGTCGTTCAGCGACTCCTCGTCGCCTTCCATGTCGGCCAGCTCGGCGTATTCGACGGCGTCCTTGAGGTCGCGCTCGATCGACTGCACGGCCTCGACCTTGGCGGCCAGGCTGGCGCGCTCGCGCGAGACGGCCTGGGCCTCGGACGGACGGTCCCACAGGGTCGGGTCCTCGACCCGGGCGTTCAGCTCATCGAGCTTGCGGAGAGCGACGTCCCAGTCAAAGACGCCTCCTGAGCAGTCCCACGGACTGCTCGATGTCGGCCGCGGCGGCCTCGACATCCGGTCGCATCACGTAACTCCGTGACAGTGTTGAAGGGCGCGGGGAATAGCCTGCGTTGCAGTCCCGCGCAATGACATCAATAGAGGCCGCTCAAGGGATCGACCTTTGGCGGCGGCTTGCCCGGCTGGGCCTGCGGCTGCGGAACGGGCGGCAGGCCCGGATTGAGCTCCTCGTAAGGGATCGGACCCGTCGGGGCGACCTCCACCTTGGGCTCGGTGCCCGGGCGGAAAGCTTCGCGGACGCCGCGCACCAGCGCGAACTTGGCGTTCTTGGGTGGCTTGAAGTCCACCACCGGCTGGCCTTCGAGCGCGACCTTCATGAAGTCCATGAACACCGGCACTGGGCCCGCCGCGCCCGTCTCGCCCTCGCCCAGCGAGCGGTTGTCGTCGAAACCGAAGAACACCCCGACGATCAGGTTGGGCGAATAGCCGACGAACCAGGCGCTGCGATATTCGTTGGTCGTGCCGGTCTTGCCGGCCAGCGGACGGCCCAGCGAGCTGACAGCGGCGGCGGTGCCGCGCTGGACCACGCCCTGCAGCATCGAGGTGATCTGGTAGGCGGTGATCGGGTCCATGATCTGGTCGCCCGGCGCGGCGAAGCGCGGGCTCTCGTCGCCATTGAAGCCGGCGTTGCAGCGTTCACAGTCGCGCTTGTCGGCGCGGAAGATGACCTTGCCCTCGCGATCCTGCACCAGCTCGATCAGGTGCGGCTCGACCCGGCGACCGCCGTTGACGAACGGGGCGTAGGCGGCGGTCAGCTTGAACGGAGTCGTCTCACCCGCGCCCAGCGCCATGGCCAGCACCGGATCCATGGTCTTCACCACACCGGCGCGCTGGGCGAAGTCGACGATCTTCTTCATGCCGACGCTCTGGGCCAAGCGCACGGTCATGGCGTTGATCGACTGCTCGAGCCCCTTGCGCAGGGGCTGAGCGCCATAGAACTCCTTGTGGTAGTTCTCCGGGCTCCAGTCCTGGCCGTTGGCGCCCTTCAGCGTGATCGGCGCGTCGACCACCACGCTGGCCGGCGTATAGCCGTTCTCCAACGCCGTGGCGTAGACGAAGGGCTTGAACGACGAACCCGGCTGGCGCTTGGCCTGGGTCGCGCGGTTGAAGTTCGACAGCGAGTAGCTATAGCCCCCGACCAGCGCCACGATGCGGCCGGTATAGGGCTCCATCGCCACCAAGGCGCCATTGACCGCCGGCACTTGGCGCAAGCGATAGCCGCCGCCGGCGGCCTTCTCGACGAAGACGAGGTCGCCGGCCTTCAGGCCCTTGCCAGCCTTGGCCCAGGTCATGTCCTCGCCGACGATCTGGCCTTCGCCCTCGCCCTTCACAAGGCGGACCTGCCCGCCGTTCGAGGTCACCAGGGCCGGACGCCAGGCGCTCCGTTCCGAGGGGATCGGCTTGGCGAGCGCGGTCTTTTCCCAGTTGAGGTCGGTCGACTCGACATGGCCCCAGGCGCCGCGCCAGCCGTGGCGGCGGTCATAGCGCTCCAGGCCGTCCATCAGCGACACGCGGGCGGCAGTCTGCAGGCGCGGATCGAGCGTCGTGCGCATGTAGTATCCGCCCTCGTTCAGGCGAGGGCCGAGCGTGGCCATACCGCGCTGGCGCACCTCCTCAACGAAGTAGTCGGCGTCGCGATAGGCGGCGCGCTTGGGCGCGGCCTGCACGACCAAGTCCTCGGCCATGGCCGCTTGCGCCTGGGCCTTGGTGATCCAGCCCTGTTCGGCCATCTGGCCCAGCACCCAGTTGCGGCGGGCTATCGCCTTGGCCTTGTTGCGGATGGGGTGGTAGTTGTCCGGCCCCTTGGGCAGGGAGGCCAGATAGGCGCACTGGGCCAGGGTCAGGTCCGGCAGCGACTTGCCGAAATAGTTGTAGGCCGCCGCCCCGACCCCGAACGAGCGATAGCCCAGCCAGATTTCGTTGAGATAGAGCTCCAGGATCTGCTGCTTGGTCAGCGATTGCTCCAGCCGGCTGGCCAGGATCGCTTCCTTGAACTTGCGCCCGACCGTGCGGTCGCTGGTCAGCAGCACGTTCTTGGCCACCTGCTGGGTGATCGTCGAACCGCCTTCCAGCCGCCGGCCGGCGATGGCGTTGCCGACATTCTTGATCATCGCCCGCGACAGGCCGCCCACATCGACGCCGCTGTGGGCGAAGAAGTTGCGATCCTCGGCCGCCAGGAAGGCCTGCGCCAGCTGCGGCGGGATCTGGTCGTAGGGGATGAAGATCCGGCGCTCCTTGGAGTACTCGCCGATCAGGGTGCCGTCCCAGGCGTAGACGCGCGTGGCCGTCGGCGGACGGTAGTCCTGCAGCTCGCCGGCGTCGGGCATGTCGTGGAACAGCCAGGCCGCATAGATCGCGATCGCGAAGCCCGCGACGGCGACCAGCGACAACACCGCCACGCCCGCGATGGCCAGCCATCGTTCCCTGGGTTTCAGATCCACGCGACCTCCGTCGAGCGGACGCCCTCGCCCGCCGCACACCTTCACCAGATCGTCCGGCGCACGGCGCAAACGATCGCTCCAGTGATTAGAGCGCGACGCGCGAAAGGGGAAGCGGACCTTTCGGTCAGGACTTGCGGACGTCCGCCGAGAAATAGGCCTCGATCGAGTCGCCAACCGCGTCCACCAGCCGAGCGCGGCTGGCCTTGTTGGTCAGGAACGCCTCGTCCTCGGGATTGGTGATGAAGCCCATCTCCAGAAGCACCGCCGGCACGTCGGGCGCCAGCAGTACGAAGAAGCCGGCGTCGCGATGGCTGCGGCGAAGCAGCGCGGTCTCCTCGCCGACATTGGCCAGCAGCAGCTGGGCGAAGGCGGCGGAGCGATTCTTGGTGGCGCGCTGCGACAGGTCGAGCAGGATCTGGCTGACAGCGCGGTCGCGGCCCGGCAGGTTGGCCTTCATCAGCCAGTCGTTCTTGTCCAGCACCAGGCCCACCCGCTCGGCGCCCTTTTCGGACACGGTGTAGACCGAAGCGCCGCGCGTCGCGGTGTCGGGGCCTGAATCGGCGTGCAACGAGATAAAGAGGTCGGCGTCGGCGCGGCGAGCGATCTGCACGCGACCTTCCAGGGGCACGAAGGTGTCGGTCTCGCGGGTCAGGACGACCTGATAGCGGCCGGTCTTCTCAAGACGCGTCTTAAGAGCCTTGGCCGCAGCCAGGGTGACGTCCTTCTCGAAGGCGCTGGCGCCCAGGGCGCCGGAATCCTTGCCGCCGTGCCCCGCGTCGATGACGATCACCTTCTTGAGGCGCAGCGGCGCGGCCTTGATCGGCGCGCTGGCCAGGGTCAGCCTGGGCGCGGCCTGGAAGGCCGGCGGCGCAGCGGCGCCATCCACGGCCTTGAGGTCGATGACATAGCGATAGGCGGTGGCGCCGTCGCCGGGCGGCAGCAGGAAGCGGCGGCGAACCTCGACCTTGCCGGCCAGCTCCAGGCGCAGGCGCGCACCGCCGGCCGCTTCATCGATCAGCCAGTGCTTGACGAGACCCTGGCCCGAGCCCTGCAGGTCGCCGGAAATCGTGACGTTCGGCAACGCGAGAACCAGGCGCTGGTCGGCGGAACCGTCGGAAAGAAGCTTGCCGGCCGCGGCGCGGTCCAGGTCGATGACCACGCGGGTCTCGGTCCGGTCGCCGCCGAAGCGGACCTTCTGCACGCCCGAGGGCGCGGCGGGGCCTTGGGCGGTCGCGACGGCGACGCCGGCGACGGTCATGCCGCCGACGATCAGGGCCGCCCGGACCCAGCCCATGCGGGCCAAATTGATCAGAACCTTACGCATACCCGCCCGCGCTAGCCGGATTTGGTGAACCGATCGTCAATATCGGCGCGAGGCGGTAGCCAAAGGGTTAAGCCTTGCTAAGGCGTCGAAAGCTTTTCTTTTCCGCGCCAATATGGCTACAGTCCCGCCGCGTGCGAAGGTCCGTGATCGTCACGACTGCGTGCGGGCTGTCCTGGGTTGCGAAAGAGGTCCTGAACCCCTTCCGAAGCCGAGGCGGCAGACTAGATAGTTCGCGATGCGACCGACGGAGCGGGCAAGACGCCTACCGAGACGCCGTATCGCGGGGCCTGCGTCGGGCTCAAACGCCCTCCTGGCGACGACGCGCCATCCGATCCGCGCCACTTGGCGCGGGACACGAAACATCCAGTCCGCGCCTGGCGCGGTAAGGACAAAACGAAACCCCCATGGGCTGCGCCGCACCCGACCGCCTCTGGCAACCGCCCCTTCGCCCCCGCTTCGGCGGGGCGACGACGGTCGGCGACGCGCGCGCCCTTCATTCATATCGGCGCCCGGGCCCAGAGCCCGCCGCGCGCCGTGGAGACTTCCTGAATGTCGAAGAAGATGCTGATCGACGCAGCACACGCCGAAGAGACGCGTGTGGTCGTCGTGGACGGAACCCGGGTTGAAGAGTTCGATTTCGAGAGCCAGACCCGCAAACAGCTTCGTGGAAATATCTATCTCGCCAAGGTGACCCGCGTCGAACCCAGCCTGCAGGCTGCGTTCATCGAATATGGCGGTAACCGTCACGGTTTCCTGGCGTTCAATGAAATCCACCCCGACTATTACCAGATCCCGGTCGCCGACCGCGAAGCGCTGATGCGCGACGATTCCGGCGATGACGAGGACGACACCCCGATCTCGCGTCGCGCCTCGGGCGGCGACGACGAGGACGATGTCAACGGCGAAGACACCGCGATCGACGACGACGAAGACGACGTCGAGGAAGAGCTGGCGCGCCGCAAGCGCCGGCTGATGCGCAAGTACAAGATCCAGGAAGTGATCCGCCGCCGGCAGATCATGCTGGTCCAGGTCGTCAAGGAAGAGCGCGGCAACAAGGGCGCGGCCCTGACCACCTACCTCTCCCTGGCCGGCCGCTACGGCGTCCTGATGCCCAACACCGCCCGCGGCGGCGGCATCAGCCGCAAGATCACGGCGGTCACCGACCGCAAGCGCCTGAAGAGCGTCGTCCAGAGCCTGGACGTGCCGCAGGGCATGGGCCTGATCGTCCGCACGGCCGGCGCCAAGCGCACCAAGGCCGAGATCAAGCGCGACTACGAATATCTGCTGCGCCTCTGGGAGAACATCCGCGAGAACACGCTGCACTCGATCGCGCCGGCGCTGATCTACGAGGAGGAAGACCTCGTCAAACGCGCCATCCGCGACATGTACGATAAGGACCTCGACGGCATCTGGGTCGAAGGCGACGCCGGCTACAAGGAAGCGCGCGACTTCATGCGCATGCTGATGCCGAGCCAGGCCAAGAAGGTCTTCAACTACCGCGACCCGACCCCGCTGTTCGTGAAGAACAAGATCGAGGACCATCTGGCCCAGATCTATTCGCCGGTCGTGCCGCTGCGCTCCGGCGGCTATCTGGTGATCAACCAGACCGAGGCCCTGGTCGCCATCGACGTCAACTCGGGCAAGGCCACGCGCGAGCGCAACATCGAGGCCACCGCCCTCAAGACCAACTGCGAAGCGGCCGAGGAGGCCGCCCGCCAGCTGCGCCTGCGCGACCTGGCCGGCCTGATCGTCATCGACTTCATCGACATGGATGAAGCCAAGAACAACCGCACGGTCGAGAAGGTCCTGAAGGACGCCCTGAAGGACGACCGCGCCCGCATCCAGATGGGCAAGATCTCGGGCTTTGGCCTGATGGAGATCAGCCGCCAGCGCCGCCGCACCGGGGTCCTGGAAGGCACCACCCATGTCTGCGAACACTGCGAAGGCACCGGCCGCGTCCGCTCGGTCGAGTCCAGCGCCCTGGCCGCCCTGCGCGCGGTCGAGGCGGAGGCTCTAAAGGGTTCCGGCAGCGTGATCCTGAAGGTCTCGCGCTCGGTCGGCCTCTACATCCTGAACGAAAAGCGCGCCTATCTGCAGCGCCTGCTGGAGACGCACGGCCTGTTCGTCACCGTGGTGGTCGACGACAGCCTGCACGCCGGCGACCAGGAGATCGAGCGCACCGAGCTCGGCGAACGCATCGCCGTCGCTCCGGCGCCCTATGTCGACGAGGACGATGACTTCGACGACAGCGCCTATGACGACGAGGCCGAGGAAGACGAAGAGGAAATCCTCGAAGACGAAGACGACATCGAGCGCGAAGACACCGACGACGACGACGCCTCGAGCCGCAAGCAGGCCCGCGACGACGATCGCGGCGACCGCAAGGGCCGCCGTCGCCGTGACCGCCGCCGCGGTCGTCGCGACGACCGCGAGACCGAGGTCGACGCCGAGGCTGAAGGCGACGAAGAGGACGCCGACGCCGATGCCGACGACCGCACCGAGTTCGGCGACGAGGACGAGGACGCCCGCCGTCGCCGTCGCCGTCGTGGTCGCCGTGGCGGCCGTCGCGGCGGTCGCGAGGACGGTGATCGCCAGGCCGACGCCTATGTCTGGATCCGTCCGCGCGTCCCGTTCGGCGAGAACGTCTTCACCTGGCACGATCCTGCCGTCCTGGTCGGCGGCAACGGCGGCGAAGGCCGTCGTCCGGCGCCGGAAGCCCGCGCCGAGGCCCCGGCCGAGCGTCCGGAACGCGCCGAGCGCGAGGAGCGTCCCGCCCGCGAGCGTGGCCGCCGTGGTCGCGACCGCGGCCGCCGCAACCGCGACGAGGCCCCGGTCGCCGAAGCCGCCGTGGCCGAAGCCGCCTCGCCCGTCGAGGTGGCGGTCGCCGCCGAACCGGCCGAGCCGTTCGAGGCGCCGATCCTGGCTCCGCCGGTGATCTCCGCCCCGCCGGCCGACGTCTGGGTCGAACTGCCCGAGGCCGAAGAGGCCCCCAAGAAGCCCAAGCGCACCCGCTCGCGCAGCAAGAAGGCGACCGCCGAAGTGGCTGAGGCCGCCGAAGCCGTGGCCGAGGTCGTGACCGAATCGGCGGCCATCGCGCCGCCTGAACCGGAAACGGCGGCGGAGGTTGCTGCGCCGGAAGCCGAGCCGGTCGTCGAAGCCGCCCCGGCTCCCGAGGCGACGCCGGCTCCGGAACCCGAGGTCCTCGCCGAGGCCGCGCCAGAAGCGCCGACCGAGCCTGATCCGGCCGAAATCACGACCCCGCCCGAAAAGCCGCGCCGCGGCTGGTGGCGCCGGTAGTCGAGCCGACCACGGCCCGCGCCTTTGACCAAAGGCGCGGGCCGAAATCGTCATGGGGAACCCGCGCAAGCCTTGTTCCCTCGCCCCAACGTTCCAAGTTAGACTGAGCAGGGTTCGCGGGGGCGCGATCTGGAGATCATTCGATGACCTCGCGTGGAGGGCATGCCGGAAAACGCCAGACCGGGTGGGTCGTCGCGCTGTCGACGCTGTCCATCGTCGCGTCCGGCGTCTCGGTCCCCCAGGTCGCCCGGGCCCAGGACGACTCGCCGTCCCTGATCCGCGACACCGAGATCGAGGAGATCCTGCACCACGACGCCGACCCGATCTTCGCGGCGGCGGGGCTGGATCCCCGGAACGTGCGGATCCTGATCGTCGGCGACAAGAGCCTGAACGCCTTCGCCACCCAGGGCCTACAGATGGGCCTGAACACCGGCCTGATCCTGCAGACCGAAAACCCCAACCAGCTGCGCGGCGTCATCGCCCACGAAACCGGGCACCTGGCCGGCGGCCACCCGATCCGCTCGGACGAGATGATGCGCGCGGGCCTCAAGCCCATGATCCTGACCATGGGCCTGGGGATCCTGGCGGCCCTGGCCGGCTCGCCCGACGGCGGCGCGGCCCTGATCGCCAACTCCCAGTATGCCGGCGCGTTGGGCGCGCTGGGCTACAGCCGCGAGCAGGAGTCCCGCGCCGACCAGGCCGGCGCCGGCTTCCTTGAGGCCACCGGCCAGTCGGGACGCGGGCTCGTCGAGTTCTTCGACAATTTCCGCTACCAGGAAGTCTTCGACCAGGCGCGCCGCTACGCCTATTTCCGTAGCCACCCCCTGTCCTCGGAACGGATCGAGGTGCTGCGCAGCCGCGTCGAGCGCCAGCCGCACTACAGCGCCGTCGACACGCCCGAGGACATCGCCCAGCACGAGGTGATGAAGGCCAAGCTGGAAGGTTTCATCAATCCGCAGGTCGCCTTGATGAAATACAAGGAGACCGACGCCAGCTTCCCGGCCCGCTATGCGCGCGCGATCGCCTACTATCAGATGAAGGACCCCGACCGGTCGCTGAAGCTGATCGACGGCCTGATCGCCGACAATCCAGACAACCCCTATCTCTGGGAGCTGAAGGGCCAGGTGCTGTTCGAGTTCAACCGCATCGCCCAGGCCGAGGAGCCGCAGCGCCGGTCCGTCCAGCTGAAGCCCGACGCCGCCCTGCTGCGCGTGAACCTGGGCCAGACCCTGATCAACCTGAATGACCCGGCCAAGGTCGAGGAAGGCGTCAAGGAACTGAAGCGCAGCCTGCTGAACGAACCGGACAACACCGTCGCCTGGCGTCTGCTGGCCCAAGCCTACGACAAGCAGAAGAAGGACGGCGAGGCGCGTCTGGCCACCGCCGAGCAGTATTTCTCGCTGGGCGCCGTGCGTGAAGCGCGGGTCTTCGCCATGCGCGCCCGCGAACTGCTGCCCAAGGACACCCCGGACTGGCGCCGCGCCACCGACATCGTCCTGGCCTCCCGTCCCTCCAACCAGGACCTGAAGGACCTGGCCAAGGACGGGGCCATGCAATCCAATCTCGGCCGCTAGCGGCCAGCCTAACCTTGAGATCTCGATGACCCTGTTTCGTCGCGCCGCGACCCTCGCCCTGCCCCTGGCCGTGTCCAGCCTGGTCCTCGCCGGTTGCGAGCGGCCCGACGCCAAGCCCAGTGATCGGTTCGGCGAGAAGGTGCGCGCCTATCTGCTCGAGCACCCCGAGGTGCTGATGGAGGCGTCGCAGAAGCTGCAGGAAAAGCAGGCCAATCAGCAGGCCGCGTCGGCCCAGAAGGCGATCGGCCAGTATCGCCAGGCGATCGAGCGCGATCCGCGCGACGTGGTGATCAATCCGGCCGGAACCGTCACCGTCACGGAGTTCTTCGATTACCGCTGCGGCTACTGCAAGCACGCCGCGCCCGAGATCATCGACCTCGTGCAGAAGAATCCCGATATCCGCTTGGTTCTCAAGGACTTCGTGATCTTCGGCCGCGACAGCGAGGCCGCCGCACGCCTTATGCTGGGCGCCAAGGACCAGGGCAAGAGCCTGGAGCTCTACAAGGCCCTGATGGCCGAGAACGCTCTCGACGCCGCCACGGCGCTGCGCGTGGCCCAGGGGCTGGGCATCGACCTGGCCAAGGCCAAGGCCGCCGGCGAGAGCCAGGCCGTGACCCAGCACCTGGCCGACACCGAAGCCCTGGCCAAGACCCTGGCCCTGCAAGGCACCCCGGCGTTCGTCGTCGGCGACACCCTGATCCCGGGCGCCGACATCAACGCCCTGAAGCTGGCGATCGAGCAGACGCGGGCGAGCAAGGCGAAGGCCGGGTGACTTGAAGGGCGGCCGTCGAGGAGCCACTATCGTTTTGTGGACGCTTCAGGAGCATTGTCGTGCGCGTCGCCGTCGCCGAGGCCGAGGGCCAACTGACCGACCTGGTCCGCCGCGCCGAGGCCGGCGAGGAGATCATCCTCACACAAGACGGTCATGCGGCCGTAAAGCTAACGCCGATACCCAACAAGCCGCTGGTGGATTCAGCTGAACGAATGCGCCGCCTGCAAGCAATCAGTGAAAGTGGTCGGGCCAAGGCGACGCCCGGCGTTTCGGCCGCGCGCAGCCAGGACTTCCTGTACGACGACGACGGCCTTCCAGGGTGATCGTCGTCGATACCTCGGCTCTGATGGCGATCGCGCTGGGAGAGACGACGGCGTCGGCTTGTCATGACGCTTTAGCGGCCGAGACTGAGGTCCTCATCTCCGCCGCGACGGCTGTTGAGGCCATGATCGTCGCGCATCGCAAGAATGTCGCCGAAGAAATGAGCGGCCTTCTGAACGATTTCGGCTTCAGCACCGTTCCCGTGGCGCTCGAAGATGTCGACAAGATCGCGGCCGCCTATCGGCGCTGGGGCAAGGGCTTCCACCCCGCCGGCCTAAATTTCGGCGACTGCTTCGCCTACGCTTTGGCGCACGAACGCGGTTGTCCATTGCTGTTCGTAGGCGAAGATTTCGCCAGCACCGATGTGGTGTCAGCCCTTTAAATCAGCCCCGCCAACGGCGAACTCGGGTCAGCGTAGCGCCGCTTCTGCATACGCCCGGCCAGATACGCCTCGCGGCCGGCGATGACGGCGTGCTTCATCGCCTTGGCCATGCGGATCGGGTCCTTGGCCTCGGCGATCGCGGTGTTCATCAGGATGGCGTCGCAGCCCAGCTCCATGCCGATCGCCGCGTCCGAGGCCGTGCCGACGCCGGCGTCGACCAGCACCGGCACCTTGGCGTTCTCGACGATGATCCGCAGGTTCACGCGGTTCTGGATGCCCAGCCCCGAGCCGATCGGCGCGCCCAGCGGCATGATCGCCACCGCGCCCGCCTCTTCCAGCTTCTTGGCGTAGACCGGGTCGTCCGAGCAGTAGACCATCACCTGGAAGCCGTCGGCGACCAACAGCTTCAGCGAGCGCAGGGTCTCTTCCATGTCCGGGAACAGGGTCTTGGGGTCGCTGAGGACCTCGAGCTTCACGAGATCCCAGCCGCCGGCCTCGCGGGCCAGGCGCAGGGTGCGGACGGCGTCCTCCCCCGTGAAGCAACCCGCCGTGTTCGGCAGATAGGTGAATTCGGTGGGCTTCACATAGTCGACCAGCAGCGGCTGGCTGGGATCGGTCAGGTTCACGCGGCGCACCGCCACGGTGACGATCTCGGCTCCGGCCGCCCGGGCGGCGGCGGCGTTGGTCGCATAGTCCTTGTATTTGCCCGTGCCGACGATCAGGCGCGAGCGGAAGGTGCGGCCGGCGACGGTCCAGGTTTCTTCTGTATCCGGCGTCGAGACGGTGTCGGGGGAAACATGCGCGTTCATGCGGTTGGTTTACGCCCCGCCGGCCCGCGATCCAATACGCGGGATCAACCGCCGCCGATAAAAGTGACGATCTCGATGCGGTCGCCGTCAGCCAGGGTCGTGTCGGCATAGGTCGAGCGCGGGGCGATCTCGAGGTTGCGCTCGACGGCCACCTTGCGGGCGTCCAGACCCAGCGACGCCACCAGATCGGCGATCGTGCGCACCTCGCCCACGTCCCGCTCTTCCCCGTTCAACAAAAGCCTCATTTCACCTCCGAAGCGAGCCCTGCTTGTGACCTGAGGGAACCGGCTATACAAGACCTCCCGGAATCGACGGCGGAGCCGCATGGTAAAACCGATCCACGTGCTGAGCGGCCCCAACCTCAACCTGTTGGGAACCCGCGAGCCCGAGATTTATGGCAAGGACACCCTTGATGATGTCCGCGCGCGCTGCGAGGCGCGGGCGGCTTCGCGTGGCGTTTCGGTGGTCTTCCGCCAGTCCAACCATGAGGGCGTGCTGATCGACTGGGTGCAGGAGGCGCGTGTGTCGGCCTCGGC
>NZ_QFQZ01000056.1 GCF_003243465.1 Caulobacter segnis
CCAGATCGACCCGATGATCACCCATGTCCTGCCGCTGGAAGAGATCAACAAGGCCTCCGACCTGATGCACGCGGGCGAGAGCATCCGGACCGTGGTGACGTTCTAGAGCTGAGGCTTCCTTCCCTCGATTGGGGCGGTAATTGGTGAAAGGGCGTCGGACATGTCCAACGGTAGGGTGGTGATCCTGGGCGCGGGGCACGCGGGTGGTTCCGCGGCGGCGTTTCTTCGCCAATACGGTCATACGGGTCCCATTGCGCTTATCGGAGAGGAGCCGATCGCGCCCTATCAGCGACCGCCGCTTAGCAAGGCGTGGCTGAAGGGCGAAGCCGACGCCGAGAGCCTGGCGCTAAAGCCCCTGGAATTCTACGCCGCCCACAACATTGAGTTTCGAGCGGGCGTCAAGGCGACCCGCATCCATCGCCCCGCCAAAACCGTGCGGCTCCAAGATGGCGTCAGTCTTGCCTACGACACGCTGATCCTGGCCACCGGCGTTCGGCCGATCGGTTTGCCTGTCGAAGGCGCAGATCTCGATGGCGTCCTGAGCTTGCGCACGGCCGCCGACGCCGAGGCTCTCAAGCTGCGCTTGGCTGCGGGGAAGACCCTGGTCGTCGTGGGCGGCGGCTATATCGGGCTAGAGGTCGCCGCCTCGGCGCGTTCGCTGGGCGCTAAGGTCGTGGTGATCGAACGCGAGGACCGGATGCTGGCGCGCGTGGCGTGCACGACGCTTTCGGACTTCTTCCAGGCTCGGCACCTGGCCAAGGGCGTGCGCCTCGAACTCAACGCCTCCGTGGCGGGGTTCGTCGGCGAGCAGGGCGGGATCCGCGCGGTGCAATTGGCTGACGGACGCCAGATTGCCTGCGACGTCGCCGTTGTGGGGGTCGGCGCCAGGCCAAATGACGAATTGGCCGCGCGGGCCGGTCTCGAATGCGCCAGCGGCGTCGTCGTCGATCAGGACGCGCGCAGCATTTCCGATCCCAACATCTTCGCCATCGGAGATGTGGCCCAGCGTCCCGTGCCGGTCTACGAACGCATGCTGCGCCTGGAGAGCGTGCCCAACGCCCTGGAGCAGGCCAAGCAGGCCGCAGCCGCTATCACTGGGCGGCCAAGGCCGGCGCCTGAATGCCCCTGGCAGTGGTCGGATCAGTACGACTTGAAACTGCAGATCGCTGGTTACGCCCTGGACACCGATGACGTCGTGGTGCGCGGGTACCCTGACAGCAGCGTGTTCGCTGTCTTCTATATGAAGGGCGACGTGGTGCGATCGGTCGCCGCGGTCAACGCCCCGCCGGAGTTCATGATGGGCAAGCAGCTCGTCCTCACCCAAGCCCCTGTCGATAAGGCCAAGCTTTCCGACACGACCGTGTCGATGAAGGTCGTTGTAGCCTGACGGGTGATCGGTCTGCCACGGAGTAATCGATGTTGGACTTTGCCGAGAACGTTGAACCCAGCAGCCGCCTGTCGTGGATCAAGGTCTCCGAGATACTGGAATGGTTGTCGTCGCCCATGATGGGGCGACCTTCGTCCCCTCTCTCGCTCCGCGCTCCAATCCGCTCTTCTTGGATCTCACCTTCTGTTAGTACGCGCGGAGCTTGAGAGCACGGTCCCATGCCTTGGCATCGAGGTGGACGGCGCGCGGAGATGTCAGAACCGATCTACCTCTAGTGCATCGGCTCAGGAACCCTTGCGTTGCCGCGAACGCGGGGCGCACTCCCTCTCTGAACGCCGTGTTCTTGGAGGCGCGCCGACGGCAGCAATTGGCGCAACCGTCTGTCGGCAATCTAGAGCGCGCTCCTGGCGACGCGCTGGAAATCCGGTCGATGGTGAGCGTAGTGACGCTCGAGCATCATCGCGCTCATGCCCAGGTAGGAGGCCGCCAGCCATATGTCGACATTGGCCTCCATAAGCAGAGTGGCGGCGGTGTGACGCACCCAGTGCGGCGTGACGGCCTTGGACAAGCCCGCATCGGCGACGCAGGCTGAGAACCCCTTCCGGACACCCGAGACGCCCTGGTCGCCGTGGTGGATTACCTTGTCGGCGTCGTCGGCGTGGATTTGGACGTCATGGCGATGCCAGCGCCGCATGTGGGCTAGGAGGCGAGGAGGCAGTTTGGCTGGTGGGCGTGATTTGTTGGCGATGTCCCGCTCGGCGGTTCCGCGTCGGTAAAGGAGGCCCTTGGTAAGGTCGACCCAAGCGCAAGTCATGCTCCTGTTCCAGCTCAAACTGGTGACCACCGAGGTCCTAGAGCCGGTGTAGAGGGCGATGAGCAAGAAGCGACGCAGATGGGCCCGGTTGGCGATGGCCGAGGCGCCCAGCCGCGTCCAGCCGCCATCAGGTTCGAGGCGCCAGCCCAAAGTCGCCTTGAGCAGAGCCGCGACCTCTGCGCGGCTCAGGGCGTTGCGCCGGGTTTCCGCCTTGGGCGGCAGCCAAACCGGGGGGCGATAGAGAAGTCTGTCCTCGGCGTCCCAATAGCCAATCGCGGCCGACAACACCTCCAATTCGCGCCGGGCCGTCTGATCCGAGACGGGTCGACTGGTCCGACGCCCGCCAACCAGCGCGGTCTCCCGCGTTCGGTCGGCGACATAGGCCTTGCAGGTCGATCGTCGCACGTAGCTCAAGGTGCTGTCGCCCCACCAGGCGCGGAGGTGGGCGATCCATCCGTCCATCGAGGCTTGATCGACGGCCAACTCGGGCGCGCGCTCGGCGGCGTAAAGGGAGAGGACTTCTCTTACCAGGACGCGCGTCGGATCTTGGCGTCGGTCAGGATCGGCCGGCGGCAGGGCCAGCTTGGAGGCGATGTGGCTGGCGAGTGTACGCTCGGCCTCTCGTTGCTGATCGGGCCCGCACCCCGTGCTGATTTCCGCTCGTCCATCGCGGATGACGTAGCAGGGCCTGGCTCGTCTTTGTGCGGCGGCCGGACGAAGGTAAAGGCGGGGACCTTTGGTTGGACGCGGCATGGCGGAACTCGCAAGCGACGCCGGCAGATGCCGGCCCAAGGCGATGTTCAACCTAGGTCGAAGTCGCGGCGCTCATAGGCGCTCGAGCTGCCGTGGAAGCTCCGGGAATAGGAAAGAAGCTCACGCGCACAGCGGGCGGCGAGAAGCTGGGGAAGTCTGGCCTTTTCCAAGGAGGAGAGCACTTCGGACGCCCCAATTTCTTCACAGCCTCGGAAACCCAGTCGTCGCAAGTGCTCGGCTCGCGGGTTGGAGGGTTCGAAACTGGGGTTTCTGGGGCGACGGCGCGGCAAATGGCACGTTCGGTGCGCCGCAAGCCACTGTAAAATAAGGGGAAATGGTGGATGCGACAGGGATTGAACCTGTGACCCCCTCGGTGTGAACGAGGTGCTCTCCCGCTGAGCTACGCATCCGCCGTGTGGAGGGTCCGAACCGGACCGATCCACGAGAGGAGGGGGCCTATAGCCCGGTGTTCGGCGCGGGGCAAGAGGCCAATAGCGTGATGCAGGCCTGCGGCACGTCCAAAAAGCTGTGGATGACCAGATCGCCGCCCAAGGTGTCGACCGGATCCTCGGTGTAACCGAAGGACACCAGCACGCTGGGAACGCCAGCGTTGCGGGCGCCGAGGGCGTCGTTGATGCTGTCGCCGACCATCACCGCGCGGGCGACGTCGCCGCCCACGGCCGCGACCGCGGCGGCGACGTGACGGCCGTCGGGCTTGGCGGCGGGAGCGCTGTCGGCGCCGACCACGGCGTCGAAGAAGGGCGTCAGGCCCGTGGCGTCCAGCAGGGCGACCGACAGGTGGGTCAGCTTGTTGGTGCAGACGACGAGGCGCGCGCCGGCCGCCTTGAGCGCGGTCAGGGTCTCGACCACGCCCGGGAAGGGCGCGCTCTCGTCGGCGATGCGGGTCAGGTAGAGGTCGATGAAGCGTTGGACGAGGGGGGGCGTGTGCTCGGCGTCCAGCGGCGCGCCGGCGGCGGCGAAACCGCGCTCCAGCAGGGCCCGCGCGCCCCGGCCGACCATCAGCCGAACCTCGTCGAAGGGGAGGGCGGGCAGGGACTCCTCGGCCAGGATGGCGTTGAGTGAGCCGACGAGATCGGGCGCCGTATCCACCAGCGTGCCGTCGAGATCGAAGGCGATGGTCGCCCCGTTCAGGTCATGAAGCGCGTGCATGGGTCTGGCCTTTCGGCCAATTGCACGGCTAATGCAAACTTTGGTTCGCCTCTAGGGAGTCGCGAGAGCCATGACCGTCCCCGTCTCGAAGCCCGTCCGTCCGCGCGCCGCCGTGATCCTGGCGGCCGGCCAGGGCACGCGGATGAAGTCGCCGACCCCGAAGGTGCTGCACAGGCTGGCGGGGCGGACCCTGCTGGACCACGCGATCGACGCGGCCGAGGGGCTGGGCTGCGAGCGGATCATCGTCGTGGTCGGCGCGCACAGCCCACAGGTCGGCGAGGCGGCGCGCAAGCGTCTCGGCCCCAACGCCACCGTGGTCCAGGACCCGCCGCTGGGCACCGGCCACGCCGTGCTGGCGGCCAAGGACGCCCTGGCGGACTTCGACGGCGACGTCGTCGTCACCTACGCCGACTGCCCGCTGACCACAGCGGGCGTGATCGCGCCGCTGTTCGACCTGATCACCGGCGGCGCCCATGTCGCGGTGCTGGGCTTCGAGGCCCACAATCCGACCGGCTACGGCCGCCTGATCCTCGCGCCCGGCCACGTGCTGCTGCGCATCGTCGAGGAGAAGGAGGCGGATCTCGCCACCAAGCAGGTCAGGCACTGTAACTCGGGGGTCCTGGCCGCCGATCGTTCAGCGCTGTTCAGCCTCCTGGCCGATGTCCGCAACGACAACGCCAAGGGCGAGTACTACCTGACCGACGTCGTCGGTCTGGCGCACGATCGTAAGCTCGTGACCCGCGCGGCCTTCGCGCCGGAAGCTTCGGTTCAGGGGGTCAATTCGCAAGGCGAGCTCGCCGCCGCCGAGGCTGTCTGGCAGAAGACGCGCCGCAGCGCCTTGATGGTCGAGGGCGTCACCATGCCCGCGCCCGACACGGTACATCTGTCGTGGGACACCAGGATCGCCGGCGGCGCGGTGGTCGAGCAGTTCGTGGTCTTCGGCCCTGGCGTCCGCGTCGAGACCGGCGCGGTGATCAAGGCCTTCAGTCACCTGGAAGGCGCCGATGTGGGCGAGGGCGCGCTGATCGGCCCGTACGCTCGCCTGCGCCCCGGCGCCGAGATCGGTCCCGAAGCCCATATCGGCAACTTCGTCGAGGTCAAAAACGTCAAGATCGGCCAGGGCGCCAAGGCTAACCATCTCAGCTATCTGGGTGATGGCTCGGTAGGCGAGAAGGCCAACATCGGGGCTGGGACCATCTTCTGTAATTACGACGGCTTCGAGAAGTTCGCGACCCATGTCGGCAAGGGGGCCTTCATCGGCTCCAACAGCGCCCTGGTCGCGCCCGTGCGGGTGGGCGACGGGGCGATGACCGGCTCGGGTTCGGTGATCACCAAGGACGTCGAGGACGGGGCCCTGGCCCTGGCGCGTCCCGAACAGACGATCAAGGCGGGATGGGCGACCAAGTTCCGCGCCCTGAAACAAGCCAAGAAGGACGCGAAGACGAAATGAGCAGCGCCGACGATCAGAAGCGCGCCTCGGGCGAGGCCGCCGCGCAACTCGTTGAAAATGGCATGGTGGTGGGCCTGGGCACGGGCTCGACCGCGGCCTGGTTCGTCAAGGCGCTGGCGGCCCGCAAGCTGAGCGACATCCGTGGCGTGCCGACCTCGGACGCCACCGCCGCCCTGGCGCGCGAGCTTGGCATTCCGCTGGTGGCGCTGGACGACGTCAAGACGATCGACCTGACCGTGGATGGCGCCGACGAGATCGGGCCGGGCCTTAGCTTGATCAAGGGCGGCGGCGCGGCCCTGCTGCGTGAAAAGCTGGTCTGGGAAGCCTCGACCCGCTGCGTGGCGATCGCCGACGCCGCCAAGCGCGTGCCGGCCCTGGGCAAGTTCCCGCTGCCGATCGAGGTCGTGCGCTTCGGCCACGTCCACACCGGCCATCGCCTGGCCGACATCGCCGCCGAGTTCGACCTGCCGCCGCCGCGCCTGCGCACGGCCGAGCGGGGCGTCGTCGTCACCGACGGCGGCAACCTGATCTACGACATGGCCTCGGGCCGCATCGACGAGCCGGCCGCCCTGGCGACGGCTCTGAAGAGCGTCACGGGCGTCGTCGACCACGGCTTGTTCCTCGACCTCGCCGACGAGGCTCTGGTCGGCACGGACGAGGGCGTGGTCCGCATGGTCCCCTGAAACCTGGGCTTTGACGTCCTACATAAGCCGACCAGTTAAGTTCGGAGGCCGGTTATGGCTGACTACGACTACGATCTCTTCGTCATCGGCGCGGGCTCCGGCGGCGTGCGCGCGGCGCGCGTGGCGGCCATGAGCGGCGCCAAGGTCGGCGTGGCCGAGGAGTATCGGGTCGGCGGCACCTGCGTGATCCGCGGCTGCGTGCCCAAAAAGTTCATGGTCTACGCCAGCGAGGTCACCAGCCAGCTGAAGACGGCCAAGGGCTATGGCTGGACGATCGGCGACGCCAAGTTCGACTGGAAGGGCTTCATCCACGACAAGGACGTCGAGATCGCCCGCCTGTCCGGCATCTATGTCACCAACCTGCAGAAGGCTGGCGCCCACCTGCTGCACGGCCGCGCCCAGGTCGTCGACCCGCATACTGTCGAGGTGCTGCCCAAGGATAGTTCGAACGACGCCGGGACCTACACCGCCCGCAAGATTCTGATCGCCACGGGCGGTCGGCCGGTGAAGCCCGACTTCCCCGGCGCCGAGTACGGCATCACCTCGGACGAGGCCTTCCACCTTCCGAAGCTGCCCAAGAGCATCATGATCGTCGGCGGCGGCTATATCGCCGTCGAGTTCGCCGGGATCTTCGCGGGTCTGGGCGTCGAGACGACGCTGCTCTATCGCGGGGCCAACATCCTGCGCGGCTTCGACGACGACGTCCGCTCGCATCTGGCCGACGAGCTGGGCAAGCGGGGGATCAAGGTCGTGCTGGGCTGCTCGCACACCAGCATCGAGAAGCTGGAAGACGGCATGCTGCTCAGCAAGCTGACCAGCGAGCTGACGTTCGAGACCGAGGCCGTGATGTTCGCCACGGGCCGCGAGCCCTATGTGAAGGGGCTGGGCCTTGAGAACGCCGGCGTGAAGCTGAACGAGCGCGGCGCGATCGCGGTGGACGCCTATTCCAAGACCAATGTCGACAGCATCTGGGCCGTCGGCGATGTGACGGACCGGATCAACCTGACGCCGGTCGCCATCCGTGAGGGCGCGGCCTTCGCCCAGACCGAGTTCTACAATAACCCCACGACCTTCGATCACGACATGGTCGCCTCGGCGGTGTTCTCGCAGCCGCCGGTCGGCGCGGTCGGCATGACCGAGGCCGAGGCTCGGCATGCGTTCGGCGCGGTCGATATCTATCGCTCTGTGTTCCGTCCGATGAAGATCACCTTCTACGGCGGGCAGGAACGCTGCCTGATCAAGCTGGTGGTCAAGGCCGACGACCAGAAGGTGGTCGGTGTCCACGTCGTCGGGCCGGACTCGCCCGAGATCATCCAGATGGCCGCCATCGCCGTGAAGATGGGCGTGACCAAGCCTCAGTGGGACTCCACCTGCGCCGTTCACCCGACCCTCGCCGAGGAGCTGGTGACCATGCGCGAGAAGTACGTACCGGTCGAAGTCGGCGGCGTGGGATGACGAGCTTCGGCGTCCCCAGGGACGCTTTTGAACGCCGGACCCGCTGGCTGGGTGGTCTTGCCGTCTTCCTGATGGCGACCACGCCCTTGCTCGGCTACCTGGCGCCCAAGCAGTTCGCCGCGGTGCTGAGCCTAGTGGGGCTGCTGGCGGCGCCGGGGCTGTTCCGCGCGCGGCCGCCGGTGTTGCCGCTGTTCGCCCTGGCGCTGCTGGTGCTGTGGTCGCTGATCAGCCTTAGCTGGACCCCGGCCCTGCCGGACCCGGCCAAGCTGAAGAAGTTTGGCGCCGTGGAGAGCTTCACGGCCATCAAGCTCTTCCTGCAGCTCGGGCTCTACGGCTCCGCCGTGGTCATGCTGGGCCAGATGTCGACCCGCTCGGCGAGGCTCGCGGCGCGGGTGATGCTGGTCAGCGCCGGCCTGCTGGCCGTGGTCACCTGCATCGACGGCCTGCTGCACGCGCCGATCTACCAGGCGGTGAGAAAGGCCAGCGGCGATCCGATCCGGCCGGATTTGGCGATGGTCAAGGTCTCGATGGGGACCTATCCGCTGGTCCTGCTGCTATGGCCTTGCGTGCGCGTCCTGCAGGCCTCGGGGATCAAGGGGCGCCGCCTGCTGATCGCCGCGCTGTTCGTCCTGATCCTGATCGGCGCGCACGTCACCGGCGCCGACGCGCCCGTGGCGGCGCTGCTGCTGGGCGGCCTGACCTGGCTGGCCGTGCGCCTGACGGGCAAGCCGTTCGCCCGGGCGCTGATCCCCATCGTCTCGGCGCTGTTCATCTTTGCGCCGATCATCGTGCTGTGGGGCGTGCAGTCCGGCGCTTTCACCTGGCTGCACGCGCTGGTTCCGCCCTCCTGGGACCACCGGCTGAACATCTGGGCCTTCGCCGCCGAGCGGATACTGGTCCATCCGATGCGCGGGTGGGGGATCGACGCCAGCCGCACCTTCGGCCTGGCCATTCCGCTGCATACCCACAATGCGCCTCTGCAGATCTGGCTGGAGCTTGGCGCCTTCGGGGCCGCCATGGCCGCGGCCTTCTTCGCCTGGATCCTTTACGGCGTCCTGGGCTGGATCGAGAGGGATCGGCGGGACGGGGCCATGGCCGCCGCGGTCGTGGTGTCCTATCTTGTCGTCGGGGCGCTCAGCTTCGGCGTCTGGCAGGAGTGGTGGCTGGCGCTCGGCGCCTTGGCTGCGATCGCCTGTGGTGTCGCGCAAAAAACTGGTGCTTCACCCGGTTAGAGCGACAATGAACTTTCTCATCTGGGCTTATCGGCGCCAGTCTGTCGCATGATTTTGCCTTTCGCTTCCATTCGCGGTATCTACGCCGCCCCTAGTTGCTATCGAGCCTGTCATGACCGCCCGCTGGACCCCCGCCGCCTGGAGAGCCAAACCCGCCAAGCACATCCCCGCCGACTATCCGGACGCGGGGGCCGTGGAGCGGGTGGAGCAGACGCTTCGCCAGATGCCGCCGCTGGTGTTCGCCGGCGAGGCGCGCCGCCTGAAGAGCCTGCTGGGCGACGTGGCCGAGGGGCGCGCCTTCCTCTTGCAGGGCGGCGACTGCGCCGAAAGCTTCAAGGAATTCCACGCGGACAACATCCGCGACACCTTCCGCCTGATCCTGCAGATGGCGGTGGTGCTGACCTTCGCCGGCGGCAAGCCGGTGGTGAAGGTGGGCCGCATCGCCGGCCAGTTCGCCAAGCCGCGTTCGGAGCCGACCGAGGTCCAGGGCGACGCGACCCTGCCGTCCTATCGCGGCGACATCATCAACGGCATGGACTTCAACGAGGCCGAGCGGGTCCCGGACCCGGACCGCCTGCTGAAGGCCTATGGCCAGTCGGCCGCGACGCTGAACCTGCTGCGCGCCTTCGCCAGCGGCGGCTACGCCGACCTCTACAACATCCACCGCTGGACCCTGGGCTTCGTCGGCGACAGCCCACAGGGCGCGCGCTATCGCGAGCTGTCGGAGAAAATCTCCGAGGCCCTGACCTTCATGTCGGCGGTCGGCGTCACGCCCGACACCCAGCCGGACCTGCGCCGCGTCGAGTTCTTCACCAGCCATGAGGCCCTGCTGCTGGGCTTCGAGGAGGCCATGACCCGCGTCGATAGCACCTCGGGCGACTGGTACGACACCAGCGCCCACCTGCTGTGGATCGGCGAGCGCACCCGCCAGCTGGACGGCGCCCACGTCGAGTTCATGCGCGGCGTGAAGAACCCGATCGGCCTGAAGTGCGGTCCGACCATGGAAGGCGACGACCTGCTGCGCCTGATCGACGTTTTGAACCCCAACAACGAGCCGGGCCGTCTGACCCTCTACGGCCGCTTCGGCTCGGACAAGATCGCCGACCGCCTGCCGCGCCTGATGCGGGCGACCAAGAGCGCCGGCCGCTCGGTGGTCTGGGCCACCGATCCGATGCACGGCAACACGCTGAAGGCCTCGACCGGCTACAAGACCCGTCCGTTCGACCGCATTCTCTCGGAAGTGAAGAGCTTCGTGGAGATCGCCCAGGCCGAGGGCGTGCACCCCGGCGGCGTTCACCTGGAGATGACCGGCCAGAACGTCACCGAGTGCCTCGGCGGCGCCCGCGCCGTGTCCGAGACCGACCTCGGCGACCGCTACCACACGCACTGCGACCCTCGCTTGAACGGTGAGCAGGCGCTGGAGCTGGCCTTCCTGGTGGCCGAGAAGCTGAAGGCCGCCCGCGACGACCAGCGTCGCCAGGCCGTCGGCTAGAGGCCGGCTCGAGGTCCTGGGAGCGGATCCTCCGCTCCGCGAGCGGGCGCGCCGGCCGGTGCGCCCGTGATCGGCCGCGCACGGCGCGTTTCCCCATAACGACGTTAGGTTTGCGATGCGGCGAACGGCCGCTTGACCGCTCGCGCGGGGCTCTCCAATGGTTGTTTCCAAGGGAGAGATGAATGCGTTTGCGCCAGAAGATTCGCCGAGAGGTGAAGTTCCTCAGGGGGTTAACCCGGACGCTCAAGCGCGTGAAGTCGATCGCTCCGGATAGCGCCAACCTGATCTGCGACGACCTTGAGGCCGCCGTCGACAAGTGGCGCGACCGCCCGGCCATCACCTTCGAGGGCAAGACGGTCAGCTATGCCGAACTCGACGCCATGGCCAACCGCTACGCTCACTGGGCCAAGGGGCAGGGGCTGACGCGCGGCCAGACGGTGGCGCTGTTCATGCCCAACCGCGTCGAATATCTGGCCGTCTGGTACGGCCTAACCAAGGTCGGCGTCGCCACCGCCCTGATCAACAACCAGCTGACCGGCGCGGCCCTGGCCCACTGCCTGAACATCTCCCAGGCCCTGCACTGCATCGTCGATCCGGAGACCTCGCCTTGCTTCGAGGACGTCAAGGGACGGCTTGACCGGCACATGCAGCAGTGGGTGCTGGGGCCGGTTCACGGCGAGCAGCGCGACCTGGCCAAGGCGCTGAAGAGCTGCAGCCCCCTGAGGCCCGACCGCGCCACCGCCCGCCAGGGC
Source organism: Caulobacter segnis (assembly GCF_003243465.1). Classification (GTDB taxonomy): domain Bacteria; phylum Pseudomonadota; class Alphaproteobacteria; order Caulobacterales; family Caulobacteraceae; genus Caulobacter; species Caulobacter segnis_A. The sequence goes on from NZ_QFQZ01000056.1 coordinate 11,189, forward strand.
CTGACCGCCAAGGACACGGCGCTCTACATCTTCACCAGCGGCACCACCGGGATGCCCAAGGCCGCCCGTATCACGCACATGCGAGCCCAGCTTTACATGCGGGGCTTCGCCGGCTCGACCGGGGCCAAGGAGACTGACCGCATCTACGTGACCCTGCCGCTCTACCACGCCACCGGCGGGCTTTGCGCCCTGGGGGCGGGGCTCCTGAACGGCGGCTCCATCGTGCTGCGCAAGAAGTTCTCGGCCACCCACTTCTGGCCCGAGATCGTCGCCGAGAACTGCACCATGTTCGTCTATATCGGCGAGCTGTGCCGCTATCTGGCCAACCAGCCCGAGCAGGAGCTTGAGCGGGCGCACAAGATCCGGCTGATCTTCGGCAACGGGCTGCGGCCGGATGTCTGGGACGACATGCTGGACCGCTTCAAGGTCGGCGAGGTGCTGGAGTTCTACGGTGCGACCGAGGGCAATGTCTCGCTGTTCAACTTCGACGGCCGGCGGGGCGCGATCGGCCGGGTGCCCGGCTATCTGCGCGGCAAGTTCAACATCCGCCTGGTCAAGTTCGATGTCGAGACCGAGACCCCGGTGCGCGGTCCAGACGGCTTCTGCGTCGAGTGCGCGCCCGGCGAGGTCGGGGAGTGCATCGGCCATATCGGTGGCGACGCGCGCTCCAACTATGTGGGCTACGCGGACAAGGCCGCCACCGAGAAGAAGGTGCTGCACCACGTCTTCCAGAAGGGCGACGCCTGGTTCCGCACCGGCGACCTGATGCGGGTGGACGGCGACGGCTATATCTATTTCGTCGACCGCATCGGCGACACCTTCCGCTGGAAGGGCGAAAACGTCTCCACCAGCGAGGTGGCCGAGCGCCTGGCGGCGGTCGAGCACGTGCTCGAGGTCAATGTCTATGGCGTCCAGGTCGGCGACCTGGACGGCAAGGCCGGCATGGCGGCGCTGGTCACCGATCCCGGCTTTGATCTGGCCGCCTTCGCCGAGCACGTCGATCAGCAGCTGCCCAGCTATGCACGACCGATCTTCCTGCGCCTGCAGCGGGCGATCGAGACCACCGGCACCTTCAAGTATCGCAAGGTCGACCTCGTGGGTGACGGCTTCGATCCCACGCGGACCAAGGATCCGCTGTACTTCCGCGATCCGGTGAAGGGCTATGTGAAGATCACCAAGACGGTCTTCGCCAAGCTCACGGCGGGCGGCTACAAGCTTTGAGCCGTCTGGTCCTGCCGTAGCGTCATGTCGCGGTGTGATTGAACGGCCTGGGCTTCCTGGCTATATCGCTGCGTGAGACCCGCGGGCCTTGTGTGTGGCGGCCCTCAAAGAGTTCAGTCCAATCAAAGGGATAGACTTCCCCGCCATGCTTCTGACCATGCTGAAGGCCAAGCTGCACCGCGCCACGGTGACCCAGGCCGACCTCGATTACGAAGGCTCGATCGCCATTGATCGCGATCTCCTGGACGCTTCGGGCATCCTGCCCAACGAGCAGGTCGACGTGCTGAACATCACCAACGGCGCGCGCTTCACCACCTACGCCATCGAGGCCCCGCGCGGCTCGAAGGTGATCGGCGTCAACGGCGCGGCCGCGCGCCTGGTGCAGAAGAACGACCTTGTCATCGTCGTGACCTACTGCCAGATGCCGGCCGAGGAGGCGCGCAACTATGCGCCCACCGTGGTGCTGCTGGACGAGGGCAACCTGATCAAGAAGGCGGCCTGAGCCATGCCGCGCCGCCTGGCCCTGATCGCCGTCGCCGCCGTGGGCCTGTCGGCCTGCTCCGCCAAGCTGCCGGCGGACGTCGACGAAGCCGCCCTGACCCAGGCGATCGGCCGCTCGGTCGGCTCGCCGTCGACCTGCGTGATTGTTGCGGACGCCGAGGGGCGGACGGTCTGGCGCGGCGGCGGCTATATCACCTGCTCGCGCAACCTGCCGTCCTGCGACGGGGCCCAGACCAACGCAGAGACCGTGCTGAAGGCGGGCCTGGGCAAGCCGGCGCGCTTCACCAGCTGCCCCACGACGGGCGCCAACACCGTCGGCTGGGCGGTCGGTCCCGTGCCGTCGGGGGAGGGCAAGCCGCCCCGTAACCTGACCTACGTGGCGGTGATGGAGGGCGAGCGCGCCCTGCCGGGCCTGGAGATCAAGGAACGCCTGGAGCGCGCCTTCAGGAAGGCCGGGTTCTAGCCGCCGCTCCGAGGCTGGAGCGGCGGCCTCGCCGTGTCTACTTCGCCGCCTCATAGACCGCGCTGACGTCCACGCGGACCTTCAGCTCGCCGGCGGCGACGCTTGTGGCGTCCGACATTTCGCGCTTTGCGGCGAAGGCCATCATCGGCATCGGCGGCGAGGGCGGCGTGTAGCCGCCGCCTTCGCTCAGATTGACCAGCCGCACGGCCTTGTAGCCGGTGGCGCGGCCGTAGAGCTCGGCCTTGGCCTGCAGGGCCTTCACCGCCTCCAGCCGCGCGGCGTCCTCGGCGGCTTGCGGGTTCAGCAGGCCAAAGCTGATGCCGTTGACGGTGTTGGCCCCGGCCCCAACGGCGGCGTCCACGGTTGCGCCCAGCTTGGCGAGATCGCGCACCGTGATCGTCACCTGGTTCGAGGCCTGGTAGCCAGTCAGCTTCGGCGGCTGGTTCTGCTCATAGGCGTACTGGGCGTTCAGGTTCAGGTTAGAGGTCTGGATGTCGCGCTCGGCGATCCCGGCCTTCTTCAGAGCCGCCAGGGCCTGGTTCATCCGCGCGCCATTGGCCTTCAGCGCCTCGCCGGCGGTCGCGCCTTCGGTCTGCACGCCCAGGGTGATGGTCGCCATGTCCGGCGCCACGCGGGTCTCGCCATAGGCCGAGAGGTTGAAGGTCGTGGCCTTGAAGGCCGTGTCGGCGCTGGTCTGCGCCAAGGCCGGGGCGGCCGCGCTCATCAGCAGGGCGCCGCCCAGCAGGGCGGGGGCGGCGAAGGCGGCCATCAGCTTGGCGGGGCGGCGAGCGGTGTAGGTCATCGTTTTTCTCCAGGGCTGTCCGGCTCGGTCGAAGCGTGGCCGGACAGCTATGGTTCCTTCGATGACAGCTCCAACCTGAACCGGACCTTTAAGCCGCGTTCGGCCCGTGCTAATCCGCCCGCTCGCGTTCGCTTCGAAGCGACTCCGCGCGGGCCTGTAGCTCAATGGTTAGAGCCGACCGCTCATAACGGTCTGGTTGGGGGTTCGAGTCCCTCCAGGCCTACCAATATTTTCAACCCGCCGCCGCCTCGACCCATCAATTCGACACGCGATGTCTGTTCTCTTTTTGTTCCAATATGTCGACCCGCGCATCCTTTGGCGACTCGGCGTCAGAACCGGACGCACCGCCCTCCATGCCGCCTCGACTCCCGCCTCGCCGATAGGCAGAGTCGTTAACGGCGAGGGCGATCCGAGCGCAGCTGCGGCCGCGGCGCGCAGATCGGAACCACCCTTGAGCCGTCATCCCAAGATCCCGGGCTGGAGGAGGCCTCGATGGACATCGATCCCGATCGCCTGCGCGCGATCGTGGGCGCGTTGGGCGGCGTGGCCGTCTACGGCCTGGTGCAGATCGGCGCGCTGAGCGTGGCCGAGCGCGCGACCCTGCGCGACCTGACGATCCGGCTGGCCTGCGCCGCGGGCTCGGCCGTCATCATCGCGGGCTTCATCGTCAAGGCGGCTCTGCCGGTCATTCCGTGGGCGGCGGTGCGCGAGCCCTATCTTTTCGGCTTCGCGGTCGGCGCCTTCAGCTGGGAGCTGCTGCCCCTGGTGTTCAGCGTGGTCAAGCGCCGCGCGGCCGAGCGGGCCGAGAAGCTCTAGACGCCAAAGAAAAAGCCCTCGCCGGGCAGGACCGGCGAGGGCTCAAGGCTTGGGGAAGGGATTGGGGACCTAGAACTTGTAGGACAGGCCGATCAGATAGGTGCGGCCGTAGCGCTGGTAGTCGATCACCTGGCGCTGGTCGTTGTTCTGGTAGGTGGTGAACGGCTCGTCGGTCAGGTTGTTGACCTGGGCCAGCACCGACAGGCCCTGCATCGGACCGTCGTTGAAGGTGTAGCCGACCTGGCTGTCGATGACCGACTCACCCTTGACCATACGGTAGTTGCGGCCGTTGCCGAAGCCGGTGACCTCGCCCAGGAACTTGGAGCGGTAGCGGTCGCTGACCCGGAACGAGAAGCCGTTCTTCTCGTAGTAGACGGTCAGGTTGGCGACGGTCTTGGACAGGCCCGGGATCGGCTGGCCCTTGTCGCTGGGGTTTGGCTGGATCGAGCTGTCGGTATAGGACGCGCTGAAGGTCGCGCCGAAGCCGTCCAGCATCGGGGTCAGCAGGGCGCCCGGCATCGACGCCGCGAACTCCACGCCCTTGACCGCGCCGCCCTTGCCGTTCTGCGGGGTGGTGACGAGGCCCAGGCGCGTCGCCGGCTCGCCGCCGCCGCCGACCGGGAAGCCGGTGAAGTCGAAGATCACGCTCTGGTCGTAAACGTAGGTCTTCAGGTCCTTGTAGAAGGCGGCCAGCGAGACATAGGCCTGGCGGCCGAAATACTTCTCGTACGAGACGTCATAGGAGTCGGCGCGCCAGGGCTCGAGCTCGGGATTGCCGCCGCTGCCGCTCCAGGGCGAGAAGTTGATGTTGCTGTTGCCGGCCTTGGCCTGGTCGTAGCTGAAGGTCTTGCTGGCGCGCATCTGGTCCATGCGCGGGCGGGCCAGGGTGCGGGCGACCGCGAAGCGCAGGCTCTGCTCGTTGCCCAGGTCGAAGCGCAGGTTCGCGCTGGGCAGGAAGTCGACGTACTTCTTGCCGCCCGACAGGTTGGCGCGGACGACGCCGCTGCCGGTGCCGCTGGCGCCCAGGGCGGTCGAGCTCTGGTCGGTGTGGACGATCTGGAAGCCGAAATTGCCGGTCACCGGCAGGCCGGCCAGCTCGGTGTCGAGATTGGCCTTCAGGTAGCCGATGGCGACCTTCTCCTCGACGTCCCAGCTCTTGACCAGCACGTCCGCGTTCGGGTTGCGGACCAGGTCGTAGGCGCCCGAGGCGATCAGGGCGAACGGGTCGTAGCTGATCACATTGCCTAGGCCGATGAAGCCCAGCGAGGTCGTCCCCTTGATCGCCGAGGACGGTATGGTGACGCTGGCCGGCGAGCCCTTGGCGCGCAGGAACCACTCGTCATTGACCAGGCCCTTGGTGCGCTCGCTGTAGCTGGCGCCCAGCTCGACGCTGGAGAGACCCTGATCGAGATCGCGGGTGATCGAGAAGCGGCCGGTCTTCAGCTCGTCCTCGATCATCGGCTGGTTCAGATAGCCGTCCTGGCCGCCGGCGATGATGTCGCCGCCCCAGCCCTGCGGGCTGGTCAGCTTGATCTGGTTGGCGTCGGCGTAGTTGAGCGTCGAGGTGAAGACCGCTTTGCCGTCGCCGTCCATCATGAAGGTCATGTTGTCAGTGGCGCCGACGCCGGCGCGGCCGGTGCCCGAATAGGACTCGACGATCTGGTCGGTGCGCTCGACCTTGGACCAGGACAGGTCGGTGACCAGGGTCCAGGCGTCGGCGAACGTCCACTTGTTGTTCCAGCCCAGCGACTTGATCGTGGCGTCACGGTCGTTGCCGTCGTTGCGGATCACGCCCTTGACGCCGTTGAAGGCGCCGCCGACGACCATGCTGTTGGCGACCTTTGGATTGGTCAGCGGGATGCCGCCCCACACCAGCGGCAGTTCGACGCCGCGCTGGATCTGGTGGTTGTTGAACTCGGAATAGAAGACGTCCAGCGACGAGGTGAAGTGGTCGGTCGGGGCGAACTCGACCACGCCGATGAAACCGTCGCGCTTCAGCAGGCTGGACTGCACGTACGGCTTGGCGCCGCCGATCACCAGGTTGCCGGCCGAGTCGGTGGGATAGCCCCAGGCGTTCCAGCGTTCGGCCTGATAGGGCGACTCCATGTGGGCGTAGCCGAGCGCCAGGCCCAGCTTACCATCCATGAACTGGTCGATGTAGGAGACGCTGAAGCGGTTGCCGTGCGACTTGGTGCCGGCGTTCAGGGCGCCGATGTCGTTCCACTCGTAGCGGGCGCCGACGGCCAGGGCGCGCTTGCCGAACGCCAGTGGACGCACGGTGCGCATGTCGGCTGTGCCGGCCAGGCCCTGGCCGATCAGGGCGGCGTCTGGGGTCTTGTAGACCACGACCGCGCTCAGCAGCTCCGACGGATACTGGTCGAACTCGACGCCCCGGTTGTCGCCGGTCGAGACCTGCTCGCGGCCGTTCAGGAGGGCGGTGGTGAAGTCGGGCGCCAGGCCCCGGATCGAGATGACCTGGCCGCGACCGTCGAGGCGCTGAGCGGTCAGGCCGGGCAGGCGGGCGATCGACTCGGCGATCGACATGTCCGGCAGCTTGCCGATGTCCTCGGCCGACACGGCTTCGACGATCGAGGTCGAGCCCTTCTTCAGCGAGATGGCGCCTTCGATGCCGCGGCGGATGCCGGTGACGACGACTTCCTCGACTTGCGCATTGTCCTGCGGCGCGGGGGCGGTCTGCGCCTGGGCTTGGCCCGCCAGCGCGAAGGTCAGCGCCAGGCCCGTGGCAGCTCCGGCCATCAGCCAGGCGCGGCGGCGTGAAATTGCAGTGCTCATCAGCTTCTCCCTCCCTGTCGGCGCTGCGCTTTCTCCGTGCGGCGGGCCGTTGGTGAAAATTACTGCAAATTAATGAGAATAGCGCAACTGAAAAATTTCATCGCGTTGGATGGGGCGGGTGTCTGAGGGGCTTTGGGCACTGTTGTGTGGCGGAAAAGTCCCACGTATTGACGCCCGGCGGGCCAAAATCGTCTGATTTAGCGGTGTCTCTTGATGCATTGACACCTTGCGATCGGTTCTGCAAATTATTGCAAACAAATGCGCGGCGCTTTGCGCTGCCGGCGGGAGGGGTGATGTCGGGATCGACGCCATGGCGAGGAATGCTCGCGGCGCTTTGCGTCTGCGGCGCGCTGGCGTCCGCGGTCGAGGCCTCGGCGTCGCAGGCCTCGGCGGCGCAGGCCTCGTATCAGGCGCGCAAGCCGCAGGATGAGGTGATCTATTTCCTGCTGCCGGACCGCTTCGAGAACGGCGACGCTAGCAGCGACCATGGCGGGCCTGATCGCGGGCCGCTGGTCGACGGCTTCGATCCGACGCGGGCGGGCTTCTATCACGGCGGCGATCTGAAGGGCGTCACGCGGCGGCTGGACTACATCCAGGGCCTGGGCGCGACGGCGATCTGGCTGGCGCCGATCTTCAAGAACAAGGCCGTGCAGGGCGCGCCCGGCCACGAGTCGGCGGCGCATCACGGCTACTGGATCACCGACTTCACCGACGTCGATCCACACTTCGGGACTAAGGCCGACTTCAAGACCCTGGTCGACGCGGCGCATGCGCGGGGCCTGAAGGTCTATATGGACATCGTCGTGAACCACACCGCCGACGTGATCCAGTATCGCGAGTGCCCGGACGGCCACTGTCCCTATCGCGGCGTCGCCGACTATCCCTATGCCCGGAAGAGCGGGGCGGCCGGTCCGGCGATCAACGCCGGCTTCGACGGCAAGGACTTTTCCAAGCTCAAGCGGCCGGACTGGGCCTATACGCCTTATGTTCCGTCGGGGCAGGAGCAGGCCAAAGCGCCCGCGTGGCTGAACGACCCGATCTACTATCATAACCGGGGCGACAGCACGTTCGCGGGCGAGAGCTCGCTGCTGGGCGACTTCGCGACCTTGGATGACGTCTTCACCGAGCATCCGCGCGTGATCGCGGGCTTCATCGAGATCTATGGCAAGTGGATCGACGACTTCGGGATCGACGGCTTCCGCATCGACACCGCCCGCCATGTGAATCCTGAGTTCTGGCAGGCGTTCGTTCCGGCCATGCTGGCCCGCGCCAAGGCGCGAGGGATTCCGAACTTCCACATCTTCGGCGAGGTCTTCGATCCGGACGTGGCGATCCTGGCCAGCCATACGCGGGTCGACAAGCTTCCGGCGGTGCTGGACTTCGCCTTCCAGGCGGCGGTGATGGACGTGGTCTCGGGCGGGGCTGGACCAGAGCGCCTGGCGCGGGTGTTCGCCGCCGACACTGTCTACGAGGGTGGCGAGACCGGGGCGCGCCAGTTGCCGACCTTCCTGGGCAACCACGACATGGGCCGCATCGGCTGGTTCTTGCAAAAGACGCAGCCCGGGATCGGTGACGCGGAGCTGCTGGCGCGGGCGACCCTGGCCAACGCCCTGATGTTCGCGGCGCGGGGCGTCCCGACGATCTATTACGGCGACGAGCAGGGTTTCACCGGCGACGGCGACTACGCCGACGCGCGCGAGGACATGTTCCCGAGCGAAGTCGCCAGCTACAACGACAATCGGCTGATCGGGACGCCGGCGAAGGGGCCGAGGTCGGCCTTCGATCCGCAAAGTGTGCTCTACCGCCGCATCGCCGAGCTGGGCCGGGTGCGCGCCGCGACGCCGGCTCTCCGCGCGGGCCGCCAGGTGACGCGCGTCGCCGATCAGCAGCCGGGTCTCTTCGCCTTCTCGCGCCTGCTGGGCGGGGCTGAGATTCTGGCTGTCTTCAACACTAGCGACAAGCCGATCAAGGCGAACGTGCCGGTTGAGGTCGGCTCGGAGTCCTGGCGCGCCTTGCATGGCGCCTGCCAGGCGAGCGTCCGCGCGCCGGGCAGCTATTCGATAGAGCTCGCGCCGCTGGACTACATGCTATGCGTTTCCGAGGGACAACCGTGACTGTCGACGTTCTTGCCAAGCCCCGTGCGGAGACCTTGATGAGCGAGTGGTGGCGCGGCGCGGTGATCTATCAGGTCTACCCGCGCAGCTTCGCCGACTCGAACGGCGACGGCGTCGGCGACCTGCCGGGGATCACCGCGCGCCTTGAGCATATCGCCTCGCTGGGCGTCGAGGGCGTATGGCTGTCGCCGTTCTTCAAGTCGCCGATGAAGGACTTCGGCTACGACGTCTCGGACTATCGCGACGTTGATCCGATCTTCGGGACCCTGGCCGACTTCGACGCCCTGATCGCCAAGGCCCACGCGCTGGACTTGAAGATCATCATCGATCTGGTCTTCTCGCACACCTCGGAGGAGCATCCGTGGTTCGTCGAGAGCCGGCAGGACCGGACCAACGCCAAGGCCGACTGGTTCGTCTGGGCCGACGCCAAGCCCGATGGCAGTCCGCCCAGCAACTGGCAGTCGGTGTTCGGCGGCCCGGCCTGGACCTGGGACGCCCGCCGCGGCCAGTACTACATGCATAATTTCCTCAGCAGCCAGCCGCAGCTGAACCTGCATAACTCGGCGGTCCAGGACGCCTTGCTGGCCGTCACTCAGTTCTGGATCGACAAGGGCGTGGACGGATTCCGTTTCGACGCCATCAACTTCTCGATGCACGACCCGGCGCTGACCGACAATCCGCCGCTGCCGCCGGGCGGCAAGCGGACGCGGCCGTTCGACTTCCAGGACAAGATCCATAACCAGAGCCACGCCGACATTCCGAAGTTCCTGTCGCGGATCCGGGCGCTGACCGACGCGGCAGGCGGGCGCTTCTTGGTGGCCGAGGTCGGCGGCGACCACGCCGACCGCGAGATGAAGCTGTTCACGGCCGGGAACGACCGGCTGAACAGCGCCTACGGCTTTCTCTATCTCTACGCCGACAAGCTGGCGGCCGAGATGATCCCGCAGGGCGCGGCCATGTGGCCTGGCGAGGCGGGGGAAGGGTGGCCGTCCTGGACCTTCTCGAACCACGACGCGCCGCGTGCGGTATCGCGCTGGGCCGAGGGGCGCGACCGCAAGGCCTTCGCCGAGATGTGCCTGCTGCTGCTGATGGGCCTGCGCGGCAATGTCTTCGTCTATCAGGGCGAGGAGCTGGGCCTGCCCCAGGCCAACGTCCCGTTCGAGCGGCTGCTAGATCCAGAGGCGATCGCCAATTGGCCCCAGACCCTGGGCCGCGACGGGGCCCGCACGCCGATGCCCTGGCGGGCCGCTGCGCTGAACGCCGGCTTCTCCTCGGTCGAGCCGTGGTTGCCGGTCGATCCCGAGCACCTGTCGCTGGCGGTCGACGCGCAGGAGGCGGACCCGGCCTCGACCCTGCACGTCGCGCGTCGCCTGATCGCCTTGCGCCGCGCGCATCCGGCGCTGCGCACCGGCGCCATCACCTTCATCGACACCAACAGCCCGCTGCTGATCTTCCAGCGCGGGGAGGGGGCGAACGCGCTTCTGCTGGCCTTTAACTTGGGCTTTGAATCGGTCGCCTGGTCGCTTCCCGACGGCTGGGTTTTGCTCGACGGCGTCAATCTGGGCGCCGAGGGCGAGATGCCGGTCTGCGCCGGGTTGGTCGCGCGACGGGCCTAGCCGCCGCAGCTTTCGCGGATGATCAGGTCGGTCGGCACCCGCTCTGACCGGCTGGCGCGTTCGCCGCTGTCCAGCAGCTTGGAGACCATCAGCCGGCCGGCCTTGGCGGTGTCTTGGGCGATGGTCGAAAGGGCCGGGCTGGCGTAGCGGCTGAAGGGAACGTTGTCGAAGCCGATCACCGAGACGTCGCCTGGGACTGACAGGCCCGCGTGCTTCAGCGCCCGGATAGCGCCGAGGGCGATCAGGTCCGAGGCGGCGACCACGCCGTCGAACTGGATGCCGTGGTGGATCAGGCTATCGACGGCGGCCTCGGCCGACTCGACCTCGAAGTGGGCGGGGACGATCAGGTCCGGATCGACGCCCAGCTTGGCCTGATCGAGCGCTTCCAGATAGCCGCGGTTGCGATGCATGGCTTCCGGCGCCTCGGTGTCGCCCAGGAAGACGATGCGCTTGCGACCCAGGCGGGCCAGGTGGAGCGTCGCGCGGCGGCCGCCCTGGATGTTGTCCGAGCCGACCGAGCAGTAATTCTGGTCCGGGAACTGTGCGCCCCAGACGACGAAGCGGGTCTCGGTCTCAGCCAGGCGGTTGAACGCCGCGTGCAGCGAACTCTGGCCCAGGAAGATCACGCCCTCGGCCCGGCTGGTGTTCATCGCCGCCGCCAGATCCTCGAAATTGGCAGGCGCGATGTGGCTGAGGATCACGTCGCAGCCGCGTTCCTTGGCCGCCTCGCCGACACCGGCCAGCAGCTCGAGGAAGAACGGATCGGACATGCCGCTGTCTCGGCCCTGGGGGCGGGGCGTGACCAGCGCGATCGTGGCCTCGGCGCCGATCGGACCGGCCGGCATGTAGCGGCGGAAGGGGTAGTCCATCTCCCGCGCCAGCTTCCAGATCAGCTGCTTGGTGCGCTGGTTGACCGCCGGGCTGTCGTTCAGCGCCCGCGAGGCGGTGGAGATCGAAACGCCAGCCAGCTTGGCCAGGTCCTCAAGTCGTGTCGCGCCCTTGCTCACCGTCCCCAACGCCTTATCGCAAACATTTCTGCAAAGTTTTTCATCGGCCATAAGGCCTGGTTCGGCGAGATTTGCAACCGCCGCGCCTTCGGCCACGATGCTCTCTCATGCAATGAAAAATTGTGCAAACTATAAGCGTGTGGGCTATCGATGTGGGGGCGATCTTCAAAGGTCGCCGTCGGTAATCCCGGATAAAATCCTTATTTATCGTTGCAATGCGCTGGGGGTCGTGTGCAAATAGGCCTTGCGCAGCTTTTGCAAAATATTGCGAAAACGGATCGGACTCAACCGGTCGTGACGGGGTGGAGACCAATGGCCAGGCAGAGGCTGACTTTCCTGCAGATCTGGAACATGTGCGTCGGGTTCTTCGGAATCCAAATCGGTTTCGGGCTGCAGAACGCCAACACCAGCCGCATCTTCCAGACGCTCGGCGTCGACGTGAACCACCTGGCGATCCTGTGGATCGCCGCGCCGGCCACCGGCCTGCTGGTCCAGCCGATCATCGGTCATTTCAGCGACAAGACCTGGGGGCGCCTGGGCCGCCGGCGACCGTATTTCTTCTGGGGCGCGATCCTGACCACCCTGGGCCTGCTGATCATGCCGAACTCGCCGACCCTGTGGGTGGCGGCGGTGGCGCTGTGGATCATGGACGCCTCGATCAATGTCACCATGGAGCCGTTCCGCGCCTTCGTCGGCGACAACCTGCCCGACGAGCAGCGGGCCACCGGCTACGCGATGCAGAGCTTCTTCATCGGCGTGGGGGCGGTGCTGGCCTCGGCCCTGCCGTGGATCCTGACGAACGGGTTCCACGTCTCCAATGTCGCCCCGGCGGGCCAGATCCCTGACGCGGTCAGGATCGCTTTCTACGTCGGCGGCGCGGGGCTGCTGGCGGCGGTGATGTGGACGGTCTTCACGACCCGCGAATATCCGCCCGAGCAACTGCAGGTCTTCGAGGCCGAGGAGGCCAGGGACCTTGGCCCGCGCCAGGCGCCCGCGCCCTCCGTCAACGCCTATCTCACCCTGGGCGTCGGCGGCGTGCTGGCCGGCCTGGCCCTGGCTGCGATCGTCTGGGTGGGCCGCCTGGAGGTGGAGCTCTACGTGCTCGCCGCCTTGCTGCTGGCGTTCGGCGTTGCGGGGGTAGCCGGCGCGCGGTTCAAGCGCCTGGGCCGAACCGATAACGGCTTTTCCGAGGTGCTGGAGGACGTCTTCCGCATGCCCGTCACCATGCGCCAGCTGGCGGTGGTGCAGTTCTTCTCGTGGTTTGGCCTGTTCGCGCTGTGGATCTACACCACGCCCGCGGTGGCGGCGGTCCATTTCCACGCCACCGACACCGCATCGAAGGCCTATAACGACGGCGCCGACTGGGTGGGCGTGCTGTTCGCCGTCTACAACGGCGTGGCGGCCCTGGCGGCGTTGCTGATCCCGCTGATGGTCAGGCTCACCAGCCGCAAGGCCAGCCACGCCCTGTGCCTCGTGCTGGGCGCGTTGGGCCTGCTGTCCTTCCTGCTGATCCGCCAGCCCGGCCTGCTTTGGATCGGCATGATCGGCGTCGGCTTCGCCTGGAGCTCGATCCTCTCGGCCCCGTATTCGATCCTGGCCGGCGCGCTGCCGGCGCGGAAGATGGGCGTCTACATGGGCGTCTTCAATTTCTTCATCGTCATTCCGCAGCTCTTGGCGGCGACGGTGCTGGGCCTGCTGCTGAAGACCTTCTTCGGCGGCCAGGCCATCTACGCGCTCGTGCTGGGCGCGGCCTCCCTGGTCATCGCGGCCCTGGCGACCTTCGCGGTTCGCGACGTCCAGCCCGCCTGATCCCTTTGCTTTCCCTTCAGCCTGACGAGGTCCTCGCCATGCGCCGCCTGAAACTTATCGCCCTGGCCTCGGCCGCCACCGCCCTCGCCAGCGTCGCCCACGCCGCCGCGCCGGCCACGACCTGGGCCTACGCCGCCAAGACGGGCGTCGGCGCGTCCTACGAGGCCTATGTCGACGGCGCCTACAAGTCGGGAGGCCCGACGGGCGCGGTGTCGAAGGTCTGGTTCTCGATCGCCGACGGCGTGCTGACCGAGACCATGTACGGCCTGATCCACGAGGCCCAGATCAAGCAGATGCGCGTCGCCGTTCAGACGCCGACCGGCCTGGCGGTCGAGGGCGCGGACACCACGGCCAAGACGGAATACCTGCATGTCGACAGCGGCGGCCGGCCGCTGTCGCCGGCCTACAAGATCACCACGACCGACCGCCAAGGTCGCTTCGTCATCGAGAAGCGGATCTTCACCGACCCGGACCGCAACAGCCTGTTCGTGAGAGTGACGGTCAAGGCGCTGATGGGGCCGGTGACGCCGACCCTGGTGCTTGAGCCGCACATGGCCAACACCGGCGGCGGCGATGCGGGCGCGGCCTCGGTCGCAGCCCTGACGGCCTTCGAAGGCAGGGCGCACCTGAGCTTGAAGGGGACCAAGCCCTTCGCCCAGGCTTCGGCTAGCGTGCTGAACGACAGCGACGCCCTGGCGGGGCTGAAGGCGACCACGACCTCGGCGAATGGCGCGATCGTTCTGACCGCCCGGCTGCCGACCGTGGCCAAGGAAGCAACCTTCGACTTCGCCATCGGCTTCGGCCCCGACGCCAAGGCCGCCGATGCTGCGGCTTCGGCCACGCTGAAGACCGGCTATCGCGAAGTGCTGGCCCGCTTCAACGGCGAGGGCGCGCGCGTGGGCTGGGAGGATTATCTTGCCTCGCTGAGCGAGCTGCCGCGCCTGCGCGAAGCGTCTGAGGACGGTGGCAAGCTGGTCCAGGCCAGCGCCCTGATGCTGAAGGTCCAGGAGGACCGCACCTACGCCGGGGCCCTGATCGCCTCGCTGTCGAACCCGTGGGGCGACACCGTCGACGCCACCCAGTCCTCGACCGGCTACAAGGCGGTCTGGCCGCGCGACTTCTATCAGTGCGCCATGGCGCTGGCGGCCCTGGGCGACAGGCAGACGCCCTTGGCGGCTTTCCGCTATCTGCCCACCGTCCAGGTCGGTCCGAAGACTCCGGGCAACACCGGCGTCGGCGGCTGGTTCCTGCAAAAGTCGCACGTCGACGGCACGCCCGAATGGGTCGGGGTCCAGCTCGACCAGACGGCCATGCCGATCATGCTGGGCTGGAAGCTCTGGAAACTGGGCTGGCTGCCCGAGGCGGAGCTCAAGGCCTATTACGGTCGCATGCTGAAGCCCGCCGCCGACTTCCTGGTGAAGGGCGGCAAGGTGGGACTGGGCTGGAACAGCGCCACCATCACCCCGCCGTTCACCCAGCAGGAGCGCTGGGAAGAGCAGGGCGGCTATTCGCCCTCGACGACGGCCGCCGTTATCGCGGGCCTGGTGGTCGCCGGCGACATCGCGGAAGCCGCCGGCGACAAGGCTTCGGCCGATCTCTACCGCAGGACCGCCGACGACTACTCCGCTAAGGTCGAGGCGCGGATGGTGACGAGCAAGGGCGCGTTCGGCGACGGCCATTACTATCTGCGCCTGAACAGCGACCAGGACCCCGACAACAAGAGCCCGGTCGAGGAACGTAACGGCCAGGCCGCGGTCCCCGAGGATCGGATGCTGGACGGCGGCTTCCTGGAACTGGTGCGCTATGGCGTGCGTCGCGCCGACGATCCGGCCATCGTCGCGACCCTGCCCAAGCTGGACGATCAGGCGATGGAGGACCTCTATCGGGTCCGCTACGACTTCACCTTCCCGGGCGAGCGGGGGGCTTTCCCCGGCTGGCGGCGCTATGGCGTCGATGGCTATGGCGAGGACATCGCGACCGGCGCCAACTACGGCGCGGACGGCCAGATGCGCCCGGGCCAGCGCGGCCGGGTGTGGCCGATCTTCACCGGCGAGCGCGGCCACTACGCGCTGGAGCTGGCGGGCTTGTCGGGCAAGCCGGACGCGGCGGCCGTGAAGAAGATCCGCGACACCTATGTCCGGGCCATGGAGCTGTTCGCCAATGACGGCCTGCTGATCCCGGAACAGGTCTGGGACGGCGTCGGCGCGGCCAGTCCGCACGGCTACGAACGCGGAGAGGGGACCGATTCCGCCACGCCCCTGGCCTGGAGCCACGCCGAGTACGTCAAGCTGCTGCGCTCGGTCAGCGACGGCCAGGTCTGGGACAGCTACGCGCCGGTGAAGGCCCGTTTTGGGCGCCCCTGAAACGTGGTTAACGGGCGATTCAGGAATCGATCGTCAAAGACAGGGTTAACAGCCATAGTTTTGGCCGGAGACCCGTTCCATGTCCCGTCGATCGTCCATCGCCCGGAAGCTGATCCTCGCCACCGGCCTGACGATGGGCGTGCTGCTGGTCGCGGCGGCCGGGGGCGTGGCCCTGCAGGCCGGCGGCAGCTATGGCGTCGCGCTGACCCTGCTGGCGGCTGGCGGCGTCTTCATGCTGGTGGTGCTGATCGCCCTGGCCGTGACCGCCAAGGCGGTGGTCAGGAAGCCGCTGGACGGCCTGTCCCGCTCGGTCGAGGCGCTCAGCGCCGGTCGCTATGATCAGGCGGTTCACGGCGCCGATGGCAATGACGAGATCGGCGCGGTGGCCCGCGCCCTCGACGGTTTCCGCCACAGCCTGGCCGACGGCGAGCGCCGGCGCCTTGAAAACGAAGCCGCCTGGGCACGGGCCGAGGCTGAGCATCTTCGCCAGATCGAGGACGCCGAGGCCGACGCTGCGACGAAAGCGCAAGCCGTCCGCACCATGGGCGAGGGCATGGAGCGTCTGGCCGAGGGCGACCTGATCTGGCGGATGCGCGAAGACGGGCTGGAGGGCGAGGCGGTCCAAGCCTCGCGCGACTTCAACACCGCCGTTGAGAACCTGCAGGCCACGCTGTCCAGCATCCTGGGCGCGACGCGCGGCATCCGCGCGGGCTGCGCCGAGATCACCCACGCCGCCGACGATCTTGCGCTGCGCACCGAACGCCAGGCCGCCAGCCTTGAGCAGACCGCCGCCTCGCTCGACCAGATCACCGCCACCGTGCGGCGCAGCGCCGAGGGCGCAGAGCGGGCCCGCCAGGTGACGATCAGCGCCAGGGCCGCCGCCGAGCGCAGCGGCGTCGTGGTCAGTGAGGCCGTCGAGGCCATGGGTGGCATCGAGAAGTCGTCCCGCTCGATCACCCAGATCCTGGGCGTGATCGACGAAATCGCGTTCCAGACCAATCTCTTGGCGCTCAACGCGGGGGTCGAGGCCGCCCGCGCCGGCGACGCCGGGCGCGGCTTCGCCGTGGTGGCCCAGGAGGTCCGGGCCCTGGCCCAGCGCTCGGCCGACGCGGCTAAACAGATCAAGGGCCTGATCAGCGAGTCCACCGAGCAGGTCGGCAAGGGCGTCAAACTGGTCGGCGAGACCGGCGAGACCCTGCGCGAGATCCTGGTCCAGGTCGTCGAGATCAACGAACTGGTCGGCGACATCGCCTCGTCGTCCAAGGAGCAGGCGGTCAGTCTCGCCGAGGTGAACCAGGCCGTCAGCCAGATGGACCAAGTCACCCAGCAGAACGCGGCTATGGTCGAGCAGTCGACCGCCGCCAGCCACGCCCTGGCCAACGAGGCCGCCGAGCTCGAGCGCCTGATCGGGCGCTTCCAGATCGGCGCGGAAATCCACGAGATGCCGGCCCGCGTCGAGCGCCGTCCCGCCGCCGCGCCGCAGCGCCCGACCGTCGCCGCGCCCACCCGCGAGACCTTCCGCCAGCGCTACGTGCAGGGCGCGAATGCGCTGAAGGTGGCGCCGACCTCGCGGCCGGGCGAGTGGGAGGAGTTCTAGCAGGGCGATCCATTCGCGCGGGTAACTTCCCCCTCGCATCCCGCGCCGGCCGCGCTATATCCCCGCCATGGCCGAAGCGTTCAACGACATCACCCTCTCCGCCGACAAGGCGACCCGCTATGCCGAGGTCGCCGACGAGATCGCCTCCGTGCTGGACGGCGAGAGCAACCTGACCGCCCGCATGGCGACGGTGGCCTCGATGCTGGCCAGCAGCTTCGACCACTATTTCTGGACCGGATTCTACGTGGTCGATCCGGCAAAGCCGCGCGAGCTGGTGGTCGGGCCTTACCAGGGCACGCTGGGCTGCCTGCGCATCGCCTTCGGGCGCGGCGTCTGCGGCGCGGCGGCCGAGACCGGCCAGACCCAGCTGGTGCCCGACGTCCACGCCTTCCCCGGCCACATCGCCTGCGACAGCCGCTCGGCGAGCGAGGTCGTGGTCCCGGTGTTCGACAAGGCTGGTCAGTTGATCGCCGTGTTCGACGTCGACTCTGACAAACCCGCCGCCTTCGACGAGACGGACCAAGCTTGGCTGGAAAAGATCCTGAAAGCGACGTTCGCTTGATCCGTCGCGTGCGCCGGCTTGCTCCCGCCATCGCTTTGGCCCACTGCTAAGCCAATGAGTAGGGCGGTTACGATCGAGCTGGGAGAAGGCGGCGTCCACGACGCCCGGGCCCTGCGCAACGCATTCGGATGCTTCACGACCGGCGTCACAGTCGTCACCACGATCGCCGAGGACGGCCGCCGCGTGGGGCTGACCGCCAACTCCTTTACGTCCGTCTCGCTGGATCCGCCGCTGGCGCTGATCTGCGTCGACCTGAAGTCGTCCAGCCTGCCGGCCCTGAACGCGGCTGGGCGCTTCGCCGTCAACGTCCTGCACGCCGAGCACCAGGAACTGGCCCGCCAGTTCGTGCAGAAGGGCGTCGACCGGTTCACCGGCGTCGACACAGAGACCTGGCGCACGGGCGTGCCGATCTTGCCCGGCTGCATGGCCAACTTCGAGTGCGAGACCCACCACGCCTTCGACGCCGGCGATCACAGGGTCTATGTCGGGCGCGTGGTCAAGCTGCGCTACGACCCGGACCACGAGCCGCTGGTCTATCTGCAGGGCCGCTTCCGGCGGGTGCATGTCGATGCGGAGTGAGGCGGCATAATTTCGCGCGGTACGGCGTGAGCCGGGGATGCTATTGACGCGCAAAACAAGCGTTAGGGAGCGCATCATGCGAGACATCGCCCATTTCGTGAACGGTCAAGCCCTGGTCGGAACCTCCCGCCGCTTCGGCGACGTCTTCAATCCCAATACCGGCGAGGTCCAGGCGCGGGTCCAGTTCGCGACGGACGCCGAGCTCGACGCGGCCGTCCAGGTCGCCGCCAAGGCCCAGGTCGGCTGGGCCCAGACCAATCCGCAGCGTCGCGCCCGGGTGATGTTCGAGTTCAAGCGCCTGATCGAGCGCGACATGAACACCCTGGCCGAGATCCTGTCGTCCGAGCACGGCAAGGTCATCGCCGACGCCAAGGGCGACATCCAGCGGGGCCTGGAGGTCATCGAGTTCGCCTGCGGCATCCCGCATATCCTGAAGGGCGAATACACCGAAGGCGCCGGTCCCGGCATCGACGTCTATTCGATGCGCCAGCCGCTGGGCGTCTGCGCGGGGATCACCCCGTTCAACTTCCCGGCCATGATCCCGATGTGGATGTTCGGCATCAGCATCGCCGTCGGCAACAGCTTCATCCTGAAGCCGTCGGAGAAGGATCCGACCGTGCCGGTCAAGCTGGCCGAGCTGATGATGGAGGCGGGCGCGCCCGCCGGGGTGCTGAACGTCGTCCAAGGCGACAAGAGCGCCGTCGACGCCATCCTGACCCATCCGCTGATCCGCGCGGTCAGCTTCGTCGGCAGCTCCGACATCGCCCACTACGTCTACCAGACCGGGACGGCGCACGGGAAACGCGTCCAGGCCATGGGCGGCGCCAAGAACCACGGGATCGTCCTGCCCGACGCCGACCTCGACCAGGTGGTCAAGGACCTGTCGGGCGCGGCCTTCGGTTCGGCCGGCGAGCGCTGCATGGCCCTGCCGGTCGTGGTCCCCGTCGGCAAGAAGACCGCCGACGACCTGCGCGAGCGGATGGTCGCCGAGATCGGGACCTTGAAGGTCGGCGTCTCCACCGATCCCGACGCCCACTACGGCCCGGTGGTCAGCGCCCAGCACCGCGCCAAGATCGCCGACTATATCCGCATCGGCCAGGAGGAGGGCGCAGAGCTGGTCGTCGACGGGCGCGACTTCCAGCTGCAAGGCTTCGAGAAGGGCTTCTTCATCGGCCCGTCGCTGTTTGACGGCGTCAAGAAGGGCATGAAGACCTATCACGAGGAGATCTTCGGCCCGGTGCTGCAGATCGTGCGCGCCGAGACCATGGAAGAGGCCATGGCCCTGCCGTCGGAGCACCAGTACGGCAACGGCGTCGCCATCTTCACCCGCAACGGTCGCGCCGCCCGTGAGTTCGCCGCGAACGTCAATGTCGGCATGGTCGGCATCAACGTGCCGATCCCGGTGCCGGTGGCCTATCACACCTTCGGCGGCTGGAAGCGCTCGGCCTTCGGCGACACCAACCAGCACGGCGTCGAGGGCGTGAAGTTCTACACCAAGGTCAAGACGGTGACGGCCCGCTGGCCCGAGGGCGACGTGGCCGACAGCAGCTTCGTCATTCCGACGATGAAGTAGCCATCACCTGTGTCATCCCGGAAGCCTCGCAGAGGCTATCCGGGACCCAGGGGCGGCGCGTACGGTGTTTCGTCACCCCCTGGGTCCCGGCTCTACGCTACGCTTCGGCCGGCATGACACATCGGGGAGCTTTCTACATGGCGGGTCTTGCACGGCGATCCTTTCTCGCGCTCGGCGCCGCCGCCGTCACCGCGCCGGCCGCGTTCGCGCTTTCCAGGTCCGAATGGGCGGCGATCGGCCAGTACGGCGACAAGGCCGCGCCGCTGACGGTGTTCGAGAAGGATGGCGCCCTGCACATCGACGGCGCGGGCCGCGCCTCGGCGCGACTGACGGCAACGGGGCGCGGCCGCTACACGATCGCGGGCGGCGGCGAGCTGGTCCTTCAGCCCGACGCGGTGCGTTTGAACGGGACGCGGCTGGCCTTCCACGACTTCGGCGCCGAGACCGAGGCCGCCATCCGAGCCGGCGTCCGGGCCGACCCCGAGGCGCTGCGACGGCAGGCCCTGGCCGCGACGCCGCCGGTCGAGACGGGCGACGTCCTGCCGGCCGACCTCGTCGACCTGACCACGCTCGATCCGCGCATCCGGCTCGACATCCGCTATGCGGGCTCCAACAACTTCATGGGCATCCCGCTGTACGAGCGCGCGGCGGCCTATCTGCAGCGGCCGGCCGCCCAGGCGCTGAAGCGAGCGCAGGACGCCTTGGCCGCCCAGGGCTATGGCCTGCTGATCCACGACGCCTATCGACCCTGGTTCGTCACCTGGATGTTCTGGGAGGCGACGCCGCCCGACGCGCACATGTTCGTCGCCGACCCGGCCAAGGGCTCGCGCCACAACCGCGGCTGCGCCGTGGACCTGACGCTGTACGACCTGAAGACGGGCCGGGTCGTCGAGATGCCCAGCCGCTACGACGAGTTTTCCGGCCGCGCCTATGCCGACTTCGTGGGCGGGACGACCAAGCAGCGGGCGCTGCGGGCGATCCTTCGCGAGGCCATGACCGCCCAGGGCTTCGAGGTCTATGCTGAGGAGTGGTGGCACTTCGACTTCAAGGACTGGCGGCGATACCCGATCGGCACGAAGACGTTCACGGAATTGGCGCACGGGTGACTAGATCCCTCTTTAAGACAGGGATTTAGCGAGCATCAGCGCATCCCAGGTCGCCGCGCCGAAGCGGGTGTT
>NZ_QFQZ01000057.1 GCF_003243465.1 Caulobacter segnis
CCTCCCCCAGCGGGGGAGGAGATTCTAAAAGAAGCCCGCCTCTGGCTCGGAACCCCCTACCGTCACCAGGCCTCGACGCTCCGCGCGGGCTGCGACTGCCTGGGCCTGGTGCGCGGGGTCTGGCGGGCGATCCATGGCGACGAGCCGGAGGCCCCGCCGCCGTACCGCCCCGACTGGGCCGAGCTCGGCGAGCGCGAACTATTGCTGGACGCGTTCGGCCGTTGGCTGACGCCTCTGCCGCTGTCCGAGGCTCGCCCCGGCGATGTCCTCGTCTTCCGCATGGCGCCGGGCGCGGTCGCCAAGCACTGCGCGATCCGGTCCGGCCCGGACCACATCATCCACGCCTACTGGGGCCGGGCCTGCGTCGAGAGCGCGCTCGGCCGCTGGTGGCGCGAGCGCCTGATCGCCGCCTTTCGTTTTCCCTGAGGAGCATTGCATGGCTCAAGTCATCCTCTCCAGCGTCGGCGCGGCGATCGGCGGGCCGCTGGGGGCCGTGGCCGGCGCGGCCTTGGGCGCGGCGGTCGACCAGGCCGCGCTGTCGGCCTTGTCGCCCGCACGCCAGGTTGGTCCGCGCATCCCCGAGCTGCGCCTGACCGGCGCGGCCGAGGGCGCGGCGCTGCCTTGCGTCTTTGGCCGCGCGCGGGTCGGCGGCCAGGTGATCTGGGCCGCGCGGTTTCGCGAGAAGCGGATCGAGGGCCGCGTCGGGGGCTCGAAGGGCCAGAAGACCACGTCCTACGCCTACAGCCTGTCGTTCGCCGTCGCCGTGGCCGAGGGGCCGATCGACGGGATCGGCCGGGTCTGGGCCGACGGGCGCGTGATGGATCTCTCGGGCGTGACGATGCGCGTCCACCTCGGGACCGAGGACCAGGCGCCCGATCCGCTGATCGCCGCCATCGAAGGCCAGGCGCCGGCCTATCGCGGCTTGGCCTATGTGGTGTTCGAGGACCTCGCCCTGGAGCCCTTTGGCAATCGCCCGCCTCAGCTGTCGTTCGAGGTCTTCCGCCGTCCGCGCGCTCCGGACGACCCGCCGGGGCTGGAGGAGCGGCTGAAGGGCGTCTGCCTGATCCCGGGCGCTGGGGAATTCGTCTATGCGACGCAGGCCGTCCTGCGCCGCGAGGGTCTCACCCGCACGGCCAGCGAGAGCGTCCACAACGCCGACGGCCGAGCTAATCTGGTCGTCGCGCTGGACCAGCTGCAGGCCCAACTGCCGAACGTCGACCACGTGACCCTCGTCGTCGCCTGGTTCGGGACCGACCTGCGCTGCGGCCAGTGCCAGATCCGTCCGGGCGTCGAGCAGGCCGACAAGGACACCCTGCCGCTGACCTGGAGCGTGGCGGGCGTCGATCGGGCCGGGGCGCACCTCGTCTCGCGCAAGGACGGCAAGCCCGCCTATGGCGGCACGCCGGCCGACGCGGTGGTGGTGGAGGCGATCGCCGAGCTGAAGCGGCGCGGCCTGAAGGTGACGCTCTATCCGTTCATCCTGATGGACACCCCGCCGGACCAGCCCGCCTATCCGTGGCGCGGCCGGATCGCCTGCGAGGCTGGCGTGGACGGGACGGCGGCGGCGACCGCGCAAGTGAGCGCCTTCTTCGACGGCGAATGGGGCCTGCGCCGGATGGTGCTGCACCAGGCCAGCCTGGCGGCCCAGGCTGGCGGGGTGGACGGCTTCCTCATCGGCTCGGAGCTGCGCGGCGTGACCACCACCCGCGGAGCGGGCGGGAGCTATCCGGCGGTCGCCAAGCTCAAGACCCTGGCGGCGGACGTCCGCGCCACGCTCGGCCCGGCGACCAGGCTCGGCTACGCCGCCGACTGGAGCGAGTATTTCGGCCATCAGCCCGCCGACGGCAGCGGCCACGCGGTCTTCCATCTCGACCCGCTGTGGGCCGATCCGAACATCGATTTCGTCGGCGTCGACTGGTATCCGCCGATCACCGACTGGCGCGAGGGCGAGAGCCATCTGGACGCCGCCGCCGGCTTCTTCGGCCCGCACGATCCGGCCTATCTGCGCGCCGGCCTGACGGGCGGGGAGGGCTTCGACTGGTTCTACGCCAGCCAGGCCGCCCGCGAGGCCCAGGTCCGCACGCCGATCACCGACGGCGCCCATGGCGAACCCTGGATCTTCCGGCCCAAGGACCTGAAGGCGTGGTGGAGCAAGACCCACTACGACCGGCCCGGCGGCGTGCGGGCCTCGGCGCCGACCGCCTGGATTCCGCGATCCAAGCCGATCCGCCTGACCGAGTTCGGCTGTCCGGCCGTCGACAAGGGGAGCAATTCCCCGAACCTGTTCATCGACCCGAAGAGCTCCGAGAGCTTCCTGCCGCCCTATTCGACCGGCGAGCGCGACGACTTCGGCCAGCGGCGCTGCCTGGAGGCGGTGCTGGCCTGGCTGGACGATCCGACCGCCAACCCGACCTCGCCGGTCTATGGCGGGCCGATGATCGAGGCCGCCAGCGCCTGGTGCTGGGACGCGCGACCGTTCCCGGACTTCCCGGCGCGCTCGGAGGTCTGGGCGGACGGCGACGCCTGGACCCTCGGTCACTGGCTGACCGGCCGCGCCGGGATCGCGCCGCTGCCCGAGCTGATCCGCGCCCTGGGCGCGCGGGCCGGGGTGACGCTCGACCCTGGCGAGGCGGGCGGCGCGGTGGCCGGCTATGTCGTCGACCGGCCGATGCGCCTGCGTGACGCCCTGGCGCCGCTGACCGAGGCCTTCGATCTGGATCCGGTCGAGCGTGGCGACCACGTGAAGATGCTCTCCCGTTCGGGGCGGGTGGCGGGCGCCCTGGCCGAGAGCGACCTCGTCCGCCCCGACGACGGCGCGGTCGAGCGCCAGACCCGGGTGCTGGAGCCCGCCGCCGAGGCCCTGCGCCTGCGCTTCCTGGACGCCGGCCGCGACTATCAGGTGGGCGCCGTCGTCGTGCGCCGCGAGCAGGGGGCGGGGACGCGCGACGCCGACGCGCCGATCGTGCTCGCCGCGCCGGACGCCGAGGCCTGCGCCCGCCGGATGCTGGCCGCCGACGAGGCCGCGCGGCGCTCGCGGATCGTCCACCTGGCGCCGTCGGCCGCCTTGCGGCTGGAGCCGGGCGATCGCCTGGCCCACGACGGCGGGGCCTGGCGGGTTTCGCGGCTCGACCTCGACGAGCGGCCGAGGGCGACCCTGGTTCCGGTCGTGGCCGGGCAGGGCGTGGCGAGCGGCCTCGACTGGACGCCGGCGCCGCCGCGCGAGCCCTCGCCGCCGCCGGTGCTGCGGATCCTGGACCTGCCGTCGGACGGCGCGCTGGAAGATGACGCCCGACCGCTGGTCGCGGCGGCCGGCGAGCCTTGGCGGCCGCTCGACATCCATGCCGGCGCCGATCTCGACACGTTGAGCGTCAGGGCCCGCGTCAGCCAGCCGGCGACCCTGGGCGTGACCCTGAGCGACCTTTCGCCGGCCTCGCCGCACCGCCCGGATCGCGTCGGCGCGCTGACGGTGCGGATGGAGGGGGCGAGCCTGTCCTCCGTCTCGCTGAGCGCCGTCCTGGCCGGGCGCAACGCCCTGGCGATCCAGGCCTCGGACGGAACCTGGGAGGTGATCGGCTTCCGCGACGCGACGCTGTTGTCGCCGGATACCTGGCGGCTCTCGGGCCTGCTGCGCGGCCAGCGCGACGGGGCCGCCGCCGACACCGTGATCCTGGCTGGCGCGCCGGTGGTGCTGCTGGACGAGGCGGTGGTCCCGATGACGGTCGCCGCTTTCGAGCGCGGCGTCCCTCTGACGGTCCGCGCGGCGCCGGCCGGAGGACCGCCGGCCGGGGCGGGCGTGACCGAGGCGACGGTGGTCTGGACCGGGCGGGCCTTGCGTCCGTTGTCTCCGGCGCATCTTCGGACCCGGATGATCGGCGGGGACCTCAAGGTCGCCTGGATCCGCCGCACTCGCGTCGGCGGTGACGTCTGGACCGGCGAGGTTCCCCTGGTCGAGGGCGTCGAGCGCTACCGCGTCCGCGTGCGGGACGGGGCTACGGTCTTGCGCGAGGTCGAGGTCACCGAGCCCGCCTTTCTCTACACGGCGGCGATGCGGACCGCCGACGCCCCGTCGCCCGCCGCGCGGCTGGAGGTGGCCCAGGCCGACGCCCTCTACGGCTGGGGCGTCGGGGCGACGATAGGGTTGTGGTAAAAATGCCACAACAGGTCTTGCGCGCCGCGCTGGACGTTCTAGATGGAGGGCGTTACCCCCAATTGCCTAAGCTCTCCCAGCCAGCTCGATGAGGACCTTCCTTGGCGCGTGACCCCTACCAGGAACTCGGCGTTTCCCGCACCGCGAGCGCGGACGAGATCCGCAAGGCGTTTCGCAAGCTCGCCAAGCAGCATCACCCGGACGCCAACCCCGGCGACAAGAAGGCCGAGGAGAAGTTCAAGCAGGTCAGCGCCGCCTTCGACATCGTCGGCGACCCGGAGAAGCGCAAGAAGTTCGACCTGGGCCAGATCGACGCCGACGGGCGCGAGACCATGCGCGGCTTCGGCGGCCAGCCCGGCAACGGGCCGTTCAACGCCGGCGGCTTCGGGCGCGGCGGCTTCCGCACCGAGGAAGGGCCGGACGTCGACCTCTCGGATCTGTTCGGCGGCATGTTCGGCGGCGGACGCGGTCCGTTCGGCGGTGGCGGCTCGGCCGGCGGCTTCTCGCCGCGCGGTGCAGACGTCAGGGCCCGGCTCGACATCGACCTGGAAGAGGCGATCAAGGGCGGCAAGAAGCGCGTGGCCTTCTCGGACGGCCGCACGATCGACGTCACCATCCCGGCCGGCGCCCAGGAAGGCCAGACCCTGCGCCTGAAGGGCCAGGGCAGCCCAGGACGCGGCGGGGCGGGCGACGCCCTGATCGAGCTGGTGATCAAGCCGCACCCGATCTACCGCCGCGAAGGCGACGCGCTGGTCATGGACTTGGCCGTCTCGGTCCCCGATGCGGTGCTGGGCGGCAAGGTCGAGGCCCCGACCCCCGACGGCAATGTGATGCTGAACGTCCCCAAGGGCAGCAACAGCGGCCAGACCCTGCGCCTGAAAGGCCGCGGCTTCGCCGACGCCAAGGGCAAGCGCGGCGACCTGATGGCCCGGCTAGTGGTGACCCTGCCCGAGACCATCGACCAGGACCTCGAGAAGTTCGCCCAGGCCTGGCGCGACCAGAAGCCCTACACGCCGAAGCGGAAGTAGGCCTTAGGGTGGTGGATAGGTTTCGGTACCCGTTCATCGAGTGCCGCAGTTGCCTAAACCCCACATGCCGGTCTTTGATGAGGCGCTGTCGGCGTGCGACGATTCTTTCACTTGCACTGCGGACGCGCCACAACTTAAGTCTTGTGTTAAGGGATAAGAGCGCCATTTGACCGGGCGGCCAGGAGCGCTGAAGCCGAAGAAGGCGTCCTTACCGGACGGCTACAAGATGCTGCTCGTAGGTGAACACTCGGATGTCGCGATCCGAGAGCGAACTGAAAAGCAAATACAGAAGAAAGCTTCGAAGGATCAAAAGGCTGAGCTAGAAGATCTTATCAAGAAATATGCTGCGGAAGGGCCAGGTGGCGTTCCCAGCAAAAAGTGGGCAACCGATGAAGGGTGGTTTCCTAGTAGGAAATCCAAAGAACTCAGACTCGAAGCTTTCAAGCCTTGGCAACTTAGAGCTTATGGGTTTTGTAGGAACTTCAACGGTAAAAGCACGTTCTTTATCGTCGGCTTTGATCCTGTTAAAAAGCAAGACGATGCAGACCAGTCGATCATTCAATCTTCTGGCGCTGAAGCGCTTAGGATTGAGCGATTGATGAAGTCTCAAGGAGGTTGAGATGTCTCTGTTCGGGGCCAAGAACGATCCGGAATATGAACGTCTTCTGGCGGAAAACGCGTTTATCAACGATCTTCAGCTGGAGATCGAAAACGCGCTGCGGGAAAGAGATTTCACTCAAGTTGACCTCGCTCGTCTGATGGGCGTTTCGGAGGCTCGCGTCAGCCAAATTCTTGGGGGGAACGGGCGTAATCTCCAGGCCCGGACGATCGCTAGGATCGCTCATGCCGTGGGCATGGCTATCGACCTGAAGTTTTGTGACGGCACTGGCGAGTGGGCCAACTTGAGCCGTTGCGATGTCTCTGAAGTTGACGACTTCGCTAGCTGGACTGCTGTTTTCAGCGCCGATGTTGTGCCTTCTTTTGAGCAAGCTAATGATGACTCCTGGCACACGCCGTCGGATCGTAAATCTGGTCGGGTTTCTGCCGCGTGAGCAAGGATAAATCCTCTAGAGCGGAAGCTTACGCCAACGTGGTGGGTGCCGCTGAGATTGATTTCGTACGGCTTGTGAAATCTGAGTTTGAAGCCTCCCCTGAAGCTGCCGCGCGCGATCAATCCAAATGGAAGCGCGAGTTTCTGTTTGAGCTTGTAGATCATCTTTATAATCGCGACCTAGGTCGGCTTCACGGATTTATTCAAGCGGATGCATTTTGCAAATTGGGTCGAAAAAAGATAATATCGGTTAAGTGCCGGTATATAGTTTCTTATAGGATTTCTGGTCAGCCCGATAATGATGCGGCCTTTGCCTTTGTTCAAAGGATGGGAAAATTCTCTGCCTACCCTTATTTTAGATCTCATTTCTCTCATGTCACTTCTGAGGCGGGATTGATGTTGCCGCCGTTGCCGATAATGAAGGATCATCCTCAGAGGGTGTGGGCAGCGCCAACTGAGGCGCCGGAATAGCCATATTCTGAGGATCGTTGCCCAGTAGATGCCGGCCTAGGCCCTCTGCCGAAGTCCTATTCTTCTTATGGTGTGACAGAACGACGCAGCCCGTTCATAACCCAGGCGTTCAGTCTCCATTCAGCCGCGTTCCCTTAGACCGGAAAGCATGAAAACGATCCGCGTCATCCTCGTCGCCGCCGCGCTGGCCGCCGCCCTTCCGGGCGCGGCGTCGGCGCAGCGTCGTGGGCCCGACTCGCTGGGCGCCGACTGGCGCGCGCAGCAGGACGAGGCGCGCGGCGGCGTGCAGTCGGGGCGCCTGGTGCCGCTGTCGCGGGTGATCGAGATGATCGCCCGCCGCGTGCCGGGCCGCGTGCTGGACGCCGGCCTCGAAGGCCGCAACTACCGCGTCCGCTGGGCGACGGCCGATGGCCGTCGCATCGACTTCATCGTCGACGCCGAGACCGGACAGATCATCAGCGGGGGCTGAGGAGTTTTCGAGGACCCATGCGTATCCTGCTCGTCGAGGACGATCCCGATCTGACGCGCCAGCTCAAGCTGGCCCTGGCCGACGCCGGCTACGCCGTCGACCACGCCCCCGACGGCGAGGAAGCCCAGTTCCTGGGCGAGACCGAGCCCTATGACGCGGTGATCCTCGACCTTGGCCTGCCCAAGGTGGACGGCGTCTCGGTGCTGGAGCGCTGGCGGCGCGGCAATGTCACGACGCCGGTCCTGATCCTGACCGCGCGCGGCGCCTGGAGCGACAAGGTCGCCGGCTTCGACGCGGGCGCCGACGACTACCTGGCCAAGCCCTTCCATACCGAAGAGTTGCTGGCTCGGCTGCGCGCGCTGCTTCGCCGCTCGGCCGGCCACGCCGCGCCGTCGCTGTCGTGCGGCGCCTTGCGTCTCGACCCGCGCGCCGCCCGCGCCAGCGTCAATGGCGAGCCGCTGCGCCTGACCTCGCTGGAATACCGCCTGCTGCACTACATGATGATGCACCAGGGCCGGGTGATCGGCCGCACCGAGTTGGTCGAGCACCTGTACGACCAGGACTTCGATCGCGACAGCAACACCATCGAGGTGTTCATCGGCCGGCTGCGCAAGAAGCTGGGCGCCGAGCGGATCGAGACCGTGCGGGGCCTCGGCTACCGCCTGGCGCCCTTGCCCGGGGAAGAGGCCGCCTAAACCTTGCTGGACCTGCGCCGCCGTTCGCTGGTCCGCCGCCTGATCCTGATCGCCGGGATCTGGACCCTGCTGGTCGTCGTGATCGCCGGGGTCTTCCTGACCGCCCAGTTTCGCGGCGCGGCGATCCGGCGGTTCGACCAGTCGCTGGCGGTGCTGACCGACGACCTCTATGCGGGCTCGACGGTCGAGGGGGGCGTGCTTAAGGCGCCGTTCCTGACCGACATCCGCGCCACGCGCGCCTATTCCGGCCGCTACTGGGTGATCCTCGACAAGTCGCCGGACGGCGCCATGCGGCCGATCGAGCGCTCGCGTTCGCTGTTCGACAGCGACCTGATGCTGTCGTCGGCCCAGATCGACAAGCTGGACGCCGCGCCGGGCAAGACCCAGTACTTCGACATGCGCGGTCCCCAGGACAAGCCGCTGCGCGCCGCCGCCATCCTGACCCGCCTGCCGGGCTATCCCGATCCGGTGGTGTTCCTGGCGGCCGAGGACCGCTCGCCGATCGACGACGACGCCGACCGCTTTGCCCGCATCACCGCCTTCGCCCTCTTGATCCTGGGCGGCGGCCTGATCCTGGCGGTGGTGGTGCAGGTCCGCTTTGGCCTGCAGCCGCTGTTCCGCCTGCGCCGCGAGGTGGCGTCGGTCCGCCGCGGCAAGGCCGAGCGGGTCGAGGGCGTCTATCCGGAAGAGCTCGAGCCCTTGGCGGGCGAACTGAACGCTCTGCTGGCGCACAACCAGGAAGTCGTCGAGCGCCAGCGCACCCACGTCGGCAACCTGGCCCACGCCCTGAAGACGCCAATCTCGGTGATGCTGACCGAGGCCTCCCAGCAGCCCGGCCAGCTGGCCGAGGTGGTCGAGCGCCAGGCCCAGACCATGCGCGAGCAGGTCGACCACCACCTGCGCCGGGCCCGCGCCGCCGCCCGCTCCCAGACCAGCGGCGAGCGCACGCCGGTCGAGCCGATCCTGGACGAGCTGGCCGTCACCCTGGAGCGCATCTTCCAGGACAAGGCTGACGGGCGAGGCATCGAGATCGACTGGCGCTGTCCCGAGGACCTAGCCTTCCAGGGCGAGAAGCAGGACCTGCTGGAGCTGGTCGGCAATGTCATGGAGAACGCCGGCAAGTGGTGTCGCGGCAAGATCCGCGTCGACGCCTCGCCGTCGGGCGAGGCGCGGATGATCGTGACCGTCGACGACGATGGTCCCGGCCTGCCGCCGCAGGAGCGCGCCCAGGCCCTCAAGCGCGGCCAGAGGCTGGACGAGAACGCGCCCGGCTCGGGCCTTGGCCTGTCGATCGTCGACGAGCTGGCGCGGGCCTATGGTGGCTCGGTGCAGCTTGGTGAATCCCCGATCGGCGGATTGCGGGTCACGCTGGACCTGCCGCGCGCCGAAACCTGACGGATCTGGACCGCCTAGAACGCCGGCTTAGGAGGCCCCAAAGCGCGGCCAAACCGTTTGCGTCCCTGGGTTACAGGTTCGGGGCCGCACAGGTTGAAAGAGCGATTTCCACCGCGTTTCGGAAATCCTTAACCCCGATCCGAACATGGTTACGCAACGGTCGGCGGCAAGGCGCCGACACGGGGAGCCATGGCCGCTATCGCCGCCCATAAACTGCAGCTGATCCGGACGCTGGTCGAGACCGCGCCCGACAAGGCGCTGCGCAGCCTGGAGCTGGCCCTGGCGGGCGCCGGCGCGCAGAGCGCCTTTGCGCCGGTGCGCGAGCTGGTCGACGAAGAGACCGCCAATCGATTCGTCCGGAACAACGTGCTCGCGCCCATCGTGCCGCTGTGCGCCGTGCGCGAGGACGGCGCGATCGTCTTTCCGCCGCCGGTGCTGTCGCGCGTCTGGCGGGCTCTGCGCGCCATCGCCCCGCGCGAGGCCCAGGAGGCGGCGGCCAAGTGCAATCCCTTTGACCTCGCGCAGGGCGCGCCGCCGGTCTTCGACGAGTTGTGCAAGATCGCCGCGGCGGCGCTTCGCGATCCGGAGACCGCGGCCTTCGACAGCGTGCGCTCGCTTTGCGATCCCGAAGAGCTGGCCATGTGCCTGCAGCTTTCGCCGATCGTCCGCACCTGCCTCCCGAAGCTCTCCGAATGGGTCAGCCGGATGTCGGACGACCGCGCCGCGGCCGCGCGGCTGGCCTATAGCGACGCGTGCCGGATCCGCGAGGACGCCGGCCCGCTGCTGCTGGACATCCTGTCGGCCCACCTGCCGGATGAATGGCGCATCCTGCGGGTGATCTCGGCCGTGATGGACCGGCCCAGCGATCGCTACCTGGCCTCGTCGGAGGTCAAGAGCCTGGGCGAGCGCTTCCTGGCCGACATCGAGGCCTCGATCGCCTTTGTCGAGACCTTCGACTTCGGCGGCGGCGAGGCCATGGGCCGCGCGGCCGCCCAGCACGCCCAGAAGGTCCAGCTGCAGATCGTCGAGTTCCAACAGTCGGTCGACCTGAACAAGGACGGTCCGTGGGGGCGGCGGGTGGCGCGCTTCAAGCAAGCCATGGCCAAGGCCTGCGAAACCCGGATGGACCAGATCGAGCGGGAGCTGGGCAAAGCGTTGCCGACCCGGCCGATCTCGATGCTGGCAAAGAAAGGCTCGCGCGGCGTCGCCAAGCTGGTGGAGGCGCCGGAGGAGGCGGTGCTGGACCGCGCGCGCGGCGGCCTGGCCTTCATCGCCGACCTGCGGCCCTGCGCCGACAAGGCCGGCTATGGCAGCAGCCGCAACAAGTTCCTAGAGAAGCTGAACGCCTATCTCGATCCCTACATCGAGGATGTGCTGCACGTGGCCCGCACGGGCGACGGCGGCGATCCGGCGATCGCCATGGACTATCTGAACCTCGCCGCCAGCTTCATCGCTTACACCCGCGACGACAAGACCGCCGAGATCGTCCGCCGCCGCGCGGCCGCCGCGATCGCGGCTTGATCAACTGTCATCCCGGCCAAGCGCGCAGCGCGGCGAGCCGGGACCGCCGCAAGCGCGGCGTTTTCCGAGGTCCCGGGTCTCCGCTGCGCTGCGCCCGGGATGACAGGTTTTTGTGCGCCCCCTTAAGCGCTTTTCCCACTAACGGACGGCGTCAGAACAAGCTAACACGCCCACCATGATCGCATTCTGGATCGCCGCGACCGGGTTGTCGGCCGTGACCGCTGGATTGGTGCTGCGCGGGGCCGCGCGGGCCCGGCCCGTGGACGACGGCCAGGCCCGCCTGGAACCCCACCGTCGCCGCCTGGCCGAGGTCGAGCGCCTGGCCGCTGACGGCCTTTTGGCTCAGGACGAACTGAAGGCCGCCCGCGCCGAGGCGGGACGCGCCCTGCTGACGGCCGCCGACCAGACCGAGGCTTGGGCGCGCGGCGGCGTCGGAGCGCGCAAGGCGGTGGTCGCCATCGCCGGCGCGGCCTGCGTGGCCGGCGTCGGGGTCTATGTGTGGCTCGGCCACCCAGAGCTGCCCGACCAGCCCTATCTGAAGCGCGTCGCCGAGTGGAAGGCCGCCGATCCCTCGACCCTGGAGCCGGCCAAGATCGCCGCCGTGCTGGAAGGCGTCGCCGCCGAGCGCCCGAACGACGCCGAACCGCTGGTCTTCCTGGCCAAGGCCCGCGCCGCCGCCGGCGACATGGCGGGCGCCGAGCAGGCCCTGCGCAAGGCCGTGGACCGCGCCCCGAACCGCGCCGACATCTGGAGCCTGCTGGGCGAGACCTTCGTCATCGAGGCGAAAGGCGACATCGGCGCCGACGCCAAGCTGGCCTTCAATCGCGCCGTGAAGGCCGACCCGAAGGACCTGCGCGCCCGCTACTATCTGGGCCGGGCCCGCATCGCCGAGGGCGACGTGGCCGGCGGCGTCGGCGACTGGCGCGCGCTGCTGAATAGCCTGGCTCCCGACGATCCGGCCCGCACGGCCCTGGGCCGCGAGATCGCCGAGGTCGAGGCCGCCGGCGGCCTGCCCTCGGTTCAGCCGACCGCGTCCGAGAACCCGCAGGTGCAGGGCATGATCGCCGGCATGGTCGAGGGCCTGGCCGCGCGTCTGGCTCAATCGCCCGACGATCCCGACGGTTGGGTGCGCCTGGTCCGCGCCTACGCCGTGCTGGGCGAGAGCGCCAAGCGCGACGCGGCGCTGGCGACGGCGACCGCCCGCTTCAAGGACCAGCCCAAGGTGCTGGCCGCCCTGCGCCAGGCCGCTGACACGCCCCCGCAAAAGATCGCGAAATGAGCTTCTGGCCGAAATCCCGCAAGGCGCGTCGCCGCCTGACCGTCCTGCTGGCCGTCGCGCCGGTCCTGGCCCTGGCCGTCGGCCTGGCGCTCTACGGCATGCGCGACAGCATCTCGCTGTTCTACACCCCCGCCCAGGCCCAGGAGGCCCACGTCAAGCCGGGCCGCAAGGTGCAGCTGGGCGGCCTCGTCCAGCACGGCAGCGTGGTCAAGCACCCCGGCGGCGACGTCGAGTTCGTGGTCGCCGACCAGAAGGCGAGCGCGAAGGTCGTGTTCCACGGCGACCTGCCCGACCTGTTCCGCGAGGGCCAAGGGATCGTCGCCGAGGGAACGTTCAACGACAAGGGCGTCTTCGTCGCCAAGCAGGTGCTGGCCAAGCACGACGAGCGCTACATGCCGCGCGACGTGGCCAAGGCGCTGAAGAAGCAGGGCGAGTGGCGCGGCGAAGGGGCCGGCGCGCCGGCCTATGACGCCTCGACCTACGGGAAGCCCGCTCAATGATCACCGAGCTTGGCGCATTCGCCCTCGTCCTGGCGCTGACCCTGTCCGTCGCCCAGACCGGCCTGTCGGCGATGGGCGGCGCGCGGCGCTCCGTGGTGCTGGCCGGCGCGGGACGCGGCGCGGCCGTCGCGACGTTCCTGTCCGTGGCCGTCGCCTTCGCCTGCCTGATCCACGCCTTCGTGGTGTCGGACTTCTCGGTCGCCAATGTCGCGGCCAATTCGCATACGGCCAAGCCGATGCTCTACAAGGTGGCCGGCGCCTGGGGCAGCCACGAGGGCTCGATGCTGCTGTGGTGCCTGGTGCTGACCGGCTACGGCGCGGCCATGGCCTTCTTCGGCGACAGCCTGCCGCCGCGCCTGCGGTCCTACGCCATCGCCATCCAGGGCGCCCTGGGCGTGCTGTTCCTGGCCTACACGGTCTTCGCCTCGAACCCGATGGAGCGGCTGCTGGAGGTTCCGGTCGAGGGGCGCTCGCTCAATCCGCTGCTGCAGGACCCGGCGCTGGCCTTCCACCCGCCGTTCCTCTACGCCGGCTATGTCGGCTTCTCGGTGGTCTATTCGCTGTCGCTGGCGGCGCTGATCGAGGGCCGCATCGACGCGGCCTGGGCCCGCTGGGTGCGGCCCTGGACCCTGGCGGCCTGGAGCCTGCTGACCGTCGGCATCACGCTGGGCGCCTTCTGGGCCTATTACGAGCTGGGCTGGGGCGGCTGGTGGTTCTGGGACCCGGTCGAGAACGCCAGCTTCATGCCCTGGCTGATCGGCGCGGCCCTGTTGCACTCGGCCATCGTCACCGAAAAGCGCGGCGCCCTGCCGGGCTGGACGGCGTTCCTGGCCCTGGCGGCCTTCACCTTCTCGATGCTGGGCGCGTTCCTGGTGCGCTCGGGCGTGCTGACCAGCGTCCACGCCTTCGCCGTCGATCCGACGCGCGGCGTGCTGCTGCTGATCATGATGGGCGTCGCGGCCGGCGCGGGCTTCCTGCTGTTCGCCCTGCGCGCGCCCAGCCTGGACCCCGGCGGCCAGTTCCGCACGATCAGCCGCGAGAGCGCGATCGTGCTCAACAACATCCTGCTGTCGACCGCGACGGCGGTGGTGCTGCTGGGCACCCTGTTTCCGCTAATCCGCGAGGCCCTGGACGGCGAAGCCGTTTCGGTCGGCGCGCCGTTCTTCAACCTGACCTTCGTGCCGCTGATGATCCTGGCCTTCGCGGTGCTGCCCGCTGGCCCGCTGCTGGCCTGGAAGCGCGGCGACGCCGGCGGCGTCGCGCGCAAGCTGTGGGTCGTCCTCGCCGCCGCCGTCGTGCTGGGCCTGATCGCCTACGCGCTCGTCCAGCCGCGCAAGGCCTTGGCCAGCGGCGGCCTGGTCGTCGGCTTCTGGCTGATCGGCGGCGCGCTGCTGGAGCTCTCCGAGCGCCTGAAGCTGTTCCGCGCCCCCGCCGCCGAAAGCGCCCGCCGCGCCCGCGGCCTGCCGCGTGGCGCCTGGGGCACGACCCTGGCCCATGCCGGGCTTGGCCTCTTCGTGCTGGGCGCGTCGTTCGAGACTGCCTGGCGCGTCGAGGCGGCCCAGGCGCTGAGCCTCAACGGAAGCCAGCCGCTGGGCGCCTACACCCTGACCCTGAAGCAGGTCGGCACGGTCGAGGGCCCCAACTACCTGGCCGAGCGCGGCGTCGTGGACGTCGTCGACAAGGCCGGACGCCTGGTCTGCCGCGCCACCCCCGAGCGCCGCTTCTACCCCACGGGCGGCCAGACCACCTCGGAGGTCTCGATCTGCCCGAGCCTGCTGAACGACGTCTACGTGGTGATGGGCGAGCGCCGGGCGGGCGAGGGCGGCAAGCCGGCCTGGCTGATCCGCGCCTATGTGAACCCGTGGGTGCGGCTGATCTTCCTGGGACCGCTGCTGATGGCGATCGGCGGCGTGGTCTCGCTGTCGGACCGCCGCGTGCGGCTGGGCGTGGGCCGCCGGGCGCAGGAGGCGGTGTCGTGAGGGGCAAGCGTTTTCACCTTCCTCCCCCTCTGGGGGAGGGGGACCGCCGAACGGCGGTGGAGGGGGTCTTTCGCGCCGCGCTCCGGCTGATCACTCGCCCCCTCCGGGCCGTTGGCCCTCCTCCCCCAAAGGGGGAAGAAGGCCGTCTGCGTGCGTTCGCCGTCGCCCTCTGCGCCATCGCCCTGACGGCCGGCGCGTCCGAACCGTCCGAGCGTCTGGCCGACCCGGCGCAGGAAGCCCACGCGCGGGCCCTTTTCCGGGAAGTCCGCTGCCTGGTCTGCCAGAACGAGTCGATCGACGACTCCGAAGCCCAGCTGGCCGGCGACCTGCGGCGGATTGTCCGTGAGCAGGTCAAGGCCGGGCGCAGCGACCGCGAGATCCGCGCCTTCCTGGTCGAGCGCTATGGCGAGTTCGTGCTGCTCAAGCCGCCGTTCTCGGCCGGCAACGCCGTGCTGTGGCTGGCGCCGGTGGGCATCCTGCTGATCGGCGGCGTGCTGATGATCGGCCTGCTGCGCCGCCGCGACGCGGCCGAGGGCGAGCTTTCGCAGGACGAGGAAGAGCGCCTGAAGCGACTGCTTCAAGACGATTGACACGATTGCGCCGAAAAGGAGCCGCAAGAAGCGCTTGTCGGGGCGTCAAGAGTCGGTCGAGGGCCATTGCACCTTTTGCGCGCGCGACTAGGTTCTTTGACGAGAGGACCGCGCCGACGCGGGTTTGAGACATAAGGGACCGCGCGTGAGACGCGCGGGTGAGGAAAGACGAGAATGACCGCTAGGAAGTCGGGTTTCATCGTGGGCGCGGTGGCGGGGGCGGGCGTGGCCTGCGCGGCCTTGGCCGGCGTCGGTATGCGCATGGGAACGGCGGACGCCGCCGAGGGGCAGGTTGTCCGCGCCAATGTCGCGGCCGCCCCGGCCTTCGCGCCGCCGCCCGGCGCGCCGATGTCGTTCGCCGACATCTTCGAGAAGGTCTCGCCCGCGGTCGTCCAGATCAACGTGACCTCCAAGGCCTCGCCGCAGCCGCTGCGGATTCCGGGCTTCGAAGGCTTCGACATCGTGCCGCGCGGCAAGAAGGCTCCGGGCAAGGGTGAAGACGGCGACGACGGCGACTCGCCGGCCACGCCGAAGCAGCAGTCGGCCGGCTCGGGCTTCTTCATCTCCGCCGACGGCTACATCGTCACCAACAACCACGTCGTGGCCGACGCCGACGACATCCAGGTGGTGATGAAGGACGGCCGCGAGCTGAAGGCCACCCTGGTCGGCCGCGACGAAGGCACGGACCTGGCGGTGATCAAGGTCGTCGACCCCAAGGCCAAGAACGCCGAGTTCCCGTATGTGAACTTCGAGAACCAGGCCAAGCCGCGCGTCGGCGACTGGGTCATCACCATCGGCAACCCGTTCGGCCTGGGCGGCACGGCGACGGCTGGCATCATCTCGGCCTATGGCCGGAACCTGCAGGACACCACCTCGCAGTTCGTCAACTACATCCAGATCGACGCGCCGATTAACCGCGGCAATTCGGGCGGCCCCAGCTTCGACATCTACGGCCGGGTGATCGGCGTCAACAGCGCCATCTACTCGCCGTCGGGCGGCTCGGTCGGCATCGGCTTCGCCATCCCGGCCGATATCGCCGAGGCGACCGCCAAGCAGCTGATCGCCAGCGGCAAGGTGGTGCGCGGCTATATCGGCGTCAGCATCCAGGACTTCAGCGCCGAGATGGCCGAGGCCCAGGGCCTGAAGGACGTCAAGGGCGCCATCGTGGCCGAGGTCGTGGCTGGCGGTCCCGCCGCGAAGGCCGGCCTGCTGCCCGACGACATCCTGGTGGCGGTCAACGGCGTCAAGGTCGCCGACCGCTCCGAGCTGACCCGCGAGGTCTCCAAGGCCCGTCCGGGCGAGATCATCAAGATGTCGATCCTGCGCGACGGCAAGCCGCGCGTCATCGACGTCAAGTCGGGCACCCGTCCGTCGGAGAACTCCCTGGCGGTCAATGACGACGACCAGGATCAGGACGGCGGCGCCGCGCCGGCGCCGGACAAGCCCGCCGCCCAGCGGGTCGAGGGCCTGGGCCTGACCCTGGGACCGATCGACGCCGCCGCGCGCCAGACCTACAAGATCGACAGCGAGATCAAGGGGCTGCTGATCACCAGCGTGAAGGGCGACAGCGACGCGGGCGAGAAGGGCCTGGCCAAGGGCGACGTCCTGGCCACCGTCAACGGCGCGGCCGTGACCAGCGCCGCGGACGTCAACGCCGCCGTGGCCAACGCCAAGAAGGCCGGCCGCACCGCCGTGCTGGTCAAGGTGATCCGCCAGAACAAGCCGGCCTTCATCGCCCTGAAGATCGCGCCGTAAGCGGACGGTCTTAAGGTTGAACGACAGAGCCCCGTTCCGGTCAGCTGGAGCGGGGCTTCTTCGTTTCTGACCAAGGTTTAAGTTACGCAGGTCGCCGAAAACGGTATTTCCCGGAGCAACTATCGCGCGCTGGCGCAGAATCGGGGGAACGTCGCGTGTTCCGCCATTCGGTCCAGGCGCATGAGGGGCTCGCTGATGCGTATTCTGATTATCGAAGACGACCTTGAAGCCGCCGGCGCCATGGCGCACGGCCTGAAGGAGGCCGGCTACGAGGTCGAGCACGCGCCCGACGGCGAGGCCGGCCTGGGCGCGGCCCAGAAGGGCGGCTTCGACGTGCTGGTCGTCGACCGGATGATGCCCAAGATGGACGGCGTCACCGTGGTCGAGACCCTGCGCCGCGAGGGCGACCAGACGCCGGTGCTGTTCCTGTCGGCCCTGGGCGAGGTCAACGACCGCGTGGTCGGCCTGAAGGCCGGCGCCGACGACTATCTGGTCAAGCCCTACGCCTTCCCCGAGCTGATGGCCCGCGTCGAGGCCCTGTCGCGCCGCCGCGAGACGGGCGCGGTCGCGACCACCCTCAAGGTCGGCGAACTGGAGATGAACCTGATCAACCGCACGGTCCATCGCCAGGGCAAGGAGATCGACCTGCAGCCGCGCGAATTCCAGCTGCTGGAGTTCATGATGCGCCACGCCGGCCAGTCGGTGACCCGCACCA
Organism: Caulobacter segnis; assembly: GCF_003243465.1. GTDB lineage: Bacteria > Pseudomonadota > Alphaproteobacteria > Caulobacterales > Caulobacteraceae > Caulobacter > Caulobacter segnis_A. Next base: position 17,596 of record NZ_QFQZ01000057.1, read on the forward strand.
TGCTGCTCGAGAAGGTCTGGGAGTATCACTTCGACCCTCAGACCAACGTCATCGACGTCCACATCTCGCGCCTGCGCAGCAAGATCGACAAGGGTTTCGATCGGGCGATGCTGCAAACGGTGCGCGGCGCCGGCTACCGGCTGGATCCGTAGGAGATTGGCGGCGGTCTAGCCGCCGACACCCGCCATGCGTCTGCCGCGCCTTCTCCGCACCACGCCGTTCCGGCTGACCCTGCTGTTCTTGGCGCTGTTCGCCGGGGCGGCCAGCGCCTTCCTGGGCTACATCTACGTGGCCACGGCGGGTGAGGTGAACCGCCGCTCCCAGGCCGAGATCAGCCGCGAGTTCGAGAGCCTGGAGGCGGCCTATCGCCAGGGCGGCGTCAACGCCCTGAACCAGACGATCGTCGAGCGGGCGACGGGCGAGCGACCGTTCCTCTATTTCCTGGCCGACAAGAGCGGCAAGCGCATCTCGGGCTCGATCGAGGAGTCGCCGATCCCGAACTTCTCGGGCGACGGCCCCGAATGGGCCAGCTTCAAGGTTACCGAGACCGATCCCGACGGGGCCGAGGTCAAGGCCGCCGCGCGGGGCGTCCAGCAGCGCCTCGACCACGGCGAGATCCTGTTCGTCGGCGCCGACGTCGACGCGTCCGAGGCCTATGTCCGCAAGATCGTGCGGGCGCTTTGGGGCGCCGGGGCCTTGGTCATCCTGCTGGGCCTGGCGGGCGGGGTGGTCATCAGCCGCAATGTCAGCCGCTCGATGCAGGGCCTGGTCGACGTGGTCAACGCCGTGCGCGGCGGCGACCTCCACGCCCGGGCCAAGGTGCGGGGCACGCGCGACGAATACGACGAGCTGGCCGAGGGCCTGAACGACATGCTCGACCGGATCGAGCGTCTGATGGGCGGCCTGCGCCACGCCGGCGACGCCATCGCCCACGACCTGCGCTCGCCGCTGACCCGCCTGCGGGCTCGCATGGAGGTCGCCCTGATCGACGCCGAGAACGGCAAGGGCGACCCCGTGGCCGCGCTGGAGACGGCGCTGTCCGACGCCGACGGGGTGCTGAAGACCTTCAACGCCGTGCTGGCCATCGCCCGCCTGCAGGCCGCCGGCTCGGCGCCCGACCAGCGGGTGTTCGACGCCTCGGAGCTGGCCGGCGACATGGCCGAGCTCTACGAACTGTCGTGCGAGGACAAGGGCCTGGACTTCAAGGCCGAGATCACGCCGGCCCTGTCGATCAAGGGCAACCGAGAGTTCCTGGCCCAGGCCCTGGCCAACATCCTCGACAACGCCATCAAGTACACGCCCGAGGGCGGGGCGATCATGCTGCGCGCGCGGCGCACCTCGTCGGGGGAGCTGGAGTTCTCGGTGACCGACACCGGCCCCGGCGTGCCCGAGGCCGACCGCGCCCGCGTGGTCCAGCGCTTCGTGCGCCTGGAGAACAGCCGCAGCGAGCCCGGCGCGGGCCTTGGCCTGTCGCTGGTCCAGGCCGTCGCGGCGTCGCACGGCGGGCGCCTGGATCTGTCGGAAGGGCCCGGCGAATACAACGGCACGGGGCCCGGCCTGCGCGTGGCGCTGTTGCTCCCGCGGGTGGAGTAGGGGGTATCGCCTCCGTCTGCCCCCTCTGGGGGCGGACGACCCCGAAGCGGTCAGGTGGGGGCGAGTAAGGTGACTACGCTCTGACTTGCCCCCTCCGGGCTTTCAGCCCTCCTCCCCCGGAGGGGCAGGAAGGCCGCGACGTCCTACCGCTTCACCGCCACCCAGGTGATCGCGCCCGTATAGGGATCCATCTGCGGCGCATAGGCGGGCGTCAGGTCGCCGGCGACGGGACCGCGCGGGGCGACGCTCCAGACGATGGCCATGGCCGCGACGGCCAGGAAGGTCATGCTCAGAAAGCCGGCCACGTCCCGCGTGAGGCTGGGCTCGCGGCGGTTCAGCATCGAGACCCGCAGGATCAGCGGATGGGTCGCCCAGCCGCAGGCCAGCGGCGAGGTCGAGACGCTCAGCTGGGCCTTCATCAGCGCCTTGGCGTAGTCGGCGCGGATGTTCGAGCGCAGGGCCACGACCGTGGCGTCGCAGGCCAGCTCCTGGTCGATGCGGACGAGGCGCTGGGCCAGCGCCACGGCCGGATTGCACCAGCCCAGCACGCCGAAGACGGCGATGGCCAGGTTCGCGATCGGGTCGCCGCGATTGATGTGGGTCCGCTCGTGCAGCTGGATCATCTCGCGCTCGCGGGCGTCGAAGCGCTGGGAAAAGTCGGCGGGCAGGACGATGCGCGGCCATAGCGCGCCCATGACGGCGGGACCGGCCAGCCCCTGGCGGACGCGGCGGCGGAACAGGTGCTCGCGCAAAACCAGGATCGCCGTGGCGATCGCGCAGCCGGCCAGCCAGAGCATCACCAGCTTCGAGGCCCAGACGCCCAGCGGCCGGGCCGGAGCGCCCAGGTCCATGGTCTCGGCCAGGCTGGGAAAGAAGGCGGCGGCGGCGGCGGCCGGCGCGATGATCCACAGGCCATAGGCGCGGCGGGCGCCGAACAGCTGGCGCGCGAACGGCCGCAGGGCGATGACCAGCAGCACAGCCGCGGCGGCCGCCACCTGGGCGCGGATCAGGGCTAGGGCGAAGAGCTCGATCATTCGCGGACGGTTCCTGCCGTTTCCTCGGATGTGATGGTTACAACTGTAATATACGACGTCAAGCGGTTGATAGTGAGGAAGCGCTTGCCCTCTCGCTCTACCCTGGGTCTAGTGACTCTGGGTTCGGGATCGAGAAGTCATCAACCCAGGTCATTGGAGATCGGCTTTGGGCGTCACGATCCATTTTGAAGGCCGTCTAAGGGATGAAGCAGCCTTTCAACGTCTCGTCTTACAGGTCGAGGCGTTCGCCGAAACAAAAGGTTGGCCCACAAGGCGCTTCGAGGAATCTGATGTCCGACTGGCCCGTGTCATCGACGAGCATGACGTCGATTACGTTGGGCCGACGCGCGGCGTTGAGGCTCAGCCTCATCCTGACTCCGAAGCCCTTCGCTTCGAATTCGATCAATCGCTGTTCATGCAGGACTTTTGCAAAACGCAGTTCGCGGGCCTGGAGACACATCGCGATGTCGTCGAATTGCTTCGCGAACTTGCCCCGCATTTCGAGGTCTTCGACGCTTTCGACGATGGCGAATTCTGGGAAACGAACGATGTCCACGTCCTCAACCAGCACTTGAAGACAATTGATGGGCTGTTGGCGGATATGAAACGCAAAGACCCTGGCGGTGTGGGGCCGATCCGACTGGAGTCGGGAAGGATTGTCGACTTCATCGAAAGCGACCAGGGGGAGGCACCTTTGGAACCCAAGGGACTCAAGAGGCTGTTGGGGTTCTTGCGACGCTGAGTTTAACGCGCTTAGCCTTGTTCGCAACAGCAAGGCGCGCGAGGTTGCCGCCATGACTCGCCTCGCTGACCAGCTGACGCCCTGCGGCCCCATCGTCGATCCCAAGGCCGCCGAGCGCGCCCACGAGGCGATCGCCAAGCGGGTCGGCGAGCGCATGGAGATCGTCGAGGTCGCCTGGCCGGCGCTGGCTTCGGTCTTCGCCGCCTCGCCCTACCTGACCAGCTTGGCGCGGCGAGATGGCGTTCGGTTGCCGTCGATCCTGGACGCCGAGCCACAGGCGCGTCTGGCCCAGATCCTCGACGCCGCCGAGGCCGTCGCCGCCGAGCCGGACTTCGAGACCGCCCGCCGGGCACTGCGGGAGCTCAAGGCCGACCTGCACCTGCTGACGGCGCTGTGCGACCTGTCCGGTGTCTGGGACCTCGACCAGGTGACCGGCGCCCTGACCCGCTTCGCCGACGCCGTGCTGCACGCGGCCCTGGCCCAGGCTGTCCGCCAGGAGGTCGATCGCGGCGCCCTGACCCGTATCGGAGAGGGTGAGGACGGCCCCGCGCCCGGCCTGTTCTGCGTGGCCATGGGCAAGCACGGCGCGTTCGAGCTGAACTATTCCAGCGACATCGACTTCTCGATCTTCTACGCGCCCGAGAAGCTGCCGGTCGCCGAGGGCCACGAGCCCCAGGCCGTGGCGGTGCGGATCGCCAACCATCTGGGCCGCGTGCTGCAGGAGCGGACCGCCGACGGCTATGTGTTCCGCATCGACCTGCGCCTGCGCCCCGACCCCTCCTCGACCCCGCCGGCCATGCCGGTCGACGCGGCCATGGACTACTACGAGAGCGTCGGCCAGAACTGGGAGCGGGCGGCCCACATCAAGGCCCGGATCGCGGCCGGCGACCTAGCCGAGGGCCGCGCCTTCCTTGAGGGGCTGCAGCCGTTCATCTGGCGGCGGAACCTGGACTTCGCGGCCATCGCCGACATCCACTCGATCAAGCGCCAGATCCACACCTACAAGGTCGACGACCGCCTGACCGCCAAGGGCGCGGACCTGAAGCTCGGCCGCGGCGGGATCCGCGAGATCGAGTTCTTCGTCCAGACCCAGCAGCTGATCCTGGGCGGCCGCCAGCCGGACCTGCGCAGCCCTCGGACCCTCGACGCCCTGACGGCGCTGGCTGAGGCGGGCCACGTCAAGCCCGAGGACGCCGCCTGGCTGACGGAGGCCTACAAGGACCTGCGGGCGCTGGAGCACCGCGCCCAGATGATCGCCGACGACCAGACCCACAAGCTTCCGGAGTCCGACACCGATCGGAAGAAGGTCGCGGCCCTGTGGGGCGAGGGAAGCCTCCGCAGCTTCGACGCCGCCGTCGGCAAGATCCTGAAGGGCGTGAACCTGCGCTATGGCCGCCTGTTCGCGGGCGAGGAGGAACTGTCCTCGCGCTTCGGCAGCCTGGTCTTCACCGGCGTCGAGGACGATCCCGAGACCCTGGCGACCCTGAAGCGCATGGGCTTCTCCAGCCCCGAGCGCGTCGCCGCGACCATCCGCGGCTGGCACCACGGCCACATCGCCGCCACCCGCACCGAGCGCGGGCGCGAGCTGTTCACCCGCCTGGCCCCCCGTCTCTTGGATGCGGCCAACGCCACCGGCGCGCCGGACCAGGCCTTCAATCGCTTCGCCGACTTCTTTGGCCGCCTGTCGTCGGGCGTGCAGATCCAGTCGCTGTTCCTGGCCCAGCCGCGCCTGTTCGAGCTTATCGTCGAGGTGATGGCCTTCGCCCCGCGTCTGGCCATGACCATGGCCAAGCGGCCCACGGCCCTGGACGCCCTGCTGGACCCCAGCTTCTTCGGCCCCATCGAGACGCCCGCCGTCGCGCCGTGGGACCCCGAGGACTTCGAGGGCGCGATGGACGCGGCCCGGCGCCTGTTTCGCGACCAGAGCTTCCGGATCGGGGTGCGGGTGATGAGCGGCACGGCCGACGCCCGCGACATCGGCCGGGCCTTCGCGGAGCTCGGCGACCTGATCATCGGCGGCCTCGCCCCCGCCGCCCTGGCCGAGGTCGAGCGGATCGGCGGAGCCTTCCCGGGTCAGGTGGCCGTCGTCGCCCTGGGCAAGGCCGGCTCGCGCGAGATGACCGCCAAGTCGGACCTCGACCTGATGACCCTCTACGCCGCCGACGACCCTCGAGGCATGTCGGCGATCAAGGACTGGAGCGCCGATGTCTTCTACGCCCGCTTCACCCAGCGCCTGACCTCGGCGCTGTCGGCGCCGACGGGCGAGGGGACGCTGTACGAGGTCGACCTGAAGCTACGCCCTTCCGGGACCAAGGGGCCGGTGGCCGTCAGCTTCGCGGCTTTCGAGGACTATTACGAACGCGAGGCCGAGACCTGGGAGCTCCTGGCCCTGACCCGCGCGCGGGTGGTCTGGGCCAGCTCCGAGGCGTTCCGGGAACGGGCGGAGGGGGCGATCGCGGCGGCCCTGCGCCGGGCGCGCGATCCGAAGAAGACCGCCACCGACGTCGTCGAGATGCGCCAGCTGATGGAGCGCGAGCGGCCGGGCAAGGGCGACTGGGACCTGAAGCTCGACCCCGGCGGCCTCGTGGACATCGAGTTCGCCGCCCAGTTCCTGCAGCTGGCCCATGCGGCGAACGGCGGACCCCTGCGCCAGAACACCGGCGAGGCCCTGGCGGCCCTGCGCGAGGCGGGCCTCGCCGATGACGGCGCGCTGTCGCGGCTGGAGGCGGCGTGGCGGCTGGAGCAGGACCTGTCGCAGCTGATCAAGGTGGCCTTGGAGGACGGCGGCGACCCCGAGGCCGAGCCCAAGGCCTTCAAGGCCCTGATGGCCAAGGCCGGCGGCGTGGCCCAGTTCAAGTCGCTGAAGCCGAAGCTCGCCAAGGCCAAGGCCGAGGCGCGGGCGGCCTATGAGGCGGTGGTGAGGGGGTAGCTCCCCCTCCGATCTTCCCGGCGACTGCCGGGGCCCAGATCGAGCCCAGGGCGTCTTCGGAAGGTTGCGAGAAGGTCGGCGCGCCCACGCAAACCGCTCAGGATGAATCTGGGCCCCGGCATTCGCCGGGGAGGTCGGAAGTTTATGGAGAAGGCGGCGACGGAATCCCCACCCACGCGCGTTTCACTCTCCGGGACGGGAATTCCAGCTCCGGAGACCTCTGTGACTATGATCAAACGCACCCTGATCGCCGCCGGCGCCGTGCTGGCCGTGGCGGCGCCCGCGCTGGCCCAGACCAGCGCCCCTTCGAGCCAGGCCCCCGCGGGCATGACCCTCGAACAGTTCCAGGCCAAGAACACCGACAAGATGTTCGAACGCCTGGACACCAACAAGGACGGCAAGATCTCGCCCGAGGAGTTTGCGGCTTTCCGCGAGGGCAACGCCAAGGCCGACGCCGCCGCGACGAAGGCGGGCAAGCGCGGCCAGCGGATGTTCGCGCGCTTCGACAAGGACAAGGACGGCGCCCTCTCTCGGGCCGAGGCCAGCGACGTCCTGGCCTGGCGGTTCAAGCGGATGGACAAGAACAACGATGGGATCCTGACGATCGAGGAGTTGCAGGCCAAGGGCGGCAAGGCCAAGGTCGGGGTCTGATGGCGGCGTGCGCGGCGGGTTGAAGCTTGGCGTCCGACGGGAACGATCCCGACGAGGTCCTGCTGGCGGGGGTGAGCCGAGGCGAGCCCGCCGCGGTGCGGCAGCTGCTGGACCGGCGCCTGCCGCGCATCCTCGCCCTGGCCAGGCGGATGCTGAACGATCCGGGCGAGGCCGAGGACGTGGCGCAGGAGACGTTTCTGCGGGCTTGGAAGCAAGCCCGGGCCTGGAAGCCCGGCGCGGCGCGGTTCGACACCTGGCTGCACCGGGTGGCGCTGAACCTGTGCTACGATCGGCTGCGGCGTCGGCGCGAGATCGCGACCGACGCACCGCCCGAGCAGGTCGACACCGGACCTGCGCCGGACGCGGGCTTGATGGGGGCGGAGCTTTCGCGGCGGGTCGAGGCGGCGCTGGCGGCCTTGCCGGCGCGCCAGCGCGAGGCGATCGTGCTGTGCCACCACCAAGGCCTGGGCAATATCGAGGCCGCGGCGCTGATGGAGATCAGCGTCGAGGCCCTGGAAAGCCTACTGGGACGCGGACGTCGGGCGCTGAAGGCGTCGCTGGCGGACCTGCGCGGGGCGGGCGGATGAAGGAGACGGGGTCATGATGTCGCCAGGGATGGCCATCGAACGGTTCGAGGACCTGGCCGAGATCTATGGCGGCGAGATCGCCCGCTGGCCGGAAGGCGAGCGCGAGGCCGCGCGCGCCCTGCTGGCGCTCGAGGCCGAGCGCCTGGCTCCGGTGCTGGCCGCCGCCGCCGGGCTGGATCGCCTGCTCGACCTGGCGCCGGCCCAAAGCCCCGACGCCGCCCTGATGGGGCGGCTGATCGCGGCCGCGCCGCGTCCGGCCGCCGCCGGTCCGCGCTGGATCGCTGGGCTTTCCGCAGCCCTGGGACTGTCGGCCGCCGCCTTCGCCGGTGTGTTCGTCGGCGTGGCGGTCGAGCGCGCGCCCCAGGCCGCCGCGCCGGTCGCGGTCGCCGCCGCCGCCGAGCCCGTGGTCACCGCCGTCGACACCAATGCGTCCCTGCAGGACGCCATCGCCGAGCCCTCGGCCCTATGAACGGATCGCGCGCCTGGATGATCGCCCTGGCCGTCTCGGCGGCGATCAACGTCTTCCTGATCGGCGGCGTCGCCGGCATGGCGTTCGTGCGCCTGACCGCCCCGTCGCCGGCTCCCGTGGCGTCGCCTGTGGCCCCGCCGCGCCCCGCCGCGTCCGGCGCCGCGCCGGTCGCCTCGCGGGCCCCCGCGTCCGTGACCGAAGCGCCCCGGCCCGCCCACCACGCCGCCCGGCCGCCGGTCGAGGCGCTCCCGACGCCCGTCGCGCCGCCGATCCCGTCCGCGCCGCCGCCTGAGGCCGCGACCGCCCCCGCCGCCGCCGTGCGTCCGCCGCTGATCTCCGCCGGCGACGCGCTCTCGCCCGAAACGCGGCAAGCGTTCCGCAAGGCGTTGAACGAGGCCAACCGGCGCAATCGCCCGATTTCGCAACAGGCCCGCGCCGAGCGGCAGGCGGCCTTGAACGCCCTGGGCTCGCCCGGCTACGACCCGGCCGAGGTCAGCCGTCGGCTGGCGACCGCCCGCGATCTCGACCAGCAGGCCCGCGCCAATGTCGAAGCCGCCCTGTCCGCCTTCACGGCCACGCTCTCGCCGCAGGAGCGGGCGATCCTCGCGGAGGGGCTGTCCAAGGTCTACGCGCCCTTGGCCGCGCGTCGCCAGATGGCCGGACCGAACTGAATTTCGCCCGGCAGGTAACCAAACGGCGCTCGCATCCGTATCTGTAGGGACAGCTGCTTACGGAGCGTTTCCATGCTGATCCGCCACGCCCCCGACCTGACCGACAACGACGTCACCGACCAGGGCCTCTATCTGAAGCGCCGGACGCTGATGGCGGGGCTCGCCGGGGTGGGTTTGGCCGGCGTCGCGGCGGGCGAAGCCCAGGCGGGTCTGACCTTCACCAAGGGCTTTTCGACCACCGAAGACCCGACCCCCAAGAAGGACATCACCACCTACAACAACTTCTATGAGTTCGGCGTCGACAAGGGCGATCCGGCCGAGAAGTCGGGCCGCTTCAAGCCGCGTCCCTGGACGGTCCGGATCGACGGCGCCTGCGAGGCGCCGCGCACCGTCGGCATCGAGGACCTGATCGGCCAGAACAAGCTCGAGGAGCGCATCTACCGGATGCGCTGCGTCGAGGGCTGGTCGATGGTGATCCCCTGGGTCGGTTTTCCGCTGAAGGACCTGCTGGCCTCGGTCAAGCCGACCTCCAAGGCCAAGTTCGTGGCTTTCGAGACGGTGATGCGGCCTTCCGAAATGCCCGGCCAAGCCTGGAACACGCTGGACTGGCCCTATCGCGAAGGTCTGCGGATCGACGAGGCCATGCACCCGCTGACCCTGATGGCGGTGGGGCTATACGGCGATGTCCTGCCCAACCAGAACGGCGCGCCGCTGCGGCTGGTCGTGCCGTGGAAGTACGGCTTCAAGGGCATCAAGTCGATCGTCCGCATCAGCCTGGTCGAGAACCAGCCGGCGACCTCCTGGAACAGGCTGGCGCCGCGCGAGTACGGCTTCTATTCCAACGTCAATCCGGCCGTGGACCACCCCCGCTGGTCCCAGGCCACCGAGCGCCGGATCGGCGAGTTCCGCCGCCGCGACACCCTGCCGTTCAACGGCTACGGCGAGTGGGTGGCCGACCTCTATCGGGGCATGGACCTGAAGCGGTTCTACTAGGTGAAGTTTTCTTTTTCCGTGTCATCCCGGAAGCCTCGCAGAGGCTATCCGGGACCCAGGGGCGGCGCGCACGGCGCTTGGTCACCCCCTGGGTCCCGGCTCTCCGCGCAAGGCGCTCCGGCCGGGATGACACGCGTTTGGTGATGCGATGAGTTCAGTACGCAAACGCCCCTCCAAGACTCAGGACAACCTCGTCTACGGCCTCGTCTGGCTGGCGTGCTTCGCGCCGCTGGTCTGGCTGGCCTGGCGCGGCTTCACGGGCGATCTCGGGGCCAATCCGATCGAGAGGCTGATCCGCGAGCTTGGCGTCTGGGGCCTGCGGCTGCTGCTGGTCGGCCTGGCCGTCACGCCGGCGGCGCGGATCCTGAAGAAGCCCAGGCTCGTGCGCTTCCGGCGAACCATCGGGCTTTTCGCCTTCAGCTACATCGTGCTGCACCTGTTCAGCTATGTCGGCGTCGACCTGTTCTTCGACTGGAACCAGCTCTGGAAGGACATCCTCAAGCGGCCCTTCATCACCCTGGGGATGCTGGGCTTTGTCCTGCTGATCCCGCTGGCGGTGACCTCGACCAACGGCTGGGTGATCCGCATGGGCCGCGCGGCCTGGAGCCGGCTGCACAGGCTGGTCTACGTGATCGTGCCGCTGGGCGTCGCCCACTACTACCTGCTGGTCAAGGCCGACCACCGGCCGCCGATCGTCTACGGCGTGGTGTTTGTGGCGTTGATGGCCTGGCGGGTGTGGGAGGGGCGGCGATCATCCGCCAAGAAATCTGCTCCCCCTCTGGGGGAGCTGTCGCGGAGCGACTGAGGGGGCGTCGCCGGCCTAAGCCGAGCTGCCCCCTCCGGCCCTCTGGGCCACCTCCCCCAGCGGGGGAGGAGAAGCGACGCCTTACTTCACCGTCTTCGCGTAGGCCTGGGCGGCGTCGACGATGCGCAGGACGTTGCCGCTCCAGATGGCCTCGATATCGGCGTCGCTATAGCCGGCGGCCTTGAGGCGCGCGGTGATCTTGGGCAGGTCGGTGATGTCCTCGAAGCCGTCCATGCCGCCGCCGCCGTCCCAGTCGGCGCCGACGCAGACGGCCTTGGGCCCGGCCACCTTCAACACGTGCAGCATGCTCTTCATGTAGAGGTCGAAGTCGCCGCGCGGGGCCGGATAGGCCTTGTCGATGGTGGCGCGCTTGTCGCCATAGGCCTTCACCATCTCGGGCGTGGCGGTCTTCATGTCGGGCGCGCGGCCCAGGGCGTCGAGCGCGGCCTTGCGCTCGGGGCTGGGCGTGGTGTCGGTCAGGTAGATCGAGTTGATGCAGACCGCGCCGCCGGCGTCGGCGATCTTCTTGATCCGGGCGTCGTCGAGGTTGCGCGGGTGATTGTAGATCGCCTTCGGACCCGAGTGCGAGGCGATGATCGGAACCTTCGACAGGGCCAGGGACTGGTCGACGACGTCGTCGCTGGCGTGGCTGACGTCGATGACGATGCCCAGGCGGTTGGCCTCGGCCAGCCAGCGCAGGCCCAGCGGCGAGTAGCCGTTCCAGATCTTGCCCTTGGGATCGGTCGAGCTGTCGGCCAGCTGGTTGTTGCGGAAGTGGACCGGGCCAGCCATCCGCAGGCCTTCCTTGTGGAAGGTGGTCAAGAGGGTGAGGTCCTCGCCCAGCGGCCAGCTGTTTTCCATGCTGACGAAGGCGAACTTCTTGCCGGCCTTGTTGATGCGCCGGGCGTCGTCCGAGGTCAGGGCCAGCTCGAAGCCGGTCTTGTTCCCGGCCAGCATCTCGCGGATCTCGATCGCGCGGTGCAGGGCGTAGTTGCGGGCGTACTCATATCCGGCGGCGGTCAGGTCGCCCTGGCCGGTGTAGATCACGAAGAAGCCGCCATCGAGGCCGCCTTCGTTCATGCGCGGCAGGTCGACCTGGCTGAAGTCGTGCTCGACCTCGTGGCGGTCGGTGATGTTCCAGCCGGGGCGGCCGAAGTGGGTCGGGGTGTCGAGGTGGGTGTCGAGGATCAGGAAGCTGTCGTGCAGCGTCTTGATCGCCTTTGGGACCTCGCTGGACTTGTCGGGGACCTTCTTGTCGGCGGCCCAGGCGCCAAGGGGAGCTGCGGCGGTCGAGAGCAGGGCGGCCGAGCCGAGGAGAGCGGTGAGCAGGCGACGCATGGGCGGACTCCGGACAGACTGAAGCCGCGACGCTCAAGGTTGGGATGGGGCGCGTCAAGGCGTGAGGATAGACAAATCCCACAAACATCGCCTTCCCAGGCCTTGTGCCTGGGACCCACCGTTCAGCTGTCCAGACATTCGACGATCTGGCGACAAGGCCCGCCGCGCCTGTGCCTGGAGTGAGCGACCAAGCCGAACCCTGGGGCCTCGCCACAAGGGCGAGGAAGGCGGGAAATAGCTCCAGCCCGAACCCTCACATCAGCCCGAGCGCCTTGAAGCTGGCCACGCCCTCGCGGCCGACCACCAAATGATCGTGTACGGCGATTTTCAGGGCTTTTCCGGCCTCGACGATCTGCTTGGTCATGTCGATGTCCGGGCGAGAGGGCGTCGGATCGCCCGAGGGGTGGTTGTGGACGATGATGAGGTTGCTGCTGGAGAGCTCCAGCGCCCGGCGCATCACCTCGCGCGGATAGACCGGCGCGTGGTCGACCGTGCCGCGGTTCATCACCTCGTCGGCGATCAGCTGGTTCTTCTTGTCCAAGTAGTGTGCATTCAGCGCACATGTGTTACGGCTCGGCTTATGAGCGCAAACGTCCTGATTTACCGTCGCTTTTCCACCGATGAGCAGGAGCAAGGCGACACTCTGACCCGGCAATCCCGCATGTGTGAGCAGTTCGCACAGGGTAAGGGATGGTCCGTTACCGGAACCCTCACTGACAGAGGCAAGTCAGCCTTCAAGGGCGAGCATCTGCTACCTGACGCCGAACTCGGACAGTTCGCGGCGAAGGTAGAACGCGGTGAAATCCCGCGTGGGACTGTCCTGCTTGCTGAGCGGTTGGACCGCTTGTCTCGTCGCCCCGTGCAGGAAGCAATGGCCTGGATTCACGGGATAACCAGCAAGGGCGTTCAAATCGCTCTTGCTGACACTGGTCAGGTGTTCACCGCAAACCCGACCATTGAGACGTTCCTGGGCACGGCCATACGTGCTGCACAGAACCACGAAGAGAGTGCCAAAAAATCGCAGCGCATGATCAGCGCCAAGACGCGACTCTGGAATTTGGCTGAACGCAAGCAAGGCGCCTGGACCAACCTCGCCGGTCGGGTTCCCCTTTGGCTGGAGCGAAACGCGGAGTGCAACGGCTGGATCGAGAACGACGAGCGTATCAAGATCGTCAACGACATCTTCCAGTGGTCGGCCGATGGGATCGGTGCCGTGACCATCGCCAAGCGGCTGAACGAAATACCCGTCGAGCCCTGGGGTGTTTGGCGAAAGAAGCCGGGTTGGGGCCGCACGGCTATCCGGCAACTCATCAACAATCCGGCTGTTGAAGGTGACTTCGTTCCCGAGGCAGGCATGTTCCTGGGGAAGGTGCTGCATGGCTTCTATCCGCGCATCGTGGACGCCGATCTCGTCGCCAAAGCACGAGCAGCCGAGAAGTCGCGAAAACACACCAAGGGCCAGCGCGCAAAGTCGGGTTACTCAAACCTGTTCGCGGGGCTGACGTTCTGCGGCAAGTGCGGAAACACGGCCTACCTCTCGTCCAGCACCAACAGGAAGGGTGTCAAATACACCTACATTCGGTGCCAGATTTCCGGTGAGGGTAGGTGCGAGGAGCGAGGGTATTTTGCCTATGAGGCGTTCGAGCAGACAGCCCTAGACATCTGCCTAGACCTCGCGATGGACGACCGCTTTTTCCAAGTCACGGGCGAGCTGCGCGAAGCTCAGATCAAGCGGGCTGAGTTGGAAAAGGTCATCGCTGACAAGCGGGCTCGCCGTAAGCGCATTATGTCGAATTTCGATGAGGACGACCAAGACGCGCTCGACATGGCGCGCGACCTCAAGACCGAGATAGACGGGCTCACAGAGGAGCTTCAGCAGACAATCGGGGACATTGAGCGCGCCTCGGGCAAGGTGGGTGCCGTTGAGCATCTAAGGCGCGTCAACGACATCCGCGAAGCCGCCATGTCCGATGATCCGCTGGTGAGCCAACAGGCACGTTCCAAGCTCCGTCAGGCGTTTTCCGCGATCATCAATAGTGTTCGGATCGAGCGCACCAACGATGGCGAGAAGGTCTTTGTCATCGCGTTCCTGGGCGGTGTCCTGGGTGTTCGGATCGACACCCAAGGCCAAGTCATCGACAGCGTGTCTCACGCGCTTGGAAAGCCCCTGTGGCAGCACTTGCCGGCTGACCAACAAGCGCTGGCTGAACCGCTTATCCGACGGATCAAAGAGCACCTGATCTTCCCCCGAAAAAGTGGACGGGGTTAAGCCGCTCTGCGTTCCATCTCGGCGGGGCTGATATAGCCCAGAGCC
>NZ_QFQZ01000147.1 GCF_003243465.1 Caulobacter segnis
CCTCAACCAGCCAATCTGATCATCCTCAACCGTCACGGATGTCTCCGAACACCTGTCACGGATGTCCCCGGTCTGAACACATGGAAGAGGGAGCGATGGGTCGGAGTTCTTCTCCCCCCCGGAGAGGGAGCCATCCTTACATCCCGCGGCGAGACGATCGCGGGGCTGATCAGGTCACTCAAGGACCGCCCTCCGGGCGGCCGCGCGGCGGCGGCGAAGCCGTCCTTGACTGACCTTATCAGCCCCGCACGCTCCAGCCTCCAAGAGATGTAAGTCTAGCTCCGACCTGGGGAGGTCGGGCTGAGTAGAAGGAGAAGCCATACAATTACGCCTCGCGCGACGGAAACACGAGGAGCGACACAATGAGGTGATCTTAGAAATTCTTATCTTTCGTCTTTGCAAGTATAGACCTCAGAGTTTCAACCTGCTCGCCCAATTCCGTGAAGATGCGCTGGGCACAACTCTGAACCTTTTGCAAACCGCATATACCGACGCCACTAGTGAGGTAGCTGTCCAGGCGATCCTCACCACCAGAAACGAGGAACGTGTAGCTATAGATTGTTCGGTTACCCTGTACACTTTCGTCAGGATCGAGCGTCACAATGTTGACCTTTAGCGCGCCAGATGGATCCTCAGCGAACATCCCGGACCGGCCAATCTGATCGCGGACGTGAAAGACGAACTGCCGACCAACCCGATCATCCGATGTAGCCTCAATCGCCACCTTCATTTTGCTCTGAGCAAACGCGGGCGTCGACACCGCAAGGGTCAAGAGAATTACGCTCACGGCACGGTCGAGTTTCATGTCGCCCTCCCAGACGCATGACGGGTAAGGTAACCTTAATGTCGGGAATAATGGCCGCGCAACTTGACTATGTGTAGCTTGGTGCGTGTGACGAGCGAGAAACGTCACTCCCCGCCACCGCGCCAAAAAGAAAACGGCCCCGGAGGTTTCCCTCCGAGGCCGCTTCGGCAGGTCCAAAAGGAACCCGTTCCGCGCGCGAGGCGCGGACCGAATTACTTGATTTGGATCTTGGCGCCGGCTTCCGTGAGCTTCTTCGAGATCTCTTCGGCTTGTTGCTTCGAGACGTTCTCGACGACGTTCTGCGGAGCGCCTTCGACCAGGTCCTTGGCTTCCTTCAGGCCGAGGTCCGGACGGACGCCGCGGACTTCCTTGATCACGTTGATCTTCTTGTCGCCGCCGTCGACCAGGACGACGGTGAACTCGGTTTGCTCTTCAGCAGCTTCGGCCGGAGCAGCGGCGGCGCCGGCGACGGCGGCCACGGCGACCGGAGCGGCGGCCGAGACGCCCCACTTTTCTTCCAGCAGCTTCGACAGTTCAGCGGCTTCCAGCACCGACAGGGTGGACAGTTCTTCAACCAGCTTTTCGAGCTTGGACATGTGTCAGTTCCTTAGAGAGATTGGGATAGATGCGGGGATGACCGTTACGCGGCGTCTTTGGTCGCGTAGGCGTTGAAAACGCGAGCCAGCTGGCCAGCCGGGGCCTGCAGGACGCCAGCGATCTTGGTCGCCGGAGCCTGGATGAGGCCGATGAGCTTGCCACGCAGTTCGTCCAGCGACGGCAGGGTCGCCAGAGCGCGCACGCCGTTCTCGTCCAGCACGTTGGTCTGGTCCAGAACGCCGCCGACGAGCTTGAACTTGTCGTTTTCCTTGGCGTACTGCACCGCGACCTTGGCGGCCGAGACAGCATCCGGGCCGTAGGCGATGGCGACCGGGCCGGTGAAGAGCTGTTCGCCCTTGTCACCGAGCTTGCCGTCCAGAGCCTTGAGGGCCAGGGTGTTCTTCACAACCTTGATCGCGGCGCCTTCCTTGCGGAGGCGAAGACGAAGGTCGGTCATTTCCGCAACGGTCAGACCCATGTAGTGGGTCACGACGACAGCGCCGGCGTCGGCGAACACGCTTTTCAGCGATTCGATCGACTCCTGCTTTTGAGCGCGGTCCATTGCGGTCTCCTACTCAGTTAGCAGCGGCCGGACCATTCCGGCAGCCAGATGCGAAACCCAAGCGGGATCGCTCCCGCGTGCGAGTCGCATATGCCTGTTCCAAGGAAAGTCGGCCGCGCTCCGCCCCGGGCGAAAGCCGCTGGGCAGGAGAACTTGGCGTCTCTATCCCTGTCTCCCGACGGCGAGGAAGGGCTCTTCCCCGGTTACGGCGTTGGTGACCCCACGCCCCGCAGTTCTCAAACAGGTTCTCCAGCGGAGCGGACTCCGTCGAAGAGGCGGGCCGTATAGACGAAACGGCGGGGGATATCAACACCCGCCCCAAACCCTCTCCCCTTGCGGGAGAGGGTGGCCCGCGCAGCGGGTCGGGTGAGGGGTCGCGCGAACGGATCGGACAAGACTTTCACCCCCTCATCCGGCGCTCCGCGCCACCTTCTCCCGCAAGGGGAGAAGGGTAATAGTGCGGCGCTTCCAAGGGAACCCGTACATGCACCGCCTCGCCGCCGCCCTCTCCGCGCTCCTGCTGGCCTTCGCCTCGCCGGCCCTGGCCGAGCTGAAGGCCCCGCCGACGCCCCGGGCCGTGGTCGCCGATCCGGTCAAGGACAAGGACCATCCGGCCGGCATGGCCGCGTTCCAGATCGACGTGGCGGGCTCGAAGATCAACGCGGTGATGTACCTGGCGTCGGGCGACAAGCCGCATCCGACGATGCTGTTCCTGCACGGCTTTCCCGGCAACGAGACCAATGTCGACCTGATGCAGGCCGTCCGCCGGGCCGGGTGGAACGTGCTGCGGATCAACTATCGCGGCTCGTGGGGCAGCGGCGGCGCGTTCAGCTTCGCCCATGCGCGGACCGACGCCGCGGCGGCCGTCGACTTCCTGGCCAACCCGGCCAACGTCGCCAAGTACCGGATCGACCCCAAGCGCATCGTCGTGGCGGGCCACAGCATGGGCGGGTTCATGGCCGCCAGCGCCTCGGCGGCGCGGCCCTCGGCGGTGGCGGGGACCATCCTGATCGACGCCTGGAACATCGGCGGCGATCCGCGCTTCGCCAAGCTTTCGCCCAAGGCGCTGGCCGCTGACCTTCGGCCCGACACCGCGCCCCTGGCCGGGACCAGTCCCGAGGCCCTGATCGCCGAGGTCGCTCGCGACCGGACCAAGCTGGACCTGGCCGCCCTGTCGCGGACCATCGCCGCGCGACCGCTGCTGTTGATCGGCGCCGAGCGCGGCATCGGCCAGATGACCGCCGGCCTCGCCAGGGCCGCGCGCGAGGCCCACCCCGACACCGTCGTCGAGGCCCAGTATCCGACCGATCACAGCTTCTCGGATTCCCGCATCGCCCTGACGAGCGAGGTCATGCGCTGGCTGGCGCGCTTCGATCCGACCATCACCCCGGGCGGCGCCCAGATCCCGCTCAACGCCGCCTATGACGAGAACAACCCCTTCGCCAAGGTCCTGCGCGGCGAGCAGTCGGTGTTCAAGGTCTACGAGGACGCCGACGTCCTGGCCTTCATGGACTACGCCCCGATGGAGCCGGGCCACGTGCTGGTGATCTCCAAGACCTCCAAGGCCCGCAACATCCTGGAGATGGACCCGGCCGACCTGGCCAAGGTCATGGCCGTCGTCCAGCGGGTGGGCCGGGCCGAGGTCGAGGCGCTGGGCCTGGAGGGCTTCATGGTCGTCCAGAACAACGGCGTCGGCCAGAGCGTGCCGCACCTGCACGTCCACGTGATCCCCCGCATCGCCGGCAAGCCCGCCTATCTCGCCGAGAACGCCAAGGCCGCCCCGAAGGACCTGGAGGTCATGGCGGCGAAGATCCGGGCGGCGATGCGGTAGCTATCAGTCCGACTTCCCCGGCGAATGCCGGGGCCCAGATCGAACCCACGGACGCCTGAGAGGACGTAGAGGCTTTAGGCGCGAATACATCGACCGGTAAGGGTGAAACTGGGCCCCGGCATTCGCCGGGGAGGTCGGGTATTTGATTGCCTACTTCAGCCCGTCCTCCGCGAGCGTGTGCGCAACGACCGCGTTGGCGTGGCCGT
>NZ_QFQZ01000058.1 GCF_003243465.1 Caulobacter segnis
GCCTGGTCGGCGATCGAGCGGGTGATGGCCTGACGGATCCACCAGGTGGCGTAGGTCGAGAACTTGTAGCCGCGGCGGTACTCGAACTTGTCGACGGCCTTCATCAGGCCGATGTTGCCTTCCTGGATCAGGTCCAGGAACTGCAGGCCGCGGTTGGTGTACTTCTTGGCGATCGAGATCACGAGACGCAGGTTGGCCTCGACCATCTCCTTCTTGGCCTGACGGGCCTCGCGCTCGCCCTTCTGCACGGTCTGGACGATGCGGCGGTAGTCGTCGATCGGCACGCCGGTCTCGGTGGCCAGGGCGGCGATCTCCTGGCGGATGTCGCTGATCGAGCTGTTGTCGTTCTCGACGAACTTGGTCCAGCGCACGCCCATCGCCTTGACCTGCTCACCCCAGTTGGGGTTCAGCTCGGAGCCGAAATAAGCCTTCAGGAACTCGGCGCGGCTGATGCCGTAGCTGTCGGCCAGGCGCAGCAGGCGGCCTTCCAGGCCGATCAGGCGCTTGTTGATCGCATAGAGCTGCTCGACCAGGGCCTCGATGCGGTTGTTGTTCAGCTTCAGCGTCTTCAGGTGCTGGATGATCGTCGCCGACAGCCCTTCATAGGCCTTGCGGTCGGCGTCCGACAGGTCCTCGCCCTTCAGGCGGCTGCCGACCAGCTTGTCCTGCAGCTTGCGGAAGCTCTCGAACTCGCTGGCGATGGCGTCCAGGATGGCCATCACGCCTTCGCGCAGCTCGCCTTCCATGGCGCTGACGGTCGGACCGGCGCCGTCGTCGAAGTCGTCCTCGTCCTCGCCCTCGGCGCCCTCGGGCTTGGCCTCGCCGGCCTCGTCGTCGATCGGCTCGGCCGGACCGTCGTCGTCCTCGGCGGCCGGCGCGGCGGCCACGCCGTTGATCGCGGCGTAGGTGGCTTCCAGGTCGATCACTTCACGCAGCAGGATGCGGCCCGAGCCCAGCTCCTCGCGCCACACCATGATGGCTTCGAAGGTCAGGGCCGACTCGCAGAGGCCGCGGATCATGGTGTCGCGGCCGGCCTCGATCCGCTTGGCGATGGCGATTTCGCCCTCGCGCGACAGCAGCTCCACCGAGCCCATCTCGCGCAGGTACATGCGCACGGGGTCGTCGGTGCGGTCGTAGGCGGCCGGCTTGTCGCTGGTGATGACGGTGGTGTTCTCGTCGCGGGTCGCGACCTCGCCGCCCTCGCCGCCCTCGGCGTCTTCCTCGGCCTCGACGACGTTGACGCCCATCTCGCTGAGCATGGCCAGGGTGTCTTCGATGGCGTCGGGCGACACCTCCTCCGACGGCAGCACCTTGTTCAGCTCGTCCATCGTGACGTAGCCGCGGGCCTTCGCCTGCTTGATGAACTTCTTGACGCCGGCGTCGGTCAGGTCGAGCAGGGGACCGTCACCGCCGGTGGTTTCGGGCGCTTCCGTCTCGGCCGGGGAATTGGTGCTCATCAAGCTCTCCGCAATCGACGCCGCCTTCGTCCTGCAAGACGCGCGCCGAAAAAATCCGTATCGAAAAGGCTTGCCGGCCTCGTCCGCGCCTTTGATCAGCGCTTACCCAGCGATCACGTTCCCGTCAGGACGTGCGTCCGCGCTTTTCCGCCACGTAAGAACGCTCCGCGAGAGACCCGTCGGAGACACATAAGGCGATAAGCGCGTCTGACGCTGCTCCCGAAGGATCGGCGACCGCTAGGGACTTGGGGCGGCGGCGAGGGTGACATCCTGTTTCGATAAGGGCGCGCGCTCCGGCGGCCCGAGCGATGTCAATCAGCTGCTTGGCAAATCCTTGAGTCGGCATGTGGCTGTGGGTGACGCCGGTGTCAAGATGGGACGCACGGTTTTGGCGGCGGCGCGGCCATATTGTTCCGCTCGCCCCCTACGCCCGACCTCCCTGGCGAACGCCGGGGAGATCGGATCAGAGCGAACCTAGTGCAGCACCTGGGCCACGAGGCCCGGATCCGTCCAGCCGCCGCTGTCGATCAGACGCTTGACCGCGTCGCGTTCGGTCTTCAGCCGCAGCAGGGTCTGGAAGTCGCTCTCGTCGGCGAGGTCGGCCTTGGCGTCGTCCACCGCCCGCTCCAGCGCCGTCAGGCGCAGCAGCAGGTCGAAGGCCTGGGACCACAGCCCGCGGATCGCATCCTCCGGGCTCTGGGCGGCGCTTTGGGCGGCGTCGAGCGCCTTCACATGGGCGGCCGAGCGCTCCAGCGCCGCCAGGGTCTGGTCGTCATAGCCCGCCGAGGCCAGTCGCCCGCGCACCATGGCCGTCTCGACGTGGTCGGCGTCCATGCGCAGGTTCACGAGCTCCTGGGCGATGGCGTCCAGCCGCTGGTCGCCGAAGCCCTGGTTCATCAGCACCTCGATCCGGTCGTCGACGACCTTGGGATCACGGATCGCGGCGATCAGCAGGGCGGCCGAGAACGGGCGCGGCGCCTGCTGCAGCGCGGCGGCGGCCTGGCGGCCCTCGGCGGTGGAGCCTTCCAGCCGCCCCTTGCCGCCGCGCCGGGGCGTGTTGTCCCAGCGCGCGCGGGCCATGGTGCGGCCCGCCTCGCTGGGCGTCTGGGCCTGGCGCCGCGCGGCGCGCATCTCGTCCAGGCGGTCGAGCAGCTCTTCCTTGTAGGCGTGGGCCAGATCCTTGTCGGCGATGGTCGCCGCCAGGGTCCGCAGGCGGACCTTCAGGTTGGTGCGCTGCTCGGGCGTGTCGAACGGCTCGAGATCGCGCTCGCGCTCGAACAGCGCCTCGACGAACGGCTTGGTGTCGGAGAGCTGGGCCTTCAGCGCGGCGGGCCCCTGCTCGCGCAGCACGTCGTCCGGGTCCTTGCCGCCCACGGGCATCGAGAACAGGAACGAGCGGCCGGGCTTCAGCAGCGGCAGGGCGCGGTCGATGGCGCGGTCGGCGGCGCGGCGGCCGGCCTTGTCGCCGTCGAAGCACAGGGTTGGAGTCGGATGCAGGCGCCAGAGGCCCTCCATCTGCTCCTCGGTCAGGGCCGTGCCCATGGCCGCCACGGCCGGGATCCCGGCGCGCTGGCAGGCGATGACGTCCATATAGCCCTCGACCACCACCATCGGCGGCTTCTCGCCGCCGCTCTGGCCGGCGTGCAGGATCTTGCGGGCCTCGAACAGGCCGTACAGCACCCGCCCCTTGTGGAAGAGGCTGGTCTC
This sequence comes from Caulobacter segnis, assembly GCF_003243465.1. GTDB lineage: Bacteria > Pseudomonadota > Alphaproteobacteria > Caulobacterales > Caulobacteraceae > Caulobacter > Caulobacter segnis_A. The sequence goes on from NZ_QFQZ01000058.1 coordinate 3,165, forward strand.
GGGGCCGTTCAGGTACTTGGCGCGGGCGGCCGGATCCATCGCGCGGCCGCCGAACGACACGACCTTCCCGCGGCTGTCGGTGATCGGAAAGATGATCCGGTCGCGAAAGCGGTCATAGGGCTGGCCACCGTCCTCGGGCGAGATCAGCACCCCGGCGTCGACGAGGTCGCCCGGCTTGGCGCCCTTGGCGACCAGGTAGTCCTTCAGCCCCGTGCGGTTGTTGGGCGCGAAGCCGATGCGGAAGCGGCTCCATTCCTTTTCGGGCAGGCCGCGCTTTTCCAGATAGGCGCGGGCGGCCTGGCCGCCGGGTCGGCGCAGCTCGCCCTCGAACCAGGCCGCCGCCAGCTCCATCCAGTCGCCGAGCGACGAGCGCTTCTGCTCCTCGCGGGCGGCGCGGGGATCGACCTCGGGCAGACTCATGCCGGCCTCGGCCGCCAGCCGCTCGACGGCCTCGGCGAAGGTCAGCCGCTCGGTCTCCTGCAGGAAGCTGATGATGTCGCCGTGCTTGCCGCTGGAGAAGCAGTGGTAGAAGCCCTTCTCGTCGTTGACGAAGAACGACGGGCTCTTTTCCTTGGTGAACGGCGACAGCCCCGCATATTCGCGCCCCTGCCGCCGCAGCTTCACCGTCTTGCCGACGACGTCGGACGGGCGAAGGCGGGACTTCAGTTCTTCGAGGAAGCGGTCGTCGAAACGCATTGCGAGTGGGCGGAACTGTCCGGGCTTGAACCGGACACCTTATCTGGCGAGGCGCGTCGCCAGAACCGGACGCAACGACCTCGTCCCAAGCCATACCGCGAGTCCCCACAGGTTACCCACAGATTAACCGGCCAAGCGCCGCCTTAGGAACGTCGCTCGCCGCCCGCCCGTTCTTAGGGCCGAGACGCGGTCCTCAACAGCGAGGCCGCGCCCGTTTGTCCAGAACGCCAGGGAGAAGACCCATGCCGCAACGGTGGAACGATCGCGAGGGCCGCTTCGACGTCGAGCCCGACTTCGACCAGGACCGGGGCTATGGCTATGACGCCAGCCGCCGCCGGGATCCGGCCTATGACAACAGCTATCGGAGCGAAGGCGGATACCGCACCGACGACGGCTATCGCAGCGACAAGCAGCGGGGCGGGAGCCAGTTCCTGCGCGCGGCCCAGCAGGGCGGCGATATCGGCTATGGCCGGACCGGCTCCGGGGCCGACTACGGCGCGGGCGCCGGCGGTTATCGCCAGCCCGGCGACTTCGGCCGCGTCGGCGGCCACGACTTCGGCGGCGCCACCGGCGACTACGGGTCGAGCGGCTATTCCAGCCGCACCGCCGACTATGGCGACGCGCGCTATTTCGAGCACCGCGACCGGGACCGCTACGGCCGCGAGGGCGCCTATGGCGACTACAATCCCTATCGCTCGTTCAGCCGCACCGACCGCACGCGGCCGCAGGATGAAGAGCGCACCTGGTTCGACCGGGCCCGCGACGAGGTCTCCTCGTGGATGGGCGACCGCGACGCCACCCAGCGCCGCCAGGCCGACGGCGAGCATCGCGGCCGCGGCCCCAAGGGCTATCGCCGCTCGGACGAGCGCATCCGCGACGACGTCAACGACCGGCTGACCGACGACGCCTGGCTGGACGCCCAGGGCATCGAGGTGACGGTCCAGGAGTCCGAGGTCACCCTGTCGGGCACGGTCCGCTCGCGCGAGGACAAGAAGCGCGCCGAGGCCATCGCCGAGACGGTCTCGGGAGTCGACCACGTGCAGAACAACCTGCGCCTGGATCGCGGGACGAGCACGACCGGGACGACCGCCACGACCGTTCCGACCTCGTCCGACCCGCTGGGCTGATCGAAGATCCTCCCCCGCGATGCGGGGGAGGTGGCCCAGAGGGCCGGAGGGGGCTAGCCCGTCCGATCTCCAGCCAGCCCCCTCTGTCACTCCGTGACAGCTCCCCCGCATCGCGGGGGAGCATCTTTTTGATTACGAATCCGCAGCTTCGTTTCACCCCTGAAACGCTGACCCCATATTCCGCATGCGGAGGCCAACTTGGCCTCGACAAGCTGAGGTTAACGCCACAAACATCCCGGCTTCTCGCCGCGGGAGGACGCCCGCGCGCCGCAATTGGGGTGTTTCGTGAAAGCGCTGTTCTTCTCCGTCTCCGTCCTTTCCCTGGCCGCCACCGCCGCCCTGGCCCAGGTCCCCAGCCCGATCGGCTCGCAGCCTTGGCCGGAGTCGGCCGCCCCGACCGCGCCCATCCCCGCGCCCAAGGACGTCCCCTACGCCGGCGCGCTGAAGGTGGCCGTCGACGCCACCGACATCGACCGCAAGATCTGGAACGTCACGACCACCATGCCGGTCAGCAAGGCCGGCCACTTCGTGTTCCTGTACCCGCAGTGGGTGCCGGGCGGCCACTCGCCGCGCAACGACCTCGACAAGCTGGCGGGCCTGGTGGTCACGGCCAACGGCAAGCGCATCCCCTGGACGCGCGACGTCGTCAACGTCCACGCCTTCCACGTGGACGTGCCGGCCGGCGTCAGCGAGATCCAGGTCAGCTACCAGTTCCTGACGGCCGTCGAGAGCCGCATCGGCCGCATCCAGGTCACGCCCGAGATGCTGAACCTGCAGTGGCTGCAGGTGACCATGTATCCGGCCGGCTACTACACCCGGAAGATCCCGATCGAGGCCAGCGTCAAGCTGCCGGAAGGCTGGAAGCTGGCCACGGCGCTGGAGACCGCCAAGACCGAGGGCCAGGTCACGACCTTCAAGCCGACCACGGTCGAGACCCTGGTCGACAGCCCGATCTTCGCCGGCAAGTACTTCAAGTCGATCGACCTCGACCCGACCGGCCCGGCCCCCGTGCGCCTGAACCTGGTCGCCGACAGCCCCGAGAACCTCGAGGCCAAGCCCGAGCAGATCCAGGCCCACAAGGACCTCGTCCAGCAGGCCTACAAGCTGTACGGCTCGCACCACTACGACCACTATGACTTCCTGGTCGCCATGTCGGAAAAGCTGGGCGGCATCGGCCTGGAGCACCACCGCAGCTCCGAAAACGGCGTCTCGCCCAAGTACTTCACCGACTGGGACAAGCAGTTCACCGGCCGCTCCCTGCTGCCCCACGAATACACCCACTCGTGGAACGGCAAGTTCCGCCGCGCCGCCGACCTGTGGACGCCCAACCTCAACGTGCCGATGCGCGACAGCATGATGTGGGTCTATGAGGGCCAGACCCAGTACTGGGGCAACGTCCTGGCCGCGCGCTCGGGCCTGATGACCAAGCAGCAGACCCTGGACTCGTTCGCCGCCACCGCCGCGCTCTACGACAACCGTCGCGGCCGCGACTGGCGTCCGGTGCAGGACACCACCAACGACCCGATCATCGCCAACCGCAAGCCGCTGTCGTGGCTGTCGTGGCAGCGCAGCGAGGACTACTATTCCGAAGGCCTGCTGGTCTGGCTCGACGCCGACACGCTGATCCGCGAGAAGACCGGCGGCAAGAAGTCGCTGGACGACTTCGCCAAGGCCTTCTTCGGCGTCGACAACGGCTCCTACGTGCCGCGCACCTATACGTTCGACGACGTGGTCAGCACGCTGAACGGCGTGTACCCTTACGACTGGGCCAGCTTCCTGAAGACCCGCATCCAGGAGGTGCAGGAGAAGGGCCCGCTGGATGGCCTGGAGCGCGGCGGCTACAAGCTGGTCTACGCCACCACGCCCAACGAGTTCATGAAGGCGTCGGAGACCAGCTCCAAGAGCACGGCGCTGAGCTACTCCCTGGGCCTGACCGTGGGCTCGGACGGCGTGATCCGCGACGTCCAGTGGGGCGGCCCGGCGTTCAAGGCCGGCCTGATCCAGGGCCTGACGGTGGTGGCCGTCAACGGCGAGGCCTTCGACGGCGACAAGCTGAAGGCCGCCGTCACCGCCGCGGCCAAGCCGGAGAACCCGCTGGTCGAGCTGCTGATCAAGGACGGCTCGCGCTACAAGAGCGTCAAGATCGACTATCGCGGCGGCCTGCGCTACCCGCGCCTGGAGAAGATCGCCGGCGTTCCCACGCGCCTCGACGACATCCTGACGCCGCGCAAATAGGCTGCGAACGCCTCGCAGCCTGCGACGAAATGCAGAAGGGCGGGAAGCCGGCGATTGTGCCATCTTCCCGCCTGTTCATTCCCTCTGAACGCGTACCAAGGGCCCGCCACCCCCCTCTCCCTCGGCGGGCCCTTTTCGCGTCTGGCCTCTCCCCCCATCCTCGGCGATCTTGGCGCGCGGCCCCGCGAGCGGCTATCTGTCGTGGCGATGGACCAAGAGCTTCCCACGCCCGCGCCCCAGGCGCTGCAGCGCGTCACCACCCAGTATGTCGTCAACGAGGACCGCATCCGCCTGTCGGGCGAGACGGCCGAGGGCGAGACCCTGGTGCTGTGGCTGACCCAGCGGATGCTGGGCGTGCTGATCCCTCGCCTCGTCGAGTGGCTGGAGCAGCAAGGCGGCGACGCGCTGCTGCAGGAGTTCGCCCAGCAGGCCGCCGAGGCCGCGCTCGAGGCCGAACCGCCCGTCGCGGCGCAAACCCAAGGCGGCTGCGTGACCAGCATCGACATCGCGACGGGCCCCGACGGCGTGCTCCTGGTGTTCAAGGCGGAGGGCGACGACCAGGGCGCCAGCCTGGCCCTGCTGAACGCTCCCCTACGGCAATGGCTGGGCATCGTACGCGCGCAATATGTGATCGGCGGCTGGCCGACGGCCGTCTGGCCCGCGTGGATGGACGAGACGCAGACGGCCCCGCCGCCGGCCGTAGGCTTCGCGCTGCACTAGCGGCGCAAAGAAGGCTCTTGTCACGGCCAACGCAGGAAGTGAGGTGGGTCGTCCCAGATCACGATGCCCCTCCCGATCATCAGATCCCTTTCCGCTTGCGTTGAGAGATTCCAGCGATCAGTCCAATCGATGGCCCCTGGTTCGCTCGGCTCAGGCCGGGCGTAGCAAGTGCTCGGAGCACCTGTCCAACGCCATACCGCAAACCACGTAACCTCGTGAGTATGAGGATCGGCGACTGAAACCACCTCAGCACGCAGTTGTGTAATCAACGGAGCGGACATTTCGATTTGCTTCGGCTTGAGAGATCCCACGTCTCCGATCCTGCCCTCAGCCAAAGGGCTCTCAGGAGCGCGCCAGTTATTTCCGCCCAACCTATGAGACCGGTAACATTTCCGGCTTGAGTGGTCAGACAACTGCCCCCATAGTGCCGCCTGAAGGCGGCCCCAGAGCCGCCGCGCCAACCGCGTAGCCCCGGGGAAACGACCAGATGACCACCGCCATCACCCGCCGCCTGTTCGGCGCGAGCCTCGCCGCCCTCTCGGCCGCCGCCATGCCGGCCCTCGCCCAGACCGCCAGCAAGGCCCCGAAGACCTCCGCGGCCGGCAAGCCGCTCTACAAGGACCCGACCCAGCCGATCGACGCCCGCGTCCAGGACCTGCTCGGCCGCATGACGCTGGAGGAAAAGGCCGCCCAGCTGATCGGCATCTGGCTGACCAAGTCCAAGATCCAGACCCCCGACGGCGAGTTCTCGCCGGAAGAAGCCAGCAAGAACTTCCCCAATGGCCTCGGCCAGATCTCGCGCCCGTCCGACCGCAAGGGCGCCAAGCCCGTGACGGTGATCGGCGCGGCGGCCGGCGCCGACGACGGCGCGATCAACCGCAACGCCAAGGAAACCGCCCGCTACACCAACGCAGCCCAGAAGTGGGCGGTCGAGAAGACGCGCCTGGGCATCCCGATGCTGATGCACGACGAGGCCCTACACGGCTATGTCGCCCGCGACGCGACCAGCTTCCCGCAGGCCATCGCTCTGGCCTCGACCTTCGACACCGATCTGACCGAGAAGATCTTCGCCGTCGCCGCCCGCGAGATGCGCGCCCGCGGTTCGAACCTGGCGCTGGCCCCCGTCGTCGACGTGGCTCGCGACCCGCGCTGGGGTCGGATCGAGGAGACCTACGGCGAAGACCCGCACCTCTGCGCCGAGATCGGCCTGGCGGCCATCCGCGGCTTCCAGGGCAGCACGCTGCCGCTGGCCAAGGACAAGGTGTTCGTCACCCTCAAGCACATGACCGGCCACGGCCAGCCCGAGAACGGCACCAATGTCGGCCCGGCCCAGATCTCCGAGCGCATCCTGCGCGAGAACTTCTTCCCGCCGTTCGAGCGCGCGGTGAAGGAGCTGCCGGTCCGCGCCGTCATGCCCAGCTACAACGAGATCGACGGGGTGCCCTCGCACGGCAGCCGCTGGCTGCTGACCAAGATCCTGCGCGAGGAGTGGGGCTACAAGGGCTCGGTCCAGAGCGACTACTTCGCCATCAAGGAGATGATCAGCCGCCACAAGCTGACCAACGACCTGGGCGAGACCGCCGTGCGCGCGCTGCACGCTGGCGTCGACGTCGAGCTGCCCGACGGCGAGGCCTACGCCCTGATCCCCGAGCTGGTGAAGGCCGGCCGCATTCCGCAGTTCGAGGTCGACGCCGCGGTGGCCCGCGTCCTGACCATGAAGTTCGAGGGCGGCCTGTTCGAGAACCCCTATTGCGACGAGAAGACCGCCGACGCCAAGACCGCGACGCCGGACGCCGTCGCCCTGGCCCGCGAGGCCGCCCGCAAGGCCGTCGTGCTCTTGAAGAACGATAAGGGCGTGCTGCCGCTGGACGGCAAGAAGATCAAGCGCCTGGCCCTTCTGGGCACGCACGCCAAGGACACGCCGATCGGCGGCTACTCCGACGTGCCGCGCCACGTGGTGTCGATCTATGAGGGCCTGACCGCCGAGGCCAAGGCCCAGGGCTTCGCCCTCGACTACGCCGAGGCCGTGCGCATCACCGAGCAGCGCATCTGGGCCCAGGACAAGGTCAATTTCACCGACCCGGCCGTCAACGCCAAGCTGATCGCCGAAGCCGTCGAGGTCGCCAAGAAGGCCGACGTGGTCGTCATGGTGCTGGGCGACAACGAGCAGACCAGCCGCGAGGCCTGGGCCGACAACCACCTGGGCGACCGCGAGAGCCTCGATTTGATCGGCCAGCAGAACGACCTGGCCAAGGCGATCTTCGACCTGGGCAAGCCGACCGTGGTGTTCCTGCTGAACGGCCGCCCGCTGTCGATCAACCTCTTGGCCGAGCGGGCCGACGCCATCATCGAGGGCTGGTACCTGGGCCAGGAGACCGGCAACGCCGCCGCCGACGTGCTGTTCGGCCGCGCCAATCCGGGCGGCAAGCTGCCGGTCAGCATCGCCCGCAACGTCGGCCAGCTGCCGATCTACTACAACCGCAAGCCCACGGCCCGTCGCGGCTATCTGGGCGGCGACGTCACCCCGCTCTATCCGTTCGGCTTCGGCCTGTCGTACACGACCTTCGACATCTCGGGCCCGCGCCTGGCCAAGGCCAGGATCGGCCAGGGCGAGAGCGTCAAGGTCGAGGTCGACGTGACCAACACCGGCAAGATGGCGGGCGATGAAGTCGTCCAGCTCTACGTCCACGACGAGACCGCAACGGTCACCCGTCCGGTGCTGGAGCTGAAGCACTTCAAGCGCGTCACCCTGGCCCCCGGCGCCAAGACCACGGTCACCTTCGAGATCAAGCCCTCGGACCTGTGGATGTGGAACCTCGACATGCAGCGCGTCGTCGAGCCGGGCGACTTCTCGATCCTGGTCGGCCCGAACTCGGTCGACCTGAAGAAGGCCACGCTGACGGTGGCGTGACCGTGGCCGGCAAGCGCCCCGGTCGCTCAGCCCGGGGCGCGAGCCTGCTGACAGTTCCTGGCTCGTGGCTCCTCCACCCTGCGCGCGGGAGGAATCAATGACGATCCATGGAAGTTGCTGCTGCGGCCGCGTGAAGTTCGAGCTGCTGGAACCGCCCCGCATGATGGGCACCTGCCACTGCTCGCGCTGCCGCAAGGTGGGCGCGAGCACGTTCGTGATCGTGTCCCGCTCGACGCTGAAATGGCTGAACGGTCGAGAAGCGGTCATCCGCTACGCGCCCGAGCCGCCCTACAAGTACGGCCGGTGCTTCTGCGGCGTCTGCGGCACGGCCTTGGGCGAGATCCTCTCCGAGGACGAAACGTTCCCCATCGCCGCCCATGCGCTGGATGACGACCCGCAGGTGCGCAACCGCTTCCACGAGTTCGTGGCGGAAAAGCCCGACTGGTACGGCATCTGCGACGAGGCCAAGCAGTTTCCGGGTCATCCGGGCTAGCGTCCTTAAGTAACAATCGAAAGCCAAGTTTGATCGCGCCGGGGTTCAGTCCCGGCGCGTAAAGGCCCATATCGCGGCCATGTCCGCTTCCGACCGCGCCCAGGCTCGCGCCGACGCCGCCCCGTTCACCGACGAAGAGATCGACCGGCTGGTCGAGACCTTCTACGCGCGCGTCCGCCAGCACCACCGCCTGGGCCCGATCTTCGAGAGGGCGATCGGCGAGGATGGCTGGCCCCAGCACCTGGCCACGCTGAAGGACTTCTGGTCGTCGGTGCTGAACACCTCCGGTCGCTACAAGGGCCAGCCGATGGTCGCGCACCAGTCGGTCGAGGGCATCACCGAGGGCCTGTTCACGCCTTGGCTCGGTCTGTTCCATCAGACCTGCGCCGACCTGTTCGATGCGCCTCGCGCCGCCATCATCGGCCAGAAGGCCGAACGCATCGCCAAGAGCCTGAAGCTGGGCCTCTTCTTCAAGCCGGACGCGGTGGCGTGAGCGCGCGCGAGGCGCTGGCCGCCGACGGTTTCGTCCGCTTCGAGGGCCCCGAGACCCTGGCGCTGCTCGGCGCCGAGGCGGCCACAAGCTTCAAGACGTTCGCTGATAGTTGGAACGACCTGCCGCTGGACGGCTTCATGGCCGACGGCGGCCGCTATCGCCGGCGGCGGTTCGCCGCCTTCGCGGTCTCGCCCGACGGCGTCGCCCGCAAACCGCATCAGCCCCATTGGCAGAGCCGCGACTACAACCCGCTGAACGGCGGCGTGCAGCGCTGGTTCGAGCCGGTGACCGAGGCGATCGCCGACCACCCCGTGACGCGCGGCGTGATCGCGGCGGGCCTTGAGCTCTTCCAGCCGCTGACGACCGATCCGCCGCCGGCCTGGCACGTCGAGCTGCATCAGTTCCGCATCGAGGCCCGCGCCGACATGGCGGGCCAACCGACGCCCGAGGGCGCGCACCGCGACGGCGTCGACTGGGTGATGGTCATGCTGGTCGACCGCCGCAACGTCGACAGCGGCGTCACCGACATCTATGCGCCCGACGGAGCGAGCCTGGGCTCCTTCACCCTGACCGCGCCCGGCGACATGGTCTGCGTCGACGACCACCGGGTGCTGCACGGCGTCACCGCGATCCGCCCGCTCGACCCGAGCCAGCCGGCGATCCGCGACGTGCTGGTCGCCACCTTCCGGCGGCCGGACGCGCGCGACGGCCAAGCTTGACTGTAACGCCGCGGCGACATTCCGACATCCGATCGACACCTGAGATGCGGAAAAGCGATAATCCGGCGCGTGGCTCGCCTTCGCGCTTGATATTGCAATTCGTTCTCAAGTAAGGACGAGCCTCCATCGCCAAGGTTCCTCGAACGCCCGTGAAGTCCGCCGCCGACCAGCACCGCCGCTCCTTCTGGCTGAAGCAGCTGCACCAGTGGCACTGGATCAGCGCGGCCGTGTCGCTGATCGGCATGCTGGCCTTCGCGGTCACCGGAATCACCCTGAACCACGCCGGCCAGATCGAGGCCCAGCCCAAGGTCGTCAGCCGCAAGGCCACCCTGCCGCCCGAGCTGCTGGCCGTGCTGGCCAAGGGTCCGGAAGAGGGCAAGCGCCCCCTGCCCGTGCAGCTTGAGCCCTTCCTCGACAAGGCCGTCGGCGCCGACGTCGCCGGCCGCGAGGGCGAGTGGTCGCCGGAAGAGGTCTATGTCGCCCTGGCCCGTCCGGGCGGCGACGCCTGGCTGTCGATCGACCGCGAGACCGGCGCGATCGAGCATGAGAAGACGACGCGCGGCGTCGTCTCCCTGCTCAACGACCTGCACAAGGGCCGCAATTCGGGCAAGGCCTGGAGCTGGTTCATCGACATCTTCGCCGCAGCCTGCGTGATCTTCACGGTCACCGGCCTGATCCTGCTGCAGTTCCACGCCCGCGCGCGGCCCCTGACCTGGCCCCTGGTGGGCCTTGGCCTGGCCGCGCCGGTCATCCTCGTCATCCTGTTCGTCCACCTTTGAGGCAGACACCGTGAAGTCCAAGCTTTCGCTGCTCACCTTTGCCGGCGCCGCTGTCGCGAGCGCCCCGGCCCTGGCCGCCGATCTCAACGTCACGGTCGAGATCCCGCGCCTGTCGGTCGCCGAATACCACAAGCCCTACGTCTCGATCTGGATCGAGAACCCGGCCGACGCCAGCGCCGCCGGCACCCTGGCGGTCTGGTACGACGCCGACAACAAGGAAGACCACGGCGCCAAGTGGCTGAAGGACATGCGCCAGTGGTGGCGCAAGGCGGGCCGCGAAATGAGCTTCCCCGCCGACGGGATCAGCGGCGCGACCCGCGCGCCGGGCCCGCAGAAGCTGGTCTTCGCCGGCTCCAAGGGCGCGCTGAAGGACCTCAAGCCCGGCCAGTACAACCTGGTCGTCGAGGCCGCTCGCGAAGTCGGCGGCCACGAGGCCGTCCGCGTGCCCTTCACCTGGGGCAAGCCGGGCAAGCCCGCCACCGCCAAGGGTTCCGCCGAACTCGGCGCCGTCACCGTTTCCGTGAAGTGAGAAAAGCCATGACCTTCAAGAAGCGCCTTCTCGCCGTCGCCGCCCCCCTGCTGATTGGTGGCGTGGCCCTGGCCCTGCCGATGTCGGCCTCGGCCCACCGGGGCTGGCTGCTGCCGGCCTTCACCACCCTGTCGGGCGACAACGCCTGGGTGACGGTCGACGCGGCCATCTCCAACGAGCTGTTCTATCCCGACCACCGCCCGATGCGCCCCGACGGCGTCCAGGTCCTGGGTCCGGACGGCGCGGCCGACAAGATCCAGAACGCCTCGACCGGCCAGTACCGCTCGACCTTCGACGTCCAGCTGACCAAGCCGGGAACCTACAAGATCTTCACCGCCAGCAACTCGGTCATGGCCAGCTGGACCGAGAACGGCGAGGTCAAGCGCTTCCGGGGTTCGGCCGAGGACTTCGCCAAGCAGGTCCCGGCCGGCGCCGCCGACCTGAAGACCATCAAGATGGCCAGCCGCAACGAGACCTTCGTGACCCGCGACAAGCCCTCGGCCGGCGCCCTGGCCCCGACCGGCAAGGGCCTGGAGCTGGTCCCGGTGACCAATCCGACCGACGTGGTGGCCACCGAGCCGGCGACCTTCAAGTTCGTGCTGGACGGCAAGCCCGCCGCCGACCTGGAAGTCACCTTCATCCCCGGCGGCGCCCGCTGGCGCGCCACGCCCGGCGAGATCAAGGTCAAGACCGGCGCCGACGGCGCGGTGAAGTTCACCCTGCCGGAAGCCGGCATGTACTGGGTCAACGCCACGGTCCGCTCCGGCGAGACCGGCCGCGGTCCTGGAGGCCCCGGCATGGGCGGCCCGGGTGGTCCCGGAGGCCCGGGCGCGCCCGGCGCGGCCCCGCAAGGCCCCGCCACGCCGCTGGCCGGCAACGGCGTTAGCGCCAGCTATACCGCCGTCATCGAAGCCCAGCGGCCTTAACCCTCAAACAGCCGTGTCATCCCGGGCGGCGTAGCCGACCCGGGACCCAGGGGCCAAGCCCGGTGCCGCCGCTCCTGGGTCCCGGCTCTCCGCTTCGCTGCGGCCGGGATGACACGGCTTTTTTCTGTTTCTGAAAAGCCATGCCCCGCGTCCTCGTCCCCGCCCTGACCACGCCGCCCGCCCGCCCCGTCGGCGGAAGCGTCCGCGCGTTCGGCGGCGCGACCATGGGCACGACCTGGTCGGCCAAGGCGGTGCTGCCGGCGACCGTTGACCTTCCCGCGCTCGAGGCCATGGTCCAGCGCGCGCTGGACGCCGTGGTGACCCAGATGAGCCCCTGGGCGCCGCTGTCGGACCTGTCGCGCTACAACCGCGCGCCGGCTGGCGGCTGGATCCGCCTGCCCGAGGCCACGCTGACGGTGCTGCGCCGCGCGATCGAAGTCGCCGAGGCCAGCGACGGCGCCTTCGACCCGACGCTCGGCGCCCTGACCGACCTGTGGGGCTTTGGCCCCCGCCCCTTCTCCGGCGCGCCCCCCGAACGCGACGCCGTCGCCGCCCTGCGCGAGGCCGGCGGCTGGAAGCGCCTGACGCTTGACGGCGAGGCCCTGTTCCAGCCGGGCGGCCTTCGTCTCGACCTCAACGGGATCGCCAAGGGCTTCGGCGTCGACCAGGCGGCCGCCGCGCTCGATAAGGCCGGGGTGAAGAGCTACCTCGTCGAGGTCGGCGGCGAGCTGCGCGGGACCGGCGCCAAGCCGGACGGCCAGCCCTGGTGGGTCGAGCTGGAACGGCCTCCCAGCGCCAACGACGCCGAGAAGACCGTCGTCGCCCTGCACGATCTCGCCATCGCCACCTCCGGCGACTACCGCCGCTTCTTCGACCACGAGGGTCGGCGCTACGCCCACACCCTGGACCCCGCCACCGGCGCGCCGGTGACGCACGCGACCGTCAGCGTCACGGTGCTGGCCAAAGACTGCATGAGCGCCGACGCCTGGGCCACGGCCCTGACCGTGATGGCACCCGACGCCGCGCTCGCCTTCGCGGCGAAACACGACCTCGCGGCCCTGATCGTCAGCCGCGCCGCGTCCGGCGGGCTGGAAGAACGCCTGTCGCCCGCGCTGCGAGCCATGCTGGACTGATGCCCGACCTCTCCGCCTTCTCGCCCGAGGTCCGCCGCCTGCTGGAAGCCGGCGCCGTCGCCGGGGCCTACGCCCTGTTCTGCGGTGGGATCGCCCTGCGCGAGGCCCTGCGCCGCCGCGCCGCGCGCCAGGCCGCCGAGGCGCTGTCGCAAGGGGCCGGCGAACCCGTGCTGGTCGCCTACGCCAGCCAGACCGGTTTCGCCGAGGAGCTGGCCGCCGCCACCGCCAAGGCCCTGTCCGACGCCGGCGCGCCCGTGACCCTGCGCGAGTTGTCGGCCGTCACCGCCGCCGACCTCTCCGGCCGCGCCCTGTTCGTCGTCAGCACCACCGGCGAAGGCGACGCGCCCGACAGCGCGCGCGCGTTCATCCGCGACGTGATGAAGGACGGCGCCGACCTTTCGGCCCTGCGCTACGGCGTCCTGGCGCTGGGCGACTCCACCTACACGCACTACTGCGTGTTCGGCCGCACGCTGGACGCCTGGCTGGCCCACGCCGGCGCTCAGCCCCTGTTCGACCGCGTAGAGGTCGACGACGGCGACCCAGCGGCGCTGCGCCACTGGCAGGGCAAGCTCGCGATCCTGACCGGCGTCACCGACGCGCCCGACTGGAGCCGCCCGGCCTATGGCCGCTGGACGCTTGCCGCCCGCGAGCACCTGAACCCCGGCAGTCCCGGCGGCGAGGCCTGGCGCATCCGCCTGACGCCGCCCGCCCCGTCCGTAGGCGACGGCGCGACCTGGCGGGCCGGCGATATCCTGGAGATCGGCCCGCGCAACGATCCGGCGCTGCCGCATCGCGAATACTCGATCGCCTCCCTGCCCGCCGACGGCGGCGTCGAGCTGATCGTTCGTCTGGCGGTCCGCGCCGACGGCCAGCCGGGCCTGGGGTCGGGCTGGCTGTGCCGGTTCGCCGAGGTGGGGGGACCGATCGACGCCCGCGTGCGGACCAACCGCAGCTTCCACGCGCCCGATCCGGCGCGGCCGCTGATCTTGGTGGGCGCGGGCACAGGGCTGGCGGGCCTGCGCGCCCACCTGAAGGCCCGGATCGCCGCCGGCGCGACGCGCAACTGGCTGGTGTTCGGCGAGCGCACCGCCGCCCATGACTATTTCCTGCAAGACGAGATCGAAGGCTGGGCCGCCTCCGGGGCGCTGGAGCGGCTGGACTTGGCCTTCTCGCGCGACCAGGCCGAGCGGCTCTACGTCCAGCACCGCCTGCGCGCGGCGGCGGACACCCTGCGCCAGTGGGTGGCGCAGGGCGCGGCGATCTATGTCTGCGGGTCGCTGGACGGCATGGCGGGCGCGGTCCATGCGGCGCTTGTCGACGTCCTCGGCGCGGAGACGGTCGAGCGGCTGATCGACGAGGGCCTCTATCGCCGGGACGTCTACTAGGGCCACGCTCGCGCGATCACGGCCCCGCTCTTCCAAGCTGCGCCCGAACCGGTCTAGTGTCCCGCCCGCATAGGGACACTACAAGAATGAGCCAACCGCCTGAGCGCCAGCGTCGTCGCACGACCCAGAGCGCCACGATCCGCGACGTCGCCGCCCGCGCCGGGGTCTCGCCGATGACCGTCTCGCGCGTCATCAATCGCGAGAGCACTGTCAAGGAAGAGACGCGCGTCCTGGTCGAGAAGGCCATCGCCGAGCTCAACTACGCCCCCAATCCCGCCGCCCGCAGCCTGGCCGGCAGCGCGCCGTTCCGCATCGGCCTGCTCTACGACAATCCCTCGACCGGCTATCTGTCGGAGTTCCTGGTCGGCGCCCTGGACGAGAGCAGCCGCACCGGCTCGCAGATCGTCATCGAGAAGTGCGCCGAGCCCGAACTGGCGGGCGCCACGTTGGCCCGGCTGCTGAAGACCGGCGTAGACGGCCTGATCCTGCCGCCGCCGCTGTGCGAGTCCCCGCAGGTCCTGGCCGAGGTCAAGGCCGCCGGCGCCGCCGCCGTGGCCGTCGCCCCGGGCATGGCCAGCGCCGACATGGCCACCATCCGCATCGACAACGAAACCGCCGCCCTGGAGCTGACCCAGCATCTGCTGGCGCTGGGCCACAAGCGCTTCGGCTTCATCAAGGGCCACCCGAACCAGACCGTCAGCCAGCAGCGGCTGGACGGCTTCCTGGCGGCGCTGAAGGCCGCCGGCATCCCCGACAAGGACATCCTGGTCGAGCAGGGTTACTTCACCTATCGCTCGGGCCTGGAGGCGGCCGAACGGCTGCTGGCGGTCGAGCCGCGTCCGACCGCGATCTTCGCGGCCAACGACGACATGGCCGCCGCGACGGCCGGCGTCGCCCATCGCCTGGGCCTGGACGTGCCGGGCGACGTCTCGATCGTCGGCTTCGACGACACCTCGATCGCCGACAACATCTGGCCGCCCCTGACCACGGTCCACCAGCCGATCGCCGCCATGGCCCGCGCGGCCGTGGATCTGGTGCTGGAGGAAATCCGCCGCCACCGCGACGGCGGCGGCGAGCCCCGCCAGCTGACGCACCCGCACACGCTGATCGTGCGGGACTCCAGCGGGCCGGTGAGCGAATAATCCCCTCTCCCGCCGGAAGAGGGCGGGGCCCGCGCGAAGCGTGGGAGGGTGAGTGGGTAGGACGGTTCAGGGCTCGCAAAGACTCTCGGATAAGGACGGTGAGGGCGTAACCACTCACCCTCCCACCGCTACGCGGCGGGCCCCTCCCTCTCTCAAAGAGAGAGGGATTTCGGACCTCTTCCCCTATTGGTCTGACAACGTGCTTGCAGCCGCTACATGTTAGCGCTACCAAGCTTTCGACCAACGAGCGCCGCCGACGGTTTCGGCGTGTGCAGACGCTCGGCAAAGGGGAGACGACGCCGTGGGCGTAAGCGAATTCCTTCCGG
The DNA here is from genome assembly GCF_003243465.1 of Caulobacter segnis. Taxonomy (GTDB): domain Bacteria; phylum Pseudomonadota; class Alphaproteobacteria; order Caulobacterales; family Caulobacteraceae; genus Caulobacter; species Caulobacter segnis_A. The sequence continues at coordinate 18,779 of NZ_QFQZ01000058.1, forward strand.
AAGACTGGAAAAACGCGACCCTGCTGGGCCGCATCGACTTCGGCGAAGGCCCGACGCCCGTGCTGGTGCGCGGCGGCCGCGTCGAGGACATGTCCAAGGTCGCGCCGACCGTCGCCGACCTGATGAACGCCTTCCAGCCCGGCGCCCCCCTGCCGCGCGGCGAGGACAAGGGCCCGCTCGAAGACCTCGACATCCGCCCGGTCTGGGAAGACCCCGAGGGCGCCGCGCCCGTGAAGCTGCTGGCCCCGGTCGACCTGCAGGTGCTGAAGGCCGCCGGCGTGACCTTCGCCGTCTCGACCCTGGAGCGGGTGATCGAGGAGCGCGCCCGCGGCGACGCCGCCGCCGCCCTGAAGATCCGCGAGCAGCTGTCGGCCAGCATGGGCGGCGATCTCAAGAGCGTGAATCCCGGCTCGGAGGGCGCCGAACGCCTGAAGCAGACTCTGATCAAGGACGGCCTCTGGTCGCAGTACCTGGAAGTCGCCATCGGCCCCGACGCCGAGATCTTCACCAAGGGTCCGACCCTGTCCTCGATGGGCTGGGGCGACCATGTCGGCGTCCGCTATGACAGCCACTGGAACAACCCCGAGCCGGAAGTCGTGCTGCTGTGCGACGGTTCGGGCCAGATCCGCGGCGCCTCGCTGGGCAACGACGTCAACCTGCGCGACTTCGAAGGCCGCAGCGCCTTGCTCCTCAGCAAGGCCAAGGACAACAACGCCTCGTGCGCCATCGGTCCGTTCTTCCGCCTGTTCGACGAGACCTTCAGCCTGGACGACGTCCGCTCGGCCGAGGTCGAGCTGAAGATCACCGGCCGCGACAACTTCGTGCTCGACGGCAAGTCGAACATGAGCCTGATCAGCCGCGATCCCGCTGTCCTCGCGGGGCAGGCGTTCGGCAAGCAGCACCAGTATCCAGACGGCTTCGCCCTGTTCCTGGGCACCATGTTCGCCCCGATCCAGGACCGCGACACCCCCGGCCAGGGCTTCACCCACAAGGTCGGCGACCGCGTCCGCGTCTCGACCGCCAAGCTGGGCGTGCTCGAGAACGAGGTCACCACCTGCGACAAGGCCAAGCCGTGGACGTTCGGCCTGTCGGCCCTGATCCGCAACCTGGCCGGCCGCGGCCTGCTGTAATCGAAGGATCATCGGCATGACCGACACCCTGCGCCACTATATCGGCGGCGAACGCGTCGCGGCCGACGCCCCGGCCGAGAGCCTGAACCCGTCCAACACCAACGACGTCGTCGCCAAGGTGCCGATGGGCGGCCAGGCCGAGGTCGACGCCGCCGTCGACGCGGCCAAGAAGGCTTTCCCAAGCTGGTCGGAAGCCTCGCCGGAAGTCCGCTCGGACCTCTTGGACAAGGTCGGCTCGACCATCATCGCCCGCAGCGCTGACATCGGCCGCCTGCTCGCCCGAGAAGAGGGCAAGACGCTAGCCGAGGGCATCGGCGAAACCGTCCGCGCCGGCCGCATCTTCAAGTACTTCGCCGGCGAGGCCCTGCGCCGTCACGGCCAGAACCTGGAAAGCACCCGTCCGGGCGTCGAGGTCCAGACCTATCGTCAAGCCGTCGGCGTGTTTGGCCTGATCACGCCGTGGAACTTCCCGATCGCCATCCCGGCCTGGAAGGCCGCGCCCGCGCTCGCCTTCGGCAACACCGTGGTGATCAAGCCGGCCGGCCCGACCCCGGCCACCGCCAACGTCATCGCCGACATCATGCAGGAGTGCGGCGCGCCCGCGGGCGTGTTCAACATGCTGTTCGGCCGCGGCTCGATGGGCGACGTGCTGATCAAGCACAAGGACGTGGACGGGATCTCGTTCACCGGCTCGCAGGGCGTGGGCGCGCAGGTCGCCGCCGCCGCCATGGCGCGCCAGGCCCGCGTGCAGCTGGAGATGGGCGGCAAGAACCCGCTGATCATCCTGGACGACGCCGACCTCGAGCGCGCCGTCGCCATCGCTCTGGACGGCTCGTTCTACGCCACCGGCCAGCGCTGCACCGCCAGCTCGCGCCTCATCGTCCAGGACGGGATCCACGACAAGTTCTTGGCCCTGCTGGCCGAGAAGGTCGCCGCGCTCCGTGTTGGCGACGCCTTGGATCCCAACACCCAGATCGGGCCGGCCGTCTCCGAAGACCAGATGGAGACGAGCTACAAGTACATCGACATCGCCACCGGCGAAGGCGGTCGCGTCGTGACCGGCGGCGGTCGCCTGAAGCTCGACAATCCGGGCTGGTACGTGCAGCCGACCCTGATCGCCGACACCGAAGCCGGCATGCGGATCAACAACGAGGAGGTCTTCGGCCCCGTCGCCTCGACCATCCGGGTCAAGTCTTACGAAGAGGCCCTGGAGATCGCCAACGGCGTCGAGTTTGGCCTGTCGGCCGGCATCGCCACGACCTCGCTGAAGTACGCCCGCCACTTCCAGCGTCACGCCAAGGCCGGCATGACCATGGTCAACCTGGCCACGGCCGGCGTCGACTACCACGTGCCGTTCGGCGGCACGAAGAGCAGCTCGTACGGCGCGCGCGAACAGGGCTTCGCCGCCGTCGAGTTCTTCACCCAGACAAAAACCTCCTACTCGTGGTCGTAAGCAGCATGTCCTCAGCCATCTATCCCAGCCTGAAGGGCAAGCGCGTCGTCATCACCGGCGGCGGTTCGGGCATCGGCGCCGGCCTCGTCGCCGGCTTCGTGCGCCAGGGCGCCGAGGTGATCTTCCTCGACATCGTCGACGCGGACTCGCAAGCCCTGGTCGCCGAGCTGTCGAAGGACGCGGCCATCGCGCCGGTCTACAAGCGCTGCGACCTGATGGACATCGACGCGCTGAAGGCGGTGTTCGCCGAGATCGGCGACGTCGACGTGCTGGTCAACAACGCCGGCAACGACGACCGCCACAGCCTGGCCGACCTGACCCCCGCCTACTGGGACAACCGGATCGGCGTGAACCTGCGCCACATGGTGTTCGCGGCCCAGGCCGTGGCCGAGGGCATGAAGAAGCGCGGCGGCGGCGCCATCATCAACTTCGGCTCGATCAGCTGGCACCTGGGTCTTGAAGACCTCGTCCTCTACGAAACCGCCAAGGCCGGCATCGAGGGTATGACCCGCGCCCTCGCTCGCGAGCTGGGCCCCGACGACATCCGCGTCACCTGCGTGGTGCCGGGCAACGTCAAGACCAAGCGCCAGGAGAAGTGGTACACCCCCGAAGGCGAGGCCGAGATCGTGGCCGCCCAATGCCTGAAGGGCCGCATCCTGCCGGATCACGTCGCCTCGCTGGTGCTGTTCCTGGCCTCGGACGACGCCTCGCTGTGCACCGGTCACGAATACTGGATCGACGCCGGCTGGCGTTGACAAAAGCCCCCTTCCCCCTTGATGGGGGAAGGGTCGGGGATGGGGGTGATATGGCGGTTCGGCCGCCGATGTCCTATTCACCCCCACCCTACCCTCCCCCATCAAGGGGGAGGGACAAGAAGAGGCTGATATGACCGCTGAAGTCACCTGCGTTTGGGATCTGAAGGCCACCTTGGGCGAAGGCCCGATCTGGACCGGCGACGCGCTGTGGTTCGTGGACATCAAGGGTCACAAGATCCACCGCTATGCGCCGGCGACGGGCGAAGCCACCACGTTCAACACGCCCGAGCAGGTCACCTTCCTGGCGCCCCTGGCCATTGGCGACGCCTTCGTCGCCGGCCTCAAGTCGGGCCTGCACAAGTTCCACCCGCTGACCGGCTTGCAGCGTTTCCTCGAGATCGAGGACGTCGCGCTGGACAACCGTCCCAACGACGCCACCGTCGACGCGCAAGGCCGCCTGTGGTTCGGCACCATGCACGACGGCGAAGAGAACAAGAGCGGCGCGCTCTACCGTATGGACGCCCAGGGCGTGGCGCGGATGGACAAGGACATCTGCATCACCAACGGCCCGTGCGTCTCGCCCGACGGCAAGACCCTCTACCACACCGACACCCTGGAAAAGACGATCTGGGCCTATGACCTGGCCGAGGATGGCTCGCTGTCCAACAAGCGCGTCTTCGTGAAGATCGCCGTCGGCGACGACGTCTATCCGGACGGCTCGGTCGTCGACTCCGAGGGCTATCTGTGGACCGCCCTGTGGGGCGGCTACGGCGCGATCCGTTTCTCGCCCGCCGGCGAGGCCGTGGCGCGCGTGGAACTGCCCGCGCCCAACGTCACCAAGGCCTGCTTCGGCGGTCCTGACCTGAAGACCCTGTTCTTCACCACCGCCCGCAAGGGCCTGAGCGACGAAACCCTGGCCCAGTATCCGCTGGCCGGCGGCCTGTTCGCGCTGCGGGTCGATGTCGCGGGCCAGCCCCAATACGAGGTCCGCCTTGTCTGATCGCACGCCCCGCCGGTTCCGGTCCCGCGATTGGTTCGATAACCCCGACCACATCGACATGACCGCGCTCTATCTGGAGCGCTTCATGAACTACGGGATCACGCCGGAGGAGCTGCGAAGCGGCAAGCCGATCATCGGCATCGCCCAGACCGGCAGCGACATCTCGCCCTGCAACCGCATCCACCTGGACCTGGTGGCGCGGGTGCGGGACGGGATCCGCGACGCCGGGGGCATCCCCATGGAGTTTCCGGTCCATCCGATCTTCGAGAACTGCCGTCGCCCGACGGCGGCGCTGGACCGGAACCTCTCCTATCTGGGTCTCGTCGAGACCCTGCACGGCTATCCGATCGACGCCGTGGTGCTGACCACCGGCTGCGACAAGACCACTCCGGCCGGCATCATGGCCGCCACCACGGTCAACATCCCGGCCATCGTCCTGTCGGGCGGTCCGATGCTGGACGGCTGGCACGAGGGCGAGCTTGTCGGCTCGGGCACGGTGATCTGGCGCTCGCGCCGCAAGCTGGCGGCCGGCGAGATCACCGAGGAAGAGTTCATCGACCGCGCGGCCAGCTCGGCGCCGTCGGCGGGCCACTGCAACACCATGGGCACGGCCTCGACCATGAACGCCGTGGCCGAGGCCCTGGGCCTGTCGCTGACCGGCTGCGCGGCCATCCCCGCCCCGTACCGCGAGCGCGGCCAGATGGCCTACAAGACCGGCCAGCGGATCGTCGACCTGGCCTATGAGGACGTCAAACCGCTCGACATTCTCACGAAGAAGGCCTTCCAGAACGCCATCGCCCTGGTGGCGGCGGCCGGCGGCTCGACCAACGCCCAGCCGCACATCGTGGCCATGGCCCGTCACGCGGGCGTCGAGATCTCCGCCGACGACTGGCGCGCGGCCTATGACATCCCGCTGATCGTCAACATGCAGCCCGCCGGCAAGTACCTGGGCGAGCGCTTCCACCGGGCCGGCGGCGCGCCGGCGGTGCTGTGGGAGCTTCTCCAGCAGGGTCGCCTGCACGGCGACGTGCTGACCGTCACCGGCAAGACCATGGGCGAGAACCTGCAGGGCCGCGAGACCAGCGACCGCGAGGTGATCTTCCCCTACCACCAGCCGCTGGCCGAGAAGGCCGGCTTCCTGGTTTTGAAGGGCAACCTGTTCGACTTCGCGATCATGAAGTCCAGCGTGATCGGCGAGGAGTTCCGCAAGCGCTACCTGTCGGAGCCCGGCAAGGAAGGCGTCTTCGAGGCGCGCGCCATCGTGTTCGACGGCTCGGACGACTATCACCACCGCATCAACGACCCGTCGCTGAACATCGACGAGCACTGCATTCTCGTCATCCGCGGCGCGGGTCCGATCGGCTGGCCCGGCTCGGCCGAGGTGGTCAACATGCAGCCGCCGGATCACCTGCTGAAGAAGGGGATCATGAGCCTGCCGACCCTGGGCGACGGCCGTCAGTCGGGCACCGCCGACAGCCCCTCGATCCTGAACGCCTCGCCCGAGAGCGCGGTGGGCGGCGGCCTCTCGTGGCTGCGCACCGGCGACACCATCCGCATCGACATCAACACCGGCCGCTGCGACGCCCTGGTGGACGAGGCGACGATCGCCGAACGCAAGCAGGAAGGCATTCCCGCCGTCCCGGCGACCATGACGCCCTGGCAGGAGATCTACCGCGCCCACACCGGCCAGCTCGAGACCGGGGGGGTGCTGGAGTTCGCGGTCAAGTACCAGGACCTGGCCGCCAAGCTGCCCCGGCACAATCACTGATCGGACCAAAGGCCTCCGGAGCGATCCGGGGGCCTTCTTCTTAAGGTCTTCCGCCCTCTGGCCTTGCCGCGCGCCCCTTGCCAGGATGCCGCCCGGAGGACGCCGCCTTGCAAGACTTCGAGCCGCTTTTCGTCGCCGCGCGCCAGGCCGCCAGCGCCGGCCATCCCGATCAGGCCCGCGAGCTCTACGCCAAGGCCGCCCAGACGGCGCGGGCGGTTGGCGCCGCCATTCCCCTCGCCCACGCCCTGCGGCATGTCTCCGATCTGGACCGCGAGGCCGGGCGCGCCGAGGCGGCGCTGGCCGCCGCCGACGAAGCGACCGCCCTCTATCGCGCCGCCTCGGAGGCCACGGACCTCGACCTCGCCAACGCCCTTCGCCTGTCGGCCCTGGCGCGAGAGGCGCTGGGCCAGGCCGCCACCGACCTCTGGCGCGAGGCCGGCGCGCTCTACCAGGACGCCGACGTCGAGGCCGGGGTCGAGGAGGCCCAGCGGCGGCTGAACCTGGCGACACGCGCGGCCGAGCCGCAAGACCTGGCGCCGCTCGCCTGGCTGTGGCGGCAGGGCTGGCTGGACGCGCATCTGACGATCGTCCCCGAGGCCCTGGTCGCGCTGCGCACGCCGGAGAGCTTCGCCGAACGGATGGCCGCCGCCCTGCCCCAGGTGCGGGTGCTGGGCCCGGTCGGCGCCCCGCTAGGCTTCCACCTGATCAAGGGCGACGAGCTGAACCAGTTCTACCTGGCCGACGCGGCGCGTGGCTCGGGCGCGGCCGGCGTGCTGATGGCCGACGCCGAGATGCGGCTGGCGCAGGCGGGCGTCGAGACCGCCTGGCTGGCCTGCGCGATCGGCAACGCCCGCGCCGCGCGGTTCTACGAGAAGTCCGGCTGGACCCTGGCCCGCGAGGAGATCGTCCCGACCGAGACCTCGGCCGGGCCGTTCCCGCTGAAGGTCTGGCGATACGAGAAGCGGCTCGATCGCCATCCCGCCTAGGCCAGCCGGCCAGATCGCCGGGCAAAGCCCCGGCCTTGCCCGCCATACAACCAAATCCCGCACGGCGCTGGCGGGGTCCGTCCCTAGCAGCGAGACTGGCGCGCGCTATGTTCTAGCCACCAGCGCCCAGCCGCTATCTTCCCGTCAGGAGTCCGCCATGACCGACACCCCCACCTACGTCCCGCCGAAGGTCTGGACCTGGGACAAGGAGAGCGGCGGGCGGTTCGCCGCGATCAACCGCCCGATCGCCGGCGCCACCCACGACAAGCCCCTGCCCGTCGGCAAGCATCCACTGCAGCTCTACTCGCTGGGCACGCCGAACGGCGTCAAGGTGACGATCATGCTCGAGGAGCTGCTGGCCCTGGGCCATGCGGACGCCGAGTACGACGCCTGGCTGATCAATATCGGCGAGGGCGACCAGTTCGGCAGCGGCTTCGTCGCGGCCAATCCCAATTCCAAGATCCCGGCCCTGGTCGACCACCGGGGCGACAAGCCCGTGCGGATCTTCGAGTCCGGCGCCATCCTGATGCACCTGGCCGAGACGTTCGGCGCCTTCCTGCCCACCGAGACGGCCGCGCGGGCCGAGTGCCTGTCCTGGCTGTTCTGGCAGATGGGCAGCGCGCCGTTCCTGGGCGGCGGCTTCGGCCACTTCTACGCCTATGCGCCCTACAAGATGGAGTACCCCATCAACCGCTACGCCATGGAGGTGAAGCGCCAGATGGACGTGCTGGACCGCAATCTGGCCGAGCGCCCGTTCGTGGCCGGCGACGACTACACCATCGCCGACATGGCCATCTGGCCCTGGTACGGGGGCCTGGCCAAGGGCCTGATGTACGAGGCCGGCGAGTTCCTGTCGGTGCAGGACTACAAGAACGTCATCCGCTGGGCCGACGACCTGGCCGCCCGCCCGGCCGTGCAGCGCGGGCGGATGGTCAACCGCACCTTCGGCGACCCCGCCAGCCAGCTACGCGAGCGCCACGACGCCAGCGACTTCGACACCAAGACCCAGGACAAGCTGGAGGCGAAGTAGGGAAGACCCCTACCCCGGCCCGCCGGCGCTGAAGTCGAACTGTTCGGGCCGGGGCTTGCCGCCGCCGAACGCGTAGCTGAAGCCGAAGAACACCGAGCGGACATTGGCCGAGCGGCGCGCGCGATCCCGCAGGGTCGGCGTGTCGGTCACGCTCACGTCCTCGAAGCTGTCCAGCACGTCCTGGGCGGTGACGACCAGCGACAGCTTGTCGTTGACCTTCCGGCGATAGCCCAGGTTCAGCATCTTGAACGGCTCGCGATAGCCCTGCGGCGTCAGGCGCTTGCCCGAGGTGAAGGCGTTCAGCTGGAAGAAGTCCTTGGGCGTGGCCTGCCAGTTGAGGTTCGCGCGGCCCGACAGCGCCGTGCCCGAGCGATTGCCCGAGAAGCCCAGGTTGCCGGCGTCGATTTCGTTCCAGAACAGGTTGCCGCTGACGTTATAGGTCAGCTTCGGCGACAGGCGGCCATTGGCCACCAGCTCCAGGCCGCCGGCCCGGCTCTTGCCGAGGTTTTCGCGGGTGGTCAGCAGGACGCCGCCGCCGCGATCGACCACCAGGTCGGTGACGCTGTCGCGGGTGTCGCGGAAATAGGCGGTGGCCAGGTAGTAGGCCTGGCCCTTCCGGTACTGCCAGCCCAGCTCGTAGGAGTCGGTGACCTGCGGCTTCAGGTTCGGATTGCCGGCCCGGTAGTTGTACGGGTCGATATAGATCTCGTAGGGGTTCAGGTCCTGGGCGTTGGGCCGCTGGACGCGACGGCTGTAGTTGGCGTTCAGGGTCTGGCTCTGGCTGAGCGTGTAGCCCATGTGCAGGGTCGGATAGAGCCGGAAATAGTCGTTCTGGTTCTTCTGGCCCGAGGTCAGCTGGTTGGTGTCGATCTGCACCTGCTCGGCGCGCAGGCCGCCCTGCACGGTGAAGTCGCCGAACGGCCGCTCATAGGTGACATAGGCCGCATAGACGTCCTGGTCGTAGATGAAGCGGTTGGTGCGGCTGGGATCGACCGCCAGGGCGTTGGGCGAAGCGCCGGTCTCGCCGCGATTGTCGTAGTCGTTCGACGACCACTCGATATCGAAGCCGGTCTTCAGCTTCACGTCGTCCGGCAGCGGCTTGCTGTAGTCGACCTTCAGATTGGTGCGCGTCTGGTCCTGGCCGAAGCTCAGGGCCTCATAGACGTCGCCGCCGGGGCTGTTGCGCAGCAGGGCGTTGGAGTCGCGCGAGAAGTCGGTGATCTCGTGCTCCAGGTGGGCGGTCAGCGTGTGATCGGCGCCCTTCATCTGCCGGCGCCAGTCGGCGCTGATCGCCTTGTTGTCGCGCGTGATGTCGGCGTCGGTGGTGCGGGTGTAGGCGCGCGAGACGCCACCCAGGGCGTTGCGGCCGGTGTAGGATTCGAACAGGTCGCTGTCGAAGTCGAAGCGGCGCAGGCGCACCTCGCCGCTGATCCGGTTCTGCTTGTCGAGATCGTAGTCGGCCCCGCCGCGCAGGGTCAGGGCGCCGCCCCTGTTGTCCTGGTCGGTGTCGAAGCGGCCGGGCAGGAACTGGCCGCTGGCCTTGTCCAGCGTGGCGCGGTCGATCTCCTGGACGCCTTTCTGGGTGTCGCGGCGATAGCCGGCGTCGCCCGACAGGGTCAGCTTGCCCTCGCGGCGCGTGGCGCTGACCCCGCCGTTGTAGCGGCCGTAGGGACCGACGTTCAGGCGGGCCGTGCCGTTCACGCCAGGCTTCTGGGTCTTCTTGGTGATCAGGTTGATGATGCCGGCCGAGCCGTCCGGACGATAGGCGGCCGACGGGTTGGTCATCACCTCGACCCGGTCGATCTGGTCGGCGGGCAGCGACTGCAGGGCGTCGGCCTTGTTGTCGCCCGAGAACATGCCCGACGGCTTGCCGTCGATCATGATCGTGACATTGGCGTCGCCGCGCAGGCTGACATTGCCCTGCACGTCGACCTCGACCGAGGGGATGTTGCGCAGGGCGTCGGCGATTGAGCCGGTCTTGGCCGACAGGTCGTTGGCGACGCTGTAGCTGCGCCGGTCGATCGAGGTGCGCATCGCCGTCGAGTCGGAGGTGATCGTCACCCCCTCGACGGCGGTCGGGGCGTCCTTGGCCGGGGCCTTCGGCGGCGCAGGCGCGGTCTGGGCCTGGACGAGGGCGGGCGACAGCACGGCGACCGCCGCCAGCAGAGCATACTTCAAGCGCAAGACAGGTTCCCCCAGGCGGCCCGTCGGCGCGCCGAGCCGAAGCCGCGCCGAACATTACAAAAAGTACATCTGTAAAATAAGATGCCCTGCCGTTTAACCCGGGTTGGACCGGCAAGACAAATGTCTTTTCCGCAATGTTCGCGCGGGGCTCAGACGCGAAGGATGTGGGGGCTGTATGAGGCCACGACGGCGTCGTGGGTGACGAGGCGCAGGGCGCCCGAAACGCCTTGGACGACCAGCAGCCGGTCGAAGGGATCGGCATGGATCGGGGGCAGCTGCTCGACGAGGACCGTCTGCTCCGGCGTGATCGGTATCAGGTCGTAGCCAGACGCGAGGAACAGCTCCATCGCCTCGTCCCCGCCGATCGGCATGGCGTTGGGACCGCTACGGCCCAGACCATGCTTGATCGCGATCTCCCAGAGGGTGACGGCGCTGACATAGATCTCGTTCTCGGGATCGAGGATCAGCGCGCGCGCCGCGCTCGAAAGACGGGGATCGTCGGTCAGCGACCAGAGCGCGATGTGGGTGTCCAGAAGTAGCTTCACTCAGAAGAACCGAGGAACAGGCGGGCGGCCTCTTCATCCTCGGCTTCCGGGTTCTGCGGCGCCGTGAACATGCCCGCGGCGATGCCGATCCGCCGCTCGATCCCGCGCGAGGGCCGCAAGGCGACGAGGCGGGCGGCCGGACGGCCGTTACGGGCGATGATGATCTCGTCGACCTCGCCCTTTTCGACCGCGTCCACCAGCTTGGACAACCTGCTCTTGGCGTCGTGCATGTTGACGGTCGTCATGCCCAGACCTCATTAGCTAGAATTAGCTAACATATTTCGGCGGGGCGAGAAAGCGCGGGCTTGAGGCCTGCCTCGCCCCACGCGGCTCTGATATCCATGGGATCGGAGGTGAGTCCCACGCGCGAGCAAAACGGTCGCCAGAACCTGCGCTTGCGTGCTGATACCGGTAACACTAAGGTCGCGCCAACCAGAGGGCCCTTAAGGGGCCGTAGGGGCGTCAACGGGCCGAGAGCGGCCCAATGGGAGGAAACCTGTGGCAAGTGTATCCAACGCCGGCCCGAGCGCGGGCATGAGCGCTGACGGGGCGAAGGTAAACATGGCCTTCGTCGCCGCGATCGTCGCCGTCGCCACGATCGGCGGCTTCATGTTTGGCTACGACAGCGGTGTCATCAACGGCACTCAGGAAGGCCTCAACAGCGCCTTCAAGCTTACTGAATTCGGCACCGGCCTGAACGTGGCCGCCATCCTGATCGGCTGCGCCGTCGGCGCCTTCGCCGCCGGCCGTCTGGCCGACGTCTGGGGCCGCCGGACCGTGATGATCATCTCCGCGATCCTGTTCATCATCAGCGCGCTCGGCACCGGGGCGGCGCACACCTCGACCGTCTTCGTGATCTTCCGCCTGATCGGCGGCCTGGGCGTCGGCGCGGCCAGCGTGCTGTGCCCGGTCTACATCTCGGAAGTCACGCCCGCGAACATCCGCGGCCGCCTGTCCTCCGTGCAGCAGATCATGATCATCACCGGCCTGACCGGCGCCTTCGTGGCGAACTACTTCCTGGCCCATACCGCCGGCAGCTCGACCGCGCCGTTCTGGCTGGACCTGCCGGCCTGGCGCTGGATGTTCTGGATGCAGGTCATCCCGGCCGGCGTCTTCTTCCTGTGCCTGCTGGGCATTCCGGAAAGCCCCCGCTACCTGGTCGCCAAGGGCCAGGACGCCAAGGCCGAGGCGATCCTCTCGCGCCTGTTCGGCGCGGGCGCCGGCGCGGCCAAGGTCACCGAGATCCGCGCCTCGCTGAGCGCCGACCACAAGCCGAAGTTCTCGGACCTGCTGGACCCGGTCAGCAAGAAGATTCGCCCGATCCTGTGGGCCGGCCTCGTGCTGGCCGTCTTCCAGCAACTGGTCGGCATCAACATCGTCTTCTACTACGGCTCGGTGCTGTGGCAGTCGGTGGGCTTCACCGAGGACGACAGCCTGAAGATCAACATCCTGTCGGGCGCGCTGTCGATCCTGGCCTGCCTGGCGGCCATCGCCCTGATCGACAAGATCGGCCGCAAGCCGCTGCTGCTGATCGGCTCGGTCGGCATGGCCGTGACCCTGGGCGTCCTGACCTGGTGCTTCTCGACGGCCACCACCGTCAACGGCGCCCTGCACCTGGACGCCAGCGTCGGCCCGATCGCCCTGGTCGCCGCCAACCTCTACGTGATCTTCTTCAACCTCTCCTGGGGTCCGGTCATGTGGGTGATGCTGGGCGAGATGTTCCCCAACCAGATGCGCGGCTCGGCCCTGGCCGTCGCCGGCTTCGCCCAGTGGATGGCCAACTTCGCCATCTCGTTCAGCTTCCCGGCCATGGCCAAGGCCAGCCTGCCGGCCACCTACGGCTTCTACGCCGTCAGCGCCGTGATCTCGT
>NZ_QFQZ01000002.1 GCF_003243465.1 Caulobacter segnis
ACGATCGCCGGCCGGACGTCCCTTCCAAGCCATCGGGTGAGATCAGTATGGGCGGGGTTTGAACGCGGATGATCCAGCGACGTGTAAAAGTGAGAAGCCGTTGAAATCGTTCGGTTCGATTCCGTCTACGCGGATGATGGAGCGCCGCGAACGCTCGTACTTGCCCCCTCCGCGCTGGAGCCTGCCCTCGGGCGCGCGCTTCGCGCGACCCGGGGGGCGCTCCTCCCCCGGAGGGGGAAGAAGGAGCGCGCACGCCTTCCGCCCTCGGCCGCCCCTCACCGCCCCGTCGGCATGTCCTTGAACGCCACGTCCTTGTCGACGCGGACGTCGCCCGGCAGGCCCAGGACCCGTTCGGCGATGATGTTCTTGAGGATCTCGTCGGTGCCGCCGGCGATCCGCAGGCCCGGGGCCCACATCAGGCTCTGCTGGAAGGCCGCCTCGGCCGGGGCCTGGTCGGGATCGACGAGGATGCCGTACTGGTCCTCCATCTCGACGGCGGTGTTGGCCAGGTCCTGCAGCTGATTGGCCGAGATGATCTTGCCGATCGAGCTTTCCGGCCCCGGAGTCTGGCCGCGCGACAGGGCGGTCATGGTGCGGAAGCGGGTGAACTTCAGCCCCTCGGACTGGACGTACCAGTCAGCGAGCTTGTCGCGGAAGCCCTGGTCCTTCAGGGCCGGACCGGCGACGCCCGACAGCTCGCGCGCCAGCTTCATGATCTCGCGATAGTTCGGGCCGGCCGAGCCGCCGACCGCCAGGCGCTCGTTCATCAGGGTGACCAGGGCCACCTTCCAGCCGTCGCCGACCTCGCCCAGCCGTTGGCTGTCCTTGACGCGCAGGTCGGTGAAATAGACCTCGTTGAACTCGCGGCCGCCGGACATCTGGTGGATCGGCCGGCACTCGACGGCGGCGTCGCGCATGTCGATCCAGAACATGGTCAGGCCCTTGTGCTTGGGCACGTCGGGGTCCGTCCGGGTCAGCAGGATGCCGTAGTCGCAATAGTGAGCGCCGGTGGTCCAGACCTTCTGGCCGTTGATCACCCACTCGTCGCCGTCCTTGACGGCGCGGGTGCGCAGCGCGGCCACATCCGAGCCGCCGGCCGGTTCGGAGAACAGCTGGCACCAGATCTCCTCGCCGCGCACGGCCGGGCCGACGAAGCGCTTCTTGGTCTCGCCGTCGGCGAAGGCCATGACCGTCGGCACGCACATGCCCAGGCCGATCGTGAAGTAGCCATAGCCGAGGCCGGCCTTGGTCTCTTCCTGGCCGAAGATCACCGACTGGATCGGCGTGCCGCCGCCCCCGCCGATGGCCGCCGGCCAGGTAATGCAGGCATAGCCCGCCGAGGCCTTGGTCGCCTGCCAGTCCTTGGCGGCGGCCATGTGCTCGGGCGTGTTCGGCTTGACCTCGCCCCACTTGGCGCGGTGAGCGGCGGCGTTCTCGGCCAGCCAGGCGCGGGCCTTTTCGCGATAGGCCGCTTCTTCCGGGGAGTCGTTGAAGTCCATCTTCGGTCTCCTTCCTTCTCCCCTTGCGGGAGAAGGTGTCAGCGAAGCTGACGGATGAGGGGTTGAAAGGCCGATCCGGAAAGGTCTGAGAGACCCCTCACCCGGCCCTCCGGGCCACCCTCTCCCGCAGGGGGAGAGGGAAACTCTAGGCGGCGTTCTTGCGCTCCAGCTCCGATACCAGCCGTTCCTTCCAGACCTTGGGCGCGCCGGCGACCAGGCTGAGCTGCCGCGAGCGGCGGTAGTAGAGGTGGCAGTCGACGTCCCAGGTGAAGCCCATGCCGCCGTGGACCTGGATGTTCTCCTTGCTGGCGAACCAGAAGGCCTCGGACGCGGCGATCCGCGCCGCCGACGCCGCGATCGGCAACTCCGGCGCGTCGTCGTTCAGGGCCCAGGCGCCGTAATAGGCGTTGGAGCGGGCGACCTCGTTCTTGACGTACATGTCGGCCAGCTTGTGCTTGATGGCCTGGTAGCCGGCGATCACGCGGCCGAAGGCGTAGCGGCCCAGGGCGTATTCGCGCGCCATCTCCAGGCAGCGGTCGGCGCCGCCCAGTTGCTCGAAGGCCAGTAGCACGGCGGCGCGATCGAGGATCGCCTGGACGACCTCGAAGCCCGCGCCCGCGTCGCCCACCCGCTCGGCGGCCGCGCCGGCGAAGGTCAGCTTGGCGACGCTGCGGGTCGGGTCGAGGCTCTTCAGCGTCTCGCGGGTGACGCCCGCGCCGGTCAGGTCGACGAGGAACAGGCCCGGGCGGCCGCCCTCGCTGGCCAGCACCAGGGCGACGCCCGCGACGTCGCCGTCGGTGACCGGGATCTTGGTTCCGGTGAGCTTGCCGCCCTCGACGCGGCATTGAAGCGTGGCGGGCCCCACCACGCCGGGCCCTTCCGAGGTCGCGAGGCAGCCGATCAGCTCGCCGGCGGCCACGCGCGGCAGGATCGACGCCTTCTGGGCGTCCGAGCCGAACGCCATGATCCCTTCGGCCAGGACATAGACGGTCGAGGCGAACGGGATCGGCGCGACGGCGCGGCCCAGCTCCTCGGCGATGGCGCACAGTTCGACGCGACCCAGGCCAAGCCCCCCGAACTCTTCCGGGATCGAGGCGCCCAGCCAGCCCTGCTCGGCCACGCCCTTCCAGAGCTTCTCGTCGAAGGCGCGTTCGGGATTGTCGAGCACGCCGCGCACGACGGCGACGTCGCAATGGGCGGCGAGGAACTTGCGCGCCTCGTCCTTCAGGAACTTCTGGTCGTCCGAATAGTCGAAATCCACTGGATCCTCCCTGGACCGGGCTCTTTCGGCCGGCCTCGGGAGCACACTGAACGACGTTCACGCGAAGGGAAAGCTTGCCCCGGCGTCAAGAATTTGCGGGCGCTCGGCGCGGGAGGCGGGGTCGCCGCCCCAGTCCGGATTTGATCAATTCGACCGTTCTCGCCATGCGGGATGCTGGCGAAAACGGTCCCGGAGGCTTAGCTAGGAAACATGCGCACCGACACGCCTCAGCCCATCCGGTTGGCTGACTATCGCCCCTTCCCGTTCGCGATCGAGACGACGCGGCTGGAGTTTGACCTGCATCCCTCGGCGACCCGCGTGCGGGCCGAGCTGGCGGTGCGCCGGACGGGCGCCGGGGGCGAGCCGCTGGTGCTGAACGGCGAGCGGCTGAAGCTGCTCTCCGTGGCGATCGACGGCCAGCCGCTGAGCGCCAACCAGTACCTGGCGGACGCCGAGCACCTGACGATCCCCGAGACGCCCGACCAGTTCGTGCTGACGACCGAGGTCGAGATCGATCCGCAGGCGAACAAGGCGCTGACCGGCCTCTACATGTCCGGCGGCCGCTTCTGCACCCAGTGCGAGGCCGAGGGCTTCCGCACCATCACCTACTTCCCCGACCGCCCCGACGTCCTGAGCCGCTTTAGCGTTCGGATCGAGGCCGACGGCCACCTGCCGCACCTGCTGAGCAACGGCAATCCCGTGGCGCAAGGTTCGCTGGAAGGCGCGCGCCACTTCGCCGAGTGGGTCGATCCCTTCCCCAAGCCCTCTTACCTGTTCGCCCTGGTGGCCGGCGACCTCGACGTGGTGAGCGATCACTTCGTGACCATGAGCGGTCGCCAGGTGACGCTGAAGATCTTCGTCGACCCCGGCCAAGCCGCCCGCGCGGCCTATGCGCTGGACAGCCTCAAGCGCGCCATGACGTGGGACGAGGAAGCCTTTGGCCGCGAGTACGACCTCGACCTGTTCATGATCGTCGCCGTGCGCGACTTCAACTTCGGGGCGATGGAGAACAAGGGGCTGAACATCTTCAACAGCTCCCTGCTGCTGGCCGACGCCAAGACCGCCACCGACGCCGACTTCGAGCGGATCGAGGCCGTGGTCGCCCACGAGTACTTCCATAACTGGACCGGCAACCGCATCACCTGCCGCGACTGGTTCCAGCTGTGCCTGAAGGAAGGCTTCACGGTCTTCCGCGACCAGAGCTTCAGCGCCGACATGCGCGGGGCGGCGGTGCAGCGGATCAAGGACGTCCGCGCCCTCCGCGCGCGGCAGTTCGCCGAGGACGCCGGTCCCCTGGCCCATCCGGTCCGCCCGTCCAGCTATCTGAAGATCGACAACTTCTACACCGCGACGATCTACGAGAAGGGCTCGGAGATCATCCGGATGCTGAAGACCATCCTGGGGGCCAAGGCGTTCCGCCAGGGCTGCGATCTCTATTTCTCGCGCCACGATGGTGAAGCGACCACGGTCGAAGCCTTCATCGCCTGCTTCGCCGAGGCGTCGGCCCGGGATCTGTCGCAGTTCTTCGCCTGGTACGAACAGGCCGGCACGCCCTCGGTGACGATCGCCAGCGACTATGACGCCGAGGCGAAGGCGCTGACCCTGACCCTCCGCCAGTCGACGGCGCCGACCCCGGGCCAGCCCAGCAAGCGCCCCCTGCCGATCCCGGTCGCCATCGGCCTGCTCTCGCACGAGGGCCAGAGCCTGCGGGACACCGAGGTCGTGCTGCTGGACCGCGAGGAGATGACGGTGCGCTGGGAGGGCGTGGCCGAGACGCCCGTCCTGTCGGCCCTGCGCGGCTTCTCGGCGCCGGTCAACCTGACCACGGACGCGCGCCCCTCGGACCGCTACGTGCTGTTCGGCGCCGATCCGGACCTGTTCAACCGGTGGGAAGCCGGCCAGACCCTGGCGCGCGACCTGATCCTGGCCCGGGCCGGCGGATCGCCCGACGAGGTCGGCGAGGAGCGCTACGCGCAGGCCCTGGGCCAGGCCCTGGTCGATGACGCCGCCGAGCCGGCGTTCAAGGCCCTGCTGCTTAGCCTGCCCTCGGAGCCCGACCTGACGCTGATGGCCGAACCGGCCGATCCCCTGGCCCTGCACGCGGCGCGCGACGCCCTGCGCCTGCGGATCGCCGTGCACCTGGGCGACCTGCTGCGCCGGCTGCATGGCGAGATGCAGAGCGGCGAGGCGTTCTCCGCCGACGCCGAGGCCGCCGGCCGGCGCGCGCTGCGCAACGCCTGCGCCGACACGCTGGCGGCCGATCCGCACGACGAAAACCTCTCGCGCCTGGAGGGCCACTACAAGGCCTCGCGCAACATGACCGACATGATCGGCGGCCTCTATCCGCTGGTCTGCGTGGGCGGCGAGGCGCGCGAGCGGGCGCTGTCCAGCTTCTATACGGCCTGGGCCACCGAACCGCTGGTGCTCGACAAGTGGTTCTCGATCCAGGCGCGGGACCCGAACCCCGACGTCCTGGATCGGGTGATCGCCCTGACCGCCCACCCGGCGTTCGAACCCACCAACCCCAACCGGCTGCGGGCCCTGGTCTCGACCCTGGCCAACTTCAATCCCGCGCGCTTCCACGATCCCAGCGGCGCCGGCTACCGCTTCCTGGCCGACCAGATCCTGGCTGTGGACCGGTTCAACCCGATGACGGCGGCGCGCCTGGTCGAGCCTCTGGGGGCCTGGCGGCGATTCAAGCCCGAGTTGGGCGCGCTGATGCGGCAAGAACTGGAGCGCATCGCGGCTCATCCAGACCTGTCGAAAAACGTTCTGGAACTGGTCACCAAGTCCCTGACCTAAGATCAGCGAACGGCGAAACGCGACGTTGTTGCGACCAATACGCCCACGCCGCCGGATTTGACGGTTCGGCGGTGACGGCCCCCTGGCCCGTAAGCTAGATTCATCGTCTGGCGAAGTGACTCGCCGGGGATGGTCCACGGGAGTCGTGCGTTTGAGTGCAGGCGGGGCGAGACACGGGGGGACGGCCAGGGCCGGACCAACCGCACCCGCAGCCTTGAGGGTGCGTCGCGCCCACGCGCCCTCCCAGGCCTTCATCCGGATCGCGATCCTGTCGGCCCTGGTCCTGTTGGCCGTCTATACGGGCTTTGGCCTTAAGCGGATCCAGGAGGATTTCGACCGCGCCCAGCCCGGCGCGCTGTCGCCCGCCGCCAAGGCCGGCCTGATCGCCGGCCGGCTGGAAACAAGTCTCGCCGCGCAGCGCGCCGGCCTGTCGGCCGCCTCGGACCTGCTGGCGCACGATCCCGCCGCCACCGCGGTCGCCGCGGGCGTCGCCCTGCGCGCCGCCGGCGGCGAGGCCCTCGCCGTGGCCGTCGTCAGCCCTGAGGAGATCCTCGCCGTCGCCGGACAGGACGGAGCGGCCGACTGGCTGGCGGCCGCCCGGGCGGCCCAGGCCTCGGGCCAGCCCGCCTGGACGGGCGCCGTCGGCGCGCCCGGACGGCTGTACCTCGCCAGGCGCGCCTGGCTTGGCCCGACCCCCGTCATGCTGGTCGCCAGCAGCGCCCCCGCCCGTCTTCTCGACGCGCCGCCGGCCGGCGAAAGCAGCGCGCTGGCCCTGGCCGACGGCGCGCTGGTCGCCGGGCGTGGCCTTGGCCAGGGTGCGCGCGGGCTGAGCCAGGCCTTCGCCCTGAAGCCGGCGGATCTGCGGCGCGCCCGCAGCGACCTGAAGGGCCGCGCGGGGGACGGCGCGCCGCTGGACATCGCCGTGACGCCCGTGGCCGGCGGCGCTCTGGCCGTGCTCTTCGCGGTTCCCGACGTCGGCGTCGCGGCCGAGAAAAGCGCCCTGAACCTGCTGATCCCGCTGGCCGCCGCCATCGCCCTGGCCCTGATCCTGGTGATCCAGAGCCGGAAGTCCGAGGTGGCGCAGCGCGAGTTCATCGACAGCGAGCAGCGCTTCCGCCGGGCGGTGGAAGCGGCGCGTTGCGGAATCTGGGAGTGGGACCTGAACGCCGACCAGGTGTTCCTGTCGGACGTGACGGGCGCGATGCTGGGCTGGGGCGGCGGCGGCGTGGTCTCGGGCCAGGAGCTGCTCGACCGCATCGCGCCGGACCACCGCGACCGGCTGAGGCAGGCGCTGGTCAACGCCGCCGTGAATGGCGCCTTCGACTTTTCGTTCCGCGTGCCGGCCTCCGCCGAAGGACGGCGGTCGCTATGGATCGACGCGCGCGGCCAGGCCTTTGGAAAGCCGCGGGCCGACGGCTACGCCCGCATCATCGGCGTGGCGCTGGACGTCACCGAGGAGCGCGTCGCCCAGGCCCGCGCCCAGGCGGCCGAGAGCCGGCTGCGCGACGCCATCGAGAGCGTCTCCGAGGCCTTCGTGCTGTGGGACCGCTATGGCCGGCTGCTGATGTGCAACCACAGCTACCGGAACGTCTTCTCCCTCGACCCCGCCCTGCTGAAGCCAGGCGCGTCGCGGGCCGAGGTCAACCGCCACGCGGCCCTCGCCATCCGGCAGAGCCATGCCCCCCCGGAGGGCGCCAAGGGCGTGCGCGAGGTCGAGCTGAAGGACGGCCGCTGGATCCAGATCAGCGAACGCCGCACGGCCGAAGGCGGCTTGGTGATGACGGCGGCCGACATCACGGCGATCAAGACCCAGGACGAGGCCCGCCGCCTCAACGAGGAGCAGCTGCAAAGCGCCGTCGCCGGCCTTGAGCGCAGCCAGGAGCAGCTGGCCGAGCTGGCCCGCAAGTACGAGACCGAGAAGGTGCGCGCCGAAAGCGCCAATCGGGCCAAGAGCGAGTTCCTCGCCAACATGTCCCACGAGCTGCGCACGCCGCTGAACGCCATCAACGGCTTCTCCGAAATCATGATGAACGAGATGTTCGGTCCGCTGGGCGACGAGCGCTATCGCGGCTACAGCCAGGACATCCATTCGTCCGGCCAGCACCTGCTGGCCCTGATCAACGACATCCTCGACATGTCGAAGATCGAGGCCGGCAAGATGAACCTGCGGTTCGAGCCGATGCACATGGAGGACGTCGCCGAGGACGCCGTGCGGCTGGTGCGCAACCGGGCCGAGGCCGCCGGGCTTGTCCTGCGCATCGACTTCCCGCCCCTGCCCGAGATCGAGGCCGACTATCGCGCGATCAAGCAGGTGCTGCTGAACCTGTTGTCCAACGCGATCAAGTTCACCCCGCGGGCCGGCATGATCACCCTGAGCGCCGAGATCCGGCGCGATCCGTTCGGCGACATGGTCCGGGTGTCGGTCGCCGACACCGGCATCGGCATCGCCAAGGAAGACCTGGCGCGCCTGGCCCGGCCCTTCGAGCAGGTGGAAAGCCAGTTCTCCAAGACCACCCAGGGCACCGGCCTTGGCCTGGCCCTGACCAAGTCGCTGATCAGCATGCACGAAGGCGTGCTGGACATGGCCTCCACGCCCGGCGAAGGCACGACGGTTAGCTTCGCCCTGCCGCTGCGCCAGAGCGAACACGGGCTTCCCCGAAACTTCGTCGCGGCCTAGACAAAAGGCTGAAATATTACTTTCCCGTCAGAAGCTTAAATCGATGTCATGACGCCGTCTTAACGGGTGTTCGGCGCCCGCCAGGACTACACCTCTACTCAACAGGCCGCGCCACGCGGTCGGATCGAAGAGAGGGAACACGTCATGAGCAAGATCGTAAGCCGCGTCGCCGCCGTCGCCGCCCTGGCCCTCGCGGCCACCCCGATTATCGGCCTCACCGCCGCCCACGCCGCCGAAAGCCAGCAGGTCGTTTCGCGTATTCCGGTCGGCGACCTGCGCCTTTCCAATCCCGCCGACGCGCGCGAGTTCACCCGCCGCGCCCAGCTGGCGGCCAAGCGCGCCTGTGGCGATCAAAGCCTGCGCGGCCTGTCGCTGCGCGCCTGCCTGATGGACTTCAATGAGGACCTGCAGGCCGCTCTCAGCGAAAAGCAGGTCTCCGACCTGGTGATCGCCCAGCGCGCCGGCGCCAACATCAAGCTGGCGACGAACTAGGACGGCGCGGCTTCAAAAGCCGTAACGCGGCCCTAGCCTCGCCGCATCCAGGCCGCCACCGCCCAGGCATGGGCGTCATGGCGCAAGGCGACCACGGCGTCGCGCGGGTCCAGCCAGACCAGCGCGTGGTCGTCCTCGATCTTGAGGTCCGGCTGTTGGCCGAGCAGTTTCACGACATAGACGCCGCCGTGGTTGCGGACCGGCTGACCATTCGACTTCAGGAAATGCTGGGAGACCGTGTCGATCAGGCGAACCGCCTCGACGACGAGCCCGGTCTCTTCGCCGAACTCGCGCGCGACGGCCTCCTCCTCGGTCTCCTCGCCGTCCACCGCCCCGCCCGGCAGATCGAAGTACGGCGCCTTGCCGGGCTTGGTCACCTGGGCCAGCGCGATCTGGCCTTGGGCGTTTTCGGCCACGCCGAACGCCGCCCGCCGGTCCAGATAGGTCAGCCCCGCGACGGGCGAGCCAAACCTGAGCACGTCGCCTAGTCCTTGCCGTAGAGATCAAGCCACGGATCGGCCTTGCCGGACTCGACGTCCGCCACGCTGATCTCGGGACGATAGCCGATCTTGCCGTTGGCGCTTTCGCGCCAGGCGTCGGTGACGAGGTCGCGCAGGGCGGTCGCGCCGGCCGCCACGCGGGCCTGGACGAACGCCTTGCCGCGAGGGTCGGTCTCGACCATGCCGCCGGCCTTTTCCAGCTGATACAGCGGCTCCACCTGCTTCCAGGTGTCCGTCAGGTAGCCGACGACCCGCGTCTCGATCGAGCATTCGCAAGCCTTGTAGGCCGGCACCAGCGCCTTGATCGACGCCTCGTCCGCGGCGGCCTGGGCCAAGGGGCCTTCGAACTGGAAGTGGGTCGAGCGGGCCTGGGTGTAGCCGTTCGGATTGGGATAGTCGCCCCAGCCGTTGTAGTGCACCGACAGGTGCAGCGGCTGGCTGCCGTCGCCGACATAGTGCGCCCAGACGCCCAGGTCGCGCAGCAGCAGGTCCTCGCGGCGCTTCAGGTCGGCCTTGTAGTAGGCCAGCCGGGTCGGATCCTTCTCGCGTTTGACCACCGCGCTCAGGATGCGCCAGTAGGTGAAGTCCTTCACCAGCTGCTGATAGCCGTCGATGATCGCATAAGGCAGGTAGCCGGCCTTCCAGCTGTCGACGCCGGCGGCCTGCAGCGCCTTTTCGTAGTCGGCGCGGGTGGGCGGCAGGGTCTCCACGGTGAAGGCCGGACCGCCGTACATGCGGCCCTGGTCGTCGACGTCCAGGAAGTGGGCGGCGTCGCGATCGGTGTCGTGGATCTTGCCCGAGCCCTTCCAGCGGTCCGGCTCGCGGGCGTACTCGCCGATGGCGGCGATGGCCTGGGGCGTGCGCAGGAAGGCCGGCACGTCCGCGGGCAGGGTCGCGGCGCCGACGACGCCGACCACCCGGTGGCCCGACGCCCCCCAGGCGAGCGCCGATTGCGCCGGCGCGGACACGGCGGCGGCCAGGGCGAGGACTTTCAGGCTGGTCGACAGACGCAAGGGACGAAACTCCAGGATCAGATAATGCCGAGCGCGGCTTCGGTGCGCCCCACCCAGGCCTTCACGGCTGGATAGAGCGCAAGGTCGAACCCGCCTTCGTGCGCCACGCGGGTGTAAGCCACCAGGGCGACATCCGCCAGGGTGACCCGCTCGCCGACCAGAAATGGCGATTGTTGCAGCTGTGTTTCGAGACGCGCCAGGGCCTGGCCGCCACGCTCCACCAGCCGCGCCTCGAGCGCTTCGCGCGGCTTACCCAGGTAAAGCATCTGGAACCGCGCCACGGCGACGTAGGGCTCGTGGCTGTACTGCTCCCAGAACATCCACTCCAGCATCTTGGCGCGCTCGTAGGGATCTTCGGGGATCAAGGCCGATCCTTCGGCCAGGTGCAGGATGATGGCGTTGGACTGGGCCAGCGCGCGGCCATCGTCGAGGACGATCAGCGGAACCTGACCGGCCGGGTTCATCGCCAGGAACGCCGGCGTCCGGGTCTCGCCCGTCAGCACGCTGGTCTCGATCCAGTCAAATGGCAGGCGAAGGTGCGCCGCGACCCACTTCACCTTGAGACAGTTGCCCGAAATCGAGTCGCCATAGATACGCATCACCCCGCCGGTTCCTTCTGTGACGCTTCCGAAGCGGCGAAAATCGCGGCAAAATCGCACAGTTTCAAGCCACTGAATCCATGCGCGTTTTTCGCCCATCGAGGGAATGCGCACCCGCCCCGGGCGGCGTTAAGGGTTGTCACAGCGCCGTGATCGGACTATCCAAGCCTCGCCCGACAGATACGCCGATAAGAGGTTCCCCTCGATGCGACGCAAGCTCGCCGGAATTTTGGCCACCGCGGTCATCTCCGCATTCGCCGCTCCCGCTCTCGCCAACGCCGCTCCGGATCAGGACTCCGCGTCCGCCAACGCGCCGCGCGTCGATCCGTTGGGCGAGCTGATCAGCACCGCCTTGGGCGGGGGCGCCCTGCCCGGGTCGGTCGAGTACAAGATGCGCGCGACCATGTATCACGCCGGGGCCAAGGGCATTCGCGCGTTCGACTCCTTGGGGTGCAAGGTCGCCGCCATGCGCACCGTGGCCGTGGACCCCAACGTGATCCCGCGCCGCACCGTGATCTTCATCAAGGAAACCGTCGGCCTGCCGATGCCCGACGGCAGCAAGCACGACGGCTACTGGTACGCCTCCGATATCGGCGGCGCCATCAAGGGCTTGAAGCTGGATCTGTTCAGCGGCTTTGGCGCGGCGTCCATGAAGGCCCTGGGCGCGCTGGACCTTTCCAGCCTGTCGGTCAGCAAGGTCGGCGAATTCAAGGGCTGCCCCCCGCGCTAACTGGCGCGTCCGCGCTTCACGCGGACTGGAATTTCTCTCCGGACTCGGCTTGGATCGCGAGGCTCGCGACAAGCGCGTTTGGGGAAGATCATGCGAAATCTGTCTGTCAGCGTCCTGGCCCTGGCCTTGGGCGCCGCGCTCGCCACGACCCCGGCTCGCGCCGCTGACGACGTCCCCCGCCTGAAGGCCCGCGCGGCCGCCGTCTCGATCACCCGCGACGACTGGGGCATCGCCCATATCCACGGCAAGACCGACGCCGATGCGGTGTTCGGCATGGCCTACGCCCAGGCCGAGGATGACTTCAACCGCGTCGAGACCAACTTCATGACCGCGCTCGGCCGCACGGCCGAAGCCGAGGGCGAGAAGACGATCTGGGCGGACCTCCGCCAGAAGCTGTTCATCGACCCAGTGGTGCTGAAGGCCGACTACGCCAGGAGCCCCGCGTGGCTCAAAGCCCTGATGAACGGCTGGGCCGACGGCCTGAACTACTACCTGGCCACCCACCCGGACGTGAAGCCCAAGGTCATCACGCGCTTCGAGCCCTGGATGGCGCTCAGCTTCTCGGAAGGCAGCATCGGCGGCGACATCGAGCGGGTGGCCCTCACCCAGCTGGAGAGCTTCTATGGCCAACGCCAACTGGCCATGACCGCCGACGAGAAGGGCCTGCTGTTCAAGGAGCCCAAGGGCTCGAACGGGATCGCCATCGCGCCGAAGAACACGCTGGAGGGTCATGCGATGCTGCTGATCAACCCGCACACCAGCTTCTTCTTCCGCTCGGAGATGCAGGTCTCCAGCGACCAGGGCCTCAACGCCTATGGCGCCACGACCTGGGGCCAGTTCTTCATCTACCAGGGCTTCAACGCCAAGGCCGGCTGGATGCACACCTCCAGCGGCGTCGACGTGGTCGACGAGTTCGCCGAGACGATCGTCGAGAAGGACGGAAAGCGGTTCTACAGGTACGGCTCCGAACTGCGCCCCCTGAAGACCGAGGTGATAACCGTCGCCTATCGCGCCGCCGACGGGTCGAAGGCGGAAAAGCGCTTCACCGTCTTCAAGACCCACCACGGCCCGATCGTCCGCGAGGCCGACGGCAAGTGGATCAGCGTCGCCCTGATGAACAGGCCGGTGGAGGCGCTGCAGCAGTCGTTCCTGCGCACCAAGGCCACCGACCTGAAGAGCTTCATGCAGGTCGCCGAGCTGAAGGCCAATTCATCGAACAACACCCTGTTCGCCGACAGCAAGGGCGAGATCGCCTATCTGCACCCGCAGTTCATCCCCATCCGCGACGACCGCTTCGATTATACGAAGCCCGTGGACGGGTCTGATCCCGCCACCGACTGGAAGGGGCTGACGCCGCTCGACAAGACGCCTCAGGCGGTGAACCCGGCGACCGGCTGGGCCTTCAACACCAACAACTGGCCCTGGACCGCCGCCGGCCCCTACAGCCCCAAGAAGGCGGACTTCCCGAAGTACATGGACACCTTCGGCGAGAACCCGCGCGGCCTCCACGCCGAGCTGGTGCTCAAGGACGTCAAGAACCTCACCCTGGGCGGCCTGATCGAGAAGGCCTACGACCCGTACCTGACCGCCTTCGCGAGGCTGATCCCGACGCTGGAGGCCGCCTACGCCGCCACGCCCGACAGCGATCCACTGAAGGCGAAGGTCTCCGAGCAGGTCAAGGCGCTCGGCGCCTGGGACCGTAAATGGTCGGCCCGCTCGACCGAGACGTCCCTGGCCGTGTTCTGGGGCGAGGCCATGTGGGCCAAGGCCGCGCCGGCGGCGAAGGCGGCTGGGCTCAACACCTATGACTATATGGCCGACAAGCTGACGGCGGCGGAAAAGCTCGCCGCGCTTGCAGAGGCTTCGGACCGCCTGGCGGCCGACTTCGGGTCGTGGAAGACGCCGTGGGGAGAGATCAACCGCTTCCAGCGCAACGACGGCGCGATCGTCCAGACCTTCGATGACAAGAAGCCCAGCATACCGGTGCCCTTCACCTCGGCCCAGTGGGGCTCGCTGGCCTCGTTCGGGGCCAAGCGCTGGCCGGGGACCAAGAAATACTACGGCACGCTGGGCAACAGCTTCGTGGCCGTCGTGCAGTTCGGCGACAAGGTCCGCGCCCGCGCCGTCTCGGCCGGCGGCGAGAGCGGCGACCCGGCCTCGCCGCACTTCAACGACCAGGCTGTGCGCTACAGCCTGGGGAACCTGCGGGACGTCTATTTCTATCCCGAGGACGTGAAGAAGCACGCGGTGAAGACGTACCGCCCGGGGGCGTGAGGCTCAAAATCCTCCCCCCAGCGGGGGAGGTGTCGGCTCGAAGAGACGACGGAGGGGGAACAGCCAGGATCAGCAGGACTTCCCCCACCGGCGCTCCGCGCCACCTCCCCCTCTAGGGGGAGGACTTGGGTTTCTAAATATCCCCGCCCACGTTCGGCGCGACGCCCGGCGCGCGGGCGACGTGGATGCCGCACTCGGTCTTTTCCTGCCCCGCCCAGCGGCCCGACCGCCCGTCTTCCGACGGCTGGGTGCAGGGCCAGCAGCCGATCGAGGCGTAGCCCTGGGCGACCAGGGGATGGGCCGGCAGCTGGTGCTCGGCGACGTATGCGTCGAGCTCGGTCTTACCCCAGTTGGCCAGGGGATTGAACTTCACCTTGCCGTCGGCCGCCTCGACCACCGGCAGGCTCAGGCGGTCGCCGCCGTGGAAGCGCTTGCGCCCGGTGATCCAGGCGTCGAAGCCGCCCAGGGCGCGATCCAGCGGCAGCACCTTGCGGATGTTGCAGCAGGCGTCGACGCTGGTGCGCCAAAGGTTGGACTGCGGGTCCTGGGTGGCGAGATCCGCATAGGCCGGGCGCAGGTCGCGCACATCGGCCAGGCCCAGCTGGGCGGCCAGGTTCTTGCGGTAGTCCAGCGTCTGGCCAAACAGCATGCCGGTGTCCAGGAACAGGACGGGGATGCGGGACGAGACCTGGGCCGCCAGATGCAGCAGCACGGCCGACTCCGCCCCGAACGACGAGACCAGGGCCAGGCGTGGCCCGAACTGCTCGTACGCCGCGCGCAGCACGGTCGTGGGGTGGGCCTCCCGCAGCTCGGCGTCCAGCCGCGCGGCGAGCCCCGCGGCGGTCCCTCCGCTCTCGTCATAGGCCATCAGGAGGCCCTTTCCTCGAAGGCGACGGCGCGGGCGTCGGCGGCCCGCTGATAGACGTGGCGGAAGCGCTGGGCGGCCTGGCTCCAAGCCTCGGGCGTCGCCCCGTCCGCCGGCTCGAACGCGTCGAAGCCGCAGCGGACCATGAACCCCGCCTGCTCGCGCAGCACGTCACCCACGGCGCGGATCTGGCCTTGATAGCCAAACCGCTCGCGCAGCAGCCGGGCCGAGGTGTAGGCCCGGCCGTCGCGGTACTTCGGGAAGGCCAGGGCCACCACCGCGATGCGCGGCAGGTCATAGGCCAGGGCCTCGACCTCCTGATCCGGCTCGATGCGCACGCCGACGCGGCGGCTGTTCGAGGAGAGCAAGGCGTCGCCCTCGGCTTCGAAGCGGGCCAGCGACAGGATCACATCGCCGCTCTCCGGGATCGCGTCCTCGTCGGCCACGAGGACGAAAGCGTCGTCGGCCCAGCGGGCCTGCCCCTCAACGAGCTCAATCAGCTTGGGCATAGACAGCCTCCTTGAAGGGCTCAAGGCCGACGCGGCGATAGGTGTCGAGGAAGCGCTCGCCATCGGCGCGGACGGCGAGATAGGCGCCGACCAGCTGGTCGACGGCCGTCGCGACCTTATCCGCGGGAAGCGCCGGACCGAGGATCTTGCCGATCGTGGCGTCTTCGGCGCCCGATCCGCCCAGCGACAGCTGATAGAATTCCTCGCCCTTCTTATCGACGCCCAGGATGCCGATGTGGGCCACGTGGTGGTGGCCGCAGGCGTTGATGCAGCCGCTGATCTTGATCTTCAGCTCGCCGACCTGTTCGGCGCGATCCAGATCGGCGAACTGGCGGGCGATGTCCTGGGCGATCGGGATCGCGCGGGCGTTGGCCAGGGCGCAATAGTCGAGGCCCGGGCAGGCGATGATGTCGCTGACCAGGTCGATGTTGGGCGTGGCCAGGTTCGCCGCCTGCAGCGCCGCGAACACGGTCGGCAGGTCGTCCAGCTTGACGTGCGGCAACACGAGGTTCTGGGCGTGGGTCACCCGCAGGTCCGAGAAGCCGTAGCGCTCGGCCAGATCGGCGACCACGTCCAACTGGTCGGCCGAGGCGTCGCCCGGCGTCTGCTCCTGGGCCTTCAGCGAGATCTCGACGATCGCATAGCCCGGCTGCTTATGAGCGCGGACATTGTTGCGGACGAAGCGGGCGAAGGCGCTGTCGTTGGCCTTGGCGGTCTCGAACGCCTCCGAACGCGCCGGCAGGGTCTCGAACGGCGTCTTGGCGAAAGCGGCGCGGATGCGGGCCAGCTCGGACGCCGGCAGGTCGGCGCGGGCGGCGTCGATCTTGCTCCACTCTTCCTCGACCTGGCGGGCGAATTCCTCGGCGCCCAGCGCGGCGACCAGGATCTTGATCCGAGCCTTGTAGATATTGTCGCGGCGGCCGTGGCGATTGTAGACGCGCAGGATCGCTTCCAGATAGCTCAGCAACCGGTCGGTCGGCAGGAACTGCTTGATGGTCGGGCCGACATAGGGCGTGCGCCCCTGCCCGCCGCCGACGATCACCTCGAAGCCCTGTTGGCCGTCGCGGCCCTGACGTAGCAACAGACCGATGTCGTGCACCTTGGCCGCCGTGCGGTCCTTGGCCGAGGCGGTGATGGCGATCTTGAACTTGCGCGGCAGGAACGAGAATTCCGGGTGCAGGGTCGACCACTGGCGGATCACCTCGCACCAGACGCGCGGGTCGTCGACCTCCTCGGCCGTGGCGCCGGCATAGGGGTCGGAGGTCGTGTTGCGGATGCAGTTGCCGCTGGTCTGGATGGCGTGGAGGTCAACCTCGGCCAGCTTGTCCAGGATCTCCGGCGCGTCCTTCAGCTTGATCCAGTTGAACTGGATGTTCTGGCGCGTGGTGAAGTGGCCATAGCCCTTGTCGTAGTCGCGGGCGATCTGGGCCAGGCGGCGGGCCTGGGTCGGGTTCAGCGAGCCATAGGGGATCGCCACGCGCAGCATGTAGGCGTGCAACTGCAGGTAAAGGCCGTTCATCAGCCGCAACGGCTTGAACTGGTCCTCGGTCAGCTCGCCGGACAGGCGGCGGGCGACCTGTCCCCGGAACTCGGCCGAACGGTCGGCCAGGAATTCCTTGTCGATGAGATCGTACTGGTACATGCCGCCCTACTTCCTGCGGATCAGATCGACGCGGCCGGTCGAGCGGGCCGCGCCCGACGCCTGGCGCAGGGCCTCGACGACGTCGCCGCCCTCGGCCTGCTTGCCGTGCGTGGGTTCGTTGGTGGGTCCGAGGGCCCGGATGCGCTCGCGATAGCTGAGCGGGGCCCAGCGGCCGTCGGACTGCACGAGGTCGATCGGATAGACATCGACCACGACGGTCGGCTGGCTCTTGCCGGTCGCGACGCCGGCCTCCAGGTCGGCGGTGTGATGCTCGTCGAACAGCTGGGCGTCGCCGAAGCGGGCCACCCACTGGCCCGACTTCCAGAACACGACCTCGCCGTCGATCAGGCGGTTGGCGGTGATCGCTTTCACTTGAACTCTCCTCCCCGGCGAAGCGCGGCGTCC
The DNA here is from genome assembly GCF_003243465.1 of Caulobacter segnis. GTDB lineage: Bacteria > Pseudomonadota > Alphaproteobacteria > Caulobacterales > Caulobacteraceae > Caulobacter > Caulobacter segnis_A. The sequence continues at coordinate 17,269 of NZ_QFQZ01000002.1, forward strand.
GCCGCTTCGCGGTCTCCCCTTCCCTCGAACGAGGGCGGAGACTGAACTTCAGCCATGGCCATCGCCTCGCCGACCATGAGCAGCGCTGGGCCCTTCACGCTCTGAGCGGCCTCCGCCAGGCTCGCCAGCGTGGTCAGGACGCGGCGCTCGTCGGCGCGGCTGGCGTTCTCGACGATCAGGGCCGGGGTCGAACCGGCGCGGCCGGCGGCGACCAGGCGCTCGGCGATCAGGCCGGCCGTCGAGACGCCCATATAGACGACGACGGTCTGGTTGGGACGGGCCAGCGAGGTCCAGTCCAGGTCCGGCTCGCCATGGGCGGCGTGGCCGGTGACGAAGGTGACCGCCTGGGCGCTGCCGCGATGGGTCAGCGGCGCGCCGGCGCTGGCGCTGGCGGCCAGGGCGGCGGTGACGCCGGGCACGACGTGGCACTCGACGCCCGCCGCGCGGCAGGCGGCCAGCTCCTCGCCGCCGCGGCCGAACAGGAACGGATCGCCGCCCTTGAGCCGCACCACATTCAGCCCGTCCAGGGCCAGGGCCACGATCAGCTGGTTGATGTCGTCCTGCGGCAGGGTGTGGCGCGACTTGCGCTTGGCCACGTTGATCCGGCGGGCCCGGCTGGGCGCGAGATCGAGAATCTCTTCGGAGACCAGGCCGTCGTGGACCACGACGTCGGCGCCGCGCAGGGCGTTGAACGCGCGGAAGGTCAGCAGGTCCGGATCGCCCGGACCGGCGCCGACCAGCCACACCGCGCCGAGGGCGCGCTGGGCCCGCGTCCCGCCGATCACGACGAGGCCAGGCTTCCTGCTTCGAGCCGGCTGGCGTGCCATGAGCTTTAGAACCTCTATCAACGCGCTTGGAATAAGACGGTGGAACGCAAGACGGGGCCGCCCTAAGGACAGCCCCGCTCGTGTCCGCTGTCGAAAAGGGCCAATCCGCCAGCGAACGCTTGCAAACTCGGCCCGAAGAGGCCAATTCGCAAACAAGGACTTCTGCCGGGGCGTTCAGTAAAACTATGGAAAGACCCAACGAGCGCCGCCGCCTGCCGCCCCTGAACGCCCTGCGCGCGTTCGAGGCCGCCGCGCGGCACCTGAATTTCAGCCGCGCCGCCGACGAGCTGTCGGTGACCCCGGGCGCGGTCAGCCAGCAGATCCAGAATCTCGAGGACTATGTCGGCGCGGCCCTGTTCAAGCGCACGCCCAAGGGCCTGCTGCTGACCGACGCGGCCCAGACCGCCCTGCCCGCCCTGCGCGAGGCCTTCGACCGCCTGGCCGAGGCCGCCAGCCTGCTGACGGCCGCCGTCGACGGCCGACGCCTGACCCTGACCGCGGCCCCGTCCTTCGCCGCCAAGTGGCTGGTGCCGCGCCTGGGCAAGTTCGAGCAGGCCCATCCGCAGGTCGACGTCTGGCTGTCGGCCGGCATGGAGGTCGTCGACTTCGCGACCGGCGAGGTCGACATGGCCATCCGCTACGGCTCGGGCCGCTATCCGGGCCTGGAAGTCATCCGCCTGATGCAGGAATCGGTGGTGCCGGTCGCCAGCCCCGAACTGCTGGAACAGAACGCCCTGGAGCGTCCCGAGGACCTGCAGCACCACATCCTGCTGCACGACGGCTCGCCCGACGCCGACGACAGCTGCCCCGACTGGGCGATGTGGCTGGCGGCGCGCGGGATCAAGGGCGTCGACGGCGCGCGCGGACCGCGCTTCAACCAGTCCAGCCTGGTGATCGAGGCGGCCGCCAACGGCCGCGGCATCGCCCTGGCCAAGCGCACCCTGGCCCAGGCCGATCTCGACTCCGGGCGTCTGGTCATCCCGTTCGAGGCCTCGACGGCCGTGGACTTCGCCTATTACGTCGTCCACCCCAAGGCCAAGGGCCGCCTGCCCCAGGTCAAGGCGTTCGTCACCTGGCTGAAGGCCGAGGCAGAGGCCCACGAGGCGGCGCTGCGGACGATGGACAACGGCGCCGGGATTTAACAGTCGGCGCTCTGGTTTCCGCCGCCGGAAACCGCTTTAAGGGGCCCATGAAAATCACGACTCTCAACGTCGACGAGCATCTTGCTCCCGCCGACTGCCAGACCATGGCCGATGTGCGCCAGGGCGTGGACGCCCTGGACCGGGCCCTGGTCCAGCTCCTGACCGAACGCCAGGCCTTCATGGACGCGGCCGCCCGCATCAAGGCCGACCGCTCCAAGGTCTTCGACCGCGCGCGGATCGAGGACGTAGTCGACAAGGTCAAGGCCGCCGCCCGCGCCTCCGGCCTGTCGGAAGCCATCGCAGAGCCGGTCTGGCGCACCCTGATCGACCGCTGCATCGCCTACGAATACGACAGCTGGGACCGGACGAAGGGGTCGTAAGATCTTCCCTCTCCCCTTGCGGGAGAGGGTGACCCGAAGGGTCGGGTGAGGGGTCGCACGGCGACGCCGAGAAACCCCTCATCCGTCGCCCCGTCGGGGCGACACCTTCTCCCGCAAGGGGAGAAGGACACTTTCTAGTTCCCGTCGATCATCCGCCCCAGGCCGCCCAGGATCGAGCCTTCGCCCTGGTTGCCGCCCTGGTGGTTGGCGGCCTGCAGCATGCGGCCGGCCAGGCGCGCGAACGGCAGCGACTGGATCCACACCTTCCCCGGACCACGCAGGCGGGCGAAGAACAGGCCCTCGCCGCCGAACAGCACGCTCTTCACGCCGCCGGCCATGACGAGGTCGAAGTCGACGCCAGGCGTATAGGCGGCCAGGCAGCCGGTATCGATGTGCAGCTCCTCGCCGGGCGCCAGCTCGCGCTCGACCAGGGCGCCGCCCATCTGCACGAACACCCAGCCGTCGCCTTCGAGGCGCTGCATAATGAAGCCCTCGCCGCCGAACAGGCCGGTCATCACCCGCCGCTGGAAGTGCAGGCCGATCGACACGCCGCGCGCCGCCGCCAGGAAGCTGTCCTTCTGGCAGATCAGCGTTCCGCCCAGCTGGGCGAGGTTCAGCGGCAGGATCGAGCCGGGGGTCGGCGAGGCGAAGGCCACGCGCGCCTTGCCCGAGCCCGTATGGGTGAAGACGGTCGTGAACAGGCTCTCGCCGGTCACCAGGCGCTTGCCCGCGCCCAGCAGCTTGCCCATGAAGCCGCCGCCCTGGTCGGCCGAGCCGTCGCCGAAGATGGTGGTCATCTGCACGCTGGCGTCCTTCCAGACGAAGGCGCCGGCCTCGGCCACCGCGCTCTCGCCCGGATCCAGTTCGATCTCGACGAACTGAAGGTCGTCGCCCTTGATCTCGAAATCGATGTCGTCAGCGACGTTGGCGTTGCGCTGATGGCTCCAGGGGCTGGGGGGCATGGACGTCTCCTCTTATCCAGGACGCCGTTCTAGCCAGACCGCGGCGACGGCGCCAATTACAGCTGGGTCAGATTGGCGAGCCCTTCAAGAACGGGCCGCGCGATCCTCGACATAGGCGGCGATATCCGCCAGCGCCGCCTCCAGCGCGTCGCGAACGGCCTCCAGGTCCGCCTGCCCCGCCTCGCAGCGGTCGCAGACCTCACCCAGGGCGAAGGCCCCCACCCCGCGCGCCGCCCCCTTCACCGTATGAACGGCGTCCCGCCAGCCGGGGTGGCCGGAATCGAGCCTCGGGGCCCACAGCGCGGCCTGCTGGCGGAACAGCGCCAGCACCTCGTCGACCACCGCGAAATCCCCCGCCGCGAACCCCTCCAGGTAAGCGAAATCCATAACTTCGCTATTATCTCGCCTCGCCATGAAAAAAGCTCTTGCGCTCCCAAAATCATTGCGTATGTTCCGCGCCTCGCCGCCGGGGCTCGCAAGTGCTTCGGATCGTCGAATGGGTGTATAGCTCAGTTGGTAGAGCAGCTGACTCTTAATCAGCGGGTCCAAGGTTCGAATCCTTGTACACCCACCATTCTCCTCTTGGAGAACCTGGCCTTCCGCTGAGGCCGACTTGGGCGCCGCCCCTGAAACTCCCCTGGAATACTGTTGGTAGGCGCTCTTTCGCTGAGGAGGCGCAGCCTTGTGCTGCGTGACTTCATGCCGCGCGGCCAAGCAGCGCCGTCGGCGCCCAGCCGGACTGACCGGCCTGCCCCAGAGATCGTCCATGCCGCGGTCGGCGCCGGAGAAGACGCGGACGACGACCGGCCTTAGTCGCTGGCCATCAAGCCAATTTCCGCATCGGTCGATAGCGCCTTTGGCTTAGACCGCGCCGCGGCGCCTCTCTAGCGTGACGGTCACTACGCGGCCTGCGACAAACCTCAGGATGCAGGCCGCCCGTTCGGAGAGGATTGCATGAGCCGTATGTCGCCGATCGAAATGGCCCGCCAACTGGGCGGCGGCTTGCTGTCTTTTCCGGTCACGCACTTCGACGGCGACCACCAGTTCCAGGAAGCGCCCTACCGGGAGCACTGCGGCTGGATGTTGCAACGTGACCTGGCGGGTCTGTTCGCCGCCGGCGGCACGGGCGAGTTCTTCTCGCTGCGCCCCGAGGAAGTCGGACGGGTCGTTCGCGCCGCGGTCGCCGAGACCAACGGCAAGATCCCGGTCATCGCCGGCGTCGGCTACGGCACGGCGATCGCCACCGACCTGGCCCGAGACGCCGAGGCCGCCGGCGCGGACGGCGTGCTGCTGCTGCCGCCCTACCTGACCAACGCGACGCAGGACGGCCTGGCCGGCCATATCGAGGCCGTGTGCCGGTCCACCAAGCTCGGCGTCATCGTCTATAACCGCGACAACGCGGTGATCACCGAGGACACCCTCGAGCGGCTGTGCGATCGCAACCCCAACCTCGTCGGCTTCAAGGACGGCGTGGGCGACCTGGAGCTGATGATGCGGGTCTATGCCCGCATGGGTGACCGGCTGACCTATATCGGCGGCCTGCCGACGGCCGAGACCTTCGCCCTGCCCTACCTGGAAATGGGCGTGACGACCTATTCGTCGGCGATCTTCAACTTCCTGCCGGAGTGGGCCCTGGACTTCTACAAGGCCGTCCGCGCCCGCGATCGCGACACCGTCATGGCCGGCCTGCGCGATTTCGTCCTGCCCTACATCGCCCTGCGCAACCGCGGAAAGGGCTACGCGGTCTCGATCGTCAAGGCCGGCATGAAGGCGATCGGCCGCGACGCGGGCCCGGTCCGCCTGCCGCTGACCGACCTGACGCCCACCGAATTCGCCGAGTTGCAAGGCCTGATCGCCCGCGTCCAGCCCAGCGCATGAACGCCTTCGCGGCCCTTCCTGGCAAGAAGACGCTGGCGATCGGACCGAACGAGCGTCTAGCTTCGCGCCTCCAAGGGGTCGTGGACGGGCGGTTTCCGATGTTCGAGCTGAGTCAGCTGCGCTGCTTCGTGGCCACGGCCGAGGAACTCCATTTCGGCCGGGCCGCCCAGCGGCTCAACATGACCCAGCCGCCGCTGAGCCGACAGGTGCAGCTGCTGGAGCGGATCCTGGGCGTCACCCTGCTGGACCGCACCAGCCGGTCGGTGCGCCTGACCCCGGCCGGCCGGGCGTTTCTGCTGGAGGCCCGCCGCATCCTGCGCCTGGCCGAGAGCGCGGCCCTGGCCACCCGCCGCATCGCCAGCGGCGACGCGGGCCAGATCGCCATCGGCTTCACGGCCGCCTCGGGCTACAACTTCCTGCCGCAGCTGGTGATCCTGTCCAAGGCGCGCCTGCCCAACGCCGATCTGACCCTTCGCGAGATGGTCACCCGCGAGCAGGTCGAGGCCCTGCTGACCGGCCGCATCGATATCGGCCTGGTCCGCCCGCCGATGGAGCGGGTCGAGTTCGCCACCGCGCGGGTTCTCTCCGAACCGCTCGTCGCGGCCCTGCCGACCGGCGACCCGCGCCTGGCCAAGGCGTCCCTGACCCTCGCCGACTTCGACGCGGCCCCGCTGATCATGTATTCGCCCGAGGGCGCGGGCTATTTCTACAACATGCTGACCACGCTGTTCGACGCTAACGGCGTGGCCCCGACCTACGTCCAGCACGTCACCCAGATCCACTCGATGCTGGCCTTGGTCCATGCCGGCCTCGGCGCGGCGATCGTGCCCGAAGCGGCGATGAGCCTGAACTTCGACGACGTCCAGTTCCGGCCCGTCGAGACCACGCCCGACCGCCCCGTCGAGCTCTACATGGCGTGGCGCAAGGACAACGAGAGCCCGATCCTGCGGACCTTCATCGACCTTTGCCTGGCCGAGGCCTCGCCCACGGAGCAGGCCGCGCGCTAGGTCGCGCCGTCTCTCCGCGTGGGGGCTAACGCCCAACGAAAAAACCGGGAGAGACCCCATGCCCATCGACCGTCGCGCCGTGCTGGCGGGAACCGCCGCCCTCGCCGCCGCCCCGCGCGTCAACGCCGGCGGCCGCGCCGCGCCCATCGCCACCACGACGGCCGGGCGGGTGCGGGGCGCGGAGATCGACGGGGTCAAGGTCTTCAAGGGCGTGCGCTATGGCGCGGACACAGCTTCACGCCGCTTCCAGCCCGCGCAGGCCGCCCAGCCCTGGAAGGGGATCGCCGACGCCCTCGCCTACGGCCCGGCCTCACTGCAGCTCAAGGCCGATGAGCCGACCAGCGAGGACTGCCTGTTCCTGAACGTCTGGACGCCGGGCCTGGCGGACGGCAAGGCGCGGCCGGTCATGGTCTATGTCCACGGCGGGGCCCACGCCAACGGCTCGGGCTCAAGCCCGCTCTATGACGGGACTTGGCTGGCCAAGACCCATGACGTCGTGGTGGTGACCGTGAACCACCGCCTGAATTGCTTCGGCTACGCCTATCTGGCGCGGCTGGGCGGGCCGGAGCTGGCCGACAGCGGCAATGTCGGCAATCTGGACCTGATCCTGGCCCTGCGGTGGGTGCGCGACAACATCGCCGCGTTCGGCGGCGATCCTGGCAATGTCATGACCTTTGGCCAGTCGGGCGGCGGCGCCAAGCTGGTGACCCTGATGGCCATGCCCCAAGCGGCGGGCCTCTATCACAAGGTCGCCACGATGAGCGGCCAGCACGTCACCGCGATGGGGCCGATCCACGCCACGATCCGCGCCCGCGCGTTCATGGAAAGGCTCGGCCTCAAGCCCGACCAGACCGAGGCCCTGAAGACCCTCCCCGCCGGCCAGCTGGTCGAGGCGCTGAGGATGCGCGATCCGCTGGAACGCAAGGGCGGGATCGTCTTCTGGTCCGTGCTGGACCACCGCGGGCTGAAGCGCCACCCGTTCTATCCGGACGCCCCGCGCGAAAGCGGCCACATCCCGATGATCATCGGCAACACCCACGACGAGACCAAGGCGTTCCTGGGCGGCGATCCGAAGAACTTCGCCCTGACCTGGGAAGAGTTGCCCGGCCGGATGGAGAACGAGCTGGTCCTCGACCTCGCCCCCGAGCACATCATCGCCCGCTATCGCGAGCTCTATCCGGATTACGGCCCCTCGGACGTGTTCTTCGCGGCGACGACGGCGGGCCGGTCTTGGCCGGGCCATCTGATCCAGGCCGAGCGGCGGGCGCAGATCGGCGCGCCCGCCTGGATGTACCAGCTGGACTTCGGCGCCCAGACAGATCCGAGGATGGGGGCCTATCACAGCTACGACATCGCCCTGGTGTTCGGCACGCTGGCGGCCAAGGGCTCGATGACCGGGACCGGCGAGGCGGCGCGGAAGGTGCGCGACCAGATGAGCGCGGCCTTCGTCAGCTTCGCGCGGACGGGCGATCCGAACTGCGCGGCGATCCCGGCCTGGGAGAAATACACCCTGCCCCGCCGGCCGACCCTGGTGATCAATGAGACCTCGAGGATGGTCGACGACCCCCGCAAGGAGGAGCGCGAGCTGTTCTCGGCCGCTCCGTTCCTGAAGGAAGGGACCTAGATCCGCTCCCAAGGGAAGCTAAGCGTCGGCGGGTTGACGTGGCGCTTCATCTTGAAGGTCAGCCGCGCGCCGGCGCCCGGATCGAGGCGCAGCGTATGGGAAGAAGCGTCCAAGGCCGCGGCGGGACCATCGCCGATCGCCACGCCCAGGAACTGGTGCTCGGCATAGGCGCCGGCCTGGACCGTCACGGTTCGCGTCACGACCTGGTTGGTGTTGACCACGGTCACCACCGCCTGGTCGTCCGACAGGCGCTCGACCAGGGCGGCGACGTCCGGCGGGATGCCCGCGCGGCGGCGCTCGGGATCGAACCAGCGCAGGCGCGCATAGCGTAGCGCGCCGCCCTGGGCCGGAGAGCTCGGCGACCAGGGCGGCCGGGCGATGTGGATGCCGCCCTCCATCAGGTGGATCAGGGCCGTGACGCTGGCGGGGTTGATGTTCAGCGTGGCGTCGGCCAGGCGCGTGTCGGCGGTCGTCTTGTCGTCGCGCTGGGCCTGGGCGCGAGCGCGCACCCGCTCGAGGTCGGCGCGCAGCGCCTTGACCGGATAGCCGGCGTCCTTGCCTTCCAGATACGAGACCCACGGGTGGTCGGCGGCGCGGGCGCGGTCGCTGGCCTTCTGCGACATGTACCAGATCTCAAGCCCGTTCAGCCGGTACTCGCCCGGCGCATAGCCGTACCAGCCCTTGGGGCCGTACATGCGCGGGGTCATGACCTTGCCGTCGACGATCTTCTTCTGGGCGTTGATCACGTCGTTCTGGCGGCGCCAGACGTCGAGATACTTGTCGTCGCCCGTCAGCAGATAGGCGTTGAGGAAGCCGACCACCGCGCGGGGGACCCGGTTGCGATCCTCGCGCTTGCCGGTATGCGGCGCCACCGGACTGAAGCCCCAGCCATAGGTCCCGCCCCACCACTGGCCCTTGGGGCCGCCGATCTTGCCATCAAGGCCGATCTTGCTGGGCAGGATGTCGCCATTGGCGCGGGCCCGCTCGATCCAGGCGTCGACATAGGAGACGATCCACTCCCGGTACCTCGGCTCCTGGTCCAGCATGTAGGCGTTCATGACCAGGCTGGTGGCCTGCAGGTTCAGCGGCGAGTCGCCGACCACGTCGCCATATTCCTCGTAGTGACGCAGCGTCTCTTCGTAGGTGGTCTCGCCGTGCTCCATGAAGAAGTGGGTCGGATCGAAGCGATCGCCGGCCCAGTCCAGCGGTGTGGCGGTCCGCAGCATCGGTCCCTTGCTGCCCGTGATCATGCTGCGGATGATCCTGAGCTTGGGATCGTAGTTCGGGACGGTCGGATCCTCGCCCGTATAGAACCCCGAGAAGCGCTTCACGCGGTCGCGATAGCGAGCGTCGTTAGGATCCGACAGGCCCAGCAGGTTGAACACCGACAGCCCTTCGGACAGGTGCTGCCAGTCGGTCATGACCGGGAACTCGCGGAAGTACATGCCCTCGCGCGCGAACGGCACGTCCTTCGTCCGGGCCTCAGTGTACTGGGCGACATTGCCCTCGAAGGCCGTCTTGGCCATGGCGAGAACTCGGTCGCCCGCGCCCAGCGCGTGAAGGGTCGGCCAGTCGTTGACGTTCTCGATCGCGTCGTCGGGCCCGTCATTGGCGCCCCAGCGGGCGACGGCCCGCAGCCAGCCCCGGTCGTCGAAGTAGCGCGCGAAAAAGGCCGCGCAGGCCTCCTCGTTGGCCTTCAGCAGTTCCCGCTGCAGCAGCGCCCACTCGGGCGGCGCCATCGGCGTCGAGATCGTGGCGATCGGCGCCGCCCTGGCCCCTCGCGCCAGGGCGGTGAAGGCCAGGGCCGAGGCGCCGGCCAGGACGGAACGTCGGGTCGTCATGCCGCTCACGCCGCCTTCAGTTCCAGGCGCTGGATTTTCCCGACGATCAGGAAATAGGCCAGGATGGTGATCACGCAGTGGACGCCGACGAAGATCAGGGCTCCGTCGAACGATCCGGTCGCCTTGACGATGTAGCCGATGACGATCGGGGTCACGATGCCCGCCGTATTGCCGAAGGTGTTGAAGACGCCACCGGTGACGCCGGCCATCTCCTTGGGCGAGGTGTCGGACACCACCGCCCAGCCCAGCGACGCCACGCCCTTGCCGAAGAAGGCCAGGGCCATGACCACCACGACCAGCCACTCCTGCTGGATCCAGACGCAGGCGATGATCGAGGTGGCCAGGATCATGCCCAGCAGCAGCGGCGTCTTGCGGGCGATGTCCAGCGAGCCGGTGCGCTTGAGGAGGTAGTCGGAGATCACCCCGCCGAACACGCCGCCGACGAAGCCGGCCAGGGCCGGCGCGGCGGCCGTGAAGCCCGCCTCCATGATCGACATGCCGCGCGCCTTGACCAGGTAGATCGGGAACCACGTGACGAAGAAATAGGTCAGCACGTTGATGCAGTATTGGCCCAGATAGACTCCCAGCAACATCCGGCTGGACAGCACCTGCTTGACGTTGGCCCAGGTGAAGGCCGCACCGTTCGAGGCGGCGGCGTCCTCCATCCGCACAAGGCCGCCGCCGGCCTCGATGTGATCGAACTCGGCCTTGTTGATCCAGGGGTGGACGGTGGGGGCGTGGATCAGCCTGGCGAAGAACACCGCCGCCACGACGCCGACCGCCCCCATCACCCAGAACACCGAACGCCAGCCGAAGCTGTGGGCCAGCCAGCCCATCAGGGGCGCGAAGGCGACCAGCGAGAAGTACTGCGCCGAGTTGAAGATCGCCGAGGCCGTGCCGCGCTCCGCCCCCGGAAACCAGGCCGCGACGATGCGGGCGTTGGCGGGGAACGACGGCGACTCGCCCAGGCCCACGGCGAAGCGCATGGCGAACAGCACGAGGGCCGCGCTCAACCCGGTGAAGAAGCCGGCGAAGCCCTGCAGGGCGGTGAACAACGACCAGACGACCAGCGAGATCAGGTAGATCTTCTTGGAGCCGAAGCGGTCCAGCAGGGCGCCGCCCGGGATCTGCCCCAACACATAGGCCCAGGCGAAGGCCGACAGGATGTAGCCCATGGCCACGGGATCCAGGCCGAGCTCCTTGGCCGCCGACTGGCCGGCGATCGAGAAGGTCGCCCGGTCGGCGTAGTTGATGGTCGTGATCAGGAACAGGACGGTGATGATCAGCCAGCGCACGCGCGTGCGCTTCGTGGAATCGGTCATGCGCGTCCCTTCCCTCGCCTGGGCCGATCTGCGTCGGCGTTCGTCAGGCGACGCTAGAGGCGCCCGCGGGGAAGGTCTAAGTCAATTCGCCTATGGACCGATCCACTGCCGACATGGATCGGACCGCTTGGGTGGGGCGAGAGCGTGCTTTCGGCCGAAAACGGGTTCGTCGCCCGCCTGGAAACTTGGTCCGCCAACAGAAAAAGGGCGGGGTCACCGATTTCCCTGCCCGATCCGTGCCGAACGCGCATTGGTCCATACCCGATTGAGATTGGCCCTCGAAGAGAAGCCGCTCCTATCCTGCCCCTAATGAGAAGGGGCCGGTATCGAGCGCCTTCACCACGAAAGGACCCGCGAAGGCGGGCGTAGGGAGGGATCATGTCAACCACTCAGAAACCCGTCGTGCGGGCCGCCCTTGCGCTGAGCGCGTCCGCCTTGGCCTTGACGCTGGCCAGCGGGGCCGCCGCGCGGCAGGCCGCCCCCTCACCGGCCACCGACGAGGTCGAGGCCGTCGTCGTGACCGGCTTCCGCGCCAGCCTGCAGAGCGCGATGAACCTCAAGCGCAACGAAACCGGCGTCGTCGACGCCATCAAGGCCGAGGACATCGCCCAGTTTCCCGACCTGAACCTGGCCGAGTCGCTGCAACGCATCCCCGGCGTCTCGATCTCGCGCATCAACGGCGAAGGCCGCCAGATCACCGTGCGGGGCCTGGGCTCGGAATACACCCGCGTTCGCATCAACGGCATGGAGGCCATCTCCACGACCGGCGGCACGGCCAACAGCGGCGGCACCAACCGCGGGCGCGGCTTCGACTTCAACGTCTTCGCCTCGGACCTCTTCAACAGCATCGCCGTGCGCAAGACCGCCTCGGCCGACGTCGAGGAAGGCTCGCTGGGCGCCACGGTCGACCTGACCACCTCGCGGGCCTTCGACGCACGCAAGCCTCAGCTCGTCCTGTCGGCGGGCGGCAGCTACAACGACCTGTCGGAAAAGACGACGCCGCGCGTGTCGGCCCTGGCCAGCCGCACCTTCCTGGACGGCAAGCTGGGCGTGCTGCTCTCGGCCGCCTACGAAGAGCGCCACCTGAAGGAAGAAGGCGCCAATATCACGCGCTGGACCTATGGCGGCAGCAATGGCGGCTTCAACGCCGCCTCCACGGTGCCCGGCTACACGATCGCCCAGATCAACAACACCGACCCGACGACCGGCATCTTCGCGCCGCGCATCCCGGCCTATGTCAGCTACGACATCAACAACAAGCGCCTGGGCCTGGCGGGCTCGCTGCAGTTCAAGCCCGACGCCGACACCGAGATCACGCTCGATACGCTCTACGCCTATCTGCACGGAATCCGGAAGGAAGCCCAGTTGCAGGCCATCGGCCTGTCGCGCGCCGGCGTGGGCAAGCCGCAGACGATCATCCGCGACGGCGTCGTGGAGAACAACAACCTCGTCTACGCCCGGATGGACAATGTCGATCTGCGCACCCAGTCGGCCTATGACGAGCTAAACACCGAGTTCAAGCAGTTCACCCTGTCGGCCAAGCACAACTTCGGCGACCGCCTGGTCGTGGGCGCCCTGGCTGGCTACGCGGACTCGACCTTCACCCAGCCGGTCTCGACGATCGTCACCTTCGACCGCGCCAACAGCCAGAACTACGTCTACGACTTCCGCAAGGGCCGCGCGCCGCAGATCCTGCTGAACTTCGACGCGACCGATCCGGCCAACTGGTCGGCCATCAACGGCACATCCGAAGTCCGCATCCGCCCCCAGTTCGTCGAGAACCAGTTCTCGACCGCCAAGGTCTATGGCGAGTGGGAGGCCAACCCGAACCTGAAGATCAAGGCCGGGCTCGACTGGCGCAAGTTCGAGTACGACAGCTACGGCCAGTACCGGACCAGCGAGACGGTCAGCCAGACCCTCACCGCCGGCGAACTGGCCTCGGTCTCCAAGGTGTTCAGCGGGCTCGGCAAGGGGATGAACCTGCCGGCGGGCAACTTCACCGCCTGGCTGGTCCCCGACATCGACAAGTACGCCGCCCTGCTGAACATCTACAGCAACACCGGCATCTACGCCCTGAGCAACACCAACAACAGCTCCGCGCGCGGCCAGTACGGCGCGGTCGAGGAGCAGGACACTGGCGGCTATGTGCAGGCCGACTTCCGCTTCCAGGCGTTCGGCCTGCCCTTCCGGGGCGATGCGGGCGTGCGCCGCGTCCACACCCAGCAGGAGTCGGCGGGCTACGCCGCCGTCGCGGGCGCGATCCAGCGCGTCGAGGTCAAGCGCGACTACGACCTGACCCTGCCCTCGTTCAACATCGCCGCCGACGTCACCGACACCTTCGTCGCCCGCTTCAGCGCCGCCAAGACCATCGCCCGCCCGGGCATCGGCTCGCTGTCGCCCGGCGGCGACGTCTCGGTCCAAGGCGCCAACCGCAACTACAGCTCCGGCAACCCGTTCCTGAAGCCCACGCAGTCCAAGAACCTGGACGTGTCGCTGGAATGGTATCCGGCCTCGGGCACGATGCTGGCGGCCGGCTTCTTCTTCAAGCGCATCGACACCTTCGTCGCGCCCCTGCGGCGCGAGGCGGTCTACAGCACGCTGGGCCTGCCAGACTCGCTGCTGACCGGCACCGGCGCGACGCCCGACCAGGTGTTCCAGGTCACCCAGCCGGTGAACTCCGACGGCGGCGACCTGAAGGGCTTCGAGCTGAACGTCCAGCAGCCGTTCACTTTCCTGCCCGGCTGGCTGAGCCACTTCGGCGTGATCGCCAACTACACCTATGTCGACTCCAAGATCGAGTACCTGACCTCGACCGCGCCAGGCGCGCCGACCGTCAACGCCACCCTGGTCGGCCTGTCGAAGAACGCCGCCAACCTGACGCTTTACTACGAGACCCCCAAGTGGAGCGTGCGCGGCTCGCTGGCCTATCGCGACGGCTACCTGACCCAGGTCCCCGGCAGCGACGGCAACACCATCCAGGGCACCAATGAGACCCTGAACGTCGACATGCAGGCCAGCTGGAACATCCGCGACAACCTCAAGCTCTCGGTCGAGGGCGTGAACCTGACCGACGAGTTCAACGACCAGTACGTCGGCGATAGCAACCGGCTGAACGTCTACACCCACAGCGGCCGCCAGTTCATCGTTGGCCTGCGCTACAACTTCTAGGCCGCGCCTCCTCACCTGGCCTAGACCCGCGCCGCCCCGCCCCCGGGGCGGCGCCTTTGTCTTGCTCAGCCTTTCGCGACAGCCCGAGGCGCTGACTTAAGGGGAGGCTGGACGCGGCGAACACCAGGCTCGAAGCTGGCCCCATGCCCGCCCTCGCCGACCCCGAACTGATCGAAGCCTTGCGCCAGACGGTGCGGGCGCTCTGCCGCGACTTCCCCCCCGCCTATTGGCGCGGCCTCGATCGCGAAAAGGCCTATCCGACCGCGTTCGTCGCGGCGATGACCCAGGCGGGCCTGCTCGGCGTGCTGATCCCGGAGGACTACGGCGGCGGCGGCCTTGGATTGACGGCGGCCGCGGCGATCCTGGAGGAGGTCCACGCCAGCGGCGGCAACGCGGCGGCCCTGCACGCCCAGATGTACACCATGGGCACGGTCCTGCGGCACGGCTCCCAGACGCAGAAAGAGACCTGGCTGCCCAGGATCGCCGACGGCTCGATCCGGCTGCAGGCCTTCGGCGTCACCGAGCCGACGGCGGGCACGGACACCACCTCGATCTCGACCTTCGCCCGGCGCGAGGGGGACACCTATGTGATCAACGGCCAGAAGGTCTGGACCAGCCGGGCGGAGCACTCCGACCTGATGGTCCTGCTGGCCCGCACCACGCCCAAGGCCGAGGTGGCGCGCAAGGCCGACGGCCTCTCGGTCTTCCTGGTCGACATGCGCGCGGCCAAGGGGAACGGCATGACGATCAAGCCGATCGCCACCATGCTGAACCACGCCACGACCGAGATCTTCTTCGACAACCTCGTCATCCCGGCCAACAGCCTGATCGGCCAGGAAGGCCAGGGCTTCCGCTACATCCTCGACGGCATGAACGCCGAGCGGATCCTGATCGGGGCCGAGTGCCTGGGCGACGCCGCCTGGCTGATCGGCAAGGCCCGGGACTATGCGTCCAGCCGCGTGGTGTTCGGTCGCCCGATCGGCCAGAACCAGGGCGTGCAGTTCCCGATCGCGCGGGCCTACGCCCAGGCCCACGCCGCCCGCCTGACGATCTACGACGCCGCGGCCCGCTACGACGCGGGCCAGCCGTGCGGCGAGCAGGCCAATATCGGCAAGATGCTGGCCTCGGAGGCCTCGTGGGCCGCCGCCGACATGTGCCTGCAGACCCACGGCGGCTTCGGCTTCGCCGAGGAGTACGACATCGAGCGCAAGTTCCGCGAGACGCGCCTCTACCAGGTGGCGCCGATCTCGACGAACCTGATCCTGGCCTATGTGGCCGAGCATGTCCTGGGGCTGCCGCGCTCCTACTGATCACGCTCAATCGGCTCGATCGTCGCATCCGTTCGCCCAAGCGCCGCGTATCGGACGCCGAGCGCGTCGACAGCGCTCGGCACGGGAGCGGAAGCATGTCGCGCGCGCAGGAAATCGGCCAGGGGCGATCCCAGGCCCCGTTGATGACCTGGCTTGGCGGCTTGGGCCTTATCCCGTTCCTGACGCCGCCGGTGCTGCGGATCGACTGGTTCGAGCCCCTGCTGGCCTGGAGCAGCCTGCAGATCGTCTACGCCGCCGCCATCCTGTCGTTCCTGGGCGGGGTGCGCGCCGCCCAGGCGGTCTTCAGCGACGACTGCCGCCGTAGCACCCTGGTGCTGGCCATGGCCCCTCCCCTGGTCGGCTGGACGCTCGCCGCCATCGGCGTCATGGGCCAGAGCAACCCCGGACTAGCGGCGAACGCCCTCCTGGGTATGGCCGCCGCCCTGGTCGCTCAAGGCGTTTGGGACGTCACCTCCAGCGCCCTGCCGGACTGGTACCGCCAGCTGCGCCTGCCGCTGACCGCCATCGCCTGCGTGGGCCTTGTGATCGGCGCCGCCGCGGCGGGCGGCTGAGATGGAGCCCGATGAAACGCCTGGCCGCCGCCTCGCCATTGTGGTCGGCGCGGGCGGCGGCTTGGGCCGCGCCTTCGTCGAGGAGCTCCGCACCGAGCCCGGCTGGGCCCAGGTGGTCGGGGTCGGTCGCCGCCGCCCCGCCGACTGGCCCGAGGCCCCGCGCCAGCCCTTCCTGACGGCCGACCTGCTGGACGAAGACGCCTTGGCCGGCCTGGCGACCGACATCACAGAGCTTGGTCGACCCGGCCTGATCCTGATCGCCACGGGCCTGCTGCATGCGCCGGACCTGGCGCCCGAGAAGGCCATGAAGGCGGTGACGGGGGCCAGCCTGGCGCGCCTGTTCGAGGTCAACGCCGTCCTGCCGGCCCTGGTCTGCAAGCATCTGGCGCCGCTGCTGCCCCGCCACGAGCGCAGCGTGATCGCCGCCCTCTCCGCCCGGGTCGGCAGCGTCGGCGACAACCGGCTGGGCGGCTGGCACGCCTATCGCGCCAGCAAGGCGGCGCTGAACATGCTGATCCGTTGCCAGGCGATCGAGCTGTCGCGGGAACGCCCGCTGGCCGTCTGCGCCGCCCTGCACCCGGGCACGGTCGATACGCCCCTGAGCGCGCCGTTCGCGCGCGGCGGCCGGCCCGTCGCCGCGCCCCGGGACGCCGCCGCCAAGCTCCTGAAGGTCGTGCACCGGCTGGAGGCGGCCGACAGCGGCGGCTTCTTCGACTACGACGGCGCGCCCATACCCTGGTGAGGGCGGGCTGAACCTCCGTAGCCGCCCGCGCTGCGC
Source organism: Caulobacter segnis (assembly GCF_003243465.1). Classification (GTDB taxonomy): domain Bacteria; phylum Pseudomonadota; class Alphaproteobacteria; order Caulobacterales; family Caulobacteraceae; genus Caulobacter; species Caulobacter segnis_A. The sequence continues at coordinate 34,080 of NZ_QFQZ01000002.1, forward strand.
GCGCCGCCCCCGATCTGCTACCGCTGCGGCGATCATGGAGGAGCGGGCATGCGCGTGGCGATGTTCTCGGCCAAGGCCTACGACAAGCGGTTCTTCGACAGCGCCAACGGCGCGTTCGGCCACCGCATCGACTATTTCGAGGCCCGCCTCGACGCCTCCTCCGCCCCTCTGGCGGCCGGCTATCCGGCGGTATGCGTCTTCGTGAACGATCGCCTGGACGCCGCCACCCTCGAGGCGCTGGCGACCGGCGGCACCCACGCCGTGGCCTTGCGCTGCGCCGGCTTCAACAATGTCGACCTGGCGGCGGCGCAACGGCTGGGCGTCACTGTCGTGCGCGTCCCGGCCTACTCGCCCGAGGCGGTGGCGGAGTTCACCCTGGGCCTCCTGCTGGCGCTGGACCGCAACATTCCCCGCGCCTACGCCCGGGTCCGCGAAAACAACTTCGCCCTCGACGGCCTGATCGGGCGCAACCTGGCCGGACGCACGGCCGGCGTCGTCGGCACGGGCCGCATCGGCGCGTTGGTGGCGCGAATGCTGCGCCTGGGCTTCGGCTGCGAGGTGCTGGCCAGCGACGTGGTCCAGGACCCGGCGCTGGTCGCCGCGGGCGTGCGCTATGTTCCGGTCAAAACCTTGCTGCGCGAGGCCGAACTCATCTCGCTGCACTGCCCGCTGACGCCCGAGACGCGTCACCTGATCGACGAGGCGGCGATCGCGGCGGCCAAGCCCGGCGTCCTGATCGTCAACACCAGCCGCGGCGCGCTGATCGACACCACCGCCCTGATCGCCGGCCTGAAGTCACGGCAGGTGGGCGGCGTGGCGCTTGACGTCTACGAGCAGGAGGCGGACCTGTTCTTCGAGGACCTGTCGAACGAGATCATCCAAGACGACCTGTTCCAGCGCCTGCTGACCTTCCCGAACGTGCTGGTGACCGGCCACCAGGCCTTCCTGACGGAAGAGGCCCTGATCGCGATCGCGGAGACGACGCTCGGCAATCTGGCCGATGTCGAGGCCGGCCGGCCGTCGGCGCACGCGGTGTCCGCGGACGCCGTCCGGCCCTCGCATTGAAGACGGGGCGGGCCTACTCGGCCTTCGGCTCCAGGGCCGCGCGCAGGCGGGCGGCGACGTCGCCGAGGGTGATCGCCGACAGGGCGTCATTGACCTCGAGCTGGCCGGTGTGGTGGCTTTCGTGCAGCACGCGGCCGGTGAAGTCGGTGATGGCGGTGATGTGCTGGGCCAGGAGGTCGACGGTGTGCAGTTCGTGCATCACCGCCAGACGATGCTCGGCCGCCACGACTTCCAGGATCTTGCCCAGCGCCACGTCCAGATGTCCGCACGCCACCGCCGCGATCGACATCTCGGCCGAGATCGCCTCCAGCACCGTTTCAACGCCCACCGGCGCCAGTTTCTCAGACATCCAAAACCCCCTGCATTAAAGGCCGCAAAACAGCACACGCTCCCGGCGAGGGGCAAGACCCGGACACGTGCGGCCAATGATCGCGCCAAAGCAAGGTCAAAGGCCGTCAACAACGTCAGATCGAGATGCGCTGCGACGGCTGATCGTCACCTGGCGAGGCTTAGTCTAGAAGGCGCTAAGGATAGGTAAGCTCCTCACGCCGCCTGCCGCAGCCCCCAGGGATGGGCCGGATAGAACTGGGCCATCATGCGGCCGACATAGGCGACCAGGCGCGGATAACTTTCGGCCTCGCGCCGCAGCGGCGAGTCGAAGAACGGCGTCAGGATCGCCGCCAGCATGGAAAAGGCGATCGCGTCCACGCCGACCGGATGGCTGTCACGCATCAGGTAGGTCTTGTCCTCCAGCAGTTCGTCCAGCGAGCGCAGAGACAGGCCGCCCAGCCAGGCGACCTCCTCGCGCAGGTGACGCCCGACGCCGACGGCGCGCACATTGGCGCTCACCGCCTCCAGCAGTCCCTTTCGGAGACCCTCGCGCAGGTGTTCGGGCGCCTGGTCGAACCAGCGCGCCGGCCCCTTGGCGAAGTTGGCGGGCTCCAGGAAGCGGAAATAGCTGGACACCCAGCCCAGCTGGTTCTCGACCATGCGCTCGATCGCCCAGGCCTGCGCCCGCTCCTTGCCTGTCAGGCCCATGTCCAGATCGACGCCGTACTTCTGCTCGATGTGGGCGCGGATGAAGGTGGAGTCGCCGATCGCCTGGGCGGCGTCCTCGATCCACGGGAGCTGGCCCTTCGGCGCGGTCTCGCGGCTGCCGACCGTCTTGCGATAGTCGAGACCCGCCATCATCAGCTGGACCTCGGTCTTGGTTACATAGGGGCTGATCTCGGGCAGCCCGAACCCGGCTCCGGCGGCGAACAGCGTGATCATGGTCCCTCTCCGATCCCGAATGTCGTGATGACCACTTGCTACCGCCACCCTACTGCCAGCATGCTGTCAGTAGCGATCGCCGATAGCTGAGGTCATGAGACGCGCCGAACGCCTTTTCCAGATCATCCAGATCCTGCGCCGCAGCCGCGCGCCGGTGACGGCCGACGCCATCGCCGCCGAGCTGGAGACCTCCAAGCGCAGCGTCTATCGCGACATCGCCGCCCTGGTGGGACAGCGCGCGCCGATCCGTGGCGAGGCCGGCGTCGGTTATGTCCTTGAGGCCGGCTTCGACATGCCGCCGCTGATGCTGACGCCCGACGAGATCGAGGCGGCGGTGCTGGGCGCCCAATGGGTGGCTGGCCGCGGCGATCCAGTGCTCGCCAAGGCCGCCAAGGACCTGATCAGCAAGATCGCCTCGGCCGTGCCCGATCGCCTGCGGCCCTATGTGCTGGAGCCGGCGGCGGCCGCCGCGCCCGCCTGGAAGCCGCAGACCGACCGCATCGACGTCGCTCAGGTCCGCGCCTGGATCCACGCCGGCCGCAAGATCCGCCTCGACTACAGCGACGAGGCCGGCGCGGTCAGCAACCGGGTGATCTGGCCGGTGACGGTCGGCTATCGCGAGACCATCCGCATGATCATCGCCTGGTGCGAGTTGCGCGAGGCGTTCCGCACCTTCCGCACCGACCGGGTGGTCGGCGCCGAGTTCCTGGACGAGCGCCACGGCAAGCGGCCGGCGGTGCTGCGGGCCGAGTGGATCAAGTTCCGCGACGCCGAGATCGCCGCCTGGAACGCCCGGCAAAAAGAAGCCTGCTGAGCGAGCGCCTGGACTGCTTCATCGCCTCCTCTCGTGTCATCCCGGCCGAACCCCGGCCTTGAGCCGGGGGAAGAGCCGGGACCCAGGGGCAACCGCACTGCCGCTAGCCCCTAGGTCCCGGATAGCCTCTGCGAGGCTTCCGGGATGACACGGATTTGAGGCTCGTTCTCAGAACTATCCAGCTTGAAGTCGCCCTAGATCCCGTGCCGTTTGGCGAAGGCCTCGAACAGGCGGGGCCAGGCGGCGACCGGCTTGTCCGGCGTGAAGCGCAGGCCAAAGCCGTGGCCGCCCTCTTCAAAGACGTGCAACTCGGCCGGGACGGCCTTGGCCTTCAGCGCCGTGAACATGGCCAGGGAATTGGCGACCGGCACGGTCTTGTCGTCGGCCGCGTGCAGCAGGAACACCGGCGACAGGCCTTCGCGCACCTGCTTTTCCGGGGACAGGACGGCTTCGCGCTCGGGCGAGGCGTCGCGGGTCAGCAGCTGCTTGCGCGAGCCGCCGTGAGCGATCGCGGTGTCGAGGCTGATGACTGGATAGATCAGGGCCGAGAGGTTCGGCTTGGCCGGCAGCTGGTCGGCGGCGTCGATCGGCGCATAGGTCGGCGCATCGAACCGCACCGTCAGATTGGCCGCCAGGTGGCCGCCGGCCGAGAAGCCCATGATCGCCACGCGGTCGGCGGAGAAGCCCATGGCGGCGGCCTTGGCGCGGATCAGGCGGATGGCCCGCTGGGCGTCCTGCAGCGGCGCGTCGCCGCCCGCCGTCCAGCCGTCGCCGGGCATCCGATAGAATAGGACAAAGCAGGTGTAGCCGCTGTCGTTCAGCCGCCGGGCGGTCTCGTAACCTTCCTTGTCCAGCACCACCCGCTCGTAGCCGCCACCGGGGATCAGCAGCACCGCCGCGCCGTTGGGCTTCTTCGGGCGGAAGACCACTAGGGTCGGCTTGCGCGTGTGGACCTGGGCCCGGTCGCGCGGGCCGCCGGTCGCGGTGCGGTCGATGATCTGCTCCTCGGCCGTGACGCCCTCCCCGCCCGGCGCGCCGTTCGGCCAAAGGATGATGACCTCGGTGGGATCGGCCGGCGCCGACTTGGGCTGTTCCACGACCGCCGCCTCCGTCCTTCGCGCCGCCAGGGATCCCAGGACGCCAGTGACAAAGGCCGCAAGGGCGCCGCGACGGTTCAGCATGGGATCGAAGCCTTCTGACGGGATGTTGTGGCGGGACCCTAAAGCGGCTTGCGGCGATTTGGAAACCGGTTTCCAGCCTGGATTAGGCGTCGGCGAACCGCAGGTGATGCAGCACGATCCCGCTGGTGGTGGCGACGTTCAGCGAGTCGAAGCCATTCGCCATCGGGATGCCGACCGTCCGGGCGCGCGCCATCACCTGCGGCGACAGGCCGGGCCCCTCCGCCCCCAGCAGCACGGCGGTGCGCGGCGCCGGCCTCAGGCGCGCCAGGACCTCGGGCGCCGAAGGGCTGAGCGCCAGGGCCTCGAAGCCCGCCCCCGCCAGCAGGTCGGCGATGTCCTCGCCACGGTCGAGCCGCGCGGTCGGGACCGACAGCGCCGCGCCGACCGAGACGCGGATGGCCTTGCGGTACAGAGGATCGCAGCAGTCGGCGTCCAGGATGACCGCGTCGGCGCCGAAGGCGGCGGCGTTGCGGTAGATGCCGCCGATGTTGTCGTGGTTGGCGACGCCGCACAGCACCAGCACCACCGCGCGGGCCGGCAGCTTGGCCAGCATATCCGCCGCCGCGACCGGCGCGGGCTTGCGTCCCACCGCCAGCACCCCGCGGTGCAGGTGGAAGCCGGCGATGGCGTCGACCACGGCCTGGTCGGCGAAGTAGACCGGGACGTCCTCGGGTAGCCCCGCGAAGACGTCCTCCAGCTTGTCCCGACGCTTGGGGTCGATCAGCAGCGAGACCACGCGGCCCGGCGCATCGCGCACGAAGGCCCGCAGCACCGTCTCGCCCTCGGCGATGAACAGGCCCTCGCGCCCGACCAGATCGCGCTCCTTGATCGCGCGGAACGGAGCGACGGCGGGATCGTCGGGATCGGTGACGACGCGGAACTCTGGCAAGGCGGCCTCGACGTGGGTTAGCGAACCCCTCGTATCGGCAGGATCGCCAGACCGCCAGCCAAGGCCAGCGCCGCCGCCGTCAGGAAGAAGACCTGGTAGTTCATCTGGCTGGGGCCCAGGGCCCAGACCGCCAGGCCGGGCGCCAGCGCTTGCGGCAGCGTGTTGGCCAGGTTGATGACGCCCAGGTCCTTGCCCGCGTCGCGCTGCGACGGCAGCACCTGGGTGACCAGGGCGATGTCGACCGCGTAGTAGCAGCCCGCGCCGCAGCCCAGCACCACATAGGTCGCCAGCAGCAGCGGCCAGCTCGGCGACAGCGAGAACACGGCCATGGTCAAGGCGATCATCAGGGCCGCGCCCAGGGCGAACAGCTTGCGCCGCTTCAGCCGATCCGACAGCACGCCGCCCAGCAGGGCGAAGGCGACGTTCGAGAGGGTGGACACCGTCGTCAGGATCGCCAGCCCCTCCTCCGCCCGATGACCGGGGAACAGGCGCGGATAGTCCAGCACGTCCTGCAGGAAGTAGAGCATGTAGTTCTGGGTCAGGCACAGGGCGACCAGCACCATGAACCGCCCGGCCCAGGCGAAGGCGAAGTCCGGATGTCGCCGCGGGTTCACCCAAAGCCCCGACAGGAAGGCGCCCAGCTTGAACGGCGGCACGCTGCCCTTGGGCAAGGGCGGGTCGCGCAGACTGACCACCAGCGGCAGCAGCCCGAGCAGCAGCGCCGCCGAGATCGCCGCATAGCGCTGGCCCTCGACGACCAGGACGCCGCCGATCAGCACCGCGCCCGCGGCCGTGCCCAGCGGATTGCCCAGGCTCTGGAACGCGGCCACCAGGCCCTTCTGGCCGTCTGGCACCCGATCGGGCATCACGGCGACCAGGGCCGAGAAACAGAGGTTGAAGGTGAGCTGGAACAGGATCATGCCGCCGACCAGCGCCATCGGCGTCGTGGCGCGCATGATCGCCAGATAGGCCAGGGACGCCCCCACCGCCCCCACCACGATCCAGGGCCGTCGACGGCCGAACCGCGAGGTCGTCCGATCGCTGATGGCGCCCGCGAGCAGATTGGCGATGCTGGCGACGATCGCGCCGTAGAAGGCCACCTGGCTGAGCACCACCGCCTTGCCGGCCGGATCGATAGCCTGGGCTTTCAGGGGCAGCAGGACCTGAAGCAGCGGCTGGAAGGATACGAACGCCCCGATCTGCGCCAAGGTGTAGGCGGCGATGAAGCCGGCGCGCACCGGCTCCTTGGGCCGGGCCCTGTCGTCTGGCCGCATAATCCACTCTCCCCCTAGCCGACGGTATTCCTCCGCTCGGCCCTTATTGATCAGGGCCCGGGCGGAGCCCCGCGGTCTATGCCGCGTTTGTCCGCACAGTGGCCGGGGCCGCCTTGCCGCACAAGGGCCACCCTGCTGTCGTCCAGAGGTTTCCATTCCGCGGCGGCAAGCTCTAGGGTGCGGGAATTGGCGTGAGTCTCTCGAGGGGCGGGACAAAACATGGCTTCGGTGACGATCTATGACGTCGCCGCCCGCGCGGGCGTCTCGATCAAGACGGTCTCGCGGGTGATGAACAAGGAGCCGAACGTCCGGCCCGCCATGCGCGACCGCGTCCTGCAGGCTGCCGGCGAGCTGGGCTACAGCCCCAACCTGTCGGCCCGCAGCCTGGCCGGCTCGCGCTCCTTCGTCATCGCGGTGTTCGTCGACGCGGCCCTGACGATCGACCACTGGCGCAGCGAGCGCGGCGCGGACTATCTCAGCCGGATCCAGCTGGGCGCCACGCTCGAGTGCCGCCAGGAAGGCTATCACCTGCTAGTCGAGCTGATCGACCATGAAGCGCCCCAGGTCCGGCAGGAGGTCGCGGCGCTGCTGGCGGCGCTAAAGCCCGACGGCGTGATCCTGACGCCGCCCTCCTCGGACAATGCGGTGGTGCTGGAACTGCTGGCCAGCTCGCGCACGCCCTATGTCCGGGTTGGCCCCGAACGCCCCGAGGGCCTTGGCCCCCGCGTCCACATGGACGACGTCGCCGCCGCCCGCGAGATGACCGAGCACCTGATCGGCCTTGGACACCAGCGGATCGGCTTCATCGTCGGCGAGCCGCGCTACGGCGCCAGCCAGGCCCGTCGCGAGGGCTATCTGGACGCCATGAAGGCGCGCGGCCTGCCGGTGTCCGACGGCTGGGTGCGCCAGGGCGACTTCACGTTCCAGTCCGGCATGGCCGAGGCCAAGGCGCTGCTGGCCTTGCCCGACCGGCCCACCGCGATCTTCGCCAGCAACGACGACATGGCGCTTGGCTGCGTGGCCGCGATCGCCGAGGCGGGGCTGATGACCCCCGGGGACATCTCCGTCGCCGGGTTCGACGACAGCCCCAGCGCCCGTTTCAGCCGGCCGCAGCTCACCACCGTCCGCCAACCGGTGGCCGAGATGTCCTCGGTCGCGGCCCGGCTGCTGATCTCCCAGGCCCGGTCCAGCGAGCCCGCAGAGCGTCCGCAGGACATCCTCCTGCCGTTCGAGCTGATCCATCGCGCCTCCACCGCCCCGCCGCCCCGCTAGGGGATCCTTTCGACGGCCGGCGCGGCGAAAACCGCAACGGCGGCTAACCCCTCGGGACTTGAATCCGGTTCCCGGATCGAGGGATTTAGCCCGCAGCCGCCTACGACTTCACGCCCGTGCGAAACAAGCTGCGCCTTGGCGCGTTTTGCACTTGTCAGGTCCATGGCGGGGCTTGGATATAGCCGAGAGCACACCCTCAAGGACCCCATGGCGCTTCCTGCGGACTTCACCTTGGCCGACCAGGATGGCCGCCCGACGGCGGTGCTGTCGGGGGACTGGACGGCTCGCGGCCTGCTCGACGCCGGCCTGCGCCTGGCCAAGGCCCTGGATGGGGTCGAGCGCCCCCTGTTCGACCTGACCGGCGTCAATCGCTGCGACACCGCCGGCGCCTATGCGATCCTGCGCGCCGCCGGCGACGACCTGCAGCGGGTGGACGTCCAGGCCCGGCAGGGCGTGCTGCGCCTGCTTGAGCTGGTCTCGGCCGCCATCAAGGTCCAGACCGAGCCGACCGTGCGCCCCGGCGGCTTCAAGGCCCTGCTGGAGCGGATCGGCCGCGGCGTCTTCGGCCTGTTCTCCGACGCTTACAGCACCATGGTCTTCCTGGGCCATCTGCTGACCGCCTTTGGCCGCAGCCTCGTCAACCCCAAGCGAATCCGCTGGGCGCCGATCGTCGCCCTCTCCGAGCGCGCCGGCCTGGACGCCATGCCGATCGTGGCGACCACGACCTTCTTCATCGGCGCGGTGGTGGCCCTGCTGGGCGCCAACATGCTCACCGACTTCGGGGCCCAGGTCTATTCGGTCGAGCTGATCGGCATCTCGGTGATGCGCGAGTTCAACATCCTGATCACCGCAATCCTGCTGGCCGGCCGCTCGGCCTCCAGCTTCGCGGCCGAGATCGGCTCGATGAAGATGAACCAGGAGATCGACGCCATGCAGGTCATGGGCGTCGATCCCTACGAAGCGCTGGTGCTGCCAAGGTTCGCCGCCCTGCTGCTGACCATCCCCATCCTGACCTTCGTGGCCACCATCGCGGGCCTGGCGGGCGGCATCCTTGTCGTCTGGATCGTCTTGGACCTGTCGCCCACCTTCTTCCTGCAGCGGATCGTCGACTATGTCGGCGCCACCCATTTCTGGATCGGCATGTCCAAGGCGCCGGTCATGGCCGCGGTGATCGCCGCCATCGGCTGCCGCCAGGGCATGGAGGTCGGCCAGGACGTCGAGGCGCTGGGCCGTCGCGTCACCGCCGCGGTGGTGCACGCCATCTTCGCGATCATCCTGATCGATGCGGTGTTCGCCCTGCTCTACATGAAGCTGGACATATGACCGGGCCCGCTATTGATCCTCCCGCCGTCGAGACGGCCGACAGCGAAAAGTACCCGATCGAGGTGCGAGGCCTGGTCTCGCGATTCGGCGAGCATGTCGTCCACGACGGCTTGGACCTGAAGGTCGAGCGCGGCGAGGTGCTGGGCGTGGTCGGCGGCTCGGGCACCGGCAAGTCGGTGCTGCTCAACACCGTCATTGGCCTGAAGGCGCCGGACGGCGGACACGTGCGGCTGTTTGGCGGCGACATGCGCACGGCCTCGCGCCGCCGCTGGTCCTCGATCGAGCGCCGTTGGGGGGTGCTGTTCCAGCAGGGGGCCCTGTTCTCGAACCTGACGGTTCGCGAGAACGTCGCCGCGCCGCTGCACGAGCACACCGAGTTGCCCCGCCGCGAGATCGACGAGATCGCCGACCTGAAGATCGCCATGGTCGGCCTTGCCGCCCACGCCGCCTTGCTGAAGCCGGCCGAACTGTCCGGCGGCATGCGCAAGCGCGCCGGCCTGGCGCGAGCCCTGGCCATGGATCCGGAGCTCCTGTTCCTGGACGAGCCGACCGCCGGCCTCGATCCGATCAGCGCCGCGGCGTTCGACGAGCTGATCAAGGACCTGTCCGAGAGCCTGGACCTGACCGTTTTCATGATCACCCACGATCTGGACAGCCTCTATGCGATCACCGATCGCGTGGCGGTGCTGGCCGACAAGAAGGTGGTCGCCGTGGCGCCGGTTCACGAACTGGAGCGTTCGGATCATCCCTGGATCAAGAAGTACTTCCTGGGCCCGCGAGGACGCGCCGCCGCGTCCGCCGAGTCCCTGGCCGAGGCGAGGATCGACTGATGGAAAGAAACGCCAACTACGCGGTGGTCGGCGCGGTCACGCTGGCCCTGTTCATGGGGCTGATCGTCTTCGCTGTCTGGCTGGCCAAGATCAGCTTCAATCGCGACTACGACCTCTACGACGTGCTGTTCGTCGGTCCGGTGCGCGGCCTGTCGCAGGGCGGCGAGGCCCATTTCAACGGCATCAAGGTCGGCGAGGTCACGCGCATCGAGCTCGACAAGAGCGACCCCAACCGCGTGATCGCCCGGATCCGCGTCACCTCGGACGTGCCGATCAAGGTCGACAGCTACGCGACGCTGGAGCCGCAGGGCATCACCGGGGTCAACTACATCCAGATCACCGCCGGCTCGCCGAACAAGGAGCTCTTGAAGGACACCGTCAAGGGCGGCCACGTGCCGGTCCTGCGCAGCCAGCGCAGCGCCCTCTCCGACCTTCTGGAAGGCGGCGGCACGGTGTTGACGCGCACGATCGAGGCGCTGGACCGCGTCAACCGCGTGCTGTCCGACAAGAACATCAAGACCTTCAGCGCCACGCTGACCGACGTCCAGGCCGTCACCGCCGAGCTGCGCGAGCGCAAGGAAGTGATCGCCGACGCCCAGAAGGCGCTGCAGAGCATCGACCAGACCGCCCAGTCGATCACCCAGCTGGCCAACAGCGCGGACGGCGTGGTCAACGGCGACGCCAAGCGCACGCTGAAGGAGCTGGGCGACGCGGCCGCCGAGCTGAAGGCCGCCGCCAAGGACGCCCGCGGCATGGTCGGAAAGCTCGAGGGCCCGACCAGCGACTTCGCGGCCACCGGCCTGCCGCAGCTGTCGGCGGCCATCGTCACCCTGCAGTCGGCCGCCGAGTCGCTGGACCGCCTGGTCGGCGAGGTCGAACAGAACCCCCGCGGCGCGTTCAGCAAGGCGCCCGCCAAGGAAGTGGAGGTCAAACCATGAGCCGCATCCGCAACCTCGCCCGCCTCACGGCGGTCGCTGCGCTCGCCATGGGCCTCTCGGCCTGCATCAGCGTCTTCCCGAAGACCAAGCCCGTGGGCCTCTATCGCTTCGGCGAGGCCGAGGTCAGCGCGCCCAAGGGACCGCCCGGCGGCATGATCGGCGTGCTGAAGGCCCCCTCGACCTTCACCCGCGCCGCCGCCAGCGACCGGATCCTGACCAGCACGGACGGCCAGATGGCCTACATCGCCGACGCCCGCTGGGTCTCGCCGGCCTTCGTGCTGTTCGAGGAGGCGGTGGCCCGCGCTTTCGAAAACGATCCTGGCCGCGCGCGCCTGATCGGTCGCGGCGAGGTGGGCAAGGCCGATCTCGTGCTGCGGCTCGAGGTCCGCACCTTCGAGACCGACTACGTCAACGGCCCCAAGGCCGCGCCGGAAGTCGTCGTGCGGGTGCGCGGCGTGATGACCCGCAACAGCGATCGGGCCCTGGTCGGCGACCAAGTCTTCGAGGCCCGCGTCAAGGCCGCCGACAACCGCGTCTCGGCGATCGTGCCCGCCTATGACAAGGCCGTCGCCAAGGTCCTGGGCGAGATCGTCGCCTGGGCCAACGCGGCCGGGCCGGCGATCGCTAGCTGAGCGCGGCCAAGGGCTCGGTCACGGGCCCATAGCCCGCCTCCGGCGGGATACGCAGGACGGCGCCGTCCACCCAGGGCTCGACCGTGACCAGCGGCCGCTCCGCCGCGCGCTGGACGGCGTCCGCCGGATCGACGCTCTCGGCCAGCAGCTGCAGATTCATCCGCGTGGGGAAGATCACCTTGCGCGCGCCGGAAGCCGCCAGCTCCAGCGCGCGGCGCGGCGCGATCCACTCGGCGTCGACCGCCTCGTGCCCGTCGCAGATCGCCTGCTGCGCCAGCGGCGCGTGGGCGACGTAGAACCAGGTGTCGAACCGCTTGGGCATCAGCTTCGGCGTGATCCAGCGCGCGAAGACGGTCAGGGCCGCAAGGTCTAGGCGCAGGCCCAGGTCCGCCACGACCTCGAGAAACGGGACCTTGTCGTCCGCGACAGCGGCCCGGATATCCTTGGCCGCCTCGCCCGCATAGAACGCCCCGTCGGGGTCGCGGGCCAGCAGCACCCCGGCCTCTTCATAGGCCTCGCGAATGGCCGCGATCCGCAAGGCCGCGTCGCCCGCCTGGACGCCATCGAACCCCAGGGCGTGGTCTCGCCAGCGCGGATCGCTGTCGCCCTGGTGGCTCTTGCCGCCGGGAAATACGAGGGCGCCGGCCGCGAAGTCGATCTGATGATGGCGCTTGACCATCAGGACTTCGAAATCGGGGGCGTCTCGAAGCAGCAGTATGGTGGCGGCGGGGCGGATCTCGCCGTTTGAGGAGTCGGACATCCTTGCACTTTGGCGCCAGCCACAGGTCGCCGCCAGATCGATTTCGAACGACTGTTCGATCTCAGGCTGAGGCAGATCGTCGCCGTTTCTCGGCGCTGCGATCCATGCGTTCCAGCAGGTAGTCGGTGTCGTCACGCGACGCGGCATGCGGCGAGGTCAGGAAGCGCTGGATCATGTGCTCCTGGAAACGCTCGCGGTCGTGGTCGCCGCCGTCGAATTCGAGGCTGTGGAACGCATCCACCCCGGCCCGAAAGGCCGAGTAGAGCCGCGGCGGCAAGCCGGCGCGCTCGCAGATGGCCTTCAGGCCCAGGGGACCGGCGTCGTGGACCATCAGCCAGGCGCGGTGATGTGGGATACCCGCCAGCTCGGCCACGCCCCACTCGAAGAAGGTCATGTGCCCGTGCGCCAGGGCGCGCAGCAGCAGCGAGGGCGTCAGGCGGCCGGCGCTGTGCAGGTGCGCGACGAAAGCCTTGGGGTCGGCGGTCCGACCAGCCTGGTCGACCAGGTCGACCGTCGCCCGCTCCTTGGCGTCGACGATCAGCTCGAGCGTGAGCTCAGCCGACAGGGCATGATGGGTCAGGATATGGTCGCGCAGCTGGTCGCCCACCATGTCGACCAGGCGCTCGGCCACCGCCAGCGGCAGGGCGGCGCGATAGGCCACAGCCTGCAGCACCTGCTCGGACTTGGCGAACCGGGACAGGGCCTTCTTCAGCGACACCTCGGAAAAGCGAGCGTTATCGTTGGCGCAGGCGATGGCGACCGCCTCCTCCCCGGCCTCCTCGACGAGCTGCGTGGTGATCCGGCTGGACAGCTTGGGCCGCTGAGCGACCGCCAACTGGCGGGCGGGACCGCCCACGCGGAGGATCTCGGCCAGGTCGGCGTCGGTGAACACCGGCGAGAAGCTGATGATCGGCAGGCTGACCGTCTCGACGTCACGCGCCAGCCGCATGGCGACGTCGTGCGGGACGATCTTCGAGCCCTTCAGCGTGACCGCCAGCGCCCGACGCACCAGTTCAGCCGCGTCGGCGGCCATCACCCGCAAGATGTCGTGAGCGACCTGGCGGTCCTCTTCGCTGAGGTCCTCGCGGTCGATGCTGCGGCAGAGCTTGTAGGCCGCCATGGCGCGCTCGTCCGCCGTCGGGCCCTTCACGAGCATCCGAAGATCGGCTTCCGTCAGGGCTGCGCGCGTCATGGCCATGGGGCGTCCATCCGGACCGTTGCGTGTGTGTGTCGAAACCCGTCGTGCGTCTGCGCGAGCCCCCTTTCGAGAGCGTCGCGAGTCACGATCATCAGTTGTTAGGCTTAACGATTGTTTGCACCTTTAAGCCAGGAATTAACGATCCGCCGTAGCGCGGCGCGTCTGGGCGTTTCGCCGCAGCTCAGCGCCGCCGCCCGGGCCGTGTCCGCAGCGGCCTGCACAGATCTGCCGTAAGGTAAGCCTTTCACGGTCCGCCGCCCTCCCCCATGGTTCGTCAAAAGAACATGATGGGAGGACGCGATGCTGGAAGGTCTGCGGGTCGTTGAGCTGGCGACCTATATCGCCGCGCCGGGGGCGGCGGGGATCATGGCCGACTGGGGCGCGGACGTGATCAAGGTCGAGTCGCCGGAGGGCGATCCGATGCGGCGGTTCTTCGACACCATCGGCTCGGACCAGGACGCCAATCCGGTGTTCGAACTCGACAATCGCGGCAAGCGGGCCGTGGTGCTGGATATCCGCAGCGACCTGGGTCGCGAGGCGCTGAAGGCGCTGGTCGCCACGGCCGACATCTTCCTGACCAATGTCCGTCCTGCCGCCCTGGCGCGCGCGGGCCTCGACTATGAGGCTCTGAAGGCCGTCAATCCGCGCCTGATCTACGCCAGCCTGACCGGCTACGGCCTGACGGGTCCGGACGCCGACAAGCCGGGCATGGACGTCGCCGCCTTCTGGTCGCGCGCGGGCGTCGGGGCGATCACCGCGCCGAAGGGCGCCGAGCCCTTCCCGATCCGCACCGGCATGGGCGACCACGTGACCTCGCTGGCGACCGTCTCGGCGATCCTGGCGGCGGTCCACGAGCGCCACCGCACCGGCGTCGGCCGTCTGGTCGAGACCTCCCTGCTACGGACCGGCGTCTATGCGATCGGATCGGACATGGCGATCCAGTTGCGGCTGGGAAAATTGGCCTCCACCCGCGGCCGGCGTGAGGCCGTTCAGCCCCTCGCCAACTTCTACAAGACCGCCGACGGCCGCTGGATCTGCCTGTTACCGCGCCAGGGCTCGGTGGACTGGCCGCGGATCGCCGCCGCCGCTGGCCGACCCGAACTGGTCGACGACCCGCGCTTCGCCTCCGCCAAGGCCCGGCGCGAGCACGGCGAGGCGCTGGTCGACATCCTGGACGCCGCCTTCGGGGCGATGACCTATGACGAGGCGGCGCAGGTGCTCGACGCCGGCGATATCACCTGGGCCCCTTACCAGACGCCGCGCGAGCTGGCCGAAGACCCCCAGGCCGAGGCGGCTGGCTGCTTCGTCGAGACGCCGGACGGGCGCGGCGGGACCTTTCGAGCTCCAGCCGCGCCCGCGCGTTTTCCGGGCGCGGAGGATGGGCCGCGCGGCCCGGCCCCCGCGCTGGGCGCCGACACGGCGGCCGTGTTTCGCGAACTGGGTTGGGACGCGGAAAAGGTGGCCGCGCTGACGGTGGTCAGGTCCGCTTGACCTTGTCGTTGGCGTCGGCGAGCACGCGCAGCATCTCGGCCGAGAACATCGAACTGGCCAGGCGCTGGCCCGCGCCTACGCCGGACGCGCCGCCGGTCCCGCCGAAGGGGTCGCCGACATCCTGCGAACCGCGCAGGATCAGATTCATCACCGCTTCCTGCTGCTGGATGTGCTCGAGGCGACGGCTGCTGGCGTACTGCACGAAGCCCTGTTCCCCGTCCGCGCGCGACGGGGCCGGATCGGCGACCGGGTTCGCGCCGCCGGTCTTGGTCAGGTTGGCGTAGAGCTCGCCCACCGTCGCAGGCCGGCCTTCGCGATAGAAGATCGAGCGGTTGGCCTGGGCCGCCTCCGGGAACATCGCCGCCGCATTGGCGCCGGGCGAGCTGTTCGCCGCCTGGATGAGCCTGGCCGAGCCCTGCGGACCCAGGAAGTGAGCGGCGTAAAGCTCGCCGGCCGTGGGCGAACGCCCCACCCGCCCCCGCAGATAGGAGGCGTGGTCCGAGGTCAGCTCACCCGCCATAAGCGACGCGGCGTGCGGATCCATCTTCAGGCCCAGCACGGCCTTGCGGGCCTCGTCGCCCTCGACGCGGTAGCGGCCGTCCGAACCCTGGCTGATCAGGTTGGCGTAACGGTCATAGCCGTACTTCGAGCCGTGCTTCTTCAGCGTGGCCAGCCAGGTCTGGTCGACGAACTGGAACAAGCCCGAGGCCGACGAGGTCCGCGCCTTGGCGGCGGGGTTGAACCCGCTCTCGCGCTTGGCGGCGCCCATCAGGAACGAGAAGTCGACGCCCGTCGCGTTTGAGGCGCGCTGGATCGCCGACTCGACGACGCTGCGAATGGAACCTACGGCGGGCATGGGTCTCATGACTCGGCGATCATGGTTAATTCCCAATTAACCACGTTCCGCGCCGCGCGTCCGGAGACAAGACGCCGCAGGCGATCTTACAGGCGTAAGAGAAATTTCACTCAGGATTACGATTGTCAATTTACAGAGGCCGAGCCGCGTGCTGATCTGATCCTACGAATGTAAATTCATTAGGGAGATCGTTATGGCTCTGGCCCTGAATCCCAATGGCTCCGGCATTCCCGGCCTCGACGAAGCGCCGCGCAAGCCGTCCCGCGTGCTGATCCTCGGCCTCGGCGTCTCGGCCGCCGCGCACCTGATGCTGATCGGCTATCTGGCCTATCAGAAGTGGACGCAGCCGCTGCCCCCGGCCGAACCCGAAAACCCGTTCGTTATCGAGCAGGTCTATACGCCCAAGCCGCCGCCTCCCCCGCCGCCGCAGAGCGCGCCCCCGAAGAATCAGCTTCGGCTGCACACGCCCGCGCCGACGGCCCAGCCGACGCCCGAGCCGCTGCCGATCAAGCCGGTGGACGTCGAGGGGCCGCCCCAGCCAGGACCGGTCGTCCTGCCGACGGCTCCGGCCGCGCCGACAACGCCGCCGGGGCCACAGCCCAAGGTGATCACCCGCGCGAACTGGCTGCGCATTCCTTCGGGCGACGAGATGGCGCGCTACTATCCGGAAAGGCCGCAGCAGCTGGGCGTCTCGGGCTCGGCGACGCTGAGCTGCACGGTGGCGGTGAACGGGACGGTGCGCGACTGCTCGGTGATCTCGGAGACGCCGACCGGCCAAGGCTTCGGCGCCGCGGCCCTGAAGATTTCGCGCTTCTTCAAGATGAAGCCGCAGATGGAGAACGGCGAGCCGATCGACGGCGCCACCGTCAGCATCCCGATCCGGTTCAACGCGGGCTGACAGCCCTCCTCCGGCGTTGAACCGGCGGCCGGGTCGCGCCTTCCAGCGGCCCGGCCATCCCCCTTGATTAGACCTAGTAGCTCTTGGGCAGGCCCAGCACGCGCTCTGCGATGTAATTGAGGATCATTTCGCGGCTGATCGGCGCGATGCGGGCGATCATCGCCTCGCGGAAGTAGCGCTCGACGTCGTATTCCTTGGCGTAGCCCATGCCGCCGTGCGCCAGCACCGAGGCCTCGCAGGCATGGAAACCGGCCTCGGCGCCCAGATACTTGGCGGCGTTGGCTTCCGCACCGCATTCCTGGCCCGCGTCGTAGAGGGCGGCGGCCTTGAAGGCCAGGAGGTTGGCGGCCTCCAGCTCGGCCCACGACTTGGCCAGCGGATGGGCCACGCCCTGGTTCTGGCCGATCGGCCGGCCGAACACCACGCGCTCCTTGGCGTAGGTCGAAGCCTTGGCCAGGGCGGCGCGGCCCAGGCCGATGGCCTCGGCGGCGAACAGCACGCGCTCGGGATTGAGGCCGTGCAGCAGGTACTGGAAGCCCTTGCCCTCCTCGCCGACCAGATCCTCGGCCGGGACGAACAGGTCCTCGATGAAGAGCATGTTACATTCGACGGCCTTGCGGCCCATCTTCGGGATCGGCTTGGCCTCGATCTTCTCGCGGTCGGTGTAGAACAGGCTGAGGCCCTGGGTCGGCTTGGCGCACTGATCCTTGGGCGTCGTGCGGGCGATGATCAGGATCTTGTTGGCGCGCTGGGCGCCGGTGGTCCAGATTTTCCGGCCGTTGAGCCGATAGCCGCCGTCGATCTTCTCTGCCCGGGTCTCGAGGCTGGAGGTGTCGAGGCCCGAGTTCGGCTCGGTCACGGCGAAGCACATCTTGTCCTCGCCCGAGATGATCCGGGGCAGCAGGCGCTCGCGCTGCGCGTCAGACCCGAACTTCACCAGCGGCATCGGGCCGAAGATGTTGAGGTGGATGGCCGAAGCGCCCGAGAAGCCCGCGCCCGACTGGGCCACGGTCTGCATCATGATCGCCGCCTCGGTCAGGCCCAGGCCCGCGCCGCCGACGCTTTCGGGCATGGCCACGCCCAGCCAGCCGCCCTCGGCGATGGCGGCGACGAACTCCTCGGGGAAATTGCCGGTCTCGTCGGTGCGCCGCCAATACTCGTCGTCGAAGGCCGCGCACACCTTGGCGACGCCCTCGCGAATGGCTTCCTGCTCTTCGGTCAACCAGAATCCGGACATCCAGTCCACTCCCCTGCGCTGTGCGTCGTCCCTTTAGGCCTTCTCGAAGCGCCGCGCGTCGAAGGCGGCGGCCTCGGGGCCTGGGTTATCGCCCGTCAGATAAGCCGCCACCATAGCCGCCACAAGCGGCGCGAACAGCCATCCGTTACGTCGGGCCCCGACCGCCAGCATGACGCCGGGCGCCTGGCTCCAGCCAACCAGCGGCAGGCCGTCGGGCGTGGTGGCCCGCACGCCGACCTCGACCTTCGCCGCGTCGAGATCCAAGGCCGGACGCAGGGCCTTTGCGGCCCGGCGCAGAGCCTCGGTCGCCGAGGCGTCGGGCGCGAGGTCGTCACGGCCGGCCTCCATGGTCGCGCCGACGGCCAGGGCTTCGCCCGGCGCCAGGTAGACCCCTTCGCCGCGCACCACCGCCGGATCGTCATCGAGCGCCGTCACGCGCAGGAGCTGGCCCTTGATCGGCGCCAGGGCCGCCGTCTCCGGCGCGATACGGCCCTCGCGGACGCCCGGGCCGGTCGCCAGCACCAACACGTCGAAGGGTTCGCGCCGGCCGTCGACCAGGCTCAGGACGCCGGGCTCGAACCCCGTGACCGCACCCGTCTCGAAAACCACGCCAGCCTCTTCCGCCGCGGCGCGCAGCGTCATCAAGGCCGAGCGGGCCTCCAGCCGCCAGTCCTCGAGGATGGTCCCGTCGTCCGTGACTCCGAGGCGCTCCAGCCGCTGGGCCACCTCGGCCCGCCAGGCGTCAGACCCTTCGATGCGCACGCCGGCCCGCGACAGCGGGATGTCCAGGTCTCGCGCGAAGTCGGGCCAAAGGTCTCGCGCCCGGCGCATCAGCGGAAGGTGGTCGCGCGAGGCGGGATCGAACAGCGCCTCGCTGACCGGGGCCAGCATGCCGGCCGCGACGCCCGAAGCGTTGTCACCGGGCGGCGCCGGATCGAACACTGTCACGGAGCGTCCGGCTCGCGCCAGACGTAACGCCACCGCCAAGCCGAAGGCCCCGGCGCCGGCCACCGCGATTTTTGCGCCTTTTTCAGAATACATTGGGGGCAAACACCTCCCCGTGTCGTCTACGTCAAGTCCGGGCGAAGCCATAATGTCGTGACAGACCCGTTCCGTGTACGGGCGGACGTGACGACTCCGCGACGCTCGGTCTATACCGTTAATACTCGCATTTAAGCCGCGTCGCGGCGTTGAGGGATTTGAGTCGGATGAACGATCGCCCCGTGGCCGAGCAGGCCCACCCCGTCGACCTGTACGTGGGCGCGCGGCTGAGAATTCGTCGGAAGCTGATGGGCCTCAGCCAGACCCAGGTCGCCGACGCCCTCGGCATCACCTTCCAGCAGATCCAGAAGTACGAGCGCGGCGCAAACCGCATCAGCGCCAGCAAGCTCTATGACGCCGCCAAGCTGCTGCAGGCCCCGGTGTCCTACTTCTACGAGGGCCTCGAAGAGACCGACGGCGGCATGGACGACGGCTTCGCCCAGCGCATGACCGAATTCGTCTCGACGCCGGAGGGCCTGGAGCTGGCCGGCCTGTTCCCGCGCCTGGAAGACCGCCGCCTGCGCCGACGGGTCGTCGACCTGGTCCGCGCCATGGTGGACGACGAAGCGCCCTAGGCTAGCCGCCACGCCCCTCGGAACCCGCCGCTCTCGCGCCCCGTTGATCCGCCAACGGACCTGCGACGAGGGCTGGCGTCATGCCGCGCGACACGATCGAGCTTCAGCCGGAGACCTCCGGCCTCGCCTACGTCAATGACGACGATCCCGGCATAGGCCGCGTAGCGGCCGGCGACGGCTTCGCCTATCGCGACCCCGCCGGCCGCGCGGTCAAGGACGCCGAGACCCTCGACCGCATCCGCGCCCTGGCGATCCCGCCGGCCTGGACCGAGGTCTGGATCTGCCCCTCGGCGCGCGGCCACATCCAGGCCACCGGCCGCGATCAGAAGGGGCGCAAGCAGTACCGCTATCACGACGCCTGGCGACGCGACCGCGACGGGCTGAAGTTCACCCGCATGATCGCCTTCGGCCGCGCCCTGCCCCGCCTGCGCGCGCGGGTCGAGGCCGACATGGCCCGGCGCGGCCTGCCCCGCGAGAAGGTGGTCGCCGCCGTCATCCGCCTGATGGAGCTGACCCTGATCCGGGTCGGCAATGAGGAATACGCCCAGGCCAACAAGAGCTTCGGCCTCACCACCCTGCGCGATCGCCACGCCAAGCTGTCCAGCCTGGGCGGCGTGTTCGAGTTTCGCGGCAAGAGCGGCAAGGTCCACAAGACCGGCTTCCGCGACCGGCGCCTGGCCAGGATCGTCAAGGCCTGCCAGGACGTGCCGGGCCAGCGCCTGTTCCAGTACCTCGACGACGACGGCCAGCGGCGCTCGATCGAGAGCGCCGACGTCAACGCCTATATCCGAGCCGCGATCGGTGAGGACTTCTCCGCCAAGGACTTCCGCACCTGGGCCGGCACGCTGGCCGCCGCCCGCGCCCTGTGCCTGATTCCCAAGGCCGGCAGCGCCACCGAGGCCAAGCGCAACGTCAACACCTGCGTGAAGGCGGTCGCGGGCCTGCTGGGCAACACGGCCGCCGTCTGCCGGGGCTCCTACATCCATCCGCTGGTGCTGGAGGCCTATCAGCAAGGCGTACTGCCGCTGAAGCCGGGTCGGTCCGAGCGCGCCTTCGAGCTGGCGGTGATCCGCTTCCTGGAGGCGGCCAAGGCCTCGTACCAAGCCGCTTAGGGAACGGCTGCGGCCAGGGGTCGTTGAGTCGGCGCTAACGGAGAACCGCCCATGGCCGCCGGACGTCCCACCTGGCAGGGCCACCTGCGCCTGTCGCTCGTGACCTGCCCCGTCGCGCTCTACACCGCCACCGACGCGCGCGGCGACGTGCACTTCAACATGCTGCACAAGAAGACGCACAACCGGATCCGGATGATCCCGACCGATCCGGACCTGGGGCCCATCGAGCGCTCGGACATCGTCAAGGGCTACGAGTACGAGAAGGGCGAGTACGTCGTCATCACCCAGGACGAGATCGACAGCGTGCGGCTGGAAAGCACCCGCACCATCGACATCGAGCGCTTCGTGCCCGCCGCCGAGATCGACCGGCTCTACTGGGACAATCCCTACTTCCTGGTCCCCGACGGCAAGCTGGCGGCCGAGGCCTATGGCGTGATCCGCGAGGCCATGACCAAGGAGGGTCAGGTCGCGCTGGGCCGCGTGGTCATGCACCAGCGCGAGCGCCTGCTGGCCATCGAGCCGCGCGACGAGGGCATGGTCGCCTGGTCGCTGCGCTCGCGCCGCGAGGTCCGCGACGCCGCCAGCTACTTCGACTCCATCCCCGACAAGAAGCCCGACGCGGCGATGATCCAGATCGCCCAGAAGATCATCGAGCAGAAGGAAGGCCCCTTCGATCCCGAGCAGTTCAACGACCGTTACGAGGACGCCCTGCGCGCCCTGATCAAGGAAAAGCAGAAGGGCAAGGGCTCCAAGGTCACCGCGCCGGAAGAACCGGCCGACACCAATGTGGTGGACCTGATGGAAGCGCTGCGGGCGAGCTTGGGAAAGGCCCCGGCCGGCAAGGCCGCGGCGAAGAAGCCGGCGGCGAAAACCCCAGCCAAGGTGGCTCAGAAGGCCACGGCGCGGAAGAAGGCGGGCTAGGCTCCGCGCCGACCTCAGCGCCCCTTGCCGAGCAATTCCTTGAGTCGCGGCCCGGCCCTGGCGGCCATCGCTTCGCCCACCGCGGCCGCCGCATTGGCGGGGCGGATCATCACCTCGAACTCGCGGATCTTGCCGGCGTCGTCGAAGGAGATGATGTCGATTCCCTTCAGCGTCTTGCCGTCGACGCGGGCGCTGAACTCCAGGACCACCGCGTCCTGTTCCTCGGTCCAGAATTGCCGGTGATAGGCGAAATCCTCGAAGATCGTGCTGACGGTGGAGAGGATATGGACGAGCGGCTCCACGCCGGAATAGGGCGAGAAGAACGCTGGCGAGCGGAAGACGACATTCTCGGCGGCTAAAGGGCGAAGGCGGTCGAACTCGCCCTTCTCCAGCAGGTCATGCCAGGTCTCCAGGGTTTGTATCGCCTGCTCTCGGGCCATGCCGTCACTCCCGTAAACCTGGACGCGACGTTCGAACGCGTCGCTGGCGACACCTTAAAATTCATGACGGCGCCGTCAACGTCGCGCACTCAGAGGGCCTAGGGCTTGGCCAGTTTCCGGATCGCCGCCTCCAGATCCCGCTCGCTCTCGGCATAGGCGTCCCACGCGTCGAGGCTCTTCAACAAACCCGGCGCGCTGCGGATGTTGAACCGCTTGGGATCGAGCCCTTTCCGCACCTGCGTCCAGGCCACCGGCCATGACACAGGAGCGCCGGGCCGGCCGCGCGGCGACAGGGGGGCCACCGCCGTGCTCATCCGGTCGTTGCGCAGGTAGTCGAGGAAGATCTTCCCGCCCCGCTCCTTCTTGGACATGTTCAGGAGGTACTGGTCAGGGCTATCGGCGGCCATCTGCGCGCAGACCTCGCGCGCGAAGGCCTTGGCCGTGTCCCAGTCGACCTTCGTGGGCTTCAGCGGCGTGACCACGTGAAGCCCCTTGCCCCCGGTCGTCTTGCAGAACGGCGCCAGCCCCAGCGCCTCCAGCCGATCGCGGATCTCGCGCGCGCCCTCCACAACTACATCGAACGAGACATCGGGCGCGGGGTCGAGGTCGAAGACCAGACGGCCGGGGACATCCTGTTCGCCGGGGCGGCAGTTCCACGGGTGCAGCTCCGTCGCGCCCCACTGGGCGGCCGCGACTAGGCTCTCGACCGTGTTGAAGACGAGATAGGGCTTGCGGTCGCCGCTGACCACCATCTCGTCGATCAGGGCCGAGACGCCCTTGCCCGAGTGTCGCTGGAAGAATTTCTCGCCGTCGATGCCGTCGGGCATGCGGATCACCGAGCACGGCCGGCCCTTGACGTGCCCCAGCATCCAGTCGCCGACAGCCTCGAAATATTCGGCGAGCTCGAGCTTGGTCCCAGGCGTTCCGTCGCCGGCGTCCGGCCACATCGGCTTGTCGGGGTTGGAGATCGCCACGCCGCGCACCGACGCCTTGCCGCCGGCGCGCCTCGGGGCCGCGGCTTTCGGCTCGGCCAGCGCGATTTCCTCGGCGGGCGCGGGCGCCTCGGCCTCGACCGCCTGGGCCGGCTTGTCCTCGCGCAGACCCTTGAACGACGCCTGGCGCACCGAGCCGTCTCCCGTGAAGCCGGCGAACTCTATCTCCGCCACCAGAACCGGGTCCACCCAGTGGATATTGGCTCCGTCGCGCGGCGCGCCCTTGCCGGTGAACGGCGAGGTCTTGCGCTCGGCCGCCTTCAGCCTCGGCAAGAGGCGCGCCACCTTGTCGCGGCCATAGCCCGTGCCGACACGGCCGACGTGGACGAGGTCGCCGTCGCGATAGACGCCGACGATCAGCGAACGGAAGGCGTCGCCCGTCGTCGTCCAGCCGCCGATCACCACCTCGTGGCCGGCCCGGCATTTGGCCTTGGTCCAGGTCCCTGGCTTGCCCGAGCGGTACGGCGCGTCGAGCTTCTTGGAGACCACGCCCTCCAGCGACATCCTGCACGCCGATTGCAACACCGCCTCGCCGCCGCTCTGGAAGTGCTCGACATAGCGGAGGCGGTCGCCGTCGTCCGGCAGCAGCGCCTTCAGCCGCACCTTGCGTTCCGACAGCGGCAGCCCGGTCAGGTCCTCGCCGGCGGCGTAAAGCAGGTCGAAGGCGAAGAAGATCAGATCGTCCGTCTTCTCCTCGGCCAGGGCCGCTTGCAGCCCGGCGAAGGACGGCGCGCCGTCGGCGTCGAGGGCGACGACCTCGCCGTCGATCAAGGCGTCCGGCAGGGCCGCGCCGTCCTTGATCAGCTGGGCGAACTTGCCGCTCCAGTCCAGGCCGGCGCGGGTGCGCAAGGTCGCCTTGCCGCCCTTGATCCGCATCTGCATGCGGTAGCCGTCGAACTTGATCTCGTGCGCCCAGTCGCCCCCGCCCGGTGGCCGATCGACCAGCTTGCACAGCTGCGGCGGCACGAAGTCCGGCATGGCCGCTGTCTTCCTGGCGACTTTGCGGGGAGCCTGGGCCTTGGCCGCAGCCTTCGCCCCACGCCCCTTCGGCGCGTCCGTCTCCTCGGCCACCTGCTCGGCGCTCCCCTCGAGTGAGCGGTTGCTGTGCCAGACCGCGTCGGAGGCCGGGCCCTTGGCCGTCATGAAGGGCGTGGGCTTCTTGCCCTTGCCGGCGGCGATCGCCTCCATCGTTCGTCCCGAGGCGATCGAGAACGACATGTCCTCGAGGAAGTCGAGGTCACCCTCGATCGCGAACTCGTCGCGGTGCTTGATCAGCAGCCAGTTCTCGCGCTTGCCGCTCGATCCACCCTTGGCGAACTTGTCGTTGTTGATCCGGACCAGGACGTATCCGCCCTTCATCCGCTCGCCGGCGAAGACCATCTTGATCTCGCCCTTCTTGAGGCCTTTGGCGAGGTCGAAGCCCGGCTCGGGCGCCCACCAGCCGCGGTCCCACAGCATCACCGTGCCGCCGCCGTATTGCCCCTTGGGGATCGTGCCTTCGAAGTCGCCATAGGCCAGCGGATGGTCTTCGACATGCACCGCAAGGCGGCGGTCGTGCGGATCACGCGAGGGTCCCTTGGTCACCGCCCACGACAGGAACACGCCCTCGTGCTCCAGCCGCAGGTCGTAGTGAAGGCGCGTGGCGTCGTGCTTCTGGATGACGAAGCGCGCCCGGTCGGAGGCGGCGACGGCGACCTTGCCCGAGGGCTCGGCCGTCTTCTCGAAATCGCGCTTGGCCTCGTAGGCCGCCAGCTTCCGCGCCGCCATCGCCGCCGCCTACTCGCCGTCGAACACTTCGGGGCGCTTGTCGTCGACGTCGCGGCCGTCGCCCGGGTCGTCGTCCTGCTCCAGCTCGATGATCTCCTCGTCGTCGAGCTCCTCGGCGATCAGCGCGTCGTCATCGTCCGCATCACCTTCGGCCTGGGTGACGTCGAGAACGTCGGGCAATTCCTCGAAGGTGCGAAACTCGCCGTCGCGACCGATCACGTCATCGTCCATCGCCTCGGCGCCGTCCTGGCCGTCCCATCCATTGTCGACATCGGTCATCGCTGTTCTCCTGTGCTTGCAGGGAGAAATGGATGGCGGGCGGCGACGTTCCGGGGATCGAAATCTGCGCGTCAGAGAGGGTTGTGAGGGACCACGCGCGCGGCCGCGCATCGCGATTCCCTCGCAGAATCACCCATGACGCGAGCGAGGCGTCGGTCTACTTGCAGGACTAAAATTAACGCTTTTGCCCCGAAAGCAGCGCTTCGCAACACGACGCTTTCGTTAAAAACCCCGGCCCACGGGCGTTTTGCCCCCACAAATCAGCTTTTTAACCTTCCCTAACGCGTGACAAACGCAAAACGCCTGGGCAGGCTCGCATTTCCCTGATTCACAGGACATGAGCTTAGAGATGACGAACGTTTCCGATCTGGTCGACGCCGCTGTCGCCGCTGACGACAAGCTGACCAAGACCCAAGCCAAGGCCATCATCGACGGCGTCTTCAAGTCGATCTCCGACGCCGCCGTGAAGGGCGAAGAAGTTTCGATCCCGGGCTTCGGCAAGTTCAAGGTCCAGGCCAAGCCGGCCCGCACCGGCCGCAACCCCGCCACGGGCGCGACCATCGAAATCGCCGCCAGCAAGAAGGTCGCCTTCACGCCGGCCAAGCAACTGAAGGACGCCGTCAACGGCTAATTCGGTCTGGGGAGCGGACGCCGCAAAGTGTCTGCTCCCCGACGCTTCCCTTCACGCGCGACGTCTCGCCTCATGCCAGCGTCGCGCGTGAAGACTTTCCAGAACAAATCAAGAACGATAACGTGCCAGCCATGGCCGTTCTCGATCTCAGGCGCAAGCTCGCCATCCTCTCCGACGCCGCCAAGTACGACGCCTCCTGCGCCTCGTCCGGCGCGCAGAAGCGCAACTCCCTGGGCGGGACTGGCGTGGGCTCCACCGAAGGCATGGGCATTTGTCACGCCTATGCTCCCGACGGGCGTTGCATCAGCCTGCTGAAGATCCTGCTGACCAACTTCTGCATCTACGACTGCGCCTACTGCATAAACCGGGTGTCGTCGAACACGCCCCGGGCGCGGTTCTCGGTCCAGGAGGTCGTCGACCTCACCCTGAACTTCTACAAGCGCAACTATATCGAGGGCCTGTTCCTGTCGTCGGGCGTCATCCGCACGGGCGACTACACGATGGAAGAGATGGTCAGGGTGGCCAAGTCGCTGCGGCTGGACCACGACTTCCGCGGCTACATTCACCTCAAGCTGATCCCCGAGGCCTCGCCCGAACTGGCGACCGAGGCGGGGCTCTACGCCGACCGGGTGTCGATCAATATCGAGCTGCCGCGCGACGACAGCCTGAAGGCCCTCGCGCCCGAGAAGGACGTCACCGACATCAAGCGCGCCATGGGCCGCATGCGCCTGTCGATCGAGGACAAGGCCGAGCCGGCGCGCAAGGCCAGTCGCAAGACCTTCGCCCGCAGCCAATCGACCCAGCTGATCGTGGGGGCGGACCAGGCCAAGGACGGCGACATCCTGGCCCGCAGCGCCAACCTCTACGGCTCCTACAAGCTAAGCCGGGTCTACTATTCCGCCTTCAGCCCGATCCCGGACGCCAGTCATCGACTGCCGCTGGCCCGGCCGCCGCTGCTGCGCGAGCATCGCCTGTACCAGGCCGACTGGTTGATGCGCTTCTACGGCTTCGAGCGGCCGGAGATCGTGGACGAAGGCGAGGATCTGGACCTTTCCGTCGATCCCAAGACAGCCTGGGCCCTGAAGAACCGCGCCAAATTCCCGGTCAATATTCAGACCGCTGACCGCGAGACGCTGCTTCGGGTGCCGGGCCTCGGCGCCAAGGCCGTGGGGCGCGTCTTGATGGCCCGGAAGGTGGCCCGGCTGACCCTGGACGACCTCAAGCGCGTTGGGGCAGTCGTCAAGCGCGCCAGGGCTTTCGTGGTCACCGCCGACTGGACGCCGGGTGCCCTGACCGATCAGGACAGCCTGAAAGCGGCGCTGGTCCAACCGCAGCAGCTGAGCCTCTTCTGATGCGCGTGGTCCGGCTGGTTTCGGAGATCGACTTCGCCGGTTGGCGGACGGCGGCGCGGGCGCTGCGGGCGGAAGGCGTGGAGCCGCAGGCGGTGGTCTGGACGGTGGAGCGGGAGCTCTTTTCCCCTCCCCCTTGCGGGGAGGGGGTAGGGGGTGTCAGCGCGGCGACCTCGGAGCTGGCTCCCCCATCCCCACCCCCTTCCTCGCAAGGGGGAAGGGGCTTCACCGTCCCCGCCGCCTTCCTCGAACTGGCCGAACAGGTGATCCTGCACCGCGCGCCCGATCGCTTCGCCCTGCTCTATCGCATCCTCTGGCGGCTGGAGCGCGAGCCGCGCCTGATCGACAATCCGGCCGACGCCGACATGGCGCGCGCCCGCGACATGGCCAAGGCCGTCAGCCGCGCCGCCCACAAGATGAAAGCCTTCGTGCGCTTCCGCCTGGTCGAGGGCGCGGCGACCGAGACCTACGCCGCCTGGTTCGAGCCCGCGCATCGGGTCACGCAGGCGGTGGCGCCGTTCTTCGTCCGCCGCTTCACCGCCATGGACTGGACGATTCTGACGCCCGACGCCTGCGTCGCCTGGGACGGCGAGCGCCTGATGGTGTCGGAAGGCGCCGATCCGGCCGACGCGCCCTCCGAGGATGCGCAGGAAGAGCTCTGGCGCACCTACTACGCCTCGATCTTCAACCCGGCCCGTCTGAACCCCAAGCAGATGCGCCAGGAGATGCCCAAGCGCTATTGGCGGAACCTGCCGGAGGCGGCGCTCATTCCCGACCTGATCGCCTCCGCCCAGGATCGCGCCGCCGCCATGGTCGCCGCCCCGCCCCGCCAACCTTCCGACCGCGTGCTGAAGGCCGCGCTGCGCCACAGCCGTGACGCCTCGTTCGGCCAGGGCGCGCCGACGACGCTGGAGGAACTTGAGGCCGGGGTTCAGGTCTGCCGCCGCTGCGACCTCTGGCGCGACGCCACCCAGGGCGTTCCCGGCGAAGGGGCTCACCCCGCGCCCTTGATGTTCGTGGGCGAGCAGCCCGGCGACCAGGAGGACCTCGCCGGCCGTCCCTTTGTCGGGCCGGCCGGCCAGATGTTCGACAAAGCCCTGGCGGAAGCGGGCGTGCCGCGCGACCGCGCCTTCGTCACCAACGCCGTGAAGCACTTCAAGCACGAGGTCCGCGGCAAGCGGCGGATCCACAAGACGGCCGATCGCGGCGAGGTCTCGGCCTGCCG
Organism: Caulobacter segnis; assembly: GCF_003243465.1. Lineage (GTDB taxonomy): Bacteria > Pseudomonadota > Alphaproteobacteria > Caulobacterales > Caulobacteraceae > Caulobacter > Caulobacter segnis_A. The sequence continues at coordinate 62,342 of NZ_QFQZ01000002.1, forward strand.
ATGGTGGCTGGACGCCGAGCGCCGGATCGTACGGCCCCGGGTGATCGTGATGCTGGGCGCGACGGCGGCGCTGGGCGTGATTGGCAAGCCGACCCCGATCGCCGCCAATCGGGGCAAGGCGCTGCAGCTGCCCGACCAGGCGCAAGGCGTGGTGACCTATCACCCGTCGTTCCTGCTGCGCGTCCCGGACGCGGAGGCCAAGGCGAGGGCCTATGCGGAGTTCGTCGCGGACCTGCGGATGGCGGGAGCCCTGGCGGGGCTAACGTAAAGATGCTCCCCCGCGATGCGGGGGAGCTGTCACGGCGTGAGTGGGGGGGCTAACGGGGCATAAGGCCGAGCTCGCCCCCTCCGACCCTCTGGGCCACCTCCCCGCGCGCGGGGGAGGTGCATCCCACCTTAGTTCACCTTGGCGGCGCCCATCTGCGCCATCAGTTCTTCCTTGCGAGCCTTCATGCGCTCGCCGATGGCCTCAAGGTCCTCGTCGCCCTTCTTGGCCTGGGCGAAGAAGCCACCGGGCTGCTCTTCTTCCTTGACGTGGTGCTTGATGTACTCGCCCAGCACCTTGACCTTGGCGTCGTAGAATTCCTGCCCCGGCTTCATCGCCTCGATCTCGGCGATCAGCTTCTTGGCGCCGTCGTGCTCGACATAGGCCTCGTCGATCAGGTCGTCTTCGACCTCGCCGCGGCTCTCCGGATAAAGGATCTCCTCCTCGATCTGGGTGTGGACCTTCAGGGCCAGGGCGATCTGGTTGAACAGCTCCAGCTTCTCGGCGTCGCTTTCCAGCTGTTCGTATTCGTCGAACATCTTCTCCACCTCGCGGTGGTCCTGCTTCAGCAGGCGAATGGCCAGCGGATCGCGACGACCGGTGCGACGCGTGGCCTTGCGGGCCTTCGTCTTGGTGGTCGACTTTTGGGTGGACGAGCTCTTTGTGGCGGCGGCCATGTGGATCTCCTGGATAGTACCGACCGCCAACCAACACCCGGGCCGCGCTGGACGTTCCGGCGGCGGCGAACTCTCACATGCGAGGCATATGCATAAGGGCTAGGCGCGACCGGCCGCTCCGGCGAGCAGCGTGTCCAACTCAGCCGCCAGCGCCTCGATCCGGTACGGCTTGACCAGCACCCGCCGCCCTTCACGGCTGGCGGCGGCCGCCGCGGCGCTGTAGCCGGTCGTCAGCAGCACGGGCAGATCGGGGCGAAGTCGCGACAGGTCGCGGGCCAGGTCGAGGCCGCCGATGTCGCCCGGCATCACCATGTCGCTGAACACCAAATGATGGCCGGGGTCGGTCCGCAGCGTCTCGAAGGCGCTCGGGCCATCGCCGACGCGCGTCACCTCGTAGCCGAGCTCGCGCAGCATTTCCTCGACCAGCTGGGCGACGCTGTCGTCGTCCTCGACCATCAGCACGCGCCGGCGCTCCCCTTCGGCGAGCCTGGGCCGCTCCGCCGGGGCGACCAGGCGCGCGAGCGCCTTCGTGGTGCGCGGGATGCGCAGCCAGATCGTCGTCCCTTCGCCCACCACGCTGTCGACGCCCACCTCGCCGCCCGAGGCGCGGGCGAAGCCGTACACCTGGGAGAGCCCCAGGCCGGTGCCCTTGCCGACGGCCTTGGTCGTGAAGAACGGCTCGAACAGGCGGCTGATCATGTCGGGCGCGACCCCGACGCCCGTGTCGCGAATGGCCAGACGGACCATGTCGCCCGCCCCGTCGGCATGACCGGACGGTTCGTTGCGGGCCTCGATCGTGATCGTTCCGCCGTCGGGCATGGCGTCGCGGGCGTTGATGGCGATGTTCAGCACCGCCACTTCCAGCTGGGAGGTGTCCACCTCCACCCGCCACAGGTCGGGCGGCAACTGCATGCGCACCGTGACGTCCTCACGCAGCGAACGGTCGAGGATCGCCAGCATGCCCGAAAGCCGCTCGCCGATATCGACCACCTCGGGCTTCAACGGCGAGCGCCGCGAGAACGCGAGGAGCTGCTGGGTCAGGCTGGCGCCGCGATCGATGGCCTGGCGGATGCCGTCGCGCAGCCGCTCGCGCCGCGCCGGGTCCGAGGTCCTTTCCAGAAGATCCAGGCCGCTGGATGCAACCATCAGCAGGTTGTTGAAGTCGTGCGCCACGCCGCCGGTCAGCTGGCCCATGGCCTCCATCTTCTGGGACTGGCGCAGGGCCTCCTCGGCCTTCTCCCGCTCGCGGATTTCCGCCTTGAGCTTGCGATAGGCCTCGGCCTCGCGCGCGCTGGCCGCGCCCAGCACGGCCACCAGCAGCGCCGCCATCACGATCAGCAGCGCGAAGCCCGCATAGCGCATCAGTCGCCGCGTCGGCGACTCCAGCACGGTGCGCAGATAGACCGAGCCCAGGACCGTGCCGCCCTCGGACACGGGCGCCGTCAGCACCAGACGCCCATCGGCGATCCGCGGCGGGCTCAGGACGTTGCTGGGCGGCGGCGGCGCCCCGCCGCGGGTGTAGCCGGCCGCCAGCCTGCCCTGCATGTCATAGGCGCCCACGGCTTCGACATCGGGGTTCGAGCTCTGGGCGCCGACATAGTCTCGGGCGGCCGAGCGGTCGTCGAAGGCGAGCGGCGCGGCCATGCTGCCGGCCAGGATGCGAAGCTGCACCTCGGCCTGCCGCAGCCGCTCCTGCCGGGCGAGGCGCTCGTTATAGAGGGCTAGGCCGAAGGCGGCGACTATAATGGCCACCGCCAAGCCCACCGCCATGGAGACCGTCAAGGCGGGGCGCCAGCGACGGCGCGCGCCCTCCAGCGCCCCCCTCATCGCTCGCCGCTCCCACGGGCCGATAGGGACAGGAGCTTTGAGCTCACCACAAGGCCTTCGGCCTGGGCGGCCTCGGCCCGGATCTCGAACCGCAGCCGGCCCTCGAGCGTCACGAACTGGATCATGGCGCCCGGCGCGTCCACGCCCTCGTCAGCGATGGTCAGGACCGGCCGGCCCGCGACGGCGGCCAGGGCCTCGCGGGGGGTCTGATCGCGCGAGGCGGACAGGAACAGCATCTGGCAGTCGGCGCCCTTGGCGACGGCGGGCAGGCGCACGACGGTGATCGGGTGATCGCCGATCCGTTCCTCGCGCGCGATGCGGTCGATCGCCGGGCCGAACGGATCGGACCCGCCGATGCACAGCCGCAGCGGGCTTTCGGCCGTCTCGAACACGGCCGTGGGCCAGGCCACGAAGGCGGGAAACCGGGCCAGATGGACCGCCTTGACCGGATAGGCGCCCTGATGGGGCGAGCGGGCCTCGCGCGTGGCCGGCCCGCCCTCCTGGGCTCGCGCCACCCCCGCGAGCACGCAGAGCCCGCAGGCCGCGATGAGACCCAGCCGACGCCGGTCTCGACGCCGCCCGCGCCCTTGTCGACCGTTGGGCGAAACGCCCCAAACCATCCGTCGGTCCCCTCCGCACCTCGACACGCCCCGGCCGCCATGGTGAGCGACTCAAGCGCAATCGCCTAGAGCGCTTCACGTCCGTCCTCCCCGGGCTTGTCCGATAGGACGCCTTGGCCGGCGAACGGGGCCCGGGGTCACCGGTCCTGACCGTCCATCCCGGAGGGATAGCCCGTCATCGCCCGCAGCTTCCGCCGATCGGCGCCGACCTGCCAAGCTCCAAGCCGGACGGTTCGATCCCATTCGCGTGACCATTTCGAGGCAAGCGCCGCGGGCCCGGTCGAAATGCAAAAAGCCCGGGGCGAACCCCGGGCTTTTCAAAGTCTTGCGATGGTACCAGCTCTCGGGCTCGAACCGAGGACCTCTAGATCCACAATCTACGGAAACCCGTTTTTTTTCCGTGGCCTAGCCGATGTGGAGTGGCAAACGCGGTCTGTTGCGGGCTCCCTGACGGCCAACAACGCAGGCGTTTCGCAAGGCCCAGAGGGTCAATCCGCGCCGCGCGAATCGCGGTCGCGACTTGCAGGGTTGCAGCGCTGCACGCCTGCACCGCTCAGCAGGGAGACGCGCCAATGAAGGTGATCGCCATCGCTATGCAGAAGGGCGGCGTCGGAAAGAGCACGCTTACCCGCTCACTCGCCGAAGCCGCCTCGCACGCGGGCCTGGCCGTGCTCATCCTGGACATGGATCCGCAGCAATCGGTCGAGCAATGGTCGCGCCGGAGGGACGTTCAGGATCTTCCGGTGCGGTTCGTGACGGAGCTAGACCTCGAGCCGACGCTCGAGCGCGTCAGGCACGCCGGCTGCGACCTGGTGTTCATCGATACGCCGCCGGCCAGAAGCTCCGAGGCGCCCGCCGCGGTCGAGGCCGCGGACCTGGTGCTTGTTCCCTGCACCCCGGACATCGAGGCCTTCGAGCAGTTGCCCCGGACGGCCCGGCTGGCGCGTACGACCGGTAAGACGGCGTTCGTTGTGCTGAACATGGCCACACCTAACAGCTCGTCAGACGTGGCCACGGCTAAAGCCGTGTTCGAACGAACCAAGGTCAAGATGGCGCCCGTCGTGATCTTCCGCCGGAAGATCCACAGAGAGGCCGCCCTTGCGGGGAGATCGGCTCGCGAGGTCGACCAATCCGCCAAGGGCGCCGCCGAAATCTCGCGCCTCTGGGATTGGTTGAGCGCGGAAATGCAAATTTGCACGCCTGCAAGCGTGCAGGATGGGAGTGCTGCAGCATGAGTGCGTCGAAGAAAATGGCCGTCCTGGAAGCCCTGGACCGAACCGAAGCGCCCGCCCAGCCACCATCCCGGCCGTCTAGGACCGCGACCGGTAAGCCGAAAACGGGCCCAGGCCTCAAACACATCGGCGGCTATTTCGACAAAGAAGACGTCGCGACGTTCGCACTTCTTAAGGCTTGGCTCGAGCTCGACAACTCGGAGCTGATCAAGCGCGCGATCGACGATCTCTATGCAAAGGAGCAAGCTCGACGCTCGTTCGGGGGGTGAACCCACTGGGGCAAGTTTGGGTCGCCCGGATGCCTACGGCTCTTTGACCTTGGCGACCCATTCTTCCAGGGCCGATCGGCGGCGCTCGACGAGGACCCGAACCTCGCCGACCACACTCGACGGCATGTCCCGGTAGCTGCTTGAGTTCGGCGAGGCGAACCAGGACTGCATGGTCCGGACCGCCACCCCCAACTCCCTCGCTAGGTCGCTCATCCACCGCTCCCCGAAGAGAAGGCGGCCGGCCTCGGCCACCAGATTCTGAGCCTGTTTGCCCATTCGCCTCTTAGCCCTCCATCCTCTCAATGACGATCAGGCCCATCCGGCGATATTGTTCGGCGACGAGCGCGGCGATGGTCGCGTCGGTCGTCCTCGTCTCGCTGTGGATCAAGCGGGCCCGGGTATTCTCAAGCGCGGTAATGAAGAAGGTCATGTCGGTCGTTCCGATCAGCGACCCGGCCAAGCGCCGGCGTCCATGTGCGTATATATACGCACAGTCCGGGGAGCAGTCAACACGTACCTCGATCGGCCATCCCCTTCTAAAGCTCAATGAGCCGGTCGTCGAAGATCTGACGAGAGGCTACAAGTGTCGCTTCTCTCTGGGCGTTGCAAAGGTGGGCACGGTGTTCGATCTGGATGACGCGGGGCGGCTATACGCTGACCTGATGAACGAGGCGCGTTGGCGACTGGAGGCTCTCGCAAGGGCCATCCAAGAGCGCGATAACTGGGCGCCTAAGCTTCTAAAGGAATTTTGCTATCTGCAATTCAGGTTGCTGTGTGAGCAAGTCGCTCTCGCCTGTTTGGTGGCGCATGGCGACGTCACCAGCAAGAGCATTCACAAATCCTACAAGCCGCATGAAATCATGGCCGCACTTGAAGCGGTGAACCCTGAGTTCTTTCCTCGTGGGATCCTGATAACCGTGACTGAGAATAACGTCGATTTTGTCGATCGCCCCGACCCTCAGATCACGAAGGCAGAGCTGATCACGCTATGGAATGAGTGCGGAGCCGTCCTTCACCGCGGATCACTAAAGAACGCGTTCTCCGCGCAAGGCGAACCCATCGTTGTCGATCTCGATCCCATTATTCTCAACATCAACAAGTTCGTGGCGCTGCTCGACCAGCACATCATTTCGTCAGCGGACAAGCTGCGACATCTCCTTGTGATCCTCAGCCACCACCAAGCGAACATGGAGTGCTTAGTTAACGTGGCAGTGTCTCCAGGGCATCCGGATCACAAGGGGCCGATCGCGCTTGGTGCTGGTGGTTGAGCACGCATCAAACTGCATCAAGCCGCTCGCTTAACACGCCTCCCGCGACGGCGCGCCGGGCGGGCCTTAAAGACCGTCCGCAGACTGCATCGAAAGCGATAAGTTAAGCCCGCGGGCGGGGAGGGGAGCCGAGCGCGTTTTTCGGCGCGGCGACCTCGAGGGGGTGGGTGCCCCCTGCCCTCGCGCGCGCGAGGGGCTCGCCTGGGCCTCGTGAGGGGCCGAAGCGGCCTAGTTTGATCCGCAGGGTTTCAAACGAGCCTGCCGTGCGTTCGCGCAAGGCCGTCGCTAGGGCTTCGGCGTCACCGGCGCTGGACGTCGGGGCCGGGCCGCTTCACAGTGTTGGGCGGGCCCGGGGCGCTTCCAACGCCCCGAGCCGTGGATCTAGGGGATCCGCACATCGCGCGTTCATGACCGCGCTCCGTCACCCGCTGGGCGCACCAGCAGTCAGGGCAAGATCAGCGCATTAAGCCGAGATCGACTAGGCGGCGCAGAGCCTCGGCTCGCCCGGGCTGGTCAGGCTGAGTAGCGGCCCAAGCGTCAGCAGCTTCTAACGTGCGGAGGGGAAGCCGCACCACACCAGTGGGCTCCTTAGAAGGGCGCCCGCGCTTTTTCGTAACGGAAACTTCTTGACCGCTCATGGCGATTTCCGTAACAAGAAAACGGGCCGAAGGGAAGTTCGCACCTTCCCAACGGCCCTAACCAAGAACTCGACGATGAGGCTCGTCATGTCCAAGGCTGACTCAGCCATTACCACAAACGTGGTCCGCCTGCCGACCGCAGCGTTGACGCCCCCTCCGCGCCCGCGTTGCGGCTCTAAACTTCGCAAAGAGATGATTTGGCGTGGCGAGGTTATCGACCTTAGCCCCTACATTTATTCAGAGCCCTCACCTGCTTTTGCCCCAATGGATGAACCTGAGAAGCTGATCTGGATTCAAGTCCCACAGGAGGCGTGGGAACAGCTTCAATGGGCCGCTCGGCTCCTCGTTAGCCTGAAGAACAACTGATGGCGGCTCGTTTAGATTTAACCGGCCAGCGTTATGGGCGGCTGGTCGGCGTCGAGTTGCATCATGTCGATCAGCGTGGGCAGACGTTTTGGCTCTTCAATTGCGATTGCGGGCAGAGGCACGTCGCGGCCACTGCAAATGTCAGGCGCGGCAACACATTAAGTTGCGGCTGCATCCATCGCGAGATGATGGTCGCCCGAAAGCTGAAGCATGGACTTGCCAGCAAAAGAGGCGGTGGCCAGACCTATCGGTCTTGGCAGTCGATGAAGGATCGCTGTCTCAACCCTAACTCTCCTAAGTTCGCGCTCTGGGGCGGAAGGGGCGTTGGCATCTGCCAGCGCTGGAAGGACAGCTTTGAAGCGTTCCTTGAGGACATGGGGCCGCGCCCAGAGGGGAAGACCCTGGATCGCATCAACAACGATGGCGACTATGAGCCCGGCAACTGTCGATGGGCTACCCCCGAAGAGCAGGCCGCTAATCGTCGAAAGCGGAGATACAAGGTAGCGCCAAGATAAGTGCAACGCCGCCTTAGGCCGCTCCAGGAGCGAAGGCCCCGCCCAGGAAGTGATCATCACGCCTCGCCGCTGAGAGGTTTGGTTCTTGAGGTTTCAAACGACGCTTCCGCGCGCGCCTCACTGAGCTGAACTAGCCCTAAAAGCCTTCCACTCCGGACGAGGCGAATGCCCAGCACGACCAAACGATATGACCGGCCCGGGTTCGCCCGTACGCTGGAACACACCTTCACCGCGGCCAACCAGGTCAGCGACTGGGCCTGCCTCACCGGCGAGCTGGCCGTGCAGATCACGGGCCCCGCGACCTCGATCGAGGTGCAGATCGAACGGTCGACGCGCAACCCGCTCCTGGGCGCGCCGGCTCCGGCGGCGAACATCGCTCCCGCCGGTCCCAGCATCGTGGCCGCGCCGGCCACCTTCTCCCCGCAACCCTACCTCGAGCCGGGCGTCGCCTGGTGGCGCGCGCGCTGCGTGGCGATCACCGGCGCGTCCGCCGTCGTAGCCATCAACGGCGGAGGCGCCTGACCATGTCCTTGGCTTTCAACAGCGGCGGCGCCGGCGGCGCGGTTAGCGCTCTGGGCGCCAGCGAGGCGCACATCGGCGAAGTGGGCGGCCGCACGGTCGTGCAGACCCAAGCCTTGGCCGGCTCCACCACGCAATATGCCGCCGGCGACGCGATCGGCGGGCTGCTGACCTTCGCCGGCTTTGGCCGCATCGCGGGCGGCACCGGCCTGGTGCAGATGGCGTCGGTCATGTCGAAGTCGGCCCAGACCTTCGCGTGCGACCTGGTCCTCTTCCACACCGCCCCGGCGGCCTCGGCCTTCGTCGACAATAACGCCGCGGTGATCGCCGCCGCCGACTGGGACAAGATCCTGGGCGTGGTTCACATCAGCGACTGGACCGCTCTGGGCGGACCGTCCTTCGCCGAAGCGACCCAGCTGGCCATGGCCTACAAGGTCGCGGTCGGACAAACCGACATCTACGGCGTCCTGATCTCGCGCGGCACGCCGACGCTGAACTCGGCCACAGACCTGAAGGTGGCCCTGAAGGCCATTCTCGACTGATGTCGATCTCCGTTGGCTCGCGCCGCGCTGTTCTGATCAGCGGCGGCGTCCGCATCACCGGCGTGGCGCAGGTCGGCCAGGTCCTCATGACGAGGGCTCCGGCGACCTGGTCGGTGGGAGGCGTGGCGAAAGCCTTCCTCGCACCGTCGACGAGCTATGTCCCGGTCCCGGGCGACGTCGGCAAGTCGATCACGGCGACGATCGCCGGCGTAACTAGCGATCCAACGGCCGCGGTGATCGACGCACCGCTGCCGGTCTTCAACCCGACGCTGCCCTACGGCGCGCGAACGGGCATCCTGGCGGACAGCATCGGCCAACAAAACGCCCAAGGCGTTTCACGCAGCGGAGACGCCACGCAGGGCGGCGCCATCAGCCGAGCGACGGGCGAAATTACCCAGGCGCTGGCGCTGGATCCGCGCATCAACGCGATCAACTGGTACGACCAGAACAAGGGCACTGGCACGTCCAGGTTTACCGACGGCTCCGACCAAGGCGTCAACGGGCAGACCTCGACCCAGATCGCTGCGCGGGTTAGCGATCTTGTCGCCAGGAACGTGCAGCTCGGCATCGTCGCCATGGGCACCAACAACACCACCCAGGCGTCCATCATCCTCGCGGACATAGCCACGGCCGTGTCAGCGCTGCGGGCGGCCGGCGCCGCCGCGATCGTCGCGACGATCAGGCCGAACGCGCTGGCGAACGAGAGCGTGAACCGCTCGAAGGCCAATATTCAGGCCATCAACGCGTCGATCCGCAGCTACGTCGCCGGCTTGAACGACCCGCTCGTGAAGCTCTGGGACGCTTACAAGCAGTATGACCGCGGCGACGGCTACATCGACCCGCTCGATACCTACGACAGGTTGCTGCACCCGAACGAAGCCGGGGCGGAGCTGGGCGCGTGGGGCGCGAGCGCATCGAGCCTCTCCCCTTACTCGCTTGTCGCCGCTATCCGATCCCTGGTGCAGCCGGGCGACGTCTACGCCGACCTGATGGCCGCCAATCCCAACGTGATCGTGAACCCGACGCTGACGGGAGCCGCCGGCACACTGGGGGCTGGCTTCACCGGCGTCGCGCCGACCAGCTGGCGCTGGGAACCGCAGTCGGCGGTCGCGAGCACCGTCGCCGTTTCCGTGCTGCCCAACGCCGCGACGGGCGGCCAGTCCGCCAAGGCCGTCATCACGCCTAGCGGATCCGCCGCCTACGAGCGTATCAACTTCCGCATCGCCGCCTACAACCAGAACGTCTCCAATCTCGGCGGCAAGTGGGCCAGGCTGTTTGCGGAAGTCGAAACCGACGGCACGCCTTGGCTGATGGCCCCGAGCGTGATCCTCACCGAAGTCGACACGGCCACGGCCTACCAGTCCGGCATCGGCTTCCAGCCGTCGCTCAATGTCGGCGCTGGAAACTACTATTCCGCTCTCCGGCCCGTGGCCCGCAGACGCCTCATCATGTCGGAGCCGGTGCTACTGGGCCCGAACGCGACCGCCCTAAGCCCCAGCGTGCAGTTCGCGTTCATGCCCGCCGGCGCGACCGGTACGGCGAGCGTCTACGTCCACAGGACCTGGATGGCCACGGTGCCCGACCCGCGCCCGGCCTGGGGCGTCTCGGTCTAAACCCAAGCTGAACAGAAAAGCCCCGGCGGTCACCCGCCGGGGCTTTTGATTCACGACCACGCCCACGAGGCGCAGGCGCCGGGCCACCGAAGGCTCGGGGATCCTACCGCTGGTCAGGCAGCCTGTTCGAGCTCCCAGCGGAATGGGCGGAAGCGGATCACCTCCGCCCCGATCTGGCGGTTCACCGCCGTGAAGCGACGCATCAGCGGCTTGATCTCGTTGCGTTCGAAGACCTCCGACGCCTTGTCCACGTCGCCAAAGCCGCCGGCGTTGGCCGGCACCATGCCCAGCAGCTGTGGCGGCACGCGGTGCGCGGCCAGGACGTCGTCGCGCGAGGTGTTCTTGATGCCCATGAACTCGTCCTTGGCCGCGACCTCGCTGATCGGGATCACCTCGATCCCCTTCTCCTTGCCGCCGGGCGCGTGGACGAAGAGGTTGCGGAAATTGCCCGGCCCCTTGCCCTCCTTCATCTTCTGCTTGAGGGCGTCGACCTCTTCCTGGGTCATGTTCTGGTCGGTGCTGCGCAGGATGAACCCGACGTGCGAGCCGTTCAGGTAGTACTTGCGGCGGAAGAGCGTGGCGGCCTCGTTGAGGAAGGCGCTCTGCAAGGCGCCGAGGTATTCGGGCAGGCCATAGACGTTCTGGTTAAGGTCCGCGCGCTTGAGATGAACGATGGTGTCGGGTTCGAACTCGACCTCCTTGCGCGGCTCGGCCAGGCTGAAGAACACCCCCGGCTTGACGCCGCGCCGCATGTACTTGCCCAGCGGATGGTCCAGGCGAAGCACGCCGCCCAGGCGGTTGTAGACCTTCTCGAGGTAGCCGTTGCCCAGCACCAGGTAATCGAGTGCGAAGCCTTCGAAGGCCAGCGGATCCAGGAGCGGCGTCTCCTCGAGATAGGCCGTCAGCAGGTTGACCTTGTAGTTGATCGCGCTCTCGTGGTGGGGCCCGACGCGATAGGCGCGCGTCAGGGCGTCGAGCCTCACCGGCGGCTCGTAAAACCGGCCGTTGTTCCAGCACTCGATGTGGCTGAGAATGTCGCGGCGGCCCAGGACCGGCTCCGGATCTCCAAACGAAAAGCTCTCGATCGCCGGCGCGCCGCCGGCCTTCTTGGCGCGAGCCATGTCAGGACATCTCCATTGAGGGTTTGGCCGCAGTCGCCGCCATCAGCGGCGCTGTCAGGGCTTCGAGGTGCAGAGCCATCAGCAGCGCCCAGGCGAGGTCGCCGTGACCGGTCGTGGCGCTGCGCGGGCTCTCGTACGTCATCCGACGACCGCTCTCGGTGATCGTGCGGCGGATGGTGACTAGGGCGGCGAACAGATCGGTCGCCCCTGTGTCGATCTCGATTCGGCCGCGGCGGAACGTGTCCTGCAGCTTGTGGACCATGTCGATCTTCAGGTCGGCCGTGAACTGGACGCCCTCTGCCGTCGGGAAGAACGCCTGCACCAGTTGGTGCACGGCGCGGCCGACGCCGGTAGCGTCAATGCGGATCCGCGTGACGTTATAGGAGGCGCACAGTCGGCGGATCAGCTCGGCCTGGGCTTCGAAGTCCTCGCCCCACAGCTGGAAGCGCTGCAAAACGCGGAACTTGTCGCCGGTCTTCTGAGGCGGCGCGACGACGACCAGGCCCGCGCTATCACCCGTATCGCTCGGATCGTATGCGATCCAGACCGGAGCGTCGCCGATCGGCCTTCTAGGTTCGCCCCACGTGCGCTCGCGGCCGCGGCTGACCGCCGCCACCTCGGCCAGGCCGTAGAAGTCGACATCGGTCCATCTTTCGAACGCGTCGACGGTGTGCTTCAGGATCTCGGCGATTGGGAAGACGGCTTCTGCGTCGTCGATGAACTCGCACATGAACAGGTTGGCGAACCTGTCGGGCGTGTGATCGTCGCGGATCTCGTCGATGTCGATCAGATCGTACCCGCGCTCGGCTGCGTCCAGGACGGTGACGATCTGGCGCCAGATCTTGTCGTCGCACAGCTTGCCGGCCTTCAGCGCCCGGTGGCTGACGTCCACCTCGATCTTCTTGTTCTTGGCTCGCTGGCTGTTCTTGTCAGCTCCTGTCCACTTCAGATAGGCCTCATGGCTGAGAGACGACGGTGTGCTGAAATAGGTCTTCGTGAAGTGCTTCTGCGTCGCGACGGCGGAGGCGACAGCCTCGATCTGCTCGAAGCCGTGGACCCAGAAGAACTCGTCGAAGATGAAGTCGCCGGTATAGCCTTGGGCGGTTCGGTAGTTGGTGCCCAAGAAGTGGAACTCGGCCGGGTCGCCGGCCTCACCGTCCTCATCCTCCGCAGTGATGACCATCGGATCGCCGGTCAGCTTGACGCCGGTGACCTTGAACGACCAGGCCACAATCTTCTGACGGAAGTTGAGCGCTTGGGCCTTCGATGCCGACAGGAAGATCTTGTTTCGTCCGGTCTCGAGCGCGGTCACCAAGGCCTCGCGGGCGAAGAATTCGGTGGCGCCGATCTGACGCGCCTTCAGGATCATCCGCGTGCGCATCGACGAGCTTTTCAGCCAGTCGCGCTGGTGGGGATAGCACCAGCCCTCGAGGTCTTCTCGTAGCTTGACGACTTGGTCGTGCGTGAAGTGGTTGCCGCGCTTCGGCTCCTTCTTCGGAGCGGCGTTGCGGGCGGCGATGTTGGGATTGAGGTCGGTCTCCGTGCCGCCGTTCATGTACTTGTCGTATCGGACGGTGCGATCGACCTGACGCATCAGCAGGTCGATTTCCTTGAAGTCGTGACCGGACTTCTTGTCCTTCGCGATTAGCATCTGAAGACGGGTGTGAAGCCCCTCCTTCAGCCGCTCCATGACCGGAGCCTTGTCCCACTCGTCGCGCTGCTTCCAGCTCTCGACCGTCGGTCGCTTTAGCGCCAGTTCGTCGGCGATCTCGGTCACGCCCCAGCCGCGCCAGTACAGGCTGCGCGCCTGACGACGGGGATCCAGGCCTACGCCGTCCAGATTGGAATTGGTCTCTGCCATGCGCGCGAACCTGTGCGCGCGAGGCCGTCGGCGTCGTGTCGGTCTGGTTTGACGCCTCGGCTTTCAAACGAGCTTCGGTTGAGCCGAAGCCCCCTCGGGTGGCGGTCTACGGCGACTGATCAGCGGCCCATGAAGGGGCCGATAACGCCAACAGCCGGGGAGCCGTCATGGCCGCCAAGTCGAAGTTCTTCCGCGTCGCCGTCGAAGGCGCTACCGCCACCGACGGCCGCAAGATCGAGGCTTCGTGGATCAAGGACATCGTCCAGACCTACAACCCGGAGACCTACGGCGCCCGGGTTAATCTGGAGCACATCCGCGGCTACACGCCGACCAGCGACTTCAAGGCCTATGGCGACGTCCTGGCCGTGAAGATGGACACCGTCCAGCTGTCGATCGGCGGCAAGACGGAGAAGCGCCTGGCGCTCTACGCTCAGCTCGACCCGACCGACGATCTGGTCGCGATGACCAAGGCCAAGCAAAAGGTCTACACCTCGATCGAGGTCGCGCCGAACTTTGGCGACACCGGCAAGGCCGGCCTGGTCGGCCTGGCCGTGACCGACAGCCCGGCGAGCCTCGGCACCGAGATGCTGGTCTTCAGCGCCTCCAACGATCCGCACGCCGCTGCGATCAAGGCGATGTTCGACAGCCGCAAGCAGAACGCGGCCAACGTTTTCAGCGCCGCCGAAGAGACCACCATCGAATTCGAGGACGAGGCCGCCGGCGACGACGCCGAGGGCAAGGTCATGAAGGTCTTCGCCGCGATCGGCGAGAAGATCCTGGCCTCGATCGGCGGCAAGCCGGCCGTGCCGGCCGCGCCGGCGAACCAACCGGCCGCCGGCGAGTTCGATCCGGCCGACTTCTCCCGGTCCGTGACCGAGGGCCTGGCCGAAATCGGCCAGGAGTTCGCCAAGCAGAGCAAGGCGATCACCGACCAGTTCGCCGCCCTGCAGGCCGACTTCACCAAGCTGAAGGGCGACCTCGAGCAGCAGCCCAGAAACGGCTTCCGCGAACGCGCGCCGGCGACCGGCGGCGACGGCCGGGTCCGCGCCGACTGCTGATCGCCCGGCGCCTCACCCGCACCGCACACCCGCACCCCAGCTGAAAGCCCCCTCACCCGATGCGCACCGAAACCCGCGAGCTGTTCAACGCCTACCTCGACCACCAGGCCGAGCTGAACGGCGCCGACGCCGACACCGTCCGCCGCGAGAAGGCGTTCTCGATCGAGCCGTCCGTCCAGCAGAAGATCGCCGACAAGCAGCAGGAGTCGTCCGCCTTCCTGGCGCAGACGAACGTCGTGCTCGTCCCCGAAATGAAGGGACAGAAGCTTGGCCTGGGCGACCAGGGCCCGATCGCCAGCCGCACCAACACCAAGACGACCGACCGTAGCGCGCGCGAAACGCACGATGTCGAGGACCTGAACGGCTATGAGTGCCGCAAGACCGACAGCGACACGGCCATCAGCTACGCCATACTCGACACCTGGGCCAAGTTCCCGGACTTCGAGGCCCGCATCACGGCCCAGCGCCTGCGCCGCCAGGCCCTCGATCGCCTGATGATCGGCTTCAACGGCACCTCGGCGGCCGCCAACACCGATCGCCAAGCCAACCCCCTGCTGCAGGACGTCAACATCGGTTGGCTGGAAAAATACCGTCAGTACCGGGGCGGGCTCTATGTCATGGGCAGCGGCCGCTATGGCAACACCATCCGGATCGGCAAGGGCGCCGACTGCGACTACAAGAACGTCCATGCTCTGATCGTCGACGCCACCAACCAGCTGCTGCCCTCGTGGACGCGGCGCGAGCCGGGTTCGCTGGCCATCCTGGGCAGCGATATCGAGCACGAGATCTTCTTCCCGCTGATCAACAACGATCTGCCGCCGTCCGAGACCAATGCCGCCGACCTGATCCTCAGCGCACGACGGGTGGGCGGCAAACAAGCCGCTCAGGTCCCCTACTTCCCGGAAAACGCGATCTTCGTGAACGTGCCGAACAACCTGTCGATCTACGAGCAGGAGGGCTCGCGCCGCCGCACCGTGGTCGACAACGCCAAGCGCGACCGCGTGGAAACCTACGAGTCGTCCAACGACGATTTCGTGGTCGAGGACTACGAGCGCGGCTTCCTGATCGAGAACATCGAGTTCGTGGACGACGAGTGATCATGACCAGGTTCAGCCTCGCCGCCCAACATCGCCAGCGGGTGCTCGCCCGCCTGGACTTCGCCAAGGCCGCCACGTCGTCGACCGCGCCGGCCGCGCCGGCCGCGCCCGAGTACGACCTGATGCTGCTGAAGCTGCGCACCGACCAGGTGAAGCTTAAGGCGCTGCAGTCGATCGAGAAGCGGATCGAGCTTAAGCGCGAGCTGCTGCCGGAATACGCCGGCTGGGTTCAGGGCCGCCTGGACGCCGCCGTCGACGCCGCGCGCGGCGTCCAGGACGACGTCTTCGTCACGATCATGATGTGGCGCATCGACGTCGGCGACTTCGACGGCGCCCTGCCGCTCGCCCAGTACGCCCTGCGCTACGGCCTGGCCATGCCCGAGCCGTTCAAACGCGGCGTCG
The DNA here is from genome assembly GCF_003243465.1 of Caulobacter segnis. Lineage (GTDB taxonomy): Bacteria > Pseudomonadota > Alphaproteobacteria > Caulobacterales > Caulobacteraceae > Caulobacter > Caulobacter segnis_A. Next base: position 78,232 of record NZ_QFQZ01000002.1, read on the forward strand.
CCTGCTACCTCGCCGAGGACGTGGCCGAAGCGTCGATCAAGCTGCTCGCCGCCGGCGAAGCCGCGCCGCCGGCCCTGCCGCTGGTGGCCGAGATGGTCGACGGCCACGACATGCCCGACGAGGTCAAGGCCAAGGTCCACAAGGCGCTGGGTCTCGAGGCCCTGCGGGTGTCGGCCGACGAGGCCGCCTGCGCCGCCAGCGGTGTTCCGGGTGCCGCCCGGATCTTCAAGGAACGGGCGCTGCTCGAGCTGCGACGCGCCAACGATCTGCATGCCGCCAGCGGCGTGAAGACCGACATCAAGCGTCTCGAGAAGGACCTGAACAAGCCGGCCGACCAGGCCGGCTAAGAGACCGCGGCTCTCGCTTGAGCCGCCACGACGTCGCTCCCCCGCGTCCGGGGGCGGGAGCGGACTGGACGGCCCTTCTCTCCCAAGAGGTCCGCCCGATCCGAACCCTCACCCCCGCCTCGGAGGAGCGAATGCCAAGGCGCTGGGGCGCCAACGACGGGACACTCGATGACCACCTTCACCCTGCCCGATCCGGCCACCCCAGCGCCCCCTACCGGCGAGAGCATCGTTCTCACCGGCGACCCCTTTTTCCCGGCGATCGAGCCGGCCAAGTTCCAGGCGGCCATGCGCGTGGTCAGCCAGGTCACGCCCGAGCGTATCAATGACGCCTTGATCGACGCGATGCTGGTCCTGGACCGCAACCCCGACCTGCAGGCGCGCAAGGCCGCTTGGCTGACGGAGGGCTACAACACCCTGGGCGACGTGCCCGCCAGCGAGTTCGGCGGCCAGCACCGCCTGGAGTTCCTGTATCGTCGGGCCGTCTACAGCCTGGCCAAGGCCGACCTTGACGAGAAATACCGGGACAACGCCGCCACGGACGCCGGCGAGCGCCGGGCCGAGGGCGTCGACATCGTCGTCGGCTCCCACATGCGCAACGCGCGCAACGCCATCTCCGACCTGGTCGCCCGTCCGCGCATAACCATCGAGCAGCTGTGATGGCCACGCTGGTCGTTCACGCCCGCGCCGGCGAGACCCTCGACGCCGTCGTTCACCGGGCCATCGGCCGCACCGAGGGCGTCGTCGAGGACGTGCTGGCGGCCAACCCGGGCGCCGCCGCCTTCACCCGCCTGCCGGAAGGCATGGCGATCATCATCACGGATGAGGCGCAGGCCGCGCCGATCGCCGACCTCATCGACCTCTGGAGCTGACCGTGAAGCAAGATCTCGCCGCCGTTGTTCACGACTTCGGCTTCATTCTGGTCAGCGGCTTCCTGGGCGCGATCGTGTCCCTGGCCTACATGCCCGGCCTGACCTGGCGACAGCAGATCGCCGCGACCCTAGCGGGCGGCTTCACCGCCTCCTTCGTGTGCTGGGCCCTGCAGGATTGGCTGCACCTGTCGGCGGCCGTCGCCGGCGGCCTGTCGTTCGTCGTCGGCCTGGTCGCGTTTCGCGCCACGCCCTCACTGGTCAAGGCCGTGGCCGACAGCTTCGCGCGCATTCCCGACGTCGTCGCCCAGCTGGGCCAGGCGCTGGCCGAGCGGATCCGCACCTTTGGAGGCAAGGCATGAAGACGATCGAGGAGCAGCTCGAGCTGCACGAGGGCTTCCGTTCCCGTCCCTACCGCTGCCCCGCCGGCAAGCTGACCATCGGCATCGGTCGGAACCTGGACGACGTCGGCATTCGACCGGCCGAGACCGTCAAGCTGGGCCTGACAAAAACATCCGTGATCGCCGCCGGCGTCAGCCGCGCCCAGGCGCTCGGCCTCTTGGCGTACGACCTAGCCGAGGCGCGCGCGACTCTGGACGTTCTGGTTCCCAACTGGCGCACCATCGATCCGGTGCGTCGCAAGGTCCTCGAGGACATGGCCTTCAACATGGGCCACGCCACGCTCGCTCAGTTCAAGAACACACTGGCGGCCGTCTCACGGCGGGATTTCGACGCCGCGGCGGTCGGGATGCGCAAATCCGCCTGGTATAGGCAGGTGGGCGGTGAGCCCGGGCAGCGCGGCGCGCGCCTGGTGCGGATGATGTTGACCGGTCTCGACTATGCTTGAGCGCCAGATCCTGATCGGCCTGGTCGCGGGCGGGTCGGTCCTCGCTCTCGTGGCCTGGGGTCGCCACGGCTATGCCGAGCGCGACAAGCTCGCCGCCGACGCGCAACAAATCTGCGCGACCGCGCAATCCGATTACGCCCCGGCGAAGGAAACCGCAGGCGTCACCTGCAGAAAGGCCATCGCCGAGCTCGCCAGGTTCAAGGTCGAGACGAACGCCGCCTCGGCCGAGATCCTGGCGGGCGCCATGGCCGACGCGACCACCCGCAACACCAAGGCGGCCGAACAGGCCCGCCAGGCCGCCGACGCGGCCCGGGCGGCCGCCCAGCACATGGAGGCCGTCGATGCGGCTGTCGAGGACGATCGCGTGGGCCGTGCTTGGTTCGACGCTCTCAATCGGGCTGGCGGCCTGCGCGACAAGGCCGAGCGCTAAGCCGCCCGTCGTCGCGGTGAAGGTGGGCGCACCGCCGCCGCCGGCGGACCTGATCGCCTGCCCGATCGCGCCGGAGGGTTTCCCCACCGACGAGGTGGCAATCCTGCCGCCGGCGGTCCGCGCGTCCGCCATCCGCCTGGCCAAGGCCTACGCCGCGACCGCCAGCCAGCTCACCCGGCTGATCGACCACACCGTGCCCGGGACGTGCGCGCGTGAAGAAGGCTGACCTCCTCGAGGCGTATCTCGCCAAAGCGATCCCGGGCCTGAAGGACAAGGGTGAGAACCTGTTCGTCTTCCTGGACGAGGGTCATCTCAAGCCGATCAACGGCGCGCTGTCGCACCTGAAGATCGCGATCGTCTCCGTCGTCATCACCGAACTGCCAAAGAGCCAGCTGCTCGCGCTCGATATGGCGCTGCTCACATGGTGCGCCCGAAACGAGCCAGGCCTTCTGCGTTCACCGCAAGCGGAGAAAGGCTTTCCCTTCAATATCGAGATGCTAGATCGCAACACGTGCGATGTCGCCTTCAAGATCGAACTGTCCCAGCTCATCTCGATCATCGAACAGCCTGGCGGCAAGATCCAGGTGCTTGAGCGCGACGAGCCGGATCCGGATCCGGGCTGGGAGCACCTGGGCGGCTTCAAGACGGACGCGCACCTGCGCCAACTCTACCTCGGCGAAGACCTGATCGCCGAACTGCCTTCGCCGTGAAGGACATCGACGAGGAGCTGCGCAAGCTCGAGTCCACGCTGGGCGCCGTCGTCGCCCAAATGGAGCCGGCCGCGCGATCGGCTCTCGCCCGCAAGATGGCGCACGCGCTTCGCGCCTCCCAGGCTGCGAGGATGCGCGCCCAGGCGGGCCCGGACGGCGAGCCGTGGCCAGCCCGGAAAAATCAGGCGCGTGACCGAAAAGCCAACCGGCCGATCCGATTCCTGTACAGGAAGCCTGGCGCCGATGAGCCTCGGGTCGCAGATCTCCGCAGCTGGCGCCGGGACGGTGCGCAGATCATCGGCTACGATCGCGAGCGCGGCGCGATCAGGACCTTTCTCCGCGGCCGGATTGTGCGGCACCTCCCCGCAGAAGGCGCCGCCGACCCGGGCAAGATGGAAGCCGACCTGCGCGGCCGCGGCGGCCAGATCCGCAAGCGGGTCGAGGCCATGTTCGTGAAGATGCGGACCAACCGCCATCTGAAGGCGGGCGGCTCGCCGACCGAGGCGTGGGTCGAGTTCACCAGCCGGGCCGAGCGGATCGCTCGGGTTAGCCAGTTTGGCCTCAAGGACAAGGTTCGGCCTGGCGGGCCCGAGGTTCGCTATCCCCAGCGTCAGTTGCTTGGCTTCAGCGCTGAGGATCGCGAGGCCATGATTCAGCTGACGCTAGACCACCTCGACGACGGTAGGTAGCGGTCCTCGGTGCCCTGCAAGATCATGGAGCGATGGCCCTCATGACGATCAGCGGAGTAACCCCATAGGCGTGGGGCGGCCGCGAGTAACCCAGCTCTAGCATCGGACCAAAGTGCTGGAGAATCCCGAAAAGCTGGCTCCCAGACTGTTCGATCTCCACCCGATTCCTAAGTTCTTCGAAGCTGGAACCTTTCGGCATCGCGTCCAGAATGCCGACGAGATGCCATTCACCAGCTAGGGTATGACCGTGCTTGAGCATGATATCGGTCGCTGAACCGGTGAGATGCTCTTCGTCAAGGGTGCCCCAGAGAACCTCGCCTTTCTCGGTCACGAATGTCGCCTGAACCGCGTGGGGCATCATGCCCATTAAAGAGCCCACGAAGTCCGTCAGCGGAGAGGTATCAGTCCCTTTAGGGCCGCTCTTGTCCCGCCGCCGCGCTGCTCTATTCACGGGTAGGTCCGCTAGGTTTTCCTGCGGGATCGTCGCAGCGATAGACTGCTGGACAAAGGGAATCTCCCATAGCCTCTTCATGAAGCCTACATCGATCACACCAACGCCGACCTTCAACAGCACAAGCTGGCCGACACGCGCATCGATCACGTCGGGACACAACCAGCCCTGAGCGGTGTCCAAGAAGTTCAACGGCAACAGCCAACGAGGATCGAATTTTCTCGCGAGGCTCGTCTTTCCGCTACGCTTATGGTCCGCCTTACCGACAGCTAATGAAACGCCGCCCCCTGTCTCCGCCGCATCTTCTGATCCGCGAACCAGCTCGGTAAGAACCCCGTCGACGCCGAACTGTGTTAGCAGGATGCTCAGCCGGCGATGATCGACGTAAAGAAAGTCAAAGACGGAATCGGTTTGCTCTAGGTCGGCCGCCATTGTCAATTTCGCGGCGCGTTTCCTCAATCTTCGTCGCGGCCGCTTCCCTTTCAGCGATTACCTTTCGCGCGATTCCCTCTTTGGTAGCACGAAATAGTTCGCCTAAGCCCCGGTCGGCCTTATCTCGATCCTTCATCGTGAAATCTCCGCCGGCGTTGACCGATCCTAACGCACGAGAACCGTTGCCCCAACAGGTTGCATAAAATCCTAAAATTGGGGCCGGGGCCCTGAAATGAAACGCCCCCGCTCCTTGGTTTGATGCAGCCCCTACCAAACAAGCCGCGCTCGCGCGCGATCCGCCCGCACAGCGACATGCCGGCATGCCGCGTTATGTCGCCGAAGGACTTGACCTGTCCCGCATGCCCAAGCCCCGGGCGGTGCGGTCGCTCGACTATGAGACATTGCTGGAGCGGCGGCGCGTTCGCCTCAAGGCGGAGCTGGCGGCCCGCGACATTCCGTTCGACGCCGCTCGCATCGACTCCGAGCCGGCCATGGCCCTGCAACAGGTCGACGCCTATCGCGAGCTGCTTGGCTTGGCCCAGGTGAACGCCGGCGTCTTGGCCACGATGTTGGCCTGGGCGGTCGGAACAGACCTCGACAACTGCGCCCTGCGGTTGCCGCTGCTTCGCATGGACGGCGAAAGCGACGAGCGGTTCCGTTGGCGCTGCCTGCTCATTCCGGAGTCCTGGGGCGCGGGCAAGCTGGCCGGCTATCTTCTGGCCGCTCTCACCGCGCATCCCGATGTGGCCGACGCCGGCGTCTGGGTCGATCGCACCGATCCGCGCCAGCCGATTATCCGCATCGCGCCGATCGTCAGCGTGGCCAGCGGATGGGTCGACGCCTCCGACCCGGCCGTGCCGATCAAGCGCCTGCGGCCGGCCTCAGACGCGGACGGAACGCCGTCGGATGACGTGCTCGAGGCGGTGCGGATCCTGGCCAACCGTGACGACGTCGCGGCCGCCAGCGATGTGATCAGCGTTCGGCCGCCCAGGATCCTGCCCTACCAGATCTCGCTGGTGACCGAACACCTGCGCGGTCCGGATCCCGCCGCGCTCCGGACGTTGTCGGCCGAGGGATGCGCCGCCATGGCCGACGCGCGCCGATCGCCCGGCCGGGATGTGCCGCTGGCCGCAATCATCGCCGCCGGCCAGGTCCCCGCCGCAGAGAACGTCCAGCTGCTGTCGCCGACCGCGCCGATCCTCGCCAGCGAAGGCGACCTGGCGGTTTGCACCGCGATCGACGTCCAGAGCCTGGTGGTCAATGGCTGACGTCGAGAGCCTGCTCGCCAACGCCACGCCGTGGATGCGCGCCGTCGAAGCCGCTTCCGCGCCGGCCTGGTCGCTGCCGGTCCATCTGATTCCGGACTTCCATGATCCGTGGCGCTGCGCCCCCCACCTGTTGTCGGACCTGGCGTTCGATTGCTCGGTCGACGTCTGGAGCGAAACCTGGAGCGAGACCAAGAAGCGTGCGGTCATCGCACGGTCGGTCGAGATGCACAGGCAAAAAGGCACCCGCGCCGGGTTGCGCGCCTACATCGAGGTCGCCGGCGGCGAGCTACGCCGCATCACCGCGCCCGGCCAGGGCCTGTTCGCCGAAGCGGCCAGCGCCGACGATCGCGCGGCTTGGATCGCCCGGTTTCCTGAATTCCGGCTGTTCACGCACACGCCCTGGTCGGAAGATCCGGACGACGCCTACACGGGCGAGGCCTGCGCCGGCGACGAACTGGGCGCGTTCGCGCCTGATGCGCCCGCGACCCGCCTGCTGACGCGCGACGGCGTGCTGTTCCGCGACGGCGTCGAGATCCGCATGACACGCCGCGAGGACCTCGTCCTGGTCGACGGCGTCGAGACGATCGTGGAGCGCTATGTGGCCGTCGACGAGGATCCTCGCGGCGCATATGGCGACATGGCCTGGGCCGACGACTTCCCGATCGCCTCCGATCCGCTGCCGGCGCTGACGGTCACCCTCGATACAACGGCTGGCCAGACGATCGGCCGATCAGTCTCGAGCCAGTTCCTCGACACCGCGCCCGAGCGTGTGCGCGCCGTCGGCGCCGACGCGGGCGGCGCCTATGGTCTCAGTGACTACTTCGACGCCGTCTTCGCTGAACCCGGCATGGATCCGGCCGTCCTGGTGTTCGACCGTTGGCGGCTGGCCGATCCCGCCCGGGCCGCCGGCGGCTCCATGCCCGGCGATACCTTCCTTGATGATCCGGCGCTCGTCGGCGACGCGGCCTTCACCCTGCTCCTGGACGTGGTCGTGCCCGACGCGCTGGCGGAGGCCACGGCGATCGTCGGCGGCTTCGACCTCGAATTCTGCGAACCGCACGACAGCAGCCAGACCGACCTGGTGCTCGAAGCGATCCAATCGGCCGCCGCCGACCGGGACACCGTCCTGGTCAGGTTCGCGGCCCACCGACCCGCCCGTCTCGGCGACCGCCCCACCCTACCCTTCCGGCTCGGCCAACTGGTCGCCGACTTCTGAGGACCCCATGGAAACCCAGGTCATCTTCCGCGAACGTCAGCAGCTGCTGTCCGAGGACTTCATCAACATCCAGGCCTATACCCAGGCCTCGCTCGACGCAATCGTCGCCGCCGCCCTGGTCGGCCGGACGGTCTATGACGGTTTCCAAGCCGCCAAGTCCGGAACCTCGACGGTGACGATCGCCGCGGGCCGGTGCTTCGCCGGCAGTGGCGCGGTCTATGCGCGCCAAGCCGACACCACGCGCGACTTCATCGGCCAGCTTCCGCAGAACGCGAAACGCAAGGTCGCCGTCGTGACCTATGGCGTGACCGAGGATACCGGAGTCGAGCAGCGCAAGTTCCGCGTCAATGCTGTGACCAACCAGGTGGAGGCCGACGACGTCGCCATGCGCCGCGCGCGTTCGGCCCAGATCGCGTTCCTGCTGGGGGCGGAGAGCGCGGATCCGCAGTTGCCGGCGATCGACGCCTCACAAATCCACGTCGCCACCATCACGCTTTCGCAGCTGGGCGTCGAAGCGGTCGAGATGGTCGCCGAGAACGCCCTGGCCAACCTCGCCGACATCGCCGCGGCCGTGGATGACCACAAGCGCCTGCTGGCCGTGTTCGAAGGCCTGTTTGTCACCCTGCGTTCCGACATGTCGGCGCTGGCCGAGAAACAACGCCTGCTGGCCAGCTCGGGCGACGTCCAAGCTCTGCAGGTCGATGTCGCGCGCCTGCGGGCCCGCGCCGGCATTTCCTCGAGCGCGGTCGCCGTCGGGGCCAATCTTTTCCTGGACGAGACGGGCAGCGACAAGACCTACGCGGGATACGCCGCCAGCATCTTCGGCGGTCTGCGCTTCCCGACCGCGGCCTCCAGCTCGGCGGCCCTGCAACTCTTCAATCCCAACGACCCCGCCGTGCGCGTCGACAATGGCTTCTGCCTGCCGGCGTACGACGTCGAGGCCCGCGTGACGATCGACGGCTATGCCGGCGACCTGGCCCTGGCCAACTACCAGAGTCAGACCGTCGAGATGGTGCAGTTGACGCGGACCCGCGAACGCGTGGTCTACGGCGAAACGTCCAACGTCGTCGTCAACCTCAACGACCCCAGCTACGACCGCCTGGCCAAGACCTACGCCCGGGACGGTGAGACCCTGCAGGTCGACGCTGAGTGGTACAGCGGCGGCGGCCAGGCGATGATCGCCCTTCGCCCGAAGTCGACGACGATCACGGAAAGCGAGCCCTATTGGGATGCGGTCACGACCAGTTCGACGGTGCAAGGATCCACCCTTGGCCAGTCGTACCTGAACGCCCAAGCCGGCTACACGCTCGGCGTCGATGTCTTCTTCACCGACCTGGCGGCGACGGGCGACGTCCACGCCCACCTGGTCGAATGCGATGTCGCCGGCATGCCCAACATGGCGCGGGGCGTCGCCAAGGTCACTAAGGCCGCCGCCGACCTCAAGCGTTACCCCGCGGCCACCAGCTTCGGCGTTCCGCCGACTGTTCTTTCGCCGGGCAAGCGTTACGCCTGGGTGTTCGTCAGCCAGGGCGCGCACCGAATGGCCGTAGCGGACAAGAACCGCTACGCGGCCGGCCAGCTCTTCTCGAGCACCGATGGCGCTTTCTTCTCGGCCGCCGGCGACAAGGACCTGCTGATGGTCGTGAAGTTCGCCCGCTTCAGAGCCTCCCGCGTGGTCGTGCAGCTGCAGCCGATCCAGCTCGCCGGCGGGATCTCCGATCTCGACCTTCTCTATGAAGCCGTCCGCGAAGCCGGCACGGACCTGGTGCTCGAGATCCAGCCGCAGGGCCTGTCGACTTGGTATCAGGTCGGCGGCGACGACACCGCCTCTGGCCTGGCCAGCCTGCCCGCCGCTCTAAACGCCCGCCTGACCTTTGTCGGCTCTCCCGACATGATGCCCGGCATCAAGCTTTCGGACAGCATCGTCAGGGCCTTCCGCCGATCGACGGCCTTGAACCACACGAGCAAGGTGCTGGCCCGGGCCACGACCAGCACGATCAAGTACACGGCCTATCTCCGCGGCTTCAACGCGGCGGCCCCTGCCAACCATACCTGCGTCGCGAAGATCCTGATCGGCGGCGTGACCGAGTTGCACGACCTGGTCACCGACGAGGTGGTCCCCGCGATCGGAGCCGACCCGGGCGGCATCAAGCGGACCTGGACCTTCAACATCGCATCGCCGACCTCGAGCTATCGCACCCAGCTGCTGGGGACGACCGCCGACGGCCGCAACACCTTCACGATCACCGAAGCCATCGACCAGGCGCTCTAGGAGGCTCCATGACCCGCAAGACCCAAACCGAGCCGGTTGTCGAGGCCGACGCCTATTACGCCGTCGTCCTGCGCGAACGCGCCGTGCTGCCCCACCAGACCCTCGCCCCGCGCGAGGAGCCCTACGAGATGCGCGGCCGCCTCCTTCAGGCGGTCCATGAAAGCGTCGCGAGCTTCGAGAAGATCGGCTGATCATGGGCCAGGCCAACCTCTACAAGGTCACCGACGACACCGTCCTGACGCCTGAATATCTGAACAGCCTCCTGGGCGACATCGACACGCGGATCCGTGGCGTCGAAGCCATCCGCGCGAAGCTGGCCAGCGCGATCTCGGACCTGCAGGCGGTTGGCCTGGCCCGTATCAACGACACCGTTGCGCCTCTCATCGCCCAGGTTCAGGCCGACGTCGCCGAGGTCCAGGAGAACCTCGCCGGCGTGACCGAGCAGATCGAGCAGCTGCTCCAGGGCGCGGTGCCGGCCGCCAGCATCGTCGAAAACGCGACGCGGGTGTTCGTGACCCCGGAGCAGCGGGCGCGCATTGGCGAGACGGCCGCCGCGATCGCGACCCTGCAGCAGACGGTATCGACCACGATCACCGACGCGATCGCTGCGCTGGCGCCCAAGGCCGACGCGGATCTCAGCGGAACGGTCGCCTTGGTCACGGAGATCACGCCACCGATTCTCGACGGCGATCAGGCCAACTGGAACCCCGACAACCTGCGTCACGCGACCACCGTCCGGATCGCCTCGTCCAAACGCGTCACGATCTCAGGCCTGGCGGCCGGCCGCTCGGGCGAGCTCAAGATCCTCGACAACGTCGGCACTTTCGACGTGACCCTGGCGACCGAGGCCCCGGCCTCGGCCTCGGGCAATCGCTTCGCCCTGGGCGAAGACCATGTCCTTCGCCCGGGCCAGTCGCTGATGCTGCGCTACGTCGCCGCCTCTGCCCGCTGGCGCGCGATCGCCAACAACGCACGCTCGAGCGCGCCTCCCGGCATGAGGGCGCAGTTCGACATCGCCCCGCCCGCGCCCTGGCTCCCGCTCCAGGGGGGCGCCATCCTCAACGCGAGCTATCCCAAACTCGCCCAGGTCCACAGCGTTGACGCAGGTTTGGCCGCCGCCACGAGCAGCCTGAACTGGTCGGCGCTGCCCGGGCTCGACACCTTGCTCCCCGGCGCTGTCTGCATCGGCCTGGCCAAAGGCCTTGGCTTCTACTGGGCCGTCTTCTGGCGTTCGGAGACTGGAGGGACGCACGCCCTTCAGGTCTATCGGACCGCCAACATGCTCCTGGGGCCGTGGAGCAAGGTCCTCGAAGAGCACGACGTGACGGCGGGCCAAGCTCTAGGCTATTCGGCCGATCACGCCGTGGCCCTGGGCGCGCGGCAGATCGAGTTTTCACCCACGCAAGGTGCCTTCGCCTTCGGCAACACCTTGGTGGTCCTTTCCGCCACTACCTGCACGGCCAAAAGGGCGTTCTTCCCCTCAAGCTTCTGGGATCAGACCACGTCCAAGGCGGTCTGCTATGTTCCCCCGAGCGCCAAGTGGCTGTTTGCGGATTTCAAGGTCAATGGCGCGCTAGGCCAAGTCTTAAACCTCGCGTCGGATCAAGCCGACACCTCCGGCACGGCCCAGACCCGAATGGCCGCGGGCGCATCGATCAAGAAGCTCGCCTGGTGGGACGGGCGGGTCTGGGCCATGAACGCCCTCAATAAGGACGTGATCCCGGTTTTTTGCAGTTTCGACGAAGGCCTTAACTGGTCGGGTGCCGGGACGGGTGTATTGGGCGCCGTCACGTCAGGACCGAACACCAGCGTCGACCTTGCCGTCGTCAACGATCGGCTATGCGTGATGTTCTCCGGGTCCTTCGCCTACGGAGCCTCCCTGTTCATCTCTTCGCCGGACCGTTCGTCGTTCGAGCCCAACACCTCCGACGCCGTCTTTGGCGTCCTCTCCATGCCTGGCGCCCATGGCGACTACATGCTGGTGCTTAACGTCAACTCCGGCCTCAGCTACCGGCCCCGCTCGGGCGGTGCGTGGAAGCCGCTGACCGCGGACCAATTCTTCAGCTACCCCTCCCCCATGCATCCCGCCGGGTTCGTGTTCGACGAGCTCAACAACACCGTCTGGTCGATCAGCGCGTCAGGCCAGGCGTCGCGTGTCGTTCTCTCGCCCGATCCCAAGACGATGGCCGTCCTGCCCACCGTGACGACGACCCCGCCCACCTATGTCTATGGAGGCTGAGCATGTTCATCGCCAAGACCGATAGCGCCGGCGTCTGGCAGGGCGAAATTTCGGAAGTCGCCGACGACGCCGTCTGCCCGGCTGGCTGGCGCATCGTCTCGGCCGCGCCGCCGATGCTCGCCCCGGGCCAGGTCGCCGCCTGGGCAGGCTCGGCCTGGGAGATCGTGCCTGAGGCTGAGCGGCCGACCTCGCTCTCGAAAACGCCCCTCCGGATCGCCAAGATCGACTTTTCCCGACTGTTCACCACTGACGAGCTGGTCGCCTACCTGGCGCTTGAGGCGCAAGCCAAGAGCCTGACGCCGGCCGACTTCGCTGACCCGACAAAGACGGCCCTCGTTCAGGCCGCCGTGATGTTCGCGAAGTTCGGCATGCTGCCCGACCTGATCGAACTCGATCACCCCGAGACGATCGCCGGCGTCAGCCAGGTCCTCGTCGCCAACGGCGTCTTGACGGCCGCCGAGGCGGCGCGGATCCTCGCCAACGTCCCGCCGAGCGCCTAGCACCCCGTCGAGACCCTTTCGCCGACCGACGATCGCGCGTCCCCCATTGTGCGCGATCGTCACCGTGCCTTTCGTGGTTTGATCCGCGCCCCGGTAAACGAAGCGCGCGCGCATGGCTTGGCCGCCTTGGCCATCGTGCCGGCGATGACCAGCCCCGCTGAAACCGACCGCCGCCTGGGCGACCTGCTGCGCTACGGCACGGTGTGTGAAGTGGCCGGCGCGCATTGCCGCGTGAAGCTGGACGAGGGTTTCGAGACCGACTGGATCAAGATGCCGATGATCCGAGCCGGCTCCATTCGGATCTGGGCCCCCTTCGCAAACGGCGAGGAAGTCTCTCTCGTCTGCCCTGACGGCGACATTGCCGCAGCGACCATCCACGCCAGCCACGCCTCGGACGACTACCCCGCCCCCCTCGATCCCGCACAGACCCGCATCGATTGGGCCGATGGGTCCTGGATCGGCTACGACCCGGGCGCCGGCGACTTCACGGTACAGCTCGTTGCGGGCGCGGTGCGCCTGGTGGCGCCCGGCGGCCTGGCCATCGACGCCGACGTCGAGGTTCGGGGCAAGCTGCACGCGACGGCCGAGATCTCGTCCGACATTGATCTGACGGCCTCGGGCGTCTCTCTGGTGGATCACGATCACGTCGAGACCGGCGCGCTCACCAAGAAGCCGCGCCGCCAATGAGGGGCATCGACCGCGACACCGGCCAGCCGATCTCGGGCCCCGCCTATCTCCGCCAGCGCATCGCCAATGTCCTGACGACCGCGATCGGCTCCAGCGTGATGCGCCGCGACTACGGGTCCGAGATCCCGGCGATGATCGACATGGTCGTCAATCCCGCGAACGTCCTGCTGCTGTACGGCGCGATCGCCGGCGCGCTCCAGCGCTGGGTCGGCGACTTCAAGCTTACGCGCGTGGAGCTGCTGCGCGGCCAGCAGCCCGGCCAGTTCGTGTTGGCCCTCGAGGGCCAGGAAACTGGCCAGTCCGCCACACCCGAACCCACCCAAATTTCCGTCCCGCTGCGCATCACCGCGACGGGCCTGACCACGGCTTAAGGAGCGACCATGTCCGAAGAGTACAATCACGGCGTCCGCGTGCTCGAGGTGAAGACCGGCGGGCGCACGCTGCGCACCATCGCGACCGCCATCATCGGCTTGGTGGCCACGGGTCCAGCGGCCGACGCGGCCATGTTCCCGGCCAACCAGCTGGTGGTCATCAATGGCGGCAACATCGATGCGGCCATCGCCGCCGCAGGCGCCACCGGTACGCTGCGCGGCAGCCTGCAGGCGATCGCCAACCAGGCTTCGACCTTCGTGATCGTCGGCCGAGCCGTCCAGGGCGCCGCGCCGATCGACACCGTCGACAAGGCTGTCGTTGCGATGATCAAGCAGCTCCGCGTCGCCGAGGCCCTGGTCGGCTACAAGCCGCGGATCATCGGAGCGCCCGGCCTGGACACCGAGGCGGTGACGACCGAGCTGGCCCTGACGGCCGCCAAGCTGAGAGGTCGCGCCTACGCTTCCTGCAACGGCGCGAACACCGTCGCCTCCATCCTCACCTATCGGGCCAAGTTCTCCGCTCGCGAGCTGATGTTGATCGCCGGCGACTTCACCGCCGATAGCGGCGCGGTCACGGTCAACGGGGTCGCCACCGCCCTGGGCCTTCGCGCGAAGATCGACCAGACGATCGGCTGGAACAAAACCATCTCCAACGTGCCGGTGGCGGCCGTCACCGGGATCGCCAACCCGTTCTTCTTCGACCTGCAGGACAGCAGCACCGACGTCGGAGCCCTGAACGCCGCCGGCGTGACCTGCCTGGTCAATTTCGACGGAGCGTTGCGGTTCTGGGGCTCGCGTACCTGCTCTAGCGATCCGGACTTCGTGTTTGAGAGCGCGGTCGCCACCGCCCAGGTCCTCGCCGACACCTGCGCTCGCGGGCTGGCCGCCTATGTCGATGGGCCGATCACGCCCTCCATGGCGCGCGATGCCATCGAGGAGATCAACACCTTTGGCCGCCGCCTGAAGACCAGCGGGCTGCTCATCGACTGCAAGGCCTATCTGCCCGAGAGCAATACCGCCGAAACGCTGTCGGCCGGCGGCTTGCGCATCGGCTACCGGTTCACGCCGACCCCGCCGCTGGAGGACCTGACCCTGCAGCAGGAGATCACCGAAGAGTTTCTGTCCGACTTCGCCGCTCAGGTCGCCGCCTGACGCCAAAACCGGCGCGGGTGACCGCTCGCGCCGTCCTCTCCCCTGCTTTGGAGCGCCCCTATGAGCAAGCTTCCCTCGAAGCTGATGATGATGAACACGTTCCTGAACGGCTACGGCTACGGGGGCGAGGCCAAGGTGGTGAAGCCGCCGCCGCTGAAGTTCATGACCGACAAGCACAACACCGAGATCGGCCCGATCAACTACCGTAACGGCCAGATCGACGAGCTGAAGCTGGAATACACCCTGGCCGGCTTGGTGGTGCAGTCGATCCGCGCCATGGGCGCGACCGCCATCGATGGCGTCCAGCTTCGCTTCACTGGCGCCTACCAGCGGCCCGACACCGGCGAGACGTCGCAGGCCGAGATCGTCGTTCGCGGCCAGCAGAACGAGTGGGACCCGGGCGACGCCGAGGTCGGCAAGGACACCGAGCACAAGTACGTGGTCGACTGCGTCTACTACAAGCTGACGATCGACGGCGTCGAAGAGGCCGAAATCGACAAGCTCAACCGCCTGATCAAGATCGGCGGCGTCGATCTCACCGCCAAGCTGCGCCAGGCCGCCGGCGGCGTCTGATCCCCCTTCACCGACAACGCGGGCGGCGTGCGCTCCGGGGCTCACGAGGGAGCTTTCCCGCGCCGCCGGCGGGGCCAGGCGCTGACGTCCCCGCCTGGCGACCAAAAGCAACGAGGCTTCCATGACCGACACAGCTTCCGATTTCGTCGACGTTCCCCTGAAGAGGCCGCTGGTGCGCGGCGAGACGACTTACACCACGGTCCGCCTGCGCAAGCCGGGCGGCAGCGAACTGCACGGCCTATCGCTCGTGCCGCTGCTGCAGATGGACGTGAAGGACGTGCAGACCCTTCTGCCGCGTATCAGCAATCCTGTGGTCCACCGGGGTGACTTCGCCGGCGACAAGCCGGCGATCGACGTGGCGGACCTCGTGAAAATGGCCAGCGAGGTGGCGGGTTTTTTGCTCGGGACGGACAATTAGTCGGTCTCCCTGAAAGCACCGACGAGGCGATGGCCGACATCGTGGCGGTCTTCGGATGGCCGCCGGCCGGCGTCGTCGAGACGGTGCCCGAGATTGTCCGATGGCGATCGATGGCCATCGATCGCTGGCGCAAAATGAACGGCATCAAGGAAGACTGACGTGGCCGACCGCAGCATGCGCCTGGAGATCATCCTGGCTGGTGTCGAGCGCATCACCGCTCCCTTCAACAAGGCGGGCCAGGCCTCCAAGAATCTGACCAAGGACCTGAAGGCCGCCCGCGACCGCCTCTCGGACCTGGAAAAGACCCAGCGCAGTCTCACCGGCTTTCAGAAGCTCGAGCAGGACATTGTGGCCACCGGCGCGGAAATGAAGAAGGCGCGGGCTACCGCCGCCGCGCTCGAGCGCCAGTTTGACGAGACCGCCAAGCCGACCAAGCGTCTCATGAACGAGACGGCGAAGGCCGCAGATGCCGTCGCCAAGCTCGAGGCCAAACAGCGCGAGCAGGTCACCCGCCTCGAGCAGGTCAAGGGAAAGCTGCAGGCGGCCGGGTTCGAGACTGGTGACATGGCCCGCGCCCAGGACAAGCTGCACGACCAGGTCCGGGAGGCCAACCGGGCTCTGGACGCCCAGAAGGGCAAGCTCGAGGAACTGGCCGAGCGCCAGGCCCGACACGCCAAGGCCAGCCGTATCATTGCGGCCGGCGGCGGTCGCGCCGGCAAGGCTCTGGCTGTCAGCGCCGTGGCCGGCGCTGGGGCTTTGGGCGTCGAGCGCGCGATCGAGGTTCCGGCGCGCCCGGCCATGAACTACGAGGACGCCCTGGCCGATATCAACAAGGTGGTCGACTTCAAGAACCACCAGGAGGCCGACGCGTTCGGCCGTCGCTTGCTGGACACCAGCACCGACATGCCCGGTATGCAGGCCGAGGAGCTCGCCACGATCGCGGCCGCTGCCGGTCGTTCTCAAATCGCCAAGACCGAACTGATCACGTTCACCGAGGACGCGGCGAAGATGGGCGTCGCCTTCGACGTCGCAGCCGAAGACGCCGGCTCGATGATGGCGACCTGGCGCACGGCGTTCGACCTGACACAGCCCAAGGTCCGTGAGCTCGCCGACCAGATCAACGCGCTCACCAACAGGTTCGGCGGCAGTGCCGGCAATGTGTCGTCGATAGTCACCCGGATCGGCGTGCTGGGCGAAGTCGCCGGCGTCAGCGCCGCCCAGACGGCCGCCATGGGCGCGATGCTCGATAAGCTCGGGATCCAGGAGGAGATAAGCGCGACCGGGATCAAGAACCTGCTGCTCACCCTTACTAAGGGGACGGCGGCAACCAAGGATCAACAGGCCGCCTTCAAGGCGCTCGGTCTCAACGCCGAGCAGGTCTCAAAGGACATGCAGAAGAACGCCGGCGCGACCATCGAGTCCGTCCTGGAGCGCATCGGCAAGCTGCCCAAGGACAAGCAGGCCGGGTTGCTGACCGACCTCTTCGGCTCGGAATCGGTGGCGGCGATCGCTCCGATGCTGACCCAGCTCGATCAGTTGAAGGCGCGGCTGCAGCTGGTCGGCGACGCGACCGCCTACACGGGGTCGATGAACAAGGAATACCTGGCGCGGATCGCGACGACGTCGGGCGCGGTCGGCTTGGCGAATAACGGCCTGCAGGCGATCAACATCGAGATGGGGCAGAAGCTACTGCCGATCATCACGGCCGGCGCGACCAAGGTGGCGGCGATCGCCAAGAACTTCCGCGCCTGGACCCATGAGCACCCCAAATTGGCCCAGCTGCTGGCCAAGGGCGCCGTGGTGGTCGGCGTTTTCGTCGCCGCTGTCGCCGCCATCGCCCTGGTCGTCGCGCCGATCCTGGCTTTCCTTGCCGCCCTGGGCGGGGCCGCCGCAGCGCTCGGCGTGACAGTCGGCGCCCTCGCGAGCACGATCGCGGCGGTCGTCGCCATCATTGGGGTCGGTATCGTCGCCGTCATCGGCTTGGTGAAGGGCTGGCACCAGCTCGTTCCGATCGTGGGAGCCGTCTGGGCGGGCGTCGTCCAGCACTTTCGGGAGGCCGTCGCGTTCATCACCAAGCTGAGCGTGGTCTTTTACGAGGCCGGCAAGCACCTGATGTCGGGTCTCGTCCAGGGCATCGGCAGCGGGCTCGGCCAGGTGAAGGACACGATCTTCAACGCCGGCGGAAAGATCGTGGCCTGGTTCAAGGAAAAGCTCGGGATCCACTCTCCCTCTCGGGTCTTCGCGGGCCTGGGCGGCTTCGTCATGGCGGGCCTGGACAAGGGCCTCGAGGACGGCCAGGCCGCCCCCCTGGCCCGGGTGCGCGCGATCGCCGGAGGACTTGCCGACCATTTCAGCCGCGCCGCGCCGAGGCTGGCGCACGTCGCGGGCGCCGCCGCCTTGGTCGCCACCAGCGCCAGCGGCCAGGCCGCGGTCTCCGCTCCGCCGGCGGGCATGCGGCCCGGCGCCCAGGCCGCCGCCGGCGGCGCGCCGCCGATCGTCATCAACATCACCATCAACGCCGCGCCCGGGCAGGACGATTCGCAGCTGGCAAAGCTGGTCGGTGACCACGTCGCCGGCGCGGTCAACAAGGCCCTCGCGCCGACGCGCAGGAACGCCCAATACGAGGACGGCTGGGTCTGATGTCGAACATGTTCGCGCTGGGCGACTTCGTCTTCAGCCTCGAGACGATGCTGCCCCAGGAGCTCAACCGCCGCACCGATTGGCGCTACGCGCGCAACACGCGTCAGCAGGCCCGATCCGCCGCGCAATATCTTGGCCCGGGCGATGACCGGTTATCGCTCGCCGGCGACCTGGTGCCGACGCTGGCCGGCGACGCCTCCTCGCTCAACCGGCTCCGCACCCTGGCGGCCAGGGGCGAGGCGCAGCCGCTGGTCGGCGGGGATGGTACGGTGTTCGGGGCCTTCCTGATCGTCGGGCTCGACGAGCGGCGCGGCTATCTGCAGACCGACGGAACCGCCCTCCGTTATGACTTCATGCTCGACCTCGAGGCCGTCGACGACGCCGACGCACTCGCCGGCCGGGTCGAGAAGAGCTACTTCGACGAAACGGTCGACGTGGACGACGCGGAAAAGGACGTCCTTTCCGAGGACGAGAAGGCTCTCCTGGCCGAAGGCGGGCTGGTCTGATGGCGTTGCGCTCCCCCGCCTGCGCAGTGGTGGTCGACGGCAAGGACCTGAGCAGCGTCCTGGATCCGCGCTTCATGTCGCTGACCCTGACCTCCCAGCGGGGCGACGAGGCCGACCAGTTGGACCTCGTCATCACAGACCATGACGACAAGCTGGCCATTCCCCCGGCCGGGGCGATCATCACCCTGGCCCTGGGCTGGCGCGGCGAGCCGTTGCGGGGGATGGGTGCGTTCAAGGCCGACGAGATCGCCTGGGACGACGAACCGGCCAAGATCACCGTCCGCGCCCGGTCGGCCGACTTCACCGCCGACTTGCGGATACGGCGCGAGCGCAGCTGGCGAGACACCACGCTGGGCGACGTCGTCGGCCAGCTCGCCGCCGGCGCGGGCCTGACGACAAGGATCGCGCCGGATCTGGCGGCCCGGCCGATCAAGATCATCGCCCAGAGCCGCGAAAGCGACATCGCGTTCCTGCGCCGCCTGGGCCGCGACCACGACGCCGTCGCGACCATCAAGGCCGGGTCCATGATCTTCGGGCCCATCGGCGCGGGCCAGACCCCATCAGGCAAGCCGTTGCCCGAGATCACCCTGACCCGGAAAGACGGAAAGGCGACCTGGAAGACGGCCAGCCGAGACAAGTACAAGGGCGTGACGGCCAGCTATCACGAAGGCGGCGCTGCCCGCCGGCACACGACGACGGCCGGCGAAAAGGACGGCTCGCGCCGCCTGAAGACCGTCTACGCCAGCAAGGCCGAGGCCGATCGCGCCGCGGCCGCCGAGTGGACCCGCGTCCAGCGCGGCGCGGCCGAAATGACCTTCGCCCTGGTCGAGGGGCGCGCCGACATCCACCCCGAATGCAAGGTCCGCTTCGAGGGCTACAAGCGCCAGGTCAGCGATCCGACCTGGCTGGTGACCCAAGTGACCCACACGTTCGGCGACGGCGGCTTCACCACCTCTCTGCAACTGGAGAACGCGCCTTGAACCGCCACGCTGTTGAATCACGCAGGACGACCTCAGGAAGAGTTCGGCCGTATCTCTACCGTAACAAACGCGGTATGTTGGTCCACAACCTGTCGGGGGTTACCTGCCTATGAGCCGAGCGATCTGCCCGCACTGCGACACCACGGCCAAAGTCTACGCGACCAAGCCGCAAACCAAGCTTGTTCGCGACATCTACTACGCCTGCGAAAACGTCGAGTGCCGCCACACCTTCTTGACCCGCTGCGAAGTCATCCAGACGATTTGCCCATCGATGAATCCGGCAAGGGACGTGGTGCTGCCCTTAAGCGCCAGGTTCCGCGCCTCGGCGCCGGCCGCCCCCCCGACGCCGGCGAACGACAGCGCGATCGAGGACCTGGCGGAGGCCTGAGAGCTTCGCCAGTCTACCGCCCGGCTTCCCTCTCTTTGAAGCCGCCTCTCCGGGCGGACTTGCAGCGCTGCGATCCTGCAAATCTGCAAGGCGCGTCGCGCCAGTCGAGATCGAGGGCTACGCGGCGCTCACAGTGAGACCGACCTGATAGCCCAGAGCCGCGAAGGCCGCCTCCAGCTGCTCGTTCTTCGATTGGTGATCGAGATCGAACAGTCGATCGACTTGCGGGCGATGCCAGCCTAGGCGGCGCGCCAGCTCCGCCCGGTTGATACCGGCCGCGATCAGGCAGCGATAAAGCCAGACCTTGGCCTCGACGTTGAGGGGGACCGCCACCGTTGCGCCACCGTCGCGGCGGGCGTGATCGCCCGGCGCCGGAACGTCCTCGCCGCCCGACATGCGCGCGGCGATGGCTTCGAGGATCGCCTCGACCGCCTGGGCCTTGGCGGCCGCCTCGCTCTCGCCGAATGTGGCCAGCTCTGGAAAGGCGGACGACGTGACCATGAACGTGTCGTTGTCGTCCGAGGTGAGGGTGATGGGATAGACCGCCATTAGAGGCCCAAATCCTTCTTGATCTTGTTGACGAGGCCCGTGCCCAGCTCCTTGCGCGCCCCGTGCATCGGGAGTTGCGAGGTCCGGTCGCCCAGGCGGACGGTGAGGTGACCAGAGCCGCCCCGGTGCGTCTCGAAGGTGCAACCTTGCTTGGAGAGCCAGCGCTTGAGTTCGTTCGCGTTCATGGGTGTAACATAGTCAACACTTCTGTTGAAGTCAACAGAAGTGTTGAGCTTATTTGCTCATACGCGCGGCTTTGATCTCGTCGTAGCTGAGGCCCGACGTCCTGGAGCGCCAGAGGTCCAGTTCGGTCTGGTTCGGCGGCGCGGCCATGGACACCCAGGTCCCGTGACGGGTTGCCCGCGCCAGATAGAACATGCGGCCATCACACAGGAACCGGTTGTCAGACACGACTGGGCAGGGCGGCGCCCGGCCCCACGGTATCGCCTCACGGCCCAGCGCCGCGATGGCCACCGGAAGAGAGACACGAAGCACGATGCCGCAACGACGGCACCTCTGGCGAAGTGTCCACTCCGCTGCCTGGATCTCTGCGAACGTCATCGCCGCCAGGGGCGACGGCGGGCTTATGGCTCTGTCTGGATTGATCCCACCCATGCCGCGCCTGTAGCGCGCGGCCACGATGAGAACAAATCACGAACAGTTTCGCCGAGGCTGGCTTCCATGTTGCAGACTTGCAGGCTTGCATTTTTGCGGTCTTGCGGTGCTGCACGTCAGTTGTGGCGCGCCGCGCTACATTTCACTTGCACCACGTAGCGCATCGCGCTACAAACAACCCGTCGAGAGGTTGTCATGATCCAGAGCTGGAAAACCAAGGAAGCCAAGGCGGTGTTCGAGGGCAAGACCCCGAAGGGCTTTCCGGCCGACCTGGTCCGCCGGGCCCGCCGCCTCCTGGCCCAGCTGAACGCCGCCACCGAGGTCGAACAGCTCAAGTCGCCCCCGGGCAACCGCCTCCACCAGCTGACCGGCGACCAGGCGGGCCGCTGGTCCCTTTCGGTGAACGACCAGTTCCGGGTCACCTTCATCTGGGGTCCTCAGGGTCCCGAAGAGGTCTGGTTCGGCGACTACCACTAAAGGCCTCGCCAGCCGCCATGCCCATACCGAGGAAAACCACATGTCCACCTTCCTGGAATACGACTTCGCATCCCCCCTCCCCCACCCCGGCGAGATCCTGCGGGAGGACTATATGGCGCCGCTCGGCCTCTCGGCCGGCGCGCTGGCCAAGCGCATGGGCCTGAAGGATCGCACCCGCATCGAGCGCCTGGCCCGCGAAATGCAGCCCGTGACCCCGGACACGGCCCTGCGCCTCGAGCGCGTGTTCGGCGCCAGCGCCCAGTACTGGATGAACCTGCAGGCGCAGCATGATCTGTCGCGCGAGGTCATCGCCCATCGCGACGAACTGGCGGCGATCGCCCGGGTTGACGCTGCATAGCTGCGATCTTGCAGCTATGCAGAATTGCCGCTCCGCCCTGCCGCGTCGCCGCTCACGACAGCCGTAGTCGCCATGGCGTCGAAAGCCGCAATCTTGCATCCTTGCAATCCTGCAAGATTGCAAGCATAACCGCCTCGCTTCGGCCGATCAGCCTCCCCGGCGGTCGTCCAGGTGCCGCTGACGGAAACCGCTTGCTCTCTCCGGAGAGCATATTCGGCGGGGCCGCAGGCAGGGCCGCAGACATGCGAAAGCAGCGCCTCCGGGGCCACTGGATCGCTGCGGGTTGAAGCAGGGGGTCTGGGTTCTCGAACGGGCCTGGATAACTGGTCGACCGGCAGGTCGACGCCTTTCCTCTTCCTTCTGTAAAGACGTCAGTCAGGGATTCACGTCCCTGGGGGAAATCACGTTAGGTGGTGTCGGCTGGCCCCTTGCCTTGGCCGCGCCCCGAATGGCCGCGTTCGGCGAGTTCCTCGGCGCGATGGAAGGGGGAGCCAGGCTTCAACTTCGAAAGCCACGCCTGGCGGTCGTCGGCCGCTTTCCAGGCCCTGGCGCGCTCTTCCTGGGCCTGGCGTTCATGCTCCTGGGCTTCGGTCTCTCGTGGCGCCCTGGCGCGCCGCCAGGCCTCGATCAGGGTCGCGGCGGCCGTCGGCAGCGGCAGGTAGTAGAAGTTGGACGTCTGCTCCACCTGCGGGCCGCGAAGGCCTTGCTTGCCCGTTTCCACATACCGGCGGTCCCATTCGACGAAGCCGGCCGCCTTGAGCCGCTTCAGGCCGTTCACGACGCTGCGAACGGTGCAGCCGACGCGATGGGCGATCTCCTGGATAGTCGGGAACACCTGGCCTCGGTGCCGGGCGGCCAGCGCCAGCAGCTGGGCGAGGATCTCGCGATCGTGGCGCGAGAACGTGCCCGCCGCGCCCCAGCGCCGGCCGGGCTGGCGGCGTTCGCGGGCGATCCTGTCGAACGCGTCGAGGCGCAGGCGCCGCTGCGTCCAGGTGATGGTTGTGCCTTTCTCGCCGCCGGCGGCCTTGCTGCGCCGCCGGACGGCGGATCCTGTGCGGCGTTCCAGAGGCTCGCGCTTGGCCTGGCCGGAGAACGGCGTCAGGTCGATTTCAATGACCCCGCTCATGCCGGCCGGCTCCTGTCGCGGGCCGCGCGCAGGTCGCGCAGACGCTGCTCGGTCAGCTCGAGCAGCCGATCGATCTGCGGCCCTTCCAGGACCTCGTCTATCCGGCCGTCCTCGACCGCCTTGCGGATCGCCCGCTGCAGGATGGCCGTCTCTTCCGAGAACTCGCAGGCCTCGACCAGCAGGCTGTCGATGGCTTCCGTCGACGGCTCGGCGGCCGCCAGGGCCAGCGAGTAGATCTTGCGGCCGCACGCCGCTTCCAGATCGTCGATGACGTCGGCCGGCATCCATTGCCGGTACCTGGTGTCGCAGAACCTCTGGAGCTGCGACTTATCCAGCCGACAATTGTCGGCCGACTTCTCGAGCCCGCCGTTCGCCTCGATCAATAGGCGCGCGAGCAGGGCATGACGCTTTGCATGCACGTTCGGGAACTCCCCCACGGCTTTCCCGATGACGGCCGCGCTTGCTCCACGCACGTTCGCCCTGGTCGACGCGCGGGATTGCCCGACGTCTGGCGCGCACGATCCGGTCCGCCGTCCCAGCAGGGGCGGCGGGCGTCGTGGCGATCAGACAACAGCAATCCCGCGCGTTGCCTCAAGGCGACGCGGGGGCGCGATCCGTGATCGGTGATGATTTCAATGGTGGCGCTTCAGCCGTCGTCCGCGACCTGGCGGAACCTGCGTCAGGCGCTCCCCGGCGGCCGGTGGCGGCAGCGAGCATCCACGCCGATGCGATGGTTCAAGGCGCGCGCGAGGCGCTCGCGATCCCGCGCCAGGCGCGCAAGCGCGCGCGCCCGGCCGGTGCTGGCCGCCAGCGCGGCCTTAACACCTTGGTAAACTCTGGATCGAATCAGGAACAACGCGCGGTAAGCGATACTGAACGGCGGATTGGACCAATACTCGGACCACCTGCGCGCCATCGCTATGTCGCCTGTGGGGGGAATACCCCACCCCTATGCCGCGCAACGGTTGAATGCGCCCGCATTTGGGGTGGGTACGGATTGCAAAGCTCCAGTGAAACGGCCATTTCCGACGCCGTTTGTGTGTATTGGAGCGTATTTTGGACGGATCTAGCTGCGTCGCGCCTGTGGGGCAGGACGCGATTACCGACGCGGAACCCAGGGCGACCGCCCTTCCCCTTCCGCAGCCCCTGGAGGTCGAGGTCATGGCCCTCACCTCCATCGTCACCGACCTGGTGCAGGCCATCGAGCGCGCCGCGCCCGGCCTGCTCGACAAGACCCTGGCCATCGCGCGGATCCGCGCCCAGATGCTCGATCGCGGAGAACCCGAAGTGGTCCCCGGCGAGCCCATGGTCCAGGCCCACAAAATCCGGCTGCTCGAGCTGGCCCTGGGCCGCACGCCCACCATTTCGTGAGGAAACAGCCCCGTCGAAGCGCTGGCGCGAATCGACGGGGCGCTTCTTCGTGGGTTCCCTGAACCACCCCACGGAGAACTTGGAATGCGTCGTCATGCCCACCGCCCCGGAGCGCTGCGGTGCTGAAGGTGCTGGCGTGGTTCAATGCCAACGGCGACGGCGTACAGGCCCTGGGGACTGTGCTCGCCTATTTGATGGCGGCCATAGCGACGGTTCGGTTCGCCGCAAGCTGGTGGCGCTATCACACGGCAATCCAGTTCTACCTGGACCCATTGACGCCGACCATTTGGCGGGTCCAGGCGCGCTATGCCGTTCCCGGCTGGCGCCGGCGTCGTCTCTACGCGGCGGCGAAGGGCAAGACGCCCTCCATCGCCATAGTGGAGCCCCCGTCCCCAGACGTGGCCTGGCTCCGCGGGGTCGAAGGCTCGCCCGTGCTGCCGCCGTTGACATTTCGCGGCCCGCGTCATGTGGCTTTGACGCCGATGGAAGCCGGTTCGCCGCTGGTGGGCTGCGACTTCGTTGTGACCGGGCAGACCGACAAGCCTTGGCGGGTGTCGTTCAAGGTGTTCGACCACGACACCGGCAGATGCCTGATCTCCAGGACCATCGCACCCAGCAAGGCGCAGTGGGCGAGGGCCAGGATGAACATTGCGGTGAAAACCAGCCAAACCTGAGCCTTAGGCGGCGGCGGCTTGATCTCGGCTATGGCCAACTGGATCTGCCAGATCCAGGTTTCACGCGACCAAGTTACCAGCCAGATCAAGCCCTTGAGCAGCGCTGCAGCCGCCATGAGGAAAGACAGGGCGACTCCGCCCCACTTGATCCCCTCCCAGACGCTCATGCCGCCTCCTCGAGGTCGGCCGCCGCGATAAGCAGGTCGGCCAGGTGACGGGCTCCATCGGCGCTAAGGCGCACGGGCGCGGCGACGCCGGCGACGTGCAGTTGCAGGCCGCGCGCGGTCCATACGACCATGAAGCGCTCTCGGCCCAGGACGACCGTGAGATCGTCCGCCGCGGCGTCGCCTTGTTCTGTGATGTGCCCCCCGGCCTTGGTCATGCTCGACCTGGCGGCTCGGTGTTGGATGCCCCGCCGGCGAGGGATGGGGGCCGGCCGGCGGGGCGGCTCGGCGCGGCGGGTGCTTCTAGGCCCGCCACGCTGAGAGCTGAAAGGGACGCAAGGCTCGCCCCGCCGATCCGCTGGCGCGAATCGACGGGACGCCTCTTCATGGAAGCTGCAAACCCAACCATGGAGAGAACTGAATGTCGGATAGTCCGGCCAACAAGAGCGACGGCTCGCCCCAGCGCGTGGCTTTCGATCTTTGGGAGAAACTCAGCCAGCCCACGAGGCAGAGCGGCGAGACCCAGGCCGATTACGTCAAGCGACAGCTCAAGGTTTTCGAACAATGCCTCAAGGCCGCTTACGGCCGCCCGTTCGATACGAGGGACCTTACCTGACATCGGCTTGATCCTGCGCCGCGTCGTTCAAGGGGCGCGGCGCCTCGGCCGTTCGGCCGGCCACGAAACTGTAGAATTCCCGCGCCAGCTCGACGCAGTCCGCCCGCCGCGATCCCACCGCGAGACGCAGGCACTCCAGGCGAACCAGGCGAAGATCTGTCGCCCCGCCGGCCTCATCGAGGAGCGCTTTGATCCGTTCTTCCTGCTCGGGCGTGAAGGCGTCGGTCATGCGTGGCCTTGCTCCGCCGAACGGAGCGCTCGCGCGATCGCCCGGTCGGCATACCGTGTGAGCAACTGCGCATCCTCCGGCTCAACCACGGAAGTAGCCAGGATCTCGCCGTCGGAGACGTCCTCGATCCGCAGGGCCAGCTTCATCGGGCACGCTTCGAGGCCACGCTCAATGCGGCTCCAATGCCCCTTCGACCGCAACCCGAACGCTGATGCCAGCTGGGTTTGGGTCAGGCGCTGTGATTTTCGATAGGTCGCGAGGTCCGACATAGTGCTCGGAAGTTTGTCTTTTCCAAACTCTACGTCAAGGTGCGGATTTGCGTTTTGCGGGACCGCCGAAGAGATCAATCTCGCCCATACTTGCGGAATGCCAAACCAAGAACCCGATTGGTATCTGCAAGAGTGGATGAGGCACTTCGGCAAAATTCAAGCCGACCTCACCAAGGAGCTCGGCTGGGACAAGAGCCGCGCCAACTTCATTTTTCACGGGAAGCAGCCCTACAAGCGCGACAAAATAAATGAAGTGGCGAGCTGGTTAGGTATTGAACCCTACGAATTGCTGATGCCGCCCTCCAAAGCGCTGGCGATCCGCGAGCTCTACAAGACGGCCGAGCGAATCGTGCAAGGGCAACCAGCGTTCGCTATTAATCCAGAAGGCGAGCGGTTCCTCCCGACGGCGGCCCCGCCAGCGCGAAAAACGAGACGCACTGGCACCTGACATCACCCCGCAGTTCACGTAAAAGGAACTGCGGATCGCCCCCGGCACACTAATCAGTTTCGTTTTTCCAAACGACACGCTTGACAGGAAGTTTGGTTTTGCCAAACTCCACCTGTCCACCCAGGGCGACGCGCGATCTTGCGCCGTTGACGTCCTTCCCCCTTAGCCGCTCAGCGGCCCTGGGCGGACATCCTCTAGCAAGGAGTCCGCCGTGGCTGACGACTCAATTCCCCATTCCGACGTCCTCAACAGCACCGCCCAGGCCCAGCTGAAGTCGATCATCGAGCGCGTCGAGCGCCTCGAGGTCGAGAAGGCCGAGACCATGGAGCAGATCAAGGAGGTCTACGCCGAGGCCAAGGGCAACGGCTTCGACGTCAAGGTGCTGAAGAAGGTCGTCCGCCTGCGCCAGCAGGATCGCGCCAAGCGCCAGGAAGAGGACGCGATCCTCGACCTCTACCTCTCCGCCATCGGTGAACTCTGATGTCGGCCGCGATCAAGCTCTTCCCGCAACGGCGCACGCCGCCGGCGCCCCACAACGACAACGCCCCGGCCTGGCAGGGCTTCAACTACATGCCGCCCGCGCCCGCCGGGGGCCTGGTCGAGCGAGTCTTCGCCCTGCGCTTCTGGAGCAGCCGGATCCGCGCGGCCGCCGCGGTCCTAGTGGCGCGGAGGATCCTGCGTTGATCACCGAGTTTCGCCCTCGCCGCCCTCGCCGGCCCACGCTCTGGCTCGTCCTGGTCGTCGCCATGCCCGTGGTCTGGCTGGGTCTGGCGATCGCTCTGCGGCGGCTGTGATGAATTACCGCCTTCAAGAACTGCGAGGATTGCTGGATCGGCAAGATCGCGAGGGCCTGGCCCTCGTCGCCGTGAAGTCTGGCGTCTCGATCGCCGCGTACAGCGGGATACGTGAATTGCTTCGCCTGGCCGCTCTCGGCGCCTGGCTTGAGGAGCACGTGAAGCATCAAGCGCCCGTTCCCGTGGTCCGCGGGCTCTACGACGAGTTCGGCCGGTACTGGCCCAAGGAGACGCCCTAGTGCGCCGCCCAATCCAAGCCCTCGCCGCGGCGATGATGATCTTCATCGGGTTCGTCACCGCCATGGTCATCGCCCTCAAAGGAAGCAGAAGATGAGCGACCAGGAAGACCACACGCCCCACTTCATCGACGTGCATGTCGGCGCGCGGATCCGCATGCGCCGGAAGATGCTCAACGTCTCGCAGCAGAAACTGGCGGACGCCGTCGGCAAGACGTTTCAGCAGATCCAGAAGTACGAGAACGGCGCGAACCGGGTTTCGTGCTCGGTGCTCTATCTGTTCGCCCGTGAGCTGCATACCGACGTGGGCTTCTTCTTCGATGGCCTGCCCGCCGCCGACCAGGACCTGGACGTCGCGGCCGAGGTCGACCAGGTCACCCTCATGATGGCCAACAACGGCGGGCCCGAGCTGGCGCGTCTGTACGTCGACCTCGATCCCGCGCAACGCGCCAGCGTGCTGAATGTGGTCAAGGCCATCCACGACGCCACGGCCATCACCAGGATCGCCGCCTGATGGCCGCCGAGACGCCGATCGTCGCCGTCCAGCTGGACCAGCTCGAGGAGGACGGCCTGGCCCTGGCCGCGCGCCTGATGGAAGAGCGCTGCGGCGGCCCCGTGCCGGTCGTATCCGCCCAGGACTTCACGATCGCCATCGTCAGGGCCTTCGCCCACGGCCAGGCCGTCGCGATCAATCAGGCGGCCGGCCGCCGGACCTGCAGGGTCTGCGGCTGCTGGGATCTCCACGCCTGCGACGACGGCTGCGCATGGGCGGGCGCGGACATCTGCACCGCCTGCCACCCCGACACCCCTAGCCCGCGAGATCACTGAGATGACCGCAATCCATGAGCTGAAGTGCTGGCCCGCCTACTTCGCCGCCGTCCGCGAAGGGCTCAAGACGTTCGAGATCCGCCGCAATGACCGCGACTTCCAAGTCGGTGACCTGATCGTGCTGCGTGAGTACAGCCCGGGCACGGACACCTTCAGCGGTCAGACCGAGACGCGTCAGATCACCTATCTGCTGAGCGAGGAGGACCACGGAGGGGTCATCCATGGCTTCGTCGTCATCGGCTTTGGCCACGTGCCCAAGCTGGGCGATGTGAAGGCGGTCGAGGACCTCACCCCTTCTTCGCTTGCTGAATGGCATCTCGCCGCCGCCTCGAGCGCCATCCTGAGGGCCGAGAACGCCCTCAAGGTGTCCACCAACTACGAGCACGCATCGATGGCCGTGGCGGCCTCCAGGCACGCCGCCGTGGCGCAAGCTTCGAAGGACGAGGCCGCATTTCATATCGGGGCCGCCGACATCGTCCGCGCTGTCGCCCCCGGCCTCGAGGCGGCCTGAGCATGAAGAACAAGCTCGTCGACCTAAACAACCACCTGTTCGCCCAGCTCGAGCGCCTCAGCGAAGAGGAGATGGACGCCACCCGGATCGATCTCGAGATCCGCCGAACCGAAGCGATCGTCGACGTCTCCGAGCAGATCATCCGGACGGCCGGCCTGCAGCTGCGGGCCGCCGAGCTCGTCGCGGAGCACGGCAAGCGCCTGACCGACCACCTGCCGTCCAACCTTCCCATGATCGGACCGAGCTATGAGGGGTAAGCGCATCGTCTACACGCCCGCCGAACTCGCTTGGCTCGAGGCAAACTGCACCCTGCCGTTCGCGGACTATCTCGCTGGGTTCCAGCAGGCCTTCACCAGGCCCGACGTGTCGGCCGACAACCTTCACGCCCTTCGAAAGCGCAAGGGTTGGAAGACGGGACGCAGCGGGCGGTTCGAGAAGGGCGCCATCCCCGCCAACAAGGGAAAGCCCTGCCCTTCTGGCGTCGGCGGCCGCCATCCCAATGCCGTCCGAACCCAGTTCAAGAAGGGCGACCGCACAGGGCGCGCCGCGCTGCTCTACAAGCCGATCGGCACGGAGCGACGCCACCCCGACGGCTACCTCGAGCGCAAGATCAACGACGATCTGCCCCTGCAGGCGCGTTGGCGGGCGGTGCACATCATCAACTGGGAGGCGTTGAACGGACCGGTTCCGGCCGGGCACTGCCTCAAGTCGGTCGACGGCGACAAGACCAACACCGATCCCAGCAACTGGATGCTGGTCGAGCGCGCCATCATGCCGACCCTGAATGGCGGACCACACAAGAAGCGGCCCGGGTTCGACGAAGCGCCCGCGGATCTCCGCCCTGCCCTGCTCAACCTCGCGAAGGTGAAGGTCAAGGCGGCTGCCTTGCGCCGGAAGGCCGCGAAATGACGACGGCGGCGGCCTCTCCCCATTGCAACGGATTCCTGATCTCGGCGCTCCCGACGCTTCGCGTCTCGAGCGAGGTGGAGATGGCCGCGTTCGACGCGCTTCCGGCCCCGCTGCGAGCTGTCATCGCCGACTTGCCGGCGAAGATCTCCGCCGTTCCGGTGCTCGCCGCCTGGGAAAACCCGCCGCCAGTACTCGAAAGCCTCGACTGCATTGAGCGCCTTCAGGCGCTCGCTCTCGCCCTAAAGACCACCGTGGAAGCTGCCCGATGATCGGCTCACTCCCCCACTGGCCCGCGATGATGGATCTCGAGCTGGCCTGCGCCTACACCCAGCTGGGCGAGACCCAGTTCAAGGCCCTGTCGGCGCGCTACAACGTGGCCCCAAGGGATTTGGGCGGGATCCGCGGCGTCCGGTGGCGTCGGAGCGACCTGGACCGACTCATTGACTCGCTTCCGGCCCGCGGCGAACCCTCCGACCAGGACGCAGCGGTTGACCAGGCGCAGGCGGCCCTGCAGCGAGTCCGCAAGCGCGCTGCGCGCCGATAGCACCAGGTTGTCGTCGTGAAGTACGTCAAGAAGGTCCCCGGCCCGAACGGCGAGCTGTACCTTCGCAAGAAGGGCTTGCCGCTCATCCCGCTCAAAGCCCCCCTTCCCGCCCCCGGCGAAGAGGCCGGTTCCGCGCTCGAGGAAGAGATCAAGGCGCTGATCGCCGGCCACACCGCGCCGCGAGCCCGCAAGGGCACGTTGAGCGAGGCGCTGCGCACCTACGAGCTCGAGGACGCCAACTTCCTGAACAACGCCGACTCGACCAAGGCCCTCTATCGGATCTTCCTGGGCGAGTTCGAGGAAGACATGGGCGCCCTGCCGATCAGCGCCTTTACGCCGGCGTTCATCCTCGAGCTGAGGAACGAATGGGCCAAGCAAGGCTATCGGGCCGCGAACCTGCGCCTGCAGGTGCTGAAGAACGTCATCAAGCCGGCCCTGATCGCCGACGGCGCTCAGTCCGACCCCTTCAGTCTGATCGATGGCGTGCGCCGCCCGGCCGACCTGAAGGAACCGCACATCATCTGGCCTGAGATCGAGGTCACCAGGGTGATCGAGGCCGCGATCGAGGAGCGCCAGTTCGGCCTGGCCCGGGCCGTCGCGATCGCGCGCTATGTCGGCGCGAGGCGCGGCGACCTGGTCAAGATCCCCAAGACCGCGCGCCAGGCCGGCCACTTCCGCTTCCTGTCGACCAAGAAGAAGATCCCGGTCGATATGCCGGAGGATCCTCTGCTGACGGCCTGGCTGGCGAAGACGCCGGCCGCCCAGCCCAAGTCCAAGTGGCAGGAGCACGTCGAGCGCAAGAGCGGCGTCATCAAGCTGCCTCCGGCGACCCTGGTCTACAACACGCGCAATCTGCGCTTCACGGAGTCGGGCCTGGGCCAGGCCCTCGCCGACCTCGTCGGCCGTCTGCACGCCCAGGAGCGCCTGGAGAGCCCCGATTACGACTTCCACGGCCTTCGCCATACGCGAGGCGTGGAAGCGGCCCTGGCGGGCTGCACGGACGCCCAGGGCGCGGCCCTGATGGGTCACAGCAGCCCGACCAGCTTCGCCCAATACCGCCGCCAGGCCGATCGTCTGCGCATGAGCAGAGACGGCCAGGCGCTAATTCTCGCGATGCGGACCCGCGACCTCGGAGACGAGTGGAAAAAGGAGTGGCAAAAAAGTGGAAAATGATTTCGCCCAACGAAAAGGGCCCGGCCAAAAAGCCGAGCCCCTTCAGTCTCTTGCGATGGTACCAGCTCTCGGGCTCGAACCGAGGACCTCTAGATCCACAATCTAGCGCTCTAACCAACTGAGCTAAGCCGGCTCATCGCGAGGCGTCGTCTTTAGTCGGATCGGCCCCTGGGATCAAGCGCCGATCCAGATGATTTAACAGGAAAACGCCCCGGAGCCGAAACTCCGGGGCGTCTCCTAGCTTTCGCCTGGATCCAGGTCCTATTGCGGGACTTGGAACACCAGCGGGACGGTCACCTGGCCACCGTCGACGGGCGCGCCGTCGAGGGTCTTCGGCTTCATCCGGAACAGACGCGACAGCTTGAGCGCGGCGTCGCCGAAGCCCATGTCAGCCGGCGTCTCGGACACGACCGAGCAGCCTTCAAGCGAACCCTTCGCCGTGACGGTGCACGAGATCGTCGCCTTGCCGCTGACTTCCATCCGCTGAGCGCGGTCGGGGAAGTAGCGGGCCATGTCGTCCGCGCTGGGCTTACGGGCCCAGTCAGGACGGGTCACGACCGAGGCGCGAGCCGGCGGGTTCGTCGGAACCGGCGGAGCCTGCGAGATGACCGGCGGAGCGGTCGTCTCAACCCGCTTTTCAACGGGCGGGATCGGCAGCGGCGGCGGCGGCGTCACGTCCGGCGGCGGAGCCACCGGGGGACGCGGCTGGACCACGGCCGGAGGCGGCGGCGGTTCGTTGGTCGGCGGCGGCGGCGGAGGAGGCGGCGGAGGCGGCGGCGGAGGCGGAGGCAGCTCCACAACCGTCGCGTCGTCCGAGTACTCCTGGAACACCGCTTCGAACTTCTGCTTCGCGAGATACAGGAAGAGAAGCCCGTGCAGACCGAGCACCACGATCAGGGCGAAGCCGAACGGCCCCATGCCCTTCTTGCGGCGCGGACCTTCCGAGGTGAGCGGATCGTAGTGGCGATGCTCGGGCGTTTGTTGTTCAGCCATGCAGCACCCCTACTTAGCTATCATCCCGTCCAACGAGCGCCACGCTGTAGAAGCCGTTATCCTGGAGGGTGTTCATCACCTCCATGAAAGCCCCGTAGCGAACCTTTTCGTCGGCCCGGATGAAGATGCGCTCCTTGGTGGGATCGCGACGGCCCATGTTCTGGGTGATATCCAAGCCCAGCTCATCGATGCTGGTCTCGTTATCGCCAAGGTAGAGCTGACCCGACTCCTTGATCGTGACGTAAACCGGCTTGGAAGGAGGCGGCGACGACTTAGCCACCGCCGCGGGCAGGTTCACCTCGATCGACACGGAGGCGAGCGGAGCCGCCACCATGAAGATGATCAGAAGCACCAGCATAACGTCCACGAAGGGCGTAACGTTGATGTCGCTGTTCTGCTCGACGTTGAACCTGTCGCCCCCACCGCCTGAGAGTTTGGCGGCCATGGGTGTTACGCCCCCTTGTCGAGCTGACGCGAGATGGCGTTCATCAGTTCAGCAACGAAGCCTTCCGAGCGGGTGCCGTAACCCGAGATGCGGGTCTGGAAGTAGTTGTAGAAGATAACGGCCGGGATAGCGGCGAAGAGGCCGATACCGGTGGCGAGCAGGGCTTCAGCGATACCCGGCGCCACGACGGCGAGGTTGGTGGTGTTGGTGTTAGCGATACCGATGAACGACGTCATGATGCCGTAAACCGTACCGAACAGACCGATGAACGGACCGGCCGAACCGACCGAGGCCAGGAACACCATGCCGCCCGACAGACGCTTGGCCAGCGAGGACTGGACGGCGTTGATGGCGTAGGTGGCGCGGGCCAGCGTCGAGTCGCGGTGCTCGCCGGCGACTTGCAGGCCAGCTTGACGCGACAGTTCGACTTCCTGCGAGGCGGCGGCGGCCATGTCGGCCATCGGGTTGCCTTCGAATTCTTCCGACGAGCTGATGCGCGCGATGTCGGCGATCGAGCGAGCGCCGCGGAAGGCTTCCAGGAACTTGTCCGATTGCTTGTTCAGGCCGGCGAACTCGAAAATCTTGGTGAGCAGCAGCACCCACGAGAAGACCGAGGCCAGCAGCAGGCCGATCATGACGACCTTCACGACGGCGCCGGCGGCGAGGAACATGCCGACGGGGGTCAGCGAGTGGCCGCCCTTGCTTTCGCCTTCAGCGGCCGGAGCTTCGGCCGGAGCCGCTTCCGGAGCCGGGGTGGCGGCCGGCGTGGCGGCGGCGTCGGCGGGAGCCGAGGCGGCGGCCGGATCGGCGGGCTTGGCGTCTTGAGCGAACGCCGGGGCGCTCGCCATCAGCGCAACGGCGCCGACGAGAGCGATGAGGGGGGTCTTCCGTTTAATGTCGAGCATCTGTCGCCAGTTCCTGATTGGTCTAGCACGTTTGGACCGAGGGTCGTCGCGCGAGAGCGTCTCCACCCTAACTCTGAATAGCCCGTTCCGGGGTTCGATTTCTCTCCCCTCGGGACGGACCCGCTTCGCTGCGCTCGACCCGTTACGCCCCTCAACGAGGACTAGGCCTCCAGAAGGATCGTTTCGAAGCGCGTGCGACCGAGGCCCGTCTGAGGGGCTCCGGTCTTACCGCAATGTTAGAATTGCGGCTGTGGTCCTTTGGCAACCCCTTTTCGCACCGTCAAGGGGCTCGTTTAGGCACAAAATCGTCGTACACGGTGGAAGAGTCCGGCGTTTACCGCGACGCACAAAGGGCTTTTCGGGAAAACGGGGCGTTTTTCCCCCTGCAAGAAGATTGGCGATGCTGCACCGCAGCAAGGCAACAAAACGATGGTCGATGAAGGCAGGCGCCCGCCGACTTGGCAAATGACGACTTTCGCGTCCCGCCAAAGAATTCGCGCGGATGGAGAAAGCGGCGCCGGCCGAGCTTGAGCATAGACGCGAAGGCGTCCGAGCCAGATCTTTGGGAAAATTGAGGAAGATGGTGCCTGGGGCCGGAATCGAACCAGCGACACGCGGATTTTCAATCCGCTGCTCTACCAACTGAGCTACCCAGGCATCTGAACCTTGGCGGTGGAAACCGCCCCGGCGACCTCGCGGCGAAGCGAGGAGCCGGGTCTATAGAGAAGGCGCGCGGCGAAGTCCAGCGCCCTTTTGTCATTCCCTGTTGATGAGTTCGGAAGGCGGATTTTCCTCGTCATCGTCGCCGCCGGCGACGACGTAGCGACCGCTCAGCCACCGCTGCAGGTCGACGTCGGCGCAGCGCTTCGAACAGAAGGGGCGGAAGGCCTTTTCGACAGGCTTGCCGCAAATCGGGCACCCCGTGCTCATGTGGCGAACACCTCCATACGGTCGTCCGGCCAATTGGTCTCAGATTCGACGGTGAAGCGACGCCCCAGGCGCTCGGCGACTCCGCCGTCGAGCTCGGCGGCGAAGGCTTGCGCCACAGCCGACGAACAACGCGCGGTCAGGCGCGCTCCGCCCTGCGCCCTGCCCTCGCGTTCCAAGGCCCGTGCCAGGCGGCGGGCCTGGTGCCGGGGATTCGGGGCGCCCGCCGGCGTCAGCAGGCGATCCAGGATCGGCGGCGCGCGGCGCGGCACGATCATCTCGAGCGTGCCGAACTTGCTGATCGCGCCCACGCCAACGCCAGGATTGTCGGCGGCGAACGCGTTGCGGGCGGCCGTGGTCAGGGCCTGGCCGTCGTGGCCGCGACCGACCAGATCGAAGACGATGATTCCCCCAAGCCCCTTCAGGCGCAGCACGCGGGAGGCGACGCTAAGCGCCGCCATATTGGCCTGACGCGCGGCGCGCTTCGAATCGGAAGCCTCACGGCCGCCCAGATCGACGTCGACCGCCGTCAGGGCGCGAGTCGGCTCCACGGCGATGTCGCCGCCGCCGGGCAGGGCGAAGATGGTGGCCAGGGCGTCGGCCTCGGCCTCCTCGACGGCCTGGAGGGCCTTTTCCCCGGTCGTGGGCGAACCGGCCTTCACATGGTGGCGAAGGCGCTCCTCGATGGTCGGCGCCGTGCCCAACACGCGCGGCTCGCCCTCCCCTTCCGCCACGAACCGCGCGACGGCGGCCTTGCCCTGGCGCGAGGCGGTCTTGATCTCGATCTCGACGAGGCCGCCTTCGACCAGCCTGGGCATGTCGGGGCGCAGGGGCAGGATCACGTCCTGTCCGCCCGGCAAGGCGACGAAGGCCGAGGCGAAGCTCTTTTCGATCGACTTGACCCGGGCGACGCCGCGCACGCCCTCAGCGTCCAACAGATCGTCCGTGGGCCAGGAGACGAACAGGCGCTCGGGACGGCCGTCCAGGGTGACCACCCCGACCGTCTCGCCGACGCCCTTGTAGAGATAGGCTCTACGTTCACTCATGACTTGGCGCTCATGGCCGGTAACCCAGGCCCGAAAGCAGGTTCAGCGTCTCGTAGAGCGGCAGACCAACGACGCTGGGATAGGAGCCCTGCAGGTCGGTGATGAAACCGCCGGCCAGGCCTTGCACGCCATAGCCGCCGGCCTTGCCCTTCCACTGGCCGCTGGCGACGTAGCCGTCGCGCTCGGCGTCGGAGAGCCGCTTGAAGCCGACCTTGGTCTCGACCAGGCGCGAGCCCAGGCGGCCGTCGGGCGCGATCAGGGCCACGCCGGTGAACACCTTATGGTTTCTACCCGACAGGAGCTTCAGGCAGTAAAGGACGTCGGCCTGCGTCTCGGCCTTGGGCAGGATGCGGCGGCCGACGGCGACGACCGTGTCGGCGGCCAGGACAAAGTCGCCCGGCGCGCGGGCGGCGACGGCGCGCGCCTTCTCCACCGCCAGGCGCAGGGCGTGGCGGCGCGGTGTCTCGTCGCGCAGCGGGGTCTCGTCGATGTCGGCGGGATCGACCCGGTCGGGCGTGACGCCGACCTGGGCCAGCAGGTCGAGGCGCCGGGGGCTCGCGCTGGCCAGCACCAGCGCCGGCCCGGCGGCCGCTTGGGCTGCCGTCGTCGGAGCCATCGGCGTCTTACTTGAAGCGGTAGGTGATACGGCCCTTGGTCAGGTCGTAGGGGGTCATCTCGACCAGGACCTTGTCGCCGGCCAGCACGCGGATGCGGTTCTTGCGCATCTTGCCGGCGGTGTGGGCGATGATCTCGTGATCGTTTTCCAGCTTCACGCGGAACGTGGCGTTGGGCAGCAATTCGCTGACCGTGCCGGGAAACTCGAGCAGTTCTTCCTTAGCCATCAGGCCTCTCAAAGGGACGAATCGGATTGCCGCGAAGACGGGGGTCCTCGCGGCGAGGCGCCTCTATAACGCAATTACCCCCCAAACGTCGATGGCGCCCCGAAACGTTGCTTGATGGCCGCCGCCAGGGCGTCGCGGACCTCGCGATAGGCCTCTAGCCGGGCCTCCCGCGAGCCGTCGACCAGCGTGGGATCGTGGGTCGGCCAGTACTCGATCTCCACCGCGCGATCCCGCGACAGTTCCACGGCGCGGTGCTGGGCCTCGGGGGTCAGGGAGACCACGACATCGAAGCTGCCGTCCTCGAGCTCGGCGAAGGTCTTGGGCTTGTGATCCGAGATGTCCAGGCCAAGTTCGTCCATGACCACGACGACGAACGGGTCGACCCCCTCGCCCGCCGGATCGCCCTTCAGCCCGCACGAATCGACGAAGGCCCGCTTGCCGTAGAATCGCTTGAACAGCCCCTCGGCCATCGGCGAACGCACCCGGTTGTAGTTGCAGGTGAACAGCACCGCGTCCGGAAGCCCCTCCACCCCCTAGCCTCGCCAGTGGAGAGCGCAGATCAGGGTGAACAGCCGCCGGGCGGTGTCGAGGTCGGTCTTGACCTTGCCGACCAGGCGCTCGCGCAGCAGGTTCGAGCCTTCGTTGTGCAGGCCGCGCCGGCCCATGTCCAAGGCCTCGATCTGCTGCGGGGTCGAACTTCGTATGGCCGAATAGTAGCTGTCGCAGATCAGGAAGTAGTCCTTGATCACGGTGCGGAACGGCGACAGCGACAAGAGGTGCCGGCGCGCATAGTCCGGTCCGGAGATGTCGAAGGCCAGCCGATTCTCGACCAGCGACAGCTTCACGTCGTAAGGGCCGCCATGCGCCTCTTCGGGCTCGAAGTAGTTGCCCTCGAGCAGATCGAAGATCGCGACCTGGCGCTCCTGCTCCTGGTCGCGCGAGACGGCCGCAAGGCTCTGGTCGTCGATCTCGATCGACTGGATTCTTTGGCGGGCGCGGTCGTCTGTCGGGCTCATCTGGCGCGGGAGGTTCGCGCGTCAGCCGGCGGAAGGCAACCGGATCTCCGCCGACAGGGCGTGAGCCGGCAGCCCCTCGGCCTTGGCGAGGGCGACGGTGTGCGGTCCCAGGATGCCGAACGCGGCGGCGTCGCACTTCACGATCGAGGTGCGCTTGATGAAGTCGTAGATCGACAGGCCCGACTGGAAGCGCGCCGCGCGGCTGGTGGGCAGCACGTGGTTGGAGCCCGCGACGTAGTCGCCGATCGCCTCGGGCGTGACGCGGCCCAGGAAGATCGCCCCCGCGTGGCGCACGCGATCGGAAAGACGCTCGGGCGCCTCCGTCGCGAACTCGACGTGCTCGGGGGCGATGGCGTCGACCAGCGCCGGACTCTCGTCCAGCGGCGCGATGATCACCGCGCCGTGGTCGCGCCACGAGGCGGCGGCGTCCTCGCCCGTGGCGAGGGTCGTCAGACGCGCCGTAACCGCCTCCTCGACCTGGGCGGCGAAGGTTTCGTCGTCGGTGATCAGGATCGACTGGGCGGCCGGGTCGTGCTCGGCCTGGCTGAGCAGGTCGGCGGCGATCCAGTCGGGATTGGTCTTGTTGTCGGTCACGACGACGATTTCCGAAGGACCGGCCAGGGCGTCGATGCCGACGACACCGTAGAGGCGACGCTTGGCGGCGGTGACGAAGGCGTTGCCGGGACCGACGATCTTGTCGACCGGCTGGATCGGACCCGCGCCATAGGCCAGGGCGGCCACCGCCTGGGCGCCGCCGACGCGCCAGATCTCGGTGACGCCGGCTTCCTTGGCTGCGGCCAGCACCGCGGGTTGCAGCTTGCCCGGCGGGGTGACCATGGCGATGCGATCGACGCCCGCCACCTGGGCCGGCACGGCGTTCATCAGCACGGTCGAGGGGTAGGCGGCGCGGCCGCCCGGGACATAGACGCCCACGGCCTCCAGCGGCGTCCAGCGCCAGCCGAGCTCGACGCCGGCCTCGTCGGTCCAGGCCTGGTCGGCCGGGCGTTGGCGACTGTGATAGGCGCGGATGCGGGCGGCGGCGAAGGCGATGGCCTCGCGCACGTCGGCGGGCGTGTCCGCCCAACCCTGCTCGATCTCTTCCGGCGTGACCCGGATCGTCTCGGCCGTCAGCTCGACCTTATCGAACTTGCGGCTGAACTCGAGCACCGCCGCGATCCCATGCGTCTTGACCGCCTCCAGCACGTCGCGCGCGGCGGCGTCGACATCGGCGGGAGAGCCCCGGCGCTCATCGAGGAAGGCCTTGAAGGCTTCGGCGAAACCGGGATCGGAGAATTGGAAACGGCGCATGGCGCCTAGATGCGGTTTTTTGGCGAGGTGGCAAGGGGGCAGCGCGGCCTTTTGAGCCACGCGCCGCGCCCCCCGCTCTAGCGACGCCGCATCAGCAAGCCGTAGACGGCGCCCGACAGCACGAAACCCACGAACCAGGCGTAGGCGTAGAGCCCGGTCCAGAAGCCCGCCACGCCGCCGAAAAGATGCGGAAAGGCCGTGGCCAGGAACCCCGGCAGGTTCGGCAGCACGCCGCACGCCAGGCCGATGACGGCGGCCGGGTTCCAGCCCCGCCGATAGCCATAGACTCCCTCGCGACGATAGAGATCGTCGGCGACCAGGGCCGCGCGGCGCACCAGCCAGTAGTCGACGATCATGATCCCGGCGATCGGGCCCAGCAGGGCGCCGTAGCCCGTCAGCCAGACAAAGATGTAGCCGTTGGTGCTCTCCATAAGCTTCCAGGGCATGATCAGCGCGCCGATCCCGGCGGTGATGTAGCCCCCGATGCGATAGGTGATCTTCTCGGGCCACACGGCGGCGAAGTCGTAGGCCGGCCCCACCAGGTTGGCGGCGATGTTGCAGGAGACGGTGTCGAGGCTGATGATCAGCAGCCCGATCATGACCGCCACGCCGCCGATGTCGCCGGCCAGGGCCACGGGGTCCCAGATCGCCTTGCCGAAGATCACCACCGTGGCCGAGGTGACGATCACGCTCATCAGGGCCATCAGGGTCATGGGCCCCGGCAGGCCGGCGGCCTGACCCAGGATCTGGTCGCGCTGGGTGCGGGCGAAGCGGGTGAAGTCGGGAATGTTCAGGGCCAGCGTCCCCCAGTAGCCAGCCATGGCGGTGACGATCGGCGGGAACTCCGTCCAGAAGCGACCCGCCTTGGGATGGCCGGGGTCGTAGACCGAAGGTGCGTGCAGCATGGAGCCCAGCCCACCCGCCTTGGACAGCGCCCACCAGACCAGCAGCGCGCAGACGATGACCTTCACCGGCGCGGTCCAGGTCTCCAGCTTGCGGACGGCGTCCAGCCCCTTGGTGACGAACAGCAGTTGCAGCAGCCAGAAGGCCGCGAAGGCCGTCAGTTGGCCGGTTCCAATGCCCAAGGGCGTGATGGGGCCGGTCAGGTTCTTGCCCACCATGACGCCCAGAAGGGTCAAAAGCGCGCCGCCCCCGATCCAGGTCTGGATACCGTACCAGCCGCAGGCCACCAGGGCGCGGGCCAGGGCCGGCAGGCTGGCGCCCCGCCAGCCGAACGAGGAGCGCACCAGCACCGCAAACGGCACGCCGTGTTTCGCGCCGGCGTGGCCGATCAGCAGCATGGGTCCCAGGATGATCAGGTTGCCCAGCATGATCGCGGCCACGGCCTGGCCCGCCGACAGGCCCTGGTCGATCAGTCCGCCCGCCAGCATGTAGGCGGGCACCGCGATCACCATGCCCAGCCACAGGGCCGCGAAATGCCACCAGCGCCAGTTGCGCTGCGCGGCGCTGGTCGGCGCCAGATCCTCGTTCCACAGATCGTTGTCGGGCGCGCTCATCCCATGGTCCCCGAGGGCTTCAAACCCGTCGGCGCGCCACCAAGCCCCAGGCGGACGCGCCCAGGGTCGAGCTTAGGAGGCAAGGCCGGGCGAATGACAAAGTTTTGTCATCTGTCCGACTGTTGGAGAAGCAGAAGACCTCAGACGGTCAGCGCGGACTCGTTAGCCGAGCACCGCGCAGGCCCATGTCGCCACGCCGGCCCAGAACGCCAGGCACAAGCCGAACGCCCCGACGCGGCCCCATGCGAAGCGAAGCCCGCCGTGCGCCAAGGCCGACGCCTCGGGCTGCGCGATGTCGTACGAACCGAAACCGGTCGAATAGGCGGACTTTCTGGCCATGGAGGCGTCCCTAACGAG
This sequence comes from Caulobacter segnis, assembly GCF_003243465.1. Taxonomy (GTDB): domain Bacteria; phylum Pseudomonadota; class Alphaproteobacteria; order Caulobacterales; family Caulobacteraceae; genus Caulobacter; species Caulobacter segnis_A. The sequence continues at coordinate 119,461 of NZ_QFQZ01000002.1, forward strand.
CACGCCTCTGACGGGCGTGTGACGTTAACTTAACACCGCCCGGGCGCCAGAATAACCGCCCCGCGGATCACTAGAGCGTGGGACAATTTCTCAGCGTTCGGTCTGCCTACGGAAAGATCACGAAAATCAGGCCGCCCAAGGGTTGAGCACGGCGCCCAATTCTTAGCCCGAATGGTCGGACTTATTCCGCGTGGCCCGGCGTCCGGGGCGTGATCCAGGGATCGGAGACGTCGGCCAGCGCCACGTCCAGGCAGTCGACCGACACGCGCATGTCGCCGCCGCCGGCGAAGGTCAGGGTGACCACGCCCGCCGGCGCCTCCTGCGCCGGCTCGAAGCCGATCGACAGCAGCTCGACCACCGCGCCCTTGGCGTCGCGGCGCAGGTTGCGGGCCTGCACGCCCGCGACATCGCCGAACTGCAGGGCCGAACGCACCCGCTCGCCCGCCTTGGCGCGCTTGCCCAGCGCTTCCCAGCGGAAGCGGTTGCAGGCGATCGTGAGGGTGCGGCTCTGCGCGTCCCAGCGGATGTCGCCAATCTTGGCGATGGCGTCCTGCAAGGCGGCCGACAGCACGGCGAGATCCTCGGGGTCGTGGGCCAGCAGGCGCAGCGGCTTGACGGCGTCGGCCATCGGCTAGAGCTCCGCCTCGCCGTCGCCCTTGAGACGACGGACCTGCGCCCCGCAGGCGCCCAGTTTTTCTTCCAGACGCTCGAAGCCGCGATCGAGGTGGTAGATGCGCGAGACCGTCGTCTCGCCGCGCGCGACCAGGCCGGCGATCACCAGGCTGACCGAGGCGCGCAGGTCGGTGGCCATCACCTCGGCGCCTTCCAAGCGCTCGACGCCGCGCACGCGGGCCTCGCCGCCGGCAACCGAGATATCGGCGCCCAGGCGCATCAGTTCCGGCGCGTGCATGAAGCGGTTCTCGAAGATGGTCTCACGGATGCGGCTCTCGCCGTTGGCCGTGGTCATCAAAGCCATGAACTGCGCCTGCAGGTCGGTCGCGAAGCCCGGGAACGGCGCGGTCTCGACGTCGACCGATTCCAGCCGGTGGCCGTTGCGGCGGATGATGACGCCATCGGCGGTGGGCTCGACGCCCGCGCCGGCTTCCTTGAGCTTGTCGAGCAGGGCGTCGATCAGGCCCGGACGGGCGTTGGTCAGGCGCACTTCGCCCCCGGCCATGGCGGCGGCGACGGCGTAGGTGCCCATCTCGATCCGGTCGGGGATCACGGCGTGGGTGGCGCCCTGCAGGCGGGCGACGCCGGTGATGGTGATGGTCGGCGTGCCCGCGCCTTCCACCTTGGCGCCCATGGCGTTCAGGCAGTCCTGCAGGTCGGCCAACTCAGGCTCGCAGGCGGCGTTGTGGATCACGGTGACGCCGTCGGCCAGGACGGCCGCCAGCATGGCGTGCTCGGTCGCCCCGACCGAGACGATCGGGAAGCTGATCTCGGCGCCCTTCAGGCCGCGCGGGGCCTGGGCGTAGACATAACCCTCGTGCAGGTCGATCTTGGCCCCCAGCGCCTCCAGCGCCTGCAGGTGCAGGTCGACGGGACGCGCGCCGATGGTGCAGCCGCCGGGCAGCGAGACCTTGGCCTGGCCCGAACGGGCGACCAGCGGGCCCAGCACGTTGAACGAGGCGCGCATCTGGCGAACCAGGTCGTAGGGCGCGAAGCCGCTGGTGATCTCCGGCGCGTGCAGGATCGTCTGCTGGCCGTCGGGGCCGTCGCTCTCGGTCACCTGCACGCCCAGGCGCGTCAGCAGCTTGCCCAGGAAGCGCGTGTCCGCCAGGCGGGGCATGTTCGTCAGGCGCAGCGGCTCGTCGGTGAGCAGGCTGGCCGCCATCAGCTTGATGGCCGAGTTCTTGGCGCCGCTGACCGGGATCGTCCCGTTCAGCTGCGCGCCGCCGGTGATGGCGATGCGATCCATGAGGTCCCTCGAACGCGCCAAGCGGGGGTGTCTCGGCGCGGCTCACATGTGAGGGGCGGGTTCTATCCGTTGCAAGAGGGGTTGCAAGGGCCTCCCGGCGATTTGCGGGCCTAGATCGGCGCAGAGAGGTCGTAAGGGCGCTCATCCTCGGGCCAGCGCAGGTCGTGCGTGGTGCTGGCGAGGTCCAGCGCCACCTGCGCCAGGTCGATCGCCTTGCGCGTCGCCGCCAGGCCGTCGCGCCCGAAGGCGGCCTTGCCGAAGTCGGTGTCGAACTGGCCGCCGTCGCCGGCCAGCCGCACCGCGACGGCCCAGCCCTCCCCGTCGGGATTCGGAAACGGCGCGGACAGTTCGACGCACAGGTCGACGCGCGCGCCGTCGCGATGACTTATCCCCAGCAACTTCCGAACGGCGTTATACGGCCGGGGCGCGGCGCGCGCGGCCTCGATCGCGGGGTCAAAATCGCCAGAAACCCCACGGGACGCGGCTTTTCGCTTGCGCAGATTGGTCCGGAGGGCCTCGGCCAGCTTGGCTTCGCGGGTCATCTTGTCGTCGCTGATCGGCATGTCGCCGGGGTGCGGCGACAAAGTTCTTCGGTCAAGACGATTTTGGGCTTGGCGATCGCGATTCTCCTCGCTATACGCCCCCTCCTCGTCGCCGCCGTAGCTCAGTGGTAGAGCGCATCCTTGGTAAGGCTGAGGTCGGCAGTTCAATCCTGCCCGGCGGCACCACGGGGACCCAAGTGAAGAACTTGGGTCCCCGCCACTTCTTCCCAAATCCTTGAATTCACGTCGCGCCTTCATCGCGCACGCGGCTTTGCGCGCCGGTCTCGGCGCGCCGGATCCATCAGCTTCACGATGTCCGGCGACCGTCGGAGCGACGGCCGCCAGCTTCAGAACATCCTAGTGGTTCTCGTGCGTGGGAACCTCTTCCGGCGCGGCGAGGCGCAGTTGGTCCAGCGCCACGCGGCCCGTTCTGGCGATCACCTGCACGGTGTGCGCGCCAGGCGATAGCTCGGGGCCTACCGACGCCTTCAGCAGGTTGTCCAGCACGCCCTGCGCCCAGGCGGGCGAGCCCACGGCGCGCGGCCAGGAGACGCGCTGGGCGGGGCCGCCGTCGATGCTGACATCGAGGGCGATATCGCCGCCCTGCCCGTCCGGGAAGATCGGCAGCACGCCCAGTTGCAGGTTAAGCCCCTTGGAGGGCGCTTCGACCTTGAATGACAGCGACGCGCCGGCCGAGTCGGCGATCATCACGCCCTTGCCGCGCCCGACGCCTTCCACCAGACGCCAGCCCGTGTTGGCCAAGAACGTCTCGGCCTCGGTCGTCAGTTGACCGACGGGGCCGGCGCTGTCGACGACGCTCAGGAATGGCCCAGGATCGGCGGCGAGGCCCGCGCCGGGCAGCGGGATCGAGCGGGCGCGATAGATGCGCCACTGGCTGTCGGCCGGCTCCTCCGGCATGATCCAGCGCCACTTGCCGCCGGCGATCTGGTTGTTGAAGCGGTCGGTCAGGGCGGTGATCTCGGCCTGGGCCTCGACCGCCGCGCCGCCCGCAGAGCGGGCCATGGCCTGCTGGCCGTCGATCAGCTCGTTGTAACGCTCGGCCGCGAAGAATCGCATGTTCGCCGCCGCTGACACGCGGATCGGGAACTCGACCAGTTCGAACCATGCGTCGCGCAGCTCCGGGGAGACCTTCTCGCCCGTCGCCTTGGTTTCGTCGACGAGGACGCGGAAGGCCTTCAGGCGGGCGTTGACCTCCTCGGGCGTATAGCTGGAGAGGTGGCGCGCCTCGGCCTTGGGCTGCCACTCCAGGTGCTCGGGGCGGCGCTCGAAGTTCAGGCGGTAGTAGCGGTCCATGAGGTCGGCGGTCTTGGCCGCGAGGTCCGGACCGAGGTTCCGGGCCGTCCAGTCCTGCAGGAACTGCTTCTGGGTCTTGCCGCGCCAGCGGTCGATGTCCCAGGCCATTTCCAGGAAGTGGCTGGTCCCGATCTCGGCCGGCTTGATGTCGCCGACATTGGCGATCCAGACGTTGCGTGCGCCCTTGTCCCAGGCGTGGACCATCTCCTCCTGCACCAGGGCCGGGGGCGTCGTGGAGAGCCACAGATAGGCCAGCGGATAGCCGAGGTACGAGAGGTGATAGTACACCCCCGCCCCGCCCTTGCGCGCGGCCTCCTCGGGGCTGGCGAACTGACGGATGTAGCCGAAGTTGTCGTCCGGCCAGACGATGGTCACGTCGTCGGGGACCTTCAGGCCCGCGCGGTAGATCCCCAGGACCTCCTTATAGGGCACGAAGATCTGCGGGATCTTGGCGACGTCGGCGTTGACGTTCTTGGACAGGATCTCGCGCTGGTCGGCGATGATCTTGTCCAGCAGGGCGACCTTTTCCTCGGTGGTCTTGGGACCGACCATGCCGGTGTCGTGGATGCCGCGCATGCCGACGGTCCACAGGCTCTCGAAGCCCGCGTTGGCCTTGGCGCGCTCCTCCCAATAGGCCTTCACGCCCTCGGGATTGGTCGCGTAGTTGAACTTGGCCGGGTCGTCCTTCCACTCGCCGACATTGTTGCGCAGCATGGCCTCGGCGTGGGACGAGCCCATGACGATGCCGTACTCCTCGGCCAGCTTGGCGTTGGCGGGATCGGAATTGAACGGCGCGGTGGTGTGGTGCATCGCCGGCCACAGGGTGTTGGCCTTCAGGCGCAGCAGCAGGGTGAAGACCTTGCGATAGGTCTTGGGCCCGATGTCGCCGCGCTCGGGGTCGAAGGTCTTCACCGCCCAGGGATAGAGACCCCAGTCCTCGTCATTGACGAAGATTCCGCGATAGCGGACCGACGGCGGACCAAAGCGATGGACGCCGGCGCGCACGTACAGGGCCTCGCGACGCTTGGGCGTGACGTCGGCCCACCAGGCCCAAGGCGAGACGCCCATGGACTGCGCGACCTCATAGACGCCGAACGCGGTCCCGCGCCGGTCGCTGCCGATCACCACCAGGGCCTTGTCGACGCCCGGAACCGGACGGTCGACCGTGGCGATGACGAAACTCTCCCACGCGCCTTTAAGCCGCGAGACGTCGACGCGCTTGGCGGCGACCAGTTGGTCGATCAGCGGACTCTGGCCCAGCGTGCCGACCAGGATCGCGGTCTTGCCGGCCGGCGCGGCGGCCACCGTCGCCCGCTGGCCGGTGACGGTCTGGATGTCGTCGAAAAGATCATCGGCGGCGTGGCGCACCACGGCGGCGTCGGCGGGATCGACCACGATCGTCGGGACGACGCCCTTGCCCACGAGCTGGAAACCGCCTCGGACGGGGGCGTCGGCGAACAGCGGCGCGGCCTCGGCGAGGGCGCGGCTCGAGGCGCTGGCGGCCAGGGCCTGGCGGCTCGGAACGGCCGACGAGGCCAGGGCCAGGGCGCAGACCGCCGCGACGTGCATCCACTTCATCATCGAACTCCCTACTCGCGGCCTGTAAGCGCCGCCTGCGCGCCCATTCGCTGGGCGACGTTCCTAGACCGCCGAAGCGGCCTCTAGCCGTCCGCGCGCGTCGCGCTTCGCACGACCGTCTCGAAGTCTTCCAGCCGGCAGTCGAAGGCTGGCGCGGCCGTCCCGCAGCCCTGGATGAAGACCGGCGCCGACAGCGGCGGAGTCTTGGCGTCCAGCGGGGTCATGTTCCGCAGCTGCGACAGGCTCTGGCCCGTGAAGCGCACGCGGACCACGCGCACGCCGTCGTCACGCTTCCAGCGCTCGAACACCAGGGCGCCGCCCGGCTGGATCTGGTTGGGCTGGTAGCCCGGCAAGGTCCACTCCATCCGCAGCAGGCCGCCCAGCGAGGCCAGCGTCCCGTCGTGTCCGGCGATCACCACCAGCTTGGCGTCGGCGGGGCCGATCGAGCCCGCGCCGCCCTCCACGGTCGCCGCCAGGCGATCGGCCAGATGACCGGCCAGAATCCGCGCCACGTAGGGCGTGCGAAGGCGAAGATCGAACTCGGCCTGATGGAGGAAGAACGCGCGAGTCAGCGCCTCCTCGTCCAGACCCTTCCAACCCAGGCCCGCGAAGTCTCGGCCGTCGGCCCAGGCCATCAGCAGGCTCTCGGTGACGCCCGAGGCAAAGGCCTCCGGACCCGAGACGCCGGCCAGCTCCTCGCCGTCGACGAAGCCGGGCTTGGCGTCGAACACGCGGCGCTTCCCCGGCGCGGCGGGGCACGGCCCCTTGGCGCATTGCATCAAGAGGGCGTCGAGCTGCTCGGCCTCCTGGTGGTGGCTGGCGCTCCAGGCGCTCAGGTCGCCGCCGACGCGACCGGCCACGGCGGCGCGGGCCAGGGCGTGGTCGGGCTTGGCGATCCCAGCCTTCACCGGCTCGAACATCGGGTCGTTATTGCCCTCACCCACCGTGTTGACGGCGAGAGCGCAGCCGGGCGCAAGGGCGTCGGCATAGGCGCGTCCCGTGGCGATGGTGCGTTGCGTGACATTGGCCCAGGCGTAGACCGCCGAGCAGTCGCCGGCCTTCAGCAGGCCCTGGGCGGCGTAGTGTTGGCGATAGTAGTCGCCCATGCGCGTGACCAGGGTCGAGCCCCGCGCGGTCAGGTGGCCGGCCGGAACCTCGAAGCGCGGCCAGGGACGCGCCGAGGCCTCCTCCAGCTTTTCCGGCGACGACATCGCGGCGCGCACGCCGTGGCGGCTGAGGATCACGACCTTCTCGAGCGTGTCGGCCGACGCGGCGGTCGCCGCCGAGGTCAGGACAATGGCGACGGCGGCGATACGAAGGGACAGGCGCATGACGGCTCCTACAGCTTCACGACGACGCCGCGACGGGCCATCACATAGCCAAGCAGCCAGCAGACCAGCATGTAGGCCACCGCGCAAAGCAGCGAGCCGAACGCGCCGGGGACCATGGCCTGGAAGATGTTGACGCCGATCCACTTGTAGACGCCCACGCCCGGCGCGACCTCGATCATGTTCAGGACCGTCACGAACAGTTCCGAGAACAGGTAGATCACCAGCGGATTGAGGCCGAAGACCTGGAAGAAGTAAGTCCCCGGATTGGAATCCTTGCCTTCCAGCAGCTTGGTCAGGCCGGCCAGCAGGACGAGGTCGATGCCGACGGTCAGCAGCACGAAGCTGCCGGTCCAGAGCTTCTTGGCGATCGGGAACAGCGGGTTCCAGGCCAGGCCCGCCAGGATCAGGACGACACCCGCGACGGCCATCCGCGTCAGGGCCGAGCTGGAGCCTGGGTTCTCCTTCAGGAAGCGCGCCGCCAGATATCCGGCCAGCACGTTGACGGTCGAAGGAAGCGTGCCCAGCAGGCCCTCGGGATCGAAGCCGCCGTCCTTGCGATAGAGGTGGTTCTGGCCGATCAGCAAGAGGTCCAGGTGCGTGCCGGCATTGCCCAGCTTGGACAGCGGGGCGGCCGGATCGCCGAACGTCATCAGGATCGCCCAGTAGCCCAGCAGCAGCACGGCCGACAGCGCCACGATCAGGCGCGGCGACAGCCAGCGCACGGCCAGAGCCGCCAGCAGATAGGCCAAGCCGATCCGCTGCAGAACGCCCATGACGCGGGTGTCGGAGAACGGGATCAGCGCCCAATGCCCGTCGACCTTCTTCACGAAGGGGAACCAGTACATCAGGAAGCCGAGCAGGAAGATCAGGGCCGCGCGGCGCAGCACCTTGGCCATGAACTCACGGGTCGGAATCGGTCGCGAGAAGGCGAAGGCCATCGAGCAGCCGACCGCGAACAGGAACGACGGGAACACTGCGTCCGCCGCCGTGAAGCCGAACCACGGCGCGTGCACCAGCTGGGTGTAGGCCTTGGCGCCCGGACCCGCCGTGTTGACGACGATCATCAGGCAGACCGTCAGGCCTCGGAACACGTCCAGGGACAGGAAACGGGCGGCGGGCTTGCTCATGCGGTCTTCTCCCCGCCCTGACCGATCCGTGCGATCAGGGTCTTGATCTCGCCGATCGGGTCGGCGGGCTTGTCGCGGCGATAGGCGACCTCGGCGTCCACCCAGGCGCGTTCCCAGGCGATGCTGGCGCGCACGGCGGCGGGCTCGTCGAAGGTCCCCGTCCCCGCCGCCTTCAGCGCGTCGAGGAACATCGACCAGCGCGGCAGGTAGAAGCCGCGATAAAGGCCCTGCCAGGCCTTGGACGCGTAGTCGTTGAGGTTGCCCTCCCCGCCCCAGACCGTGACCTGGGCCTTGGCGTTGGCGACATAGGCCGCCGCGTCGGCGGGCGTGTCGCCATAGGCGCGGGCGTCGTCGATCCAGGTGGCCAGCGTCTCGGGCTGGACGCCCAGCAGCTTGTCGATCGACAGGGCGAGGGTCTCGATCTCGGCGCGCGCCTGGTCCCCGGCGGCGATGTCGCCCCGGCGATAGGCGGCCACGGCGGCCTGTAGCAGGTCGTCGATCTTCAGCGTCGCCAGGTGGCGCGTGGCGTCGGTCAGGTCAAGAATGAACAGCGGCTCGTTGGCGTAGGCCGGGGCCAGCGCCGTCAGCGCCTTCACCGCCGTCTCCAGCTTGGCGCGATCGCCCGGATGCGGCGGGAACTCGCCGATCGTCGCCGTCGGGCGCTTGAAGAAGAGATAGGCGCCGGCCTTGCTCTTCCACCAGCGCGGCGTCCAGTAGCGGGTCGAATAGGCCGCCTCGACCAGTTGGCCAAGCGCCGCGTCGAGCGCGGGCGAGGTCTTGCCGTAGCGCGCGCGGGCGTAGGTCGACAGCCAAGCCGACAGCGTCTTCTGCCCCGCGCCCCAGGCCAGGTCATAGACGGCGTCGTAGACGATCGAGTTGTTGTGCAGGCCTTCGGGGAACATGCCAAAGCCGGCCAGCTTGCCCGCTTCGGGATTGGCCGCGATCGCGGGAATGTCCTGGCGGTAGTAGCCGAGGTCGCCATAGACCGGGTTGCTGCCGCCGTAATTGTGGACGTAGCCGTAGATCCACGGCTTGCCGCCGAAGGCCTTGGCGTTCTTCCAGACAGCCGGATAGCGGTCGTTGCCGATGTCCAGGATCATCAGCTTGTCGTCGGGGACCAGGCTCAGATAGGCCGAGATCGCCGCCGGGTCCCAGAAGTGGCTGTCGGCGCCGAACAGCCAGCCCTGCATCACCCAGACCGCGTCCGGCCGCGCCTGGCGGATCGAGTCGTAGATCGCCTTGCCGTAGGCGGCCAGGCGCTGGGCCTTCAGCGCCGGATCGACCTCGACCTTGGTCTTGGTCGCGTTGGTGTTGGCCGTGCCGTCGCCATAGGCCGCGTCGCGGGCGTCCGCCCCGTCGGCGTTGATCGGCGGCAGCATCTCGTTGAACGAGTCCGCCAGATAGTAGGTCCCCGCCCCGTAGGTCTGGGTGTACAGCGCCAAGAAGCGCCCGGCGATCTTGGCGAACAGCGGATCGGCGGGATCCAGCCAGTAGGTCTCATGGAAGCCCTCCCACGGACGCATCCGATAGATGCGCGCCTTGGGGTTCTTCTGGGCGAACGCCTTGGGCACGTAGCCGCCGAACGCCGGCAGGATAGGGGTCATGCCCAGCGACCGCATGCGGCCCAGGATCTTGACCTGCAGGTCCTTTTTCTTGTCGATCCAGTTGGTCGGCAGAGGGGCGCGATAGCCCTCGATATTGCCCATGCGCTGCCAGGGCGTGAAGGCCGGCCCCGAGAAGTAGTCGGCCAGCTCGGCCTCGCTGAGGCCGAACTCGCGCCACAGCGCGCGCCAGACATATTCCTGGCCTTCCATGGCCAGCGGCATGTCGACGCCATGCGCCGCCATCCAATCGATCTCGCGCGTCCAGCGATCCCAGCCCCACCACGGCGTCGTGTAGCCGTAGGTGCAGGTGTTCAGATAGGCGCGGTGGCGGAACGGCGTCTCGACGCGCGCGCCCGACGCGGCGGGCAAGGCGCCGCCCTGGGCGATCCTATCGCCCTCCCAGCTGACGTGGGCCAGGCCCGCCTGGTTCAGATAGGCGTAGGCCCCGCGCACGAGCGCGACGGGCGTATCGCCGGAAATGGTGAGTTTGCCGGCCTTGTCGCTGACCGAATACCAGGAGCGCCCGGCGCTCGGACTGAGGGTCAGGTTCACGCCGGCCAGACGTGGGCCGAACAGGCGGCGCAGGCTCTCGCGCGCGGCGGCGGCGCCCTTGGCGGACGGTGCGGCGAAGGCGGGACCCGCAATGGCCGCGGCGGCCGCGGAGATCAGCGCCTGACGTCGGTTCAGAGAGGCTTTCATCGGCATCAGGATCTACAAAAAGGGACGCCCGCCGCCTAGGAGAAGGAAAACGACGGGCGCCAGGGTAAAGGCCCCGTCCGCCGCGCGGACAGGGCCAGGAAAGACACGGCGCTCAGGGGAGGAAGAGAGCGCCGCGCCGAACGCGTTACATCTTGTATTGGAACGACAGGTAGTAGCTCGGGCCGGTGACCGAGGTCTCTTGCCAGCGGCTCGAATTGCCGAGGTAGGACTTCTCCTGAGCGTTGTTGATGTTCATCGCCGCGAAGGCGAAGCTCAGGTGTTCGTTGACGTTGTAGCCCAGGTTCAGGTCGAACTGGGTGCGCGACTTGACCGTGTGGCCCAGCGGGCCGGCGAAGAAGCTTTCCACCGAAGTCTGGTCATAGGCGCTGCGGTAGTTGGCCGACAGACGGGCGCTGAAGGTCTGGTTTTCCCAGTACAGCGTGCCGTTGGCGGTGTGCTCCGACAGGTTGGCCAGACGGAAGCCGGTCGTCGAGGTCGCCGGATTCACGTGGGTGTAGTTGGTGATCAGGCCAAAGCCCTTGATCGGCAGCCAGGCGTCGAACGACTGTTGCCAGTTCACTTCGTAGCCGTGGATGTCGACCGTGCGGTCGTCGTTGAAGCTTTGGGTGATCGAGTAGGTGTCGCCGGCGCCCGAGACGCAGACCCCGGTGGCGTCCTTCGAAAGGGCGGTGCCTTCATACGAGGTCGGGCAGACGACCGACGTATAGACGCCGTTCTTGACCTTCTTCGAGAAGTAGCCGGCCGACAGGCCGTTGCCCTGGCCGTAGTACCACTCCAGCGTCAGGTCGAGCTGGTTGGCGGTCATCGGATCCAGGTCGCCTTGGCCGATCGAGATCGTGTTGACCTTCTTGCCCGTCGTGTCCGTGGTGGTCGTGCGGGTGGTGGCCAGCTGGTTGTTGGAGTCGATGATCGGACGCACCAGCACCTTGGCGGCGGCGACGCGCAGCAGCAGGTTGTCGGTCAGGTCCAGGCTGAAGTTCGCCGACGGCAGGATGTTGTCGTACGACTTCTTCGTCGTGTAGGTGCCGGCCACCAGCTTCACTTCGGTGTTCTGCGGGTTGGCGGCGCCGCCGACATAGCCCTTCACCGTCTGGTCGGTGCTCTCGCTGCGGACGCCCAGGTTGCCCCGGAAGGTCTTGGACAGCACTTCGCCCTTCAGGTTGGCCATGGCGTAGAACGAGGTCAGGTCACGCTCGACGCGGAAGCTGCCCGACGGATCGAACGCTGCGTACACCGAGACGCCCTGGGCCTTCAGCGCATCGCGATAGGCTTGCAGGTTCGGCGACACCCAGGCCGCCGGCAGGGTGGCTTCGCCGTCCAGGAAGTTGGTGATCGACAGGCCCGTGGCGGCCATGGTCGGCGAATACGAGGCCGGGATGGTGTTCTGGCCGTCGCGACGGATCACGTTGCGCTTGAGCACTTCGTGCCGCGTCTTGGCGCCGACCTGGACCGATTCCAGCACGCCCCAGTCGAGGAAGCGCTTGGCGTCGAACTGGGCGGCGTCTTCGTACGAGTCGATCGAACGGTAGGCGCCGTTCGGATAGGTGTTCCGGATCAGCGTCGAGGTGTTGTACTGGGCCGTATCGGTCAGCGGCGTCGAGGTCGTGAAGACGACGTTCTTCGGGTTGCTGATGTCGATGGTCGCGCTCGGGATGTTGATGCCGAGGATCGCGGCCTCTTCGTTGTGCTTGGCGCTGCCGCGCGAGTAGTGCGCCGTGCCCTTGAAATCCCAGTTCTCGATGCCCGTGTAGTGGATGTTGGTCGTCAGGGCGCCCGTCGACTGCGGACGGTTCTCGAACTGGTGGTTGTTTTCGAGGCGGAAGTTGTTGACCTGGACCTTGGTGGCGGTGCCGTTCGCCACCGTGATCGGCACGACGTTCGAGGCCGAAGGCGTCGTCAGCAGGAACACCTGCTGGTGCAGGTCCTGCTGGGTCTTGTCCTTGGCGTAGGTCGCGATCAGGTCGACCTGCAGGTCGCTGGTCGGCTTGAACTGCAGGGCGCCGTTCAGCATCGAGCGCTTGGTTTCGCGGTCGATGCGGCGATAGCGCAGGCGCGCCGGCGTGTAGGTGCCGTTGCTGACGGTCCAGCGGTCCATCCAGAGATAGTCGCCGCGGTCCTTCAGCTCCTGATAGCCGCCGCCCAGGAACACGCCCAGCTTGCCGTCCAGGAAGTGGTCGACATAGGTCAGGCCGTACTTGCCGGTCGGATTGCCGCCGATCAGGTCCTGCTTCTGGGCCTTGCCGGCGATGATGATCTGGCGGCCCTTCACGTCGAACGGATGCACCGTGTCGATGTTGACCGTGCCGGCCAAGCCGCCGGCGTCCATGTCGGCCGTCGGCGACTTATAGACCTGGATGCCCGAGGCCAGTTCCGTCTGGATGACGTCGTAGCGGAAGCCGTCGGTGAAGTTCGAGCTCTTGAACGCCTGGCCGTTGACGGTGGTCAGGGCGTACTGCGGGCCAAGGCCCCGGATGCTGATCGTCGAGCCCCGGCCGTTGATGTTGGAGATCTGGACGCCCGGGATGCGCTGGATGGCTTCGGCGATGTTCTCCGACGGGAACTTGCCGATGTCTTCCGACGAGATGCCGTCCGAGACGCGGACGTCCTTGCGCTTCACTTCCAGGGCGGTGGCGAGGCTCTTGCGGAAGGCGGTGACGATCACTTCGTCAACCGATTCCGGCTCGGCCGCGGGCGCCGTCTGGGCCATGGCCATGTCGGCGAAGCAGGCGCCGCCCAGCAGCGCAAGCATGAAAGCCTTGCGGCGCATGGCCGCGTTCTTCGATTTCGGATCGATCATATTCTGTATCCCCCGTTGACTGCTGACGCTGATACGGCTGCAAGACCGCGCGCCTTGATGGTTAAGCAGACCATTGAAGTACCTTTATCTGGCCCGCAGGTTAGACACTAAAGCTGACAGCACCGCTGCCGAAAAGCCTAAGCTGTTTATTTTACTCGCTTTTGAGTGACGACTGTTGGTTAGGCGCCACACAAGCCTGGGCTAAAAGACACTCACCACGCGTTTCCTCCATTTATCGTTGTTAATTCAGTTACTTATAGCCGGAAGGCCCTAGAACGCTGCCCACCGAAACAATACCATTTTAGTGCCTCTTAAACGGCCATTTGGCGGCAGTTTTCAAGCCTCGGCAGCCATAGGTCGAGAGGGCGGGCGGTTACTCTCGCCGTGCGCGCTGTGGGTTAGAGGCGCTGTTGGATGGCCCTCCGGAGGATCTCG